>JAJUIB010000009.1 GCA_029265615.1 Spirochaetota bacterium
CCCCCAAGGCTAAGGGCGTCGTCGACGCGGGTAAGAAAGCCCCCGCGAAGCGCGGACGCCGCAGTGAAGATTCCCGCATGCGGGAGCTGTGATCGAGCAGGATTTGGTGCATGATCGGGCCCAGGGGGCCCGATCGCGGGCCCAGGGGGCCCGATCGCGGGCCCTCTGGGTTCAATTACGGGCGCCGCGGCGCAAGAACTCTCGCGCCACAGCCCTGTTCTCGCTATACTACACACAGGGCCGTCCGGACTGCCAAACGGTTCGGGCGGCTTTTTGCTTCTACGGCAAGGAGGGGGCGACAGCCATGAAAAACCTTAGCTGCCAATTCGAGGGCCTCGCCGACAGGCAGGGCTTCAACGCCTCGGTCCGCCACATCAAGACCGTCGTTGCAGTGGTCGAGCGGGTGGAAGGCAGGGAAAATCTCGCCGATGTCATCGGTGAGCTCATAGAGGAGCGCCTGCTCGACAAAGACGAGGTGCTACCCGTCGTCGCCATGGTGCTCGGCGACAAATTCCATTACCGGGCGGTTTCGCTCAACCTCCCCTCGGTGGCTCAGGACCTTGCGACCGTTGCTGAGGCAGCGGGAACGTGGAACGCAGTCGATCTCGTCGCCGTCTACCATCATCCCGACCTCGGTCCCATAGCGGTCAACCCGAAAAACCCCAAAAGCCTTGCGCGCATAGACCGGCTATCGCGGAATGAGTTACTTGTCGCTTGGGCCGGCCGCTATGGTAAGGAGGCGGATGCCGCGCTTCTCGACCAGGCCGCCCAGGCGCTCGCCGCCCTGTTCGCCGGGAAGACGCCCAAGCCGAAGCTCGATCTTGCAAAGGGAGACTGCACGTACAAGCAGCCCAAGGCTAAAGGCGTCGCCGCTTCGAGGGGCCCCCGTGCGTCGGCTCAGGCTAAGGCCCCGGCTGCTGCGCCGCGCAAAAAAGCTACCGGGGCTGCGGGTGCCCAAGTAGCTTTCGAACACAAGCCCGCGGTCGAGGCCGAACGCGCCGTGAAACCGGGTTCCCGCATGACCCCGATGTACTCCGTGCAGGTCACGAATGAGCTCTTTCACAACGGCAATGTCGAGGCCTGGAAGCGCATTATCGCGAGCTACAATGCGAAATATCCCGGCCTTCAAGTGCTCGTGTACTATGATGGCGAGCGCATCGCCGATATCAATGCCCTTTTCAAATGGGGCAAGGTGAAGCACGGATCGACGATTCAATTTGCTGTGGCCGGCGACGATATCCAGGGCGTCGCGAAACTCCAGCGCTACCTCGCTCAGGGCGCAAGCCCGCAGTTCGAGGCCTTTCTCCGGGGCCCCGTCAACGCGACCCTGCCCCTCTTCTGAGGCGACGGTCACATGGGAAAGGGACATGCCATGAAGGAAAACATCCACTTTTTCAGCCAGAATCAGACCGTCAAAAAGGGCGTTGATCTTGAAAAGCTCGGCCAGCGCGGAAGGCAGGCGAACGAATTCGCCGAGCTCGCCCTGCCTATTCTGCCCGGCTTCATCATCGATGCCGACGCCGCAGCCTCCCTCGGCAAGGAAAAGGTATTCGAGGCGATTCGCCCGACGGTAAAAAAGATTGAGGAGATCGTCGGGAAGCGTCTGGGCGACGCGGCAAACCCCCTCCTCTGGAAGATCGTCGTGTCGCCGAATCTTGCGATCTCGAACTATCCCACGCTCCACAACTTCGGCCTTGCCAAGGACACGGTTGAGGGCTTCGCCTCCTGGGTCGGCGCCAACTTCGCCGCGCATGAGGTGCTCTTCCTCGTGCGCGGTATGCTCGCCGTTGAGGAGAAGATCGCACAAGTCGAGGAGCGCGCGAAGGACCTTGAAACCCTTCACCAGGCTTCTATCGCGGTGTCGAAGGCGCTCGGCGCAGAAAAGCTCGCAAAAACCGCAGCCGCGCTCATGGACGAGTATGCGCCCTATCTGCCAGAAGGCTTTTTTGCCTCGGCCTCAGGACAGCTCGAGACCGCGCTCAAGCGCGTGTCTCGCCTCATCGAGCTCG
Source organism: Spirochaetota bacterium (assembly GCA_029265615.1). Lineage (GTDB taxonomy): Bacteria > Spirochaetota > Spirochaetia > Treponematales > Rectinemataceae > JAEUJG01. The sequence goes on from JAJUIB010000009.1 coordinate 2,010, forward strand.
ACGAACAGGATGCCGAGGACACCGCGCTTCTTGTGCAGCCAATGGTCTATGGCAACTATGGCAAGGGATCAGCCTCGGGGGCATTTTTCACCCGCGACGTGGTCTCGGGCGAACGCAGGCTCCAGGGGGAGTTCTACCAGGAGCGCTTCAATGAAATCGGCGCCGTCGGAAAGGACATCAACGCCATCGAACCGGCGTACCTCAAGGAACTCGAAAAAATAGCGCGAAAGCTCGAAGATCGCCACAAGGAGATCCGCCAGATACGCTTCACCGTCGAGAATAAGAAGCTCTGGCTCATCGAGCAGCGCCAGGTTGTCGCGAAGAGCACGCAGGCCGACCTCAAGTTGCTACTCGACCTCTGTTCCCGCAAGGTGGTGGACGAGGCCTTTGTGGTGCAATCCATCGCGCCTGGTCGTCTTAACGAGATACTCCATCCCGTCGTCAATCTTGCAAGCGTTAAAAAGCTAGCGGGCGTGTCCGGCGGCATCGCGGGAGCGCCTGGCGCGGCGATCGGCCGCGTATATTTCAGCACCGAGGCCCTCCTCGAGGCACACCGCAACGCCCAGCAGCGCGGCGAGGACAAGCGCCTCATCCTTGTGATGCCTGCGACCTTTGCGGAGGATGTCAAGGCGATCGAGGTGGCTCAAGGAGTGCTTTCCTGCGAGGGCGGCTACTCAGCGCACGCATCCGTCGTCGCCCGGCAGTACGGCAAGGTTTCGCTTGTGAAGCCCGAGATGAAAATCCGCGGGAAAAAGGCCGTCATCGGCGACCTTGCGCTCGCCGAGGGCGACTATGTGACGATCAACGTACCCTACTACGGAGAACCGCAAATATGGGCCGGCAAAGCCGATCTCATCGAACCCGATCCCAAGGATTCAGGGCTCCTTGACTTCATCGCACTCGCCAAGGGGCAGATGGGGCACTTCCACGTGCGCGCGAACGCCGACAGCCCACGCGACGCCGCGCTGGCGCTCATGTTTGGCGCCGAGGGCATCGGTCTTTGCCGCACGGAGCACATGTTTTTCAACGAAAAACGCATCAACGTCATCCGCGAGATGATTCTCGCGGACACGCGCGAGGAGCGGGTTAAGGCGCTCGACAAGCTCAAGCCCATGCAGCGTGACGACTTCTACGGCCTGTTCAAGACGATGGCAGGCAAAGAGGTGACGATCCGCCTCCTCGATGCGCCCCTCCACGAGTTTCTTCCGCACAACTCAGGCGAGATGGATGCGCTTATAGCCCATCTTGGCGCAAGGAAGGGAGCGCCAAAGCTCTCCAAGGCCGAGATACAGGCTCGTTGCGATGCGCTCGCCGAATTCAATCCGATGCTCGGGCACCGCGGCTGCCGCATCGCCGTCTCCTATCCGGAGATTTACGAGATGCAGGTCCGGGCTATTTTCGAGGCGGTTTACAAGCTCCAGAAGGAGAAAGTCGACGTCCGTCCCGAGGTCATGATACCCATCGTGATGAATGCCGCTGAACTCAAGCTCATCGTGTTCGGCAAAAAGATCGAGGGAAAGACCTACCGTGGTCTTGTCGACATCGAAGAAGAGGTTCGGAAGGAGCTTGGCGCCAAACCCGTGCCGTTTAAGATCGGCACCATGATCGAGCTACCCGCGGCCGCGCTTGGCGCCGGGGAAATCGCGCGCTACAGCGAGTTCTTCTCCTTCGGTACGAACGATCTTACCCAGACGACGCTCGGCATCAGCCGCGACGATTTCAACACCTTCATGCCAGATTATTCGCTCTACGATCTAGTGGAGGGGAACCCCTTCTCAGTGCTCACCCCCGCAGTGAAGGATCTTGTGCAGGTCGCGGTGCGGCGAGGCAAGCTTTCACGTCCTGGTCTTGTCACGGGCCTGTGCGGCGAACACGGCGCAAATCCCGACAACATCCGCTTCTGCATGGAAGCCGGGCTCGACTATGTGTCGTGCTCACCCTACCAGGTGCCGCTCTCGATCACTGCGGTCGCCCAAGCGGAGATCGAACGCCGGGCCGGAGCCTAGCGCGCGCGAAGTGCAAGGTTCGTGAAAGAGAAGCCGCCCAGGGTGAGCCGGGCGGCTTTGTTTTTTAGGGTAGTGACCTGCGTTATTCGTTTTTGAAGTCCATTGCCATCGCCTTGCGGAGCTTCGCCCCCACGCTGGCTGCGACCTTTTTGGCGTCGGCGAGCGGAACGCCCGCTTCCTTGTTGAAGGTTTTCTCGAAGAAGAGCTGCATTGAGTCGTAGACGTCGGGCAGCGCGTAGAAGATAAAGGAAAAATTCATACCCGTTGGCCGCATGATGGTGAACGAGCCGTAGGAGATTACGGCGTCTTTGCCGTAGTAGATCTTTGTCTGGTTGCGGCATTGAAACACTTCAAGCTCGCTGAACCGGTGGGGAATTTGCTCCGCACTTGGTCGTATATAGGGCTCGATGCCCTTCTGGTGGTAGTTCGGCGGCTCGACGAGGATGTGGAGCTTCTTACCATCGGTCTGGAATGTGAGTCCGTCCTCGGTGGGATAGATGGACTTGACGTTGGCGTAGGAGACCACCTCGTACCGGCTATACGCCGTATGCGTGCTAAAGAACGAAGACACGAGGAACCCGTGGTCTTTGGGCAGTGCACTCTTCGCGTAGGCGTCAAACAGGTCCATCGCTTTTACCGGCATCTAACTCCTCCTGGGACGAGTATAGCATTGGCCGGGAAAAGCGCAAGGCCGCAGCTAACTGTGCGAATCACGGGCGGTTTGTCTGCGATGCGCGATTTCGACGCTTCGCCGACGCCTGGGCCTGCGGCGCCGACTGCTTTGCAGTCGCCGACTGCTTTGCAGTCGCAGGGTCAAGCGCCTCGGCGCGTTCGAATGCAGCGGCGGCGAACTGTGAAAGCCCCTGGCGCTCATAGATGCGTCCAAGATCGCGCCATGCGCGCGCGTTTCGGGGCTCGAGCTCGGTCGCCTTTCTGAGGGCATCGATCGCGGCCTCGGTGCGGCCGCGACGCGCAAGGAGGAGTCCGAGGACAATCCAGGGTGCGGCCTCCCTTTTTGCCGCCTCTGGCGCCTTTTCGAGCAGGGCGAGCGCATAGTCGCTTTTTCCGTCACGTTCGAGGCAGAGGCTGAGCGCGAGGAGCAGTTCTGTATTCGCAGGATCCTCTCGGAGGAGTTCGCGGTAGAGCATGGCGGCCTCGCGGAAACGTCCCGTGTTGCGGTAGGCCGCGGCGAGAAGCCTGCGCTCGCCTTTGCCGCCGCCATAGGCGAGACCCGTTTCGAGGAGCTTGAGCGCCTTGTCCCAGGCCTTGCGCGCTACAAGCCGGTCAAGGTACTCGCGCCTAATTTTCTGGTTGTCGGGATAGACGTCAAGATAGGCCTCATACGCGGCGTCGAGCGCCCGCTCGTCGTGGAGCGATTCCGCGATCGAGGCGCGATAGAGCAGGGAGAGCTCGTGATCGGGAACGAGCGTGAGCACTTTTTCGAACCAGCCGCTCGCGAGGTCGGGACGCCCGTCGCGATAGAGCGCCTCGCCGAGTGCGAACATGAGTCGGGGGTCGGCGCCGCGCGCACGGATGAGCGTCTGGATGCGGGGAATGAGGCGCGAGGGCGCCTCGCCGAGCTGCGCATCGATGAGCGCGGCACAGTACTCTGTCTCGCCAGGGTCGGCTCCTAGGCGCCGCGCCCGATCCACGGCGGTCTTGGCTGCGGCATGCTCGCCGAGCTCCCAGAGCGTGAGGGCGAGTCCCAGGCGGAAATAGGCCGCTTCGGGGTCAGCTGCGATGGCGCGCTCCCAATGCGCTTTTGCGCGTTCGTATTGGCCGAGTTCGCGGAGGCTTTCCGCCGCGATGGCTCGGAGCGCAGCATCCTCAGGCCCGGAGCGGAGCAGGGCGAGGGCCTCCGCAAGGGCTTCGCTCCAGCGTTCTTCGCGAAAGGCGAGCGATGTGCGGATGCGGGCAAGTGCGCGTCCATCCTTCGGGATCAGGGGTATGCCGACATCTGATGCGTCGAGGGCTTGTAGTTCTTCGCGCGCCTCGTCTTGCCGTCCTGCTTCGATGAGAAGTCCTGCGCGAAGCCAGTGAAGCGAGCGGTCATCGGGTGCGGCCTTGAGGGCGGCCTCGCAGTCTACAAGGGCGCTGTCGGGGCGGCCAAGCTCGCGGAGTGCGCGGGCACGCCACAGCCGCGGTCCGGGAGCGTCAAGGCCGTTTTCGATGACAAAACCGAGCATTTGCGCGGCAAGATCGGTGTCTCCGCGTGCGATGAGGCGGACTGCGCGCACGAACAGCGCGGTGAGGTAGCCGCGGAATACACGGCGGTCCGCGGGGGCAAGTCCCACCGCCCGCTCAAGGCAGGCGACGGCAGCTTTGCTGCGCCGTTCCTTAAGGAGGGCGGCGCCGAGCAAGGCCCAGGTCTGTGCGCGATCCGGGTCCGCCTCGGCACTGCGCTTAAGACAGCTTCGCGCCTCCTCGTGGCGACCGGCCTGCAGGTAAGCTCTCCCAAGAAAAAAGAAGCCTGTCGCCCTGTCTCCTCCCGCGGTAAGATAGCTGCGCAGTGCTTCAATCGCCTTGCCGGTTTCGCCCAGGGCCTGGTAGCTTCTGCCGAGATAGAGATGCGCTTCGATCGGGGCTTCGGCCTCCGCAAGGAGGGCGGTGAGGAGGTTCACCGCCTGCCCATAGTCGCGCCCTTGGCCTGCCCTGATGGCCGCTTCGAGAACCTGTTTTGCCTGCTTAGTCGGCATGACTCGACTCTACACCCGCGCATCGCCTTACCGCAACGGGCACTGGGGCCGCTCTCGTGCATGTTGAGTTCCCAGGGCCGGTCTTGCGGCGCCGCTTTCGTGCAGGCTATGCTGGATGCGTCATGGATGCGGATCGCCGGCGTTTCACTGCCTTTGTCCTTGGCTCGGCGCTTGCACTTGGGGCTGTTCTCGGCCTTGTCTGGGCCATGCTGCTGCGCGAAAGTGCGACACGGCGGCTCGATGTCGAATTCGCTGCCTATCGCGTTTCGGCGGGCCTTGTGGAAGCGCTCGCTCAGAATCCTGACCTAAATCTTTCCGCGAACTCTTCCGTGCTTGGATTCGGCCTCTATGGTGCGCGCGGCGTGCCACTTTTAGTCCGCGGGAGTGCCCCCCAGAGCCTCGCTACGCCCATTCCCGCCATCCCTTCGTTCGAGGAGCGCGCGGGGGGGGAGTCCTTCGTCTTGATTCGACCACTCGGCTCAGGCGACGTCTACCGCGGCATGCCGGGCATGGGGATGATACGTGGGCGCAATCGTTTTTTCGCGCCGCCTTCTGCGCCGCCGTCTGCGCCGCCCGTGATGCCGGAGGGGGCTCGCGAGGCGTCGCCTAGCGAGCCCCCTTTGGGCGCGCCACCTTCGAGCGCGCCGCTTTCAGGCGGCGAAGCCGCCGCCTCCGCAGGCAGGCTTCCCCGTGTGCTGTGGCTTGAGTACTCGGCGAAGGACGTTGTGCGCGAGCGGCGCGCACTCGTGTCGCTCGCCGTCATTGTCTCGCTCGCGCTTGCAGGACTCTATGCGCTTCTCCTTGCATTTTACCGCCGCAATGCCGAGCTCCGCGAACGCGAGATTCGCACCCGCGAACTCGTCCAACTGGGCGAGGCGGCGCGCACCCTGGCACACGAAATCAAAAACCCTCTTGCGGTCATACGCATCCAGACGGCTGCGCTCCGTCGTCGCGCAGAAGCAGAGGGAACGTCCAATCCCGCGATTGACCGAACGGCGCTTGTGATCGAAGAGGAAGTTGACCGCCTTTCGCGTTTATCCGATCGCGTCAGGGACTTTTTGAAAGGCGGCGCGGGAAACCCCGTCGATCTTGCGCTTGGCCCCTTTCTTTCGGAATTCGCACAACGCTTCGGCGATGCTGTGGAACTTGAACCGCCTCCCGAGGGCGCGCAGGTCCGCGCCGATCCCGAACGGCTTGCCCAGGCGCTCGACAACCTTGTTGCGAATGCGCTCGAGGCCTCCTCCGAATCCGGCGCCCGCGCTGGAGAACGGCCGCGCATCGCGCTCTCGCGCCACGGGCGCTCGTGGGCCATCGCCGTACTCGATCGCGGGCCGGGGGTGCTGCCTGAGCACGAGACACGGCTTTTCGAGCCCTTTTTCAGCACCAAGGAGCGGGGTTCCGGCATTGGGCTTGCCTTGGCGCGGCGGATCGCCGAGGCTTCGGGGGGTGGCATAGACTACCACCGCAGGTCGGGAGGTGGCTCGGTTTTCACGCTGTGGCTTCCGGCAGAGCGGAGTTCCGGACGCTGAGCCTTAGTTCGCGTGGAAGGCCGCCCCCTCAGCCTAAGTAGCGTCGGGGTTCTTCGCCGCGCACCTGCGCCTCAAGCTCGACAAAGCCCTTTGCGGGACTCATCGCGAGTTTTTGAAGCAGCACTTCTTCGACCTGGAAGAACCCCACTGATTCGGTCATTTCGACGGAGATTTTGATGGGAAGCCGGGCGCCCCGCTCGATATCGACCCGCTCGATCGATGCCGCCGAATACTGGTGAATGTCCCCAGCGCGCGGTTCGTTTCCGAGGAGCATGGGAATGCGCGAGCGCCCTTTTTCCATATCGCAGCCGTCGGCGATGAGGATAAGACCCGCTTCGAGCGAGTGGACCCGCTGTGTTGCCATGTGCCCTTCGATGCACTCGAGGGTGAGGCTACGAAGAATGACCCGCTTTTGCATCTCATCTGGATAACTTGTTTCCAAAAGCCGCGTGGCCACGGGGGCCGCGAGAATGGCGGAGTTGAGCTCGTGGTTTTGCCTTCCGACGCTCATGCCAACGTCGTGGAGCATGGCGGCTATGAGGAGCGCGGCGGCCGAATCCTCGGCATCTCCCGCTTCTTCTATCTCAAGCGAAAGTCGCACGCCTGCGTCGCGAAGAAGGCTGGCCATCACCAAGGCGTTGATCGCCACCTTGCGCATGTGAACGGGGCCGTGGTCGTTGAAGCCGAGGCGTCTGATCGACACCTGGTTTGCATAATCCTGGAGCGCCTGGACTTCGCTGTCCGCGAGCAGAAGCTCGGCAAGGCGCCGCGTGCGGCCCTGCGTCATGCCCAGGATGCGCTTGTCGAGTGACTGTTCCTTGGGGCTTTTCACGTCACGCTCCTTTTCCGGCCGCCGCATCGCAAGGGGGCCTCATCTGAGGATGCCGCCCCTGGCGACACGGAATGACCTATGAGCGATGATACCGCTTCCCAGCCGCCTAGGAAAGGCGGCGGCGGGCTGGCTCTTCGAGAAAAAAAGGCGGCCGCTCATCGCGAGCCGCCGCCTTAGTTTTGTGCGATCCGGCGCTATTTGATCTCCTCAAAGACCTTTTTGATGATCGCAATGGCCTCGCGAAGCTCCGCCTCGGTAATCACGAGGGGCGGAGCGAAGCGAATGATGTTTCCGTGAGTCTGTTTGGCGAGGAGTCCTGCGTCGCGCAGGGCGATGCAGACATTCCACGCCTCGAAGCCCTTTTCGAAGACGACGGCGTTGAGGAGTCCCTTACCGCGCACCTGCTTCATCTTCGGGCATTTGATCTTGGCGACTTCCTCGCGGAATATCTTTCCGAGCCGTTCCGCGTTCTCGTCGAGCTTCTGCTCTTCGAGTACCTCAAGTGCGGCCATGCCGACGGCAGAGGCGAGGGGGTTGCCGCCGAAGGTTGAGCCGTGGGTGCCGGGGGTGAAGACCTTCATCACCTCATAGTCGGCGACGATGGCGGAGATGGGCATGATGCCGCCACCCAGGGCTTTGCCGAGGCACATGATGTCGGGGCGTGCGTTTTCGTGCTGCCATGCGAAGCGCTTGCCGGTGCGGCAGAAGCCGGTCTGGATCTCGTCGCAGATGAAGAGCACCTTGTTCTTGGTGCAGATTTCGCGGACGGCCTTGAGGTAGCCTGCGTCCGGCACGAAGACACCCGCTTCGCCCTGGATGGGCTCAATGATAACGGCGACGGTGTTCGGCGTGATGGCCTTTTCGATGGCCTCGGCGCTGTTGTAGGGGACGCGCTTGAAGCCGGGGACGTAGGGGCCGTAGTTCACATAGGAGTCGGGGTCGTTCGACATGGACACGATTGCAATAGTGCGGCCATGGAAGTTCTCCTCGACGCAGATGATCTCCTGCTTGCCGTTTTCGACGCCCTTCACCTCGACACCCCAGCGACGGGCGCATTTGAGGGCGGTTTCCACCGCCTCGGCCCCTGTGTTCATCGGAAGCGCCATCTCAAAGCCGGTGAATTCGCAGAGCTTCTTGAGGAAGAGGCCCATTTTGTCGTTGTGGAAGGCGCGGCTCGTGAGGGTCACCTGGTCGAGCTGGTCCCGGACCGCCTTGAGTATCTTGGGATGGCGATGCCCCTGATTGACGGCTGAGTAGGCCGAGAGGAAATCGAAATAGGTCTTGCCTTCGGGATCCTTGACCTTGCAACCTTCGGCCCACGAGATCACGACGGGGAGCGGGTGGTAGTTGTGCGCTCCGTACTTTTCGTCCAGGGCGATGTAGTCCTGGGATTTCATGGAAAAACCTCCTTGTCTCCCACTGGAGACAGTCTCCCGCTTACGGTAGCCCCGAAGAGGCGAGCCTCCGAAGGGGGCTACCGTCTTGTAGCGGCGGCGAGGAGATTATAGCACTGATAAACAAAAAGCGCTACAAAAAACTATCTAAATGTCCTTTTCATAAATATTTATCATTTATGTATCTTTATGCGGTCTTTTAATTAACTACCCTTGAGCGTTGAATTTAAGCTGCTTTCGGGATTCGTGCCGCGCAAGTGCAAGTTCGATGAGCCGGGAAAGGAGTGCAGGGTAGGGGAGGCCGCCTGCCTCGCACATTTTCGGATACATCGAGATCGAGGTAAAGCCGGGGATGGTATTCACTTCGTTGAGATACATTGTGCCCGAGCGCTTGTCGACGAAAAAGTCGACGCGCGCCATGCCGGTGAGTTCGAGCGTCCTGTATGCCTCGATGGCGAGTTCGCGTATGCGCGTCGTCTCTGCGTCGCTAAGGCGTGCCGGTATTTCAAGCCGCGCCCCGTTGGGGTCGATGTACTTTGCATCGTAGTCGTAGAACGCATGGCTCGGGAGCACCTCGCCGGGGACGAAGGCGACAGGCGTTTCATTGCCGAGCACGGAGCACTCGATCTCGCGCGCTTCAATGAATGGTTCGACGAGGGCCTTTTCGTCCCATGCGAGCGCTTCGCGCAGGGCGGGGTAGAGAGCTTCGGGTTTGGTAACCTTCGCGGCGCCGACCGAAGAGCCTGCACACGAGGGTTTGACGAAACAAGGCCAGCCGAAGCGCGCGCCGAGTTCGTCGATCAGTCGTTTGTCCGCCGCGGCACCATCGAGCTCGGAGCGTCGCACGACGCGGAAGGGGACGACGGGGAGGCCCGCCTGGCTCCACAGCGACTTGGCGCGGTCCTTGTCCATGCCGAGGGCTGAACCGAGCACCGGCGCGCCGACATAGGGAAGGTCTGCCGTCTCAAGGAAGCCTTGGATCGTGCCGTCTTCGCCGAAGGTGCCGTGCAGGACGGGAAAAACCGCCACGCAGGGGAGCGGCGCTATGCGCGCCACCGATTCGACGTAGAGGCCCCCCGAGGGGGCGGCGAATACGCGCGGGCCTTTTTCAACGGGCAGGGAAGCAAGGCCTTTGCGCGCCTTGGTGATGAGCGCCCCATTTTGCAGGTACCACACCCCCTCTTTCGAGGCGCCGACCAGCACAGGTTCATAGGTGAGCGGATCGAGGTTGCGGACGACACTCGCTGCGGACATGCGGGAGACATCGTGCTCGCCGGACCTTCCGCCGTAAAGAATGACAATGCGTTTCATGTATGTTCCTCCGGGAAGGGGCGCCTTCAGCCGCAGTACCCGAGTTCCGCCAAAGCGGCCTCCGCCTCGGCAATTTCGTCGTAGGGTATGGCGCCGGCCTTGTAGATGATGGAGTTTTCGTGCCCCTTGCCGAGGAGCATCACAGTATCACCCGGTGCGGCGAGGGAAAAGGCCTTACGGATAGCGGCCTTTCGGTCGGGGATGATGAACAGATCTTCGCCGCGGGTCTTTTCCGGACAACCCGCCGCGATCATTTCGAGGAGCTCGGTCGGATCTTCGCCGCGGGGATCCTCATCGGCGAGTATCACGACGTCGAAATAGTCGGCGGCGATGCGACCCTGCCGCGGCCGTTTTTCAAGGTCGCGTTCCCCGCCCGAGCCGAAAACACAGAGCATTCTGCCTTGCGCCTGAGCGCGTATGGGCGGAAAGACCGCCAGAAAGGATGAAGGCGTGTGCGCGTAATCGACGATCACCTCGAATGGCTGGCCGCGGTCGATGCGCGTCATGCGGCCGCGGACGGGTTTGAGGCGGGGAAGAAGGGGGACGAGGTCCGCCCAGTCGATGCCGGCGATGCCCGATACGGCGGCAAGGGCGGCAAGGCAGTTGTCGACGTTGAAGGCTCCCGGCAGTTCGATCCGTGCGCTTAGGCTGCGGCCGTCCGCCTCGATGAAAAACGACGCGCCTGTGGCGTCTGGGCGGACATCGCGTGCACGGAATGCGCTTCCGCCCGGGTAACGGTCTGCGGGGCCGCTATCGACTTTCGAGCTGAAGGCCAGGGTTGGTTTCGCCGTCGCCGCGGCGAAGTAGGGAGATGCGGGATCATCCGCACAGGCGACGCCGAACGAAGGAATGGTCCGTATCTTCCCGCCGATGCGTTTTTCGTGGCCGCACCGATCGAGGGCACGAAAAAGATTCGCCTTGTCGTCGCGGTAGCGCTCCCAGCTACCGTGGAACTCGAGGTGTTCGTGCGTGACGTTCATGAAGACCGCAACGTCGAAGGCGACATCGCCTAAGCGGTTGGTGCGCGCGGAAAGTCCGTGGGAGGATGCCTCGACGACTGCGAATTCGCAGCCGGAATCGCGCATCGCCGCAAGCATACGTTGCACCGCCGTCGCCTCGGGTGTCGTCTGGTGCTCGGGGTTGGGCGTCTCGCCGCCCCCTACGTCCGACATTACCGTGGAGAAAAAGCCCGTTTTTCGCCCCGCAAGCCCAAGGAGCTGGTAGATGAGGTACACCGTCGTGCTTTTCCCTTCCGTTCCCGTGACGCCGACGACACCGAGCGCGCGGGATGGATGGTCATAATAGGCCGCGGCGACGGGAGACATCGCAAAGCGGCTCGATGGGACACGGATGTAGGTAATCCGCGGATCATAGATTGCAAGCTCGCCCTCGTGGATGACCGCGCGTGCCCCTGATGCGATCGCCTGCGCGATGAAACTACGCCCGTCTGTGTGGAGCCCCGGAAGGGCGAAGAAAAGAAATCCTTCGCCGACCTCGCGCGAATCATAGGCGAGGCCCTCGATGCGCGTATCCGAGGGGCCGCGTCGTTCAAGAATCTCAAGTCCGTAAAGAAGGTCGCAGAGGGAAGAAGCCATGGGGCTACCATAGCACCCACGGGGAAGGCCTTCAAGACCGGCCAGGCCATCCTGCAGGGCGCCCCGCGGTGGGGCTCCGGGGCGTTCTTTACAGGTTGAGGGTCGCCTTTGCGTATAGAACGTGAAAATCGGCTTTTCAGGACGCGCGCCCTTGGGGTATGATCCGCGCGGAGAAGCCATGTATTTCGTTTGCGTTGAATCGGATTTCGCTGCCGCGCACTTCCTCACCCATTATCACGGAAAGTGCGAGCGGCTTCACGGCCACAATTACAGGGTGCGCGCCTATGCGCGCGGCGAAACGCTCGATGAAGGCGGTATGCTCCTCGATTTTGGCGCCCTCAAGGCCGCCCTGCGCGAGGTGCTTGCGGGGCTTGACCACACGCTTCTCAACGACGAGCCCTTTTTTAAGGGAGATCCGAGTGCCGAACGCATCGCCGAGTTCATCTTCCGCGGTCTTGCCGAACGCTTGCCTGAGGCCCCCCTTGCCGCGGTCGAAGTGTTCGAAACCGAGACGAGCATGGCCCGCTATGAGCCCTAGACCGCGCCTTGCGGCGCTTACGGCCGGCGGCCTTGCTCCCGATGTCGCCGCTTATGCGGGCGCAGGCCTCATCGCGTACATCGGGAACAAGCGTGCCATTCTTCCGTTTCTCAACGCCGCTTTCGACGCGGTCGAGGCGCGGCACCCGGTGCGGCGCTTTGTCGATCCATTTGCCGGATCGGGGGCCGTGAGCCGTCTTGCCCGCGCTCGTGGCTGGGAGGTTGCCGCTTCGGACTGCGAAGACTACGCGGCCGCGGTGAACGCCTGCTGGCTCGGTGTGCCTGCGCAGGCCCTCCCCGCGCTCTTTTGCGCCGAAGGGGGTGTCGAGACCGTCTTCCGCCTGCTCAACCGCATGCACCCCGCCCGCGAGAACGAGACCCGTGCGTGCGCGCCCTATATCGCGCGGCACTATGCCCCCGCGTGCACCGCGACCGCCGATCCTCGCAGGGAACGTCTCTTCTACACCGCCGAGAACGCGGTGTTCATCGACAGGGTGCGTTCCGCGATCGAAGCGATGCGTCCTGCCGCCTTTACCGGTTCTGCCGAGGAAGGGCGTCGGCACGCGATGGAGCGCGCCCTGCTCCTTGGCCCGCTCATCTACGAGGCTGCGACGCATGCGAACACTTCGGGGGTCTTTAAGGCCTGTCACCGTGGCTTCGGCGGCCACGGAAAGGACGCGCTCGGCCGCATCCTCGCGCCGATGGAGCTTGAAGTCCCGCGCCTCTGGCCGGGGGATGCCTCCGAGGTCGCCTTGAGCGACGCAGCCGCCTTTTGCTCAGGACGGAGCGCTGACCTCTGCTACCTCGACCCTCCCTACAATCAGCATCAATATGGCTCGAACTACCACCTCCTCAACACGATCGTCCGCTGGGAGGGCAAGCCGGTGAGCGAGGCGCGGGAGCCTGATGGTAGTCTTCGCGACAAGGCGGGTATCGATCCCGACTGGAAACGGACTAAGTCGGCGTTCTGTTCCCGCAGGCTCGCAGCCTCCGCGTTCCGTGAGCTCTTCGACGCGATCGATGCGCGCTTCATCCTCCTTTCGTACAACGATGCGGGCATAGTCCCCCTCGAAGAGTTGTACGAACTCCTTGCACGGGATGCCGTCGTGGAGCTCCGCCAGGTGGGCCATGTGAGCTACCGCGGTGGGCGACAGAGTGCGACGCGGCGCCTTGCGAGCCGTGAGTTCCTTTTTGTAGCGGAAAGGAAGTCTGGACGCCCCGATCCCCGCGCAGCCCTATCCCTGCGTGATGCGGCGATTTCGGCGCTTCGCGCCGAGGCACGGCTTGGCACCCTGCTTGCTGCCCCCCTTGCATTGGAACGTGTCCGCGCCCTTTCTGAGCGGCCTTCGGGCCGACGCTCGCTCAGAAGGGAGGGCGAGAGCCTTGTGTACGCGTGGCCGGGCGGAGAGCTACGCATCGTCACATACCATCTCCTCGAGATCGAGTCACGCGAGGCGCTCTCCTCGCTTCCTCGTGCCGAGCGTGGGGAGCTTGCTACGCTGCTTGCGCCGCTTGCCGCTCAAGACCAGGAGGAGGCGCTTTTCGGGGCCGCGCTCCTCATCGAAGAAGGGAACGCCGAGCTGAGACTCCAACGTTTCGCACTCGGCCGCCTCCGCAAACTGGCACATCCCCGCTACCGTGGGGCGTTTGAAGCGCTGTGGACGCGTTTTTGCTGCTCTGCGCGCGCGCGCCCCGGCGAGCTTTGGCGCCTTGCCGAAGGCCTCGCTGAGCTCCGAGCCCTCGCCGAGGCGCGGATGGGCGCTCTGTGCCTTCCCGCCTCGGACGGGGATTCGCCAGGGTCCGCATCTTTCGTGCGCACGATCGGGTGCGAAAGGTAGGTCTCATGAACGTCGTCCGTCTCTTTTTTCCCGAGGGCGATCGCCAGGGTTTGTCCGCCGCGCTTGCGCGGCGCGTGCCCTATATCGTTGGTATGGACATCATCTACCTCGTCGCCTTTATGGCAATGGGGCTTGCGCGCTGGCTTTCCGATCCTTCGGCCTATGGCGTCTTTTTCGCCGCTCTCGCTGCGACCGAAGCGGTTTTCGCCTCCTCACTCGCTCTGGTTCGCCTGAGGCGCTACCGCGCGGCAGCATATGTCGCCGCCTCGGGAGCCTTTCTCAACGCAACCTGGATAGGCCTCCTTCTGCCCTATGCGGGAACGGGCGACTTCTACCGCTTTTCAACCTACCTGCTTGCGGCGCTCTCCACGGTCGCGATGCTCGCCATCGACCGTCGGCAGATGCGTGTTTTCTCGGGCATTGCCATCTTTGTGTACATCGCCTTTGTCGCGAGCGTCGTGCTGCCATCGCCACCCCCGCATGACTATTCGGCGATCGGCACCTTCGGCATCCTGCTTGCGGGCCTTGCAGTTGTTGTCGAGTTCCAGTCAAAGCTCAACGGGGAGCTCATTGGCCTCGCCGAAGCCGAACTTGTGCGCAGCCGCGAACGCGCCGAGGCGCTTGCGACCCTCGTCGAAGGGAGCCGCGATGCGCTTGAGACCGGGCGCGAGCTTGCTCGTGCGAGCGCCGTGAGTCGAAAGAGTTCCCAAGAGATCAAGGTAGCGCTCGAGGCTCTTGCACGCGAAGCACATGGTCTGGCCGGAAATGTCGAAGCGGCGGAATCTTCGAACCGCGACATTGCGGGAAGGGCGGTGGCACTCGAGTCCGCGGTTTCTGAGGAGGGACGGCTTCTCGTCGCCACCAACGAGGCGCTTGCGCGTCTTGCCTCTGCCGCCCGGGAGGCCGCCGCTCTTGCGCGCGGCAAGCGCGACGCGATAGCCGCCCTACTTGCCGACGTTGAGCGGCAGAACCTTGAGGTCCGCGGCCTTGAAGAGGGTATGGCGCGCTTTCGCGCCGCGAGTGCTCGCGTTCTTGAGGCAGCAGGTGGCATCGGGGATCTTTCGGACAAGACCGGCCTTCTTGCGATGAACGCCTCCATTCAGGCGGCGCGCGCGGGCTCCGCCGGCAAGGGCTTTGCGGTGATTTCACAGGAGGTGCGCAAGCTTGCGGAGGACACGCGCGCCGAAACCGCCCGCATCGCCGAAGCGCTTGCGGAAACGGGCGAAGCGACTAGCGCCTCCTCGGAGACGGCGCACCGCTTCGCTTCCGAGCTTTCAACGCTTGCCCAGGGGATGCGCTCGACGCTCGACGCGCTTGCCGGCATTCTCGAGGAGCTTGGCGCCGTATCGGGCGAGGCGGAAGGGATCGAGCGGCGCGCCGCCGAGCTTGCCGCGCTCGCGCGGCAAGCGGGCGTCGAGGCGCAAGGGGCTGCTCAGGGCATGGCCGCGAGCGCCGAGCGGCTTGCAAACATCCGGGAATTCAGCGCGCGGCTCAGCGGCAAGGTTGACGCGATCGCCGCAAGTTTCAGTTCGATTGAGCAGGCTGTCGAGGAGGCTTCACTCGTCGGCGAGCGTAGCCTCGCATGCTTGGGCGGCCTCGACGAGCGGCTCGCCGCGCTTGGGCGCTGCGAGGACGGTGAAGGAGGCGCGTGACAGTCGCGCCTCCACGGCTTGAACCGACGGCTCACAAGTCGATGGCATCAAGCCGATGGCCCGAGGGTGAAGCCGAGCACCTCGACAGAGGCCGCGCGTCCCCGGGCGGGGCCGAGCCGATCGAGCCAGTTACGCAGATGCGCCTTGCCGCCGAGCGATAGACGGGCGCTGAACCTCCCTTCTTCTTCCTCGGTTTCAATCCTCGTGACAATCCCCTTTTTTTCATCCCGTGGGGCGATCGCAAAGCGGCGTCGCAGGCCCTCGCGGATTTCGGTGTAGGAAATGCGCTCTTCGGCAAGCCAGGCTTTGAGCGCCGCGAGCGCTGCGCCCTGCGGTGTAAGGGGCCCGCCCTCGACCAGCTTTACGGAAAGATCGATGCGCGCTACACGCAAGGGAAGCCCGCTCGGCCCCGTTTTCAGCACTGTGAAGCCCGCTATCCGAGCCGCGTCCGCGACCTCAGCGCTCTTGGGGCCGTAGAGCGCAAAGAGTGTTTGTCCAAAAAAGCCCTCGGGGAGGCCCCCCGAATCACCTGAGGAAAAAAGCGCCTCGCGGGCTTCGAAGATGCGCGATTCGGCGCCGGGGCATAGTTCCGCAAGGAGCCTGAGGAGCCAGGCGCCTTTGTAGGCCGCGGTGGAACCCGAAAGGGATTCAGGAACCGCCGCCTCGATGATGACCGGTTCGAAGGCGGCTTTCGCCGCAGTTAGTCGCGTTAGGCGATTTATAAGATCCGGTTTAGGCGGAATGATCACGTGCGACGCGATGAAGGCGCGCGCCGCCTTGGTATCGCAGGCGCCACACGAATTGCACGAAGCCCCCAGGCAGAGCTGTCTGTCGCGCCGTGAACGCGCCGCGAGGTATTCGCCGTAGAGAAGCTCCTCGGTGCGGTCGAGAAAGGGAAGGGGAAATGCGTAATCGGGCCCTTTTTCCGCGGCAAGCGCCGCGATATCGCCTCTGTCCTTTAGGAAATCGAGTAGTGAGTCGCTAGCTCCGCGCACAAGTCCCTTGTCGTAGAGAAATCCTTGTTCCGGCGCCCTCTCAATCCAGGGTAGGGCGTCCTTTGCGGCGACGAGGAGCTGGTCCGCGAGGTACTCGTCGAAGTTCGCAGCGAGCCTGAATTCGACGCCCGCCTGCTTGCATGCGTCGCGCATCGCGTCAGCGACCCTGCGGAGAGGCTTCTCGTCGAGGACGAGGGGGAAGAAGCCAAGGGGGGTGCCCGGTATGCGCACCAGGTAGCCCGCCGAGGCGAGGATGCGGAGCCCGGGCGCCTTATTGCGCCTGCGCGTGTCGAGTGCCTGTGCGAACTCGGCGAACTCCGCAAGGTCGTTAGGCCCCTCGAAGCCCGAGATAATGTAAAAGAGCTTAAGCTCGCGAACGCCGGGAACGACGAGGAGCTCGACGAGATGCTCAAGATCATCCTCGGACAGACCCTTGCGGTAGAAAGCTCGCATCGAGGCGGAGATGCCCTCGACGCCGAGGGTGTAGGAGCGTTTGTCTGCCGCGAGCTCCGCGCGGACAAGCGCCTGGGTGCGCGCCAATATGTCGAGGCGCTGGCTCATGAAGTTTACCCGTCGGAATATCCGTCCGAGCTCGAAAAGGAGCGCAAAGACCTCCGTGTGGGTGTTGAAGTTGAAGGCGTAGACCTCGAGCGTGTCGGCACCGGTGTTTCGTCTGAGTTGCCGCGCCGCCGTGAGTGTTTCTTCGAGTGGCAGCTCCCGGTAGGGCCGCCGCTCCCAGCCTTCGAGACAGAAGGAGCAAAGCCCCGGACATCCTGCCGCTATCTGGAGGCGGGCGGTTCCCGATTCGGTGGAGTTGAAGACGGGATACGCGACGAGGGGCGGCGGCGAACGCTCGAGCCGCCGGATCTGCACAGGCTGGACCGAACGGAACCGCCAGAACCCCTGAATTCCGCGGGCGCGGTCAAGCCGACGCTCGAGCGGCCCCTCGCTGTTTGCCAGCACTGAGACAAGTTCGCCTATTGCTCCCTCGCCCTCGCCGAAGAAGATGCCTTCCACGAGCGCGTCTCCGTCGGCGGCGACGATCGCGCCCGAGGCCTGCGCGTTCGAGCCGCCCAAGAGTACGCAAGGAAACTTTCGCCCCGACGTGCGCGCCTTTGACCTTTCTGAGGCCCGCAAGGGGATTCCTCCGGTTGTGAAAAGGTAGGGCAGATTGACAAGCTCGAGCGCGAAGGCGTTCGAAACGAGGACGAGGTCGAAGTCGGCGGGCCCCCGTCCCGAGGCGATGCCGTAGAACCAGGGAAGCCTTTCGCCTGTCTTTTGGCCCGCAGCTGCAAGGAGCTCGCGATCGGCGCGGTCGGGGAAGAAGGCGAAGTCGATGTATGCTCCGGGGAGGGCGGCCCGTGACTCAGCAAAAAGGATAAGATGCGCGCTCGAGCGGTCAACGTCGTCCCAGGGCGAGAGTCGCACAACGAGCAGGCGGAAGGAGGCGGCATCCCATGTAGGGTTGTCGAGCCTCCTCTCAGTTGCGGGAAGAAGCGCGCGCGATGCCTTGAGAAGGGGGCGTATGTTTGCAGGAATCATGCGTGCCATGGGCTGGCCTGGGCTCTAGCCTCGGGGACGGCCGCCTTGACGCTTTCCGGCCGCGGCATTCCCTTCGGCCGCGCGTGCGGCCCTCCGCGCGCGTTTTTCGGCTTCGGCGTGTTCGGCCCGTTCGAAGAACTCCTCCGCCGTCGGATCGAGAATCGCGCCGCCTTCCAGGAACTTGCAGCGGAACACAAAGCCCTCGGCGACGGCGAGTCGCGATGCACGCGCAAGCTCAACGCCGTCCGCAAGGACGATCGAGACGCCGTGGGCGCCCGCACGCCCTGTTCGACCGGCGCGGTGCACATACACCGTGCGCTCCTCGGGGAGATCGAGCGACAC
This sequence comes from Spirochaetota bacterium, assembly GCA_029265615.1. Classification (GTDB taxonomy): domain Bacteria; phylum Spirochaetota; class Spirochaetia; order Treponematales; family Rectinemataceae; genus JAEUJG01. The sequence continues at coordinate 20,279 of JAJUIB010000009.1, forward strand.
GACGTGGGTGATGCCGGGTATGTCGAGGCCGCGGGCGCCCAGGTCGCTTGTCACGAGGTAGCGTAGTCCCCCCTTCGCAAAGCGTTCAAGGGCGACGCGGCGCGCCTCCTTTTCAAGGCGCGCATGGATGCCCGCGACGGGAAGGCCCATGGCCTCAAGCCGCTGAACCGCGCCTGCGACTCTGTGGGCCTGGGCGAGAAATACAAGGCAACGCTCAGGGTGGATCGCCGCTTCGAGCCTGCGGAGGAAGTCAAGGCGCTTCCTGCTGTCGCAGTAAAAGCACCAGTGCTCGATGTCGCCGGCGAGCACCTTGCCGGGCTCAGTGCGCGCGAAGGCGGGATCGGTGAGGAAGGGCGCGGCCTTTTCGCGCACTCGCCGCGGAAGCGTCGCAGAGACGAGGACACGCATCGCCCTGCGCGGCGCGGCCGCAAGTAGCGAAAGGGCCGCCTCCTCCGTTTCGGGCGCAAGAAGGCGGTCAGCCTCGTCGAGGACGAGTAGCTTAAGCGAGGAAAGCCTCAGACGGCGCAGGGCGATAAGGTCCCCGAGCCTGCCGAGCGTGCCGATGACGAGGGAGGGGCGACCCTGCAGTTTCGCTTCCTGTCGCGAGAGCGGCGTGCCGCCGAGGATCGTCGCCACCTTGCATGGAAGACCGGCCGCCTCGACGAGCCGCTCCGCCTCGCGTCCGATCTGGACCGCAAGCTCTTGGGTCGGCGCGGCCACGAGCACCGCGGGGCCTTCGCGGCTCGTCCCGGCCCTTCCGGTCGCCCCGGCTTTTTGCGCGAAGTCGAGCGCTGGCGCAAGATACGCAAAGGTCTTGCCGGTGCCGGTCTCGGACTCTATGAGGAGATCGCGCCCCGCAAGGAGCGGGGGGATCGCCGCTTCCTGGATCGGGGTGGGCTCTGCAAAGCCTAGTGCCGAAAAGGCCTTTGCAAGCTGCTCGGAAAGCCCAAGCGCAAGAAATGCGTCCATGCCGCTACTTTCGCACGGATGCCCGCGCCGCAACAAGGGGCGCAGCCTAAAGCCCGCGCAGGGCGCTGGGTCGTTGCCGAAGCGAGGCGCTTTCGGCTATAGTCTCGCGCGATGAACCTGGAAGCCTTCGTGCTCGGCTCGGGTGGCATGATGCCCCTTCCGCAGCGCAGTCTTACGAGCGTGCTTCTTCGTCGCGAGGGCGAGCTCTTCCTCTTCGATGGCGGCGAGGGGACGCAAGTCTCGATCCGTCGCCTCAACCTCCGCTGGAAAAAAATAACAGCGATCTTCGTCTCGCACATGCATGCGGATCATGTCACCGGGCTTCCCGGCATTCTCATGCTGTCGAGCCAGGTCGATCGCGAGGAGCCGCTCTACATTTTCGGCCCGCCGCGCATCGCCGAGTACATCGAGCAAAGCCGCCGTGTTCTCGATATGTACATTAATTACGAGATCGTCGTCCGCGAGTTTACGGGGCCCGAGGTCCTATGGAACGGCGATGGATTCTCGATCCGTAGCTTTCCCCTGCGCCATACCAAGCCCTGCTACGGCTACGCCCTCGAGGAGGCGCCCCGCCCCGGCGCGTTCCACCCCGAGGCGGCGCTTGCGCTCGGCGTGCCCCGCGGCCCACTGTGGTCAACGCTCCAGGGCGGCACGCCCGTGACGCTTGCCGACGGCCGCATCGTGCAGCCGGACGAGGTGATGGGCGCGCCTCGCTCGGGACGCAAGTTCAGTTATGTCACCGACAGCCTCTATTTTCCCGAGATTTCGCGGGAGGTCGCAGGGTCGGATCTCCTCATCTGCGAGGGGATGTTCGAGGCCGCGCTCGTGGCGAGCGCCGCTGAAAAAAAGCACATGACTGCGGATCAGGCCGCGCGGATCGCGCGGGACGCAGGCGGTGTTCGGAAGCTCGGGCTTATCCACTACAGCCCCCGCTACACCGAACGGGATTTGAAGCGTCTCCACGAGGAAGCCCGCGCGATCTTTCCGGAGACCGTTCTCACGCGGGATCGGATGGCGTTCCCCATCGAATACGTGGACTAAAAGCGAGTAACCGCGGGCGTAAAGACGTTGTTTGCTAGCGGCCTGGCTTGTGAAGCAGGGCCGGCGAAACGATCTGGCCGCCTCCCCATCGAAGGCGGCGGCCTTCCTTGAGAGGGTGAGCCGTGATCCAGGCGATCGATCTGTACAAGAGCTACGGCCCTGTCGCGGCCGTGCGGGGCGTCTCGTTCGAGGCGGGCGAGGGCGTCGTCCTCGGTCTTCTCGGTCCGAACGGGGCGGGAAAGACGAGCATCATGAAAGCGCTCACGGGCTTTCATTATCCCGACGGCGGCAAGGCGGTTGTCGCAGGTATCGATGTCACGGAGGATCCCGTCGCCGCAAAGCGGCTTGTGGGCTACCTGCCTGAGTCGGCGCCGCTGTACCCCGACCTCACCCCGGAGGAGTATCTTGCCTTCGCTGCGAGCGCCCGCGGGCTTTCAGGGCGGGTGTGTAGCACGGCGGTGGGGCGTGCGGTCGAGGCCTGCGGCCTCGGCCCCGTCTATCGCCGCCCCGTCGAAGAGCTCTCCAAGGGCTATCGCCAGCGCCTCGGTCTTGCGCAGGCCATTCTCCACGACCCCAAGGTGCTCATCCTTGACGAGCCGACGACGGGGCTCGACCCCAACCAGATACTGGAGATCCGGGCGCTGATCCGCGAGCTCGGGCGGGAAAAGACCGTTGTGCTCTCGACGCACGTGCTCCAGGAGGTCGAAGCGACCTGTTCCCAGGTCGTGATCCTCAACGAAGGGCGCGTTGTGGCGCAGGGAAGTCCCGCCGAAATCGGTGAGGCGCTTAAGGGTGAGGAGCGGCTTTCCCTCCGCGTTCGCGCCCGAAAGGGGCGCCTTGATGAACTCACGATAGGCCGTCTCGTTGCGGGTTTGCGCAGACTGAAGCCCGCCGCCCCCCCGGTCCTCGGACCGGATGGCGTTGCCGCATGCGAGCTCGTCGCGCCGCCAGGTGAGGAGCCGGGCGCCGAAGCCTTCGACTGGGCGGTCGAGAACGACCTCGTCATTCTCGAGATGCTCAGGCGGCGGCTGTCCCTTGAGGAGATTTTCGTACGGCTGACCTCGGAAGGAGTCTCGAAATGAAGCCCGTTCATGCGCTTGCGCGGAAAGAATTTCGCGCCGCCTGGAATTCCCCCGTCGCCTACGCGATTTCCGTCGCGTTTCTCGTATTCTCCGCGGCGTGGCTGTACTTCGTGCGCGGATTTTACGCCGCCGGCCTTGCAGACCTACGCCCCTATTTCGGCATTATGCCCGTCGCCTTCGCAGTTCTTGCCCCCGCCGCGACGATGCGGAGCTGGGCCGAGGAACGGCGCCTCGGTACCTATGAGCTCCTCCTCACGATGCCCTTTACCGAAGCCGAGCTCGTCCTCGGCAAATTCCTCGCCGCCTATGCGACGATCGCCATCGCGCTTGCGCTTACCCTGCCCGTCCCGCTTCTTGCCTCCCTCCTTGGAAGCTTCGATCCGGGTGTGCTCGCGGGGCAGTATCTCGGCGCCCTCCTTGTGGCCGGCGCCTCCACCGCCGTGGGTATCTGGGTTTCCTCTCTTGCGAAGAACCAGGCGAGCGCCTTCGTCGGCGCCGCCCTTCTCCTCATCGGCCTCTCGCTTGTCGACCGGCTTGCGGCCTTCTTTCGCTTTTCTGGTCCCGCCGCGGCGATCGCGAACTGGGTGTCGACGGGCCGTCACTTCGAGTCTCTTTCTCGCGGTGTTCTCGACGGACGCGACTTTGCCTACTACCTTTCGGCGGGTGCCGCCTTCCTTTATCTCACGGCCTGGAATGTCCGGCGCCGGAAGTGGAGCTGAGCCATGGACGCGAAAACCGGAAAGCGTCGCGACACCGTCCTTTTGTCACTCGTGCTCGTGGCGCTTGCGTTCGCGGTACTTGTTGCGGAGCGTTTTCCGTTCCGCCTCGATCTTACAAGGGACCGCGCCTACAGCCTTTCCAAGGTTTCTAAGGACCTTGCCACGAACCTGCCGGACAGGCTACGCATAACGTACTACCGTTCGCCAGCCCTCGCCGCTCGCCATCCTGGCCCCGGCGCGATCGAAGATTTCCTACGCGAGTTCGAGGCCTTGGGTCGTGGGCGGATTTCGGTCACCTTTGACAATCCTGATGCGAAGGCGGGGGCGGTCGAGGCGCTCGGAATCCGTCCGCAGAGCATGCAGGTCGTCGAGAAAAACGAGCGGCGCGTCGCCGTCGTGTATTCGGGGATCGTCCTTGAATATCGGGGCCGCACGGAGTCTCTTCCCTTCGTTCTCGGCACCGAGGCGCTCGAATACGACCTTGTCAAAGCCGCCCGCCGTCTCGTGCAGGACCGCAAACCCCTTGCCGCCCTCCTTGTGGGAGACACGGACAAGTCCTTCGAGAACGACTATCGTAGCGTCAAGGAGGCGCTCGAAGCCTCGGGTTGGTCGGTCTCCCCCCTCGTCCCGGGCCAGGAAATTCCACCGGGAACGGACGTCCTCCTCGTCCTCGGCAATTCCGGCATCGATGATTATGCCGCCTATCGCATTGATGCCTACCTCGCTAGCGGCGGCAATGCCCTTTTTGCGGTTCGCGGCGTCGATGTCGAAGCCCGCGAGACGCTGTCGGCGCACCCTCTTTCGAATGACGCCATGCTCAAGGCTCTTGCGTCCTACGGCGTCAGCCTCCGTCCTGCGCTTCTCCTCGACGCCGCCTCCCTCACGGTGCCGTTCCAGGAAATGGCTCAAGGCGGCGGGCTTGCGGTGCGCTATGTCCGCTACCCCCACTGGGTCGTCGTGAGGCCTGAGAACACCGACCGTGCGCATCCCCTCACCCGATCGCTCGCGGGGCTCGACCTTTTCTGGCCGAGCCCGCTGGAGCTTGCCGCCCCTGGCGGGGTGAAGGCTACCCCGCTCATCCGCACGAGCGCAAACGCCTGGCTACAGACCAAGGACTTTGCGATTGCGCCCGAGGAGTCTGCCGACTATGCAAAGGAACGGGATGCGACGGCGGGCCGCTACCTCCTTGCGGCGACGCTTGAAGGAAGGCTTCCGATGGCGTACGCGGGAAAGCCGCTTCCCTCGCGCGAGGGGGCTGCGCCACTTCCCCCTCTTCCTGCGGAAGCTCAGGCCTCGCGCATCCTCATTGTGTCCTCGGCGGATTTTGCGAACGATCTTATGACGATGACCGATTCGCTTTTCAATGCCGCCTTTGTCGCGAACGGCGCCGAGTGGCTCGCGTCGGGGGATGAGCTTGCCGCCTTGCGCGCCCGAGGGGGGCGCGACACGCGTCTTGCGCGCATCGACGATCCCGCCCGGCGTGATCTTGCCGTCTTTTCGGCCTATCTCGTCAATCTTGTCCTCGTGCCGGGGGGCCTCGCCCTTTTTGGCATCCTGCGGGCGCGGAATCGTCGGCGTGCGGGCAAGGAGAACGCGCATGAGCATTCACAGGGAGGGTCCGATCGATGATGCGGTATGCCACCAAGGTGCGGGCGCTTGTCGCGACAATCGCGGTGCTCGCGCTTATTCTCGCGCTCGGCGAGATTTTCTCCCCCGAGCGTCGGCTTGAGCGGGCGGAGGCGGCGAGGCTCCTTCACGGAAAGCCCGAAGGGGTGACGGCACTCGAACTCGGTCTCCCTGAAGGTAGCATACGGCTTGAGCGGCGCGGCGAAGCCTGGACTCTTGTGGAGGCGGGCGGGGAAGTTCCCGCCTCCGCCTCGCGCGTCGCCGCATTTCTTGGCGAAGTCGCGGCCGTCTCTCGCCTCGAGCCACGGAGCGATGACGAAGCCGCCTGGCCGCAACTAGGGCTCGAAGAAGGTAGGGCGCGCCGTGTCCGCGCTTTTGCCGCCTCGGGTGCAACGCTTGCCGACTTCGCTGTCGGTTCCTACGGGCCGACCGGCAAGGAAGCCTATGTGCGCCTGGGCACGGATCGGCGCTCCTATGCCGCGGCAGGCGGGTTTGCGTCCTACCTGTCCTCGCGGCGCCAGGGCTGGCTCGACCTTCGCGTTCTGACGCCTCCCCTCCGGCCCGAGGACATCGCCTACATCGCGATGCGCGGTTCGCTCGCCCTTGATGGGCAGGGCGCGCCCGAGCGCAGGCTTGATTGGCGTGCGGTTCGCGACGGCAAGGGTTGGTCGGCCGCCGCGCGGGAACTTGAGCCTCTTGCACTCGAAGCGATGGCCCGCGGGCTTGCGAACCTCGAGGCCGAGGATGCCCGCGCCGCGGCCCCCGAGGGCGCGTTTTCGCGCATCGCCTTCGTCATCGAGCTTGGCTTGGGTTCAGGCGAAACGCGGACACTCGAGGTCGGTGCCCCCACGGCGACAGGGCGCTACTACCTCCGTGTGCGGGGGGGACGCCTTGCCTACGAGGTCTCGGCCTATGCGCTTAAAAATCTTGCAAAGCCGCTTTCGGAGCTCGAGCGGAAATGACTATTCGGAGCCGCACCGACGTGGTGCGGTTCCGCCGCCGCCTTGCAGGCGCTGCGCCGGCCTAGTCTTCAGCAACCGCGCGCGGCCAGGAAGAGTCGGTATTTGTCGGGATCGGGCCTGAAGGCGATGATGTGCGAGTCGCGTTCTTCTTTCGCCTTGGATAGCGCTGCCTCCGCTTCGGCGGTGATGCGCGCTGCATCGACGAGTCGGCCGGCGCGCGAGGAAAGGCCCATAAAGACGGGGAGATAGGCGAGCGGGTCGCGCTCTTCACGGAGCGTGAATGTGACCTTTTTGAGGAATTCCTCTGCCATTCTGATGCCGTGATCGACATCGATGTTCGGCAAGATGACCGCAAAGCCCTCGGGGCCGTATTCAAAGCTGAGATCCCGGAAGCTGAAGAAATCCCGCGCCGCCTTCATGACAAGGCCGTAGTCTCGCGAGCCGGGGGCTAATCCTTCCTGGTAGTAGAGAAGGAGACTCAAGTCCTGCTCGAACGAGGCCGAACGTGCAAGCTCGGCATCAAGACGGTCGGCGAGGTAGGATTCCCAGCCGAGCCCGGAAAGCGGCGAATAGAGGCCGGTGGGGGTGGGCTTCGCCACTTCCTCGGCCGCGGCGGGTTCATGCCCAGTTTCCAGCTCAGGCACCTGGAAGTCTTCGTCGTCAAGGGCCGGAGCTAGGCCGCCCTCCATCGGGTTTTCGCTTTCGCTCGGCACAACGTCCCGAGCTTCCTTCTCACCATAGCTCGAGCGTTCGGTGCCCTGCGCGTCGCTGGTCTGCGGTCCGTGACGGCGGTCGCGCGCACTACGAACCAGGATCACAGCAAGCGCGAAGGCCGCCGTGAGCGCAAGATAGGCCGCAAGACCCAGTGCCGCATCGCGGAATGCCGCGAACACGGTCTCTTGGGGAAGGCTGGTGTAGAGCGCCTCGACAAACAGCCTGCCTGAGGGATCCCCCGCCAGCGGGGCGGCGAGAAGGAGCGCCGAACGCGGCGGATAGCTCGTTTCCGGCATGGCGCCAGGGCTTGCAGGGGCGGCATAGGGGGAACTGGCGGGAATCCTCCATCGGAGGCCTGCGCCGCGCTCGTATACGCTTACGAGGAGGAGTTCCGCGTCGGCCCGGTAATACCGCGCGAGCTTCTGTCTGAGCTCTGGATCGGCGAGATCCGCGGCGGTTGTGGCCGAGGAAAGCAGGCCGGACAAGCGTTGGAAATCGCGTTCTGCCGCCTTCCGTCCCGCGGCGTCGGTCGCGAGACTGCGATAGGCGACCGAGCCTGCCGCGGCAAGGACGGCGAGAAGACTCAGGAGGGCAAAGCCCGTTGCGGTTTTCTTGTTCATGGCGCGGTTCCAGTATATACTACTATCGGCCGCTACGCGGTAGTATCCTTCATTTTTCTTGCGCACTTTTTTAAGCGTGGCGCGCGAAAAGGGGGCCTATCGTGAGCACAAGACGGAGGGCTTTGCCGCCCGGCTGGTATCCGGCCGACGAAGGCGGTGTCACCGCCTTCGTGGAGACCTGGCGCGAGGGGTTTGGGCACGGCTCGGCCCGCGCGGTCATCGCCCCCCATGCGGGCTGGGCGTTTTCAGGCCGCCTCGCCGTGCGCGCCATAGCGGCGCTTCGACCCGCGGAGACGGTCGTCGTTGTCGGTGGCCACCTTCCTGCCGAAGCCCCTGTACTCTGTGCGCCCGAGCGCTACGTCGAGACGCCCCTTGGTGCCCTCGAGGCCGACGAGGAACTTCGCGAGGCTCTTACTCGCAGGATACCCCTTGCTACGGATCATAGCGCCGACAACACGGTTGAAGTGCAGCTCCCCATCGTGCGCGCTCTGTTCCCCGCGGCTCGGCTTCTCTGGCTCCGCGCGCCCGCAGGCCGCGAGGCGGTCCGGCTCGGCACGGCGCTCGCGGCGGCGGCAGCGGAAGTCGGCAGGAGTCTTGCCTGCATTGGTTCGACCGACCTCACGCATTACGGGCCCGACTACGGCTTTACGCCTGCGGGGCGCGGCCGCGCCGCCGCGGCTTGGGTGCGCGAAACAAGCGACAAGGGCTTCATCGATGCGCTCATTGCGATGGATCCTGGTTTGGTGCTCGAGCGCGGCGAAGCCGGCGCTGCATGCTCTTCGGGCGCGGCGGCGGCGGCGATCGCCTTCGCCGAGGCTATGGGCGCGCACCGCGCCGAGCTCCTCGGTTATGCGACGAGCCTCGAGACGCGAGAAAGTGAAAGCTTTGTCGGCTACTGCGCGGTCGCCTTTAGTTAAAGGCCGAGGATCGCGCGCGCTGTCTCTTTGAATCGCCGCCCCCGGTCAAACTCGTGGAGGAACATGCCGAACGAGGTGCAGCCGGGTGAGAGCATGACCGCATCCCCCGGTGCGGCGGCAGCCGCCGCTTCGCGCACGGCCGTTTCGAGTTCATCATAGGGACCCACATAGGCAATGCCGTCCCGATCGAGGAGCGGCCTGAGCTTATCGGTGCCCGAGCCTGCAAGGAGGATGATCGCCTTGGGCTTCCGGTATGCGGCCCGCACCGGCTCAAAGTCGAGGTTTTTGTCCGTGCCGCCCGTGATGAGGATGATTGGCCGCTCGATGCTCGCGATAGCCGCGGCAACCGCCTGGGGTATGGTCGCCGCCGAATCGTTGTACCAGCGTATGCCGTTCGCTTCGGCGAAGAACTCGAGGCGGTGCTCGACGCCGGGAAAGTTGCCCATCGCACGGCGTATACCCGCCGCCTCAAGGCCGAACAATCGCAGGGCAAGGGCCGCGCCGAGGAGGTTTTTGCGCTGGTGCGCTCCGGGTACGGCGAGCTCTTCGGGAAGTATCTCTTCCGCATCCGCGGGCGAACCAGCGGGCGAGTAGAGACCTCGTTTCCCCTCAAGCCATGCGCCGGGGAGCCCCGGTTCGAGCCGGTCGGCGTACCAGCGCACCGTCCCCCGCGTTTCCGCGGCGAAGGAGCGGTTCCACTCATCGTCGCGATTGCAAACCGTGAAACAGGATGTGTCCTGATCGGCATAGATGAGCCGCTTGTCCGCCATGTACTCCTCCATGGAGGCGTAGCGGTTCATGTGGTCGGGCATCATGCTCGTGAGGACTGCGACGCGCGGCTTGAGTACGCCGAGTCCGCGCAGATCGGCAAGCTGCCAGGAAGAAAGCTCAAGGACGACCGGCGTGTCCGCATCCGTTTGCGCAAGGAAGCTGAGCGGCGAGACGGTGATGTTGCCGCCTAAAAAGGCCCGAGCCCCGTTGGCGACAAGCCCGTGGTAGAGCGCGCTCGCGACGCTCGATTTGCCCTTCGAGCCCGTGACGGCGAGGATGGGCGAATGTGCAAGCCGTAAAAAGAGCGACAGATCGGTTTCGACGACTTTTGCGGCCTTAAGATAGGGGGAATCGGGTCTGACCGCGGGGTTTTTAATGACGAGATCGGCGTTGTGAAAGTCCGCAAGCTCGTGCCGACCAAGAACGTAGCGGATGGAAAATGCCGCAAGCGAGGCGATGGGCGCGGCGAGGGTCGATTCGTCTTTCATGTCGGTCACCGTCACCTCGGCACCGTGTTCGGCGAGGAAGCGTGCGCTTGCAAGGCCGCCGCCGTTGAGGCCGAGGCCCATCACCGTGACCTTGAGTCCGCGTATATCTTCGAGGCTAGAAACCGGGGATTTCAAGAGCATACTCCTTAAGGTCGCGCTCATTGAGATAGGGCCGCGTCGCAAAACCGTGGAAGACCTCTTTCCATGCCTGCGGCACCTTGGCTTTGAGCTCGACGAACAGGGGCATTGTCTCCGAAAACTCACCGCCTTTCAAGGCGTTTTGGATGTGGTCCATTTCGGGCGCGAGAAAGCCGATGGCGCGGTGAAGGAGCGGAAGCACCCGGCGGCGATACGCTGCGGCGAGGGAAGGCGCACTCGCACACACCGTCTTGTACTTGCAGAAAAAGGGGTAGAAGGGATAGGTGCGGGCCCCCTCCGGCAGAAAAAGCTTTGAAAAGAACTTTGAAAGCCCTGCATCCATCCACACGCCCCGCACGAGATATCCGCGACCGGTTTCACCGATCCAGGTGTTCGAGACGAGCTGGCGGATTTTAAACGCGCGCGCCCTGCCGAGTTCCCACATGACCGCTTCGAGGGGGATGAGCTCACTTTCGGCATAGAGGCGCCGCGTCCTGAATGCCGGAGTGACATCGTTCGTGCCCGGTTCGAGCGTCTCGGCTTCGAAGGCACGAAAACCGAGGTCGACCCTAAGGAGGTAAAGATAGGTTGCATCCTCGACCTTGTAGAGGCGGTAAAAACAGGGTTTGAGGATGTCCGCGGGGTCGAAATAGTAGGTGAGGCCGTGGAAGGAGGAGGGGAGGACTGCGGCGAGCTGGCGAACAACGTCCCGAAGCGAAGCGGCATAGCCTGCGCTCGGTTCGGGTCGGCGTACGTCGTGGTGGATGGGGAGGCGCGGAACGAAGATGTCCTCCGTAAGTTCGAGAAAAAGCTCCTCGTTTGAGTTGTAGCGCGTGTGAAGTGGTCCCTCGCGGGCTTCCTCGGCGATGGCTCCAAGGATCTGGTTTATCTCGCCGTCCATGTAGGCGATGCGAATCTCGTTGAGGAGCTGTTCCATGTTCGTCGCGCTTAGTATAGCCCGCCCCTCCTCGCGATGCAAAGGAATAGGGAGCTTCGTTTACCTTTTGTGTTTTGCGCCCGATCTGTCTATACTCGAAACATGATGCGACATATAAGCCGTCCTTTTGGCGCGGTGATTCTTTCTGCGGTGTTTTTCGTTCTCGCAGCCGGGGCCTTTGCCCAGGCCGCGGTGGGCGAAATCGTTTTTGTCGACGGCAAGGGGGATGTATCCGTCCTGCGGGGCGGCAAGATCCTCGTCCTCGGCGAGCCGATCGGCTTCGAGCTTCACGAGGCGGACCAGGTGCAGACCGGCGCCAAAACGATGGTGGAGCTCCGCCTCAAGCAGAAGGGGGCGGTCGTCAAGCTCTCCGAAAACACCGTGCTTTTGCTTCAAGGGCTCGAGGGAGGGAAGAGTTCCCTTGAGCTTCTCTATGGACGTGTTCGCTCCAAGGTGGAAAAGCTCACCGCGAAGGAGAGCTTCGAGATTCGGAGCGCGAGCGTCATCGCCGGGGTTCGTGGCACCGACTTTGGCTGCGACCTCATCGTACCGCGCGCGGGCGCAACTTCTGCCGCAACTTCTGCCGCAGCTTCTGCCGCAGTTCCTGCAGCCGTGTCGGCCGTCCGCGTTTATTGCTTTTCAGGTGCGGTGGAGGTCGCGCTCGCTCCCCCCTCCACAGGCGCAGGCTCTGAGGGCCTCGCTCCGCCTCCCCCCCTTATCGTCGAGGCTGGGCGCATGGTGCTTGTCGAGCTTGCGGCGTCGGACAGCGGTGCCACAGGGCCGACCGTTCTTGAAACACGCCCCCTCGACGAAGCGCTCAGGAAATTCTGGAGCATGAACGAGTTTTCCTCGCCGCCTCCTTCCTCTTCGCCTGCATTCGACCTGCGCGCTGCATCGGCGGCCTTGGCGCGGAAGAACGCGGCGCTAGCGGGCGGCCTCCTCCTCGCGGCGACCGGAGCGACCTGCGGTGTCGCGGCCCTGGCGGCTGGCGGAGAGAGTCCTGAACTTGCGACCTGGCTCGGCGTCGGTGCCGCCCTTGCGGGCGTGGCGAGCCTTCCTGCGCTTATTTTCTCGCTTTCGGTCGATCCCCTTGCCACAGGCGGCGCGCCAGCGGGAGGTGTCCGATGAGCGGGTGGTTTCTCGCCTTGCCGCACCCAGTGCAGGCGCTCTGTGCGACCTTATTCACCTGGGCGCTCACCGCGCTCGGCGCGTCGATGGTGTTTTTTTTCCGTTCGATCAACCGCAAGGTCCTTGACGGGATGCTCGGATTCGCCGGCGGTGTCATGGTCGCCGCGAGCTTCTGGTCCCTCCTTGCACCCTCGATCGAGCTTGCCTCCGGCATGGGCCTTCCACCCTGGCTTCCGGCGGTCGCCGGCTTTCTCGCAGGCGGCCTTTTTCTCAAGCTTGTTGACAAGGTTCTGCCGCACCTCCACATCGAGGCGCGGATGGACGAGGCGGAGGGACCTAAGACGACCTGGCAGCGTTCGGTGCTCCTTGTTCTCGCAATTACCCTCCACAACATCCCCGAGGGGCTTGCCGTGGGGGTGGGATTTGGCGCGCTTGCTGCGGAAATCCCTTCAGCAACGATGGCCGGGGCGCTCGCCCTGGCCATCGGCATCGGGCTTCAGAACTTTCCCGAGGGTGCCGCTGTTTCCATTCCCTTGCGCCGCGAAGGCATGTCGCGCGCCAAGAGCTTTTGGTACGGACAGCTGTCGGGGCTCGTCGAGCCGGTTGCCGGCTTTTTAGGCGCGCTTGCGGTGGGCGTCATGCGGCCCATCCTGCCCTATGCTCTGTCCTTCGCAGCGGGCGCGATGATCTATGTCGTCGTCGAGGAAGTCATCCCCGAGTCCCAGGGCTCGGGCAATTCGGACATCTCGACCCTGGGTGCCCTTTGCGGGTTTGCGCTCATGATGTTTCTCGACGTGGCGCTCGGCTGAGGGCCGTTTGTCAAGAGCGGATTAGGCGCCATGCGGCGTCGCGCCATGCGGCGTCGCGCCATGCGGCGTCGCGCCATGCGGCGTCGCGCCATGCGGCGCAAGCTGTTCTTCGATGAATGCGCGGTAGGTTGCGTTTGTTTCAAAAAGCTCTTCGTGCCCGCCGAATGCGGCGACGCGCCCGTGTTCCAGGAACAGCACTTTGTCGGTGTACGTGAGCGTCGAGAGCCGGTGCGAGACGACGACGCAGGATGTGTCGCGCGAGGAAGCGTCGAGGGCCCTCCACAGGCGCTCCTCGTTTGCGGCGTCGAGGCTTGCGGTGATGTCGTCGAGGAGGAGGAGGCTCGGCTTCCGGGCGAGCGCGCGCGCTATGGCGATCCGCTGCTTCTGTCCGCCTGAGACCGCGATGCCGCGCTGGCCAAGAAGCGTCCGCTCTCCGTCGGAAAACGCCGCCAGTTCCGAGGAAAGCTGGGCTGCGGCGATAGCTTCGTGGAAATCTGCGTCATCGATCGAGGCGCCGTCGCCGCGCGCGCCGAAAGCCACGTTTTCGCGCACCGTTCCCGAAAAGAGGAGCGGCTCCTGCGGCACATAGCCCGAGACCAGCGCGAAGGACGCTCGATCGGCCTCGGCGAGCGGACGGCCGTTGATGAGGATTTCGCCGGCGGAGGGCTCGATGAGCCCCGCTATCGCGCGCACGAGCGTGCTCTTGCCCGATCCGACGGGACCTACCACGGCGACCCGCTCTCCGCGCTCGATGACGAAGTCGACATCGTCGAGCGCAGGATCGGCGCGCCCCTCGTACGAGAACGTTAGCCGCCGCGTCTCGACGCGTTCCACCCTTTCGACGCAGAAGGGGGATTCATGTGCCTTCGCCGCCGTGAACGCGGCGATTTCCTCAAGTCGATCGATGTTGACGAAGGCGCGCTTCCCCGATGCGAAGAGCTGGGGGATGTCGAGCATCGGATAGATGAGCATGCCGAGGTAGTTGTAGAACGCGTAGAACGTTCCGATCGTGATGTCTCCCCTCACCGCCATGTAGCCGCCTGCGAAGACTATGGCGATCTGCGCAACATAGTCCACGTACATGAAGATGAGGTCGATGAGCGTGCCAAGACGCGCGACCTCCATTTCCGTGGCGAAGCGCTTTGCAAGGGCTTCCTTGAAGAACCGCGCGTATTTTCGCTCGCAGGAGTATGCCTTGATGATGCGTGCGCCCGAAAAACTCATTTCGAGCTGTGTGTTGATGTCGGATATCGCTTCCTGGTTTCGCCGGAAGCTGTCGTAGATGCGATCCTGCGCGATATAGAAGACCACGAGCATGAGGGGGATGGGTAGGAGCGAAAGCAAAGTCAGCCGCCAGTCGAGGAGTAGCATCGCCGCAAGGCAGAAGACAACCTTGCTACCCGATTCCACCGCACGGAAAATGCCGGAACAGAGGAACCACGAGAGCTTCGGAAAGTCGTACAGGTCGTCCGTGAGCCGCGTCACGACGTCGCCCGAGCGGAATGCCGAGGCGAAGCGGTGGTCTTTCTCAAGCACCTTGGCAAAAAATCGCATTCTGAGGATGTGTTCGAAGACGCTGTTCACCGCGCCGCGGATTCCGGGAAAGAGTGATGCGACGAGGCTCGCCGCGCCCACTGCGAGGATGACGCCGACAAGGCGGTCGATGTTGCTCATCGCCTGCGTGGTGGTTCGTCCGGCAATGAGATGCTCGATCGTGTCGATGAGCACCTTGGACAGGTAGGGAATGGCGACCGCGACGGCACTCGAAAGGAGCGTGAGCGCAAGGAGTAGCGCGATGAGCCCCTTTCGTTCGCGCCAGACACTCCATATCCAGGACAGATGCGGACTTTTTTTCATGAGGCACCTCCATTTGCCGCGAGGGCCGCAGGGACGAAAAGCGCGGCGTCCTCGGTTGCCCCAGCGGATCTGACCGAGGGAAACTGGAGCCGGACAAGTTCCGCATATTCGGGAAAGGCCGCGACGAGCTCTTCGTGGCGGCCACGGGCGGCGATCCGCCCCTCTTTGAAGAAAAGGATTTCGTCGGCGTTCATGATGCTCGAAAGACGATGTGCGACCACCACCGAGGTCCGCCCCTTCGTGAGCTCGGCCATGCCGCGCGAGACGAGCCGCTCGGTTTTCGCGTCGACACTCGCGGTTGCCTCATCGAGCACGACGATCTCGGGCGCGAATGCGAGCGCCCGCGCAAAGGCCAAGAGCTGTTTCTCCCCCGCCGAGAGGTTCGATCCCCGCTCGCGGATCTCGGCCCCAAGACCGCCCGGAAGTCGCTCAACGAATTCGAGCGCTTGCGCGGTGCTGAGCGCCTTCCGCACCGCGAGGTCAGGAATTTCGTCATTGTATACGCGGACGCTTTCGAGCACCGTTCCCGGAAAGAGATACACATCCTGGAGGACAAGGCCGATTTTGTGGCGCCAGGATTCAAGGTCGAGTTCCGAAAGGCGCGTCCCGTCGACGAGGATCTCGCCGCGTGTCGGCTCGTAAAAGCGGCACAGGAGGGCGATGGCCGTGGTTTTGCCCGATCCCGAAGGTCCGACCAGGGCGATGTTCGCCCCGCGCGGTACACGGAAGGAGACATCCTTGAGAACCCACTCCTCCTCCTTGTAGCGGAACCATACGTGGCGGAATTCGATATCATGTTGAAAGCGCGCTTCGTGCGAAGGGCCGCACACGGCATGCGTGCTACCTCGCCCCGGTTCGGGCTCGAGGTCGAGAATGTCGAAGATGCGCTTGAGCGAGACGCGCGCCTGCTGCACCGCCCGGATGTTTTCGGCGATCGCCATAATGGGATCGAAGAGCCTCCTACCGTATTCGAGGAAAACGAGCAGGGTTCCAAGCGTCATGGCCCCCGTGACGATTTGCGGCGCAAGCACCTTCACGATGAGCGCGGTGAAGAGCGGACCCATCACAAAGCCGAGCGCGCCCATTGCGGAGTACTCGAGCATCGAGGCTTTGACGTCCGCGTCCCGTTTGCCGCGCGATTCGCGCTCGAGCGATTCGTATGCCCACCTCCCGCGTCCGAAGGCCCGGATGATTTCCGCACCTTGCACGAACTCCGTCACCCGCGCCACGACCGCCGCGTAGCGCGTGCGCGATGCATCGTAGAGGACGCGGAGCTTGTCGAAGAAGTACACCACAAATCCGAGCGCGAGCGGCAGGCCTCCCGCAAGGACGGCGGTCACGCGCGGCTCGAGACACAGGCACACCACGAGCATGCCCGCGAAGAACAGCACGTTGGTGAGGAGGGTTATCCCGATGCGCGAGAAAAGCTCTTTCACGCGTTCGGTGTCACTTTCGACCCGCGCCATGAGCTCGCCGACGGGATGCTTATCGAAGTAGGAGACGGGCAGGGTAAGAAGGTGCGAGAACAGCGCCTCCTTGATGCGGGTCACGATCTCTAGGCCGAGCCGCGCCACGACGATGGTGCCATAGTAGTTTAGGCCGCCCATCGCAAGTACGAGGCCGAGATAGCCGAGCGCCGACATGACCATTCCTCGCACATCGGCGCGGGGAATCCGCACGTCGATGATATTTCGCATGATGAGCGGTCCTGCGAGTTGTCCTGCGGTCACGAGGGCAAGCGATCCAAGGCCGAGGAAGAAGAGCCTCTTTGAGCCGCCGACGAACGCGGTAAGCCGCGACGGACGTTGTTGCAAGGTCATGCGGCGAGTATAGCGTTCGGCTTTCGGCCTCGTGAAGGGAGAGTTCGATGCTACTTTTTCTTTCCCCCTAAACTGTGCTTGCGCCGGAGGAGCCTTGGGCGGGTTCTGGTGTGTTCCCTATATTCAAAAGATATATATCTGATATTTCAGCCTTGACAGATTTCCCCAAACCGCGTTTCAATGGTCATCGGAGATGAGCATGAGACGAATCGATCGGCATCCCATAGTCGCGGCACCCGTGGGGCGCCGCGAAGTGCAGTTCAGCTTCGACGGAGAGCGTTTGACCGGCTACGAGGGCGAGGCGCTCTCGTCCGCGCTCGCTGCGGCGGGCGTGGCGGCCTTTTCGCGCCACAAAAAAGCCGAGGCCCCGCAGGGCATCTTCTGTGCGAACGGCCAGTGTTCCCAATGCACGGTGATCGTAGACGGCCTTGCCCGCAAGGCCTGCATCACGCCGCTTGCCGCCGGCATGGACGTGCGGAGCCTTGCCGGACTCCCCGCTCTTCCCGCCGCCGATCGCGCATTTGCTGGCGCCGAAAAGCGCCTTCTTTCGTGCGACGTCCTTGTTGTCGGAGGCGGCCCCTCCGGGCTTTCCGCGGCCGCTGAGCTCGCCCGCATGGGCCTTTCGGTCATTCTTGCGGATGACAAGGCCGAACTCGGCGGCAAGCTCGTTCTCCAAACTCACAAGTTCTTCGGTTCCGAGGCGGACTGCTATGCCGGCACGCGCGGCATCGATATCGCCCGCCGTCTTGAAGAGGAGCTCCGCCGCCTCCCCAACGTGACCATCCTCGCGCATTCTCCCGTCGTCGGCGTCTACAAAGACCGCAAGGCGGGGGTCTACGTGGATTATACCCGCTACGCGCTTGTCGATTTCACCGCGCTCGTCGTCGCCTCGGGCGCCCGGGAAAAAAGCGTGCTCTTTCCCGGCAACGACCTACCAGGCGTCTACGGGGCAGGAGCCTTCCAGACCATGGTGAATCGCGACCTTGTCCGTCCCGCAGGCCGCGTTCTCATTGTAGGTTCAGGCAACGTTGGCCTCATCGCCGCCTACCATGCGCTTCAGGCGGGGATCGAGGTTGTCGGCATCGTCGATGTTCTTGGTAAGGTCGGAGGCTACAAGGTCCATGCCGACAAGATCGTCCGCATGGGGGTTCCCGTCTACCTCTCTACGACCGTCGTCGCGGTCGAGGGAGATGGCCGGGTCGAGCGCGCCACCATCGCGCGCGTCGACGGATCCTTCCGGCCGCTCCTTGACACCGCCCAGACCTTCGAGGTGGATACCGTGCTCGTCGCAGCGGGGCTTTCGCCCTGCGATGAGTTTTACCGCCAGGCCCGCGCATTCGGATTTCTCGCGGTTTCAGCCGGCGATGCCGAGGAGATCGCCGAGGCCTCGAGCGCGATGTTCGGCGGCCGGATCGCGGCGCTTTCGCTCGCCAAGATGCTCGGAAAAAAGGTAGAGATCGACGCATCCTGGATTGAAAAGCGCGAAGTGCTCAAGTCCCGCCCCGGAGACCGCGTGCCGCGCGGTCCCGTTGTTGCGACCGAATCCTGGACGCCTGTGTTCTTCTGCGAAGAGGAAATCCCCTGCAACCCCTGCACGACCGTCTGTCCGACTAAATCGATCAAGCTCCTTCCCCGCCGGGGAAACATCCTCGATCTGCCCTATTTCGAGGGGAAGGACTGCCGCGGCTGCGCCGCCTGTGTCGCCATCTGCCCCGGTCTCGCCATATCCCTCATACGTAGGATCGACGAGGCCTGGACGGAGGTTCTCCTTCCGTATGAGTTTCTCGCCGACTTCGAGCCTGGCGCTCGGCTTCCCCTCCTCGACAAGGACGGGAATTTTCTCGAGGATGCAGAACTCCTTAAAAAGACCTATTACAAGAAGCACAAAACCTGGGTTCTTGCCTTCAAGGTGAGCGCGGCTAACGCGCCTCGGGCAATCGGCATTCGGGTTCAGGACGAGGCATCGATCCGGCCGCTTCCCGAGCCGCGGTTTGAATATCTTCCCGATGATGCGATAGTCTGCCGCTGCGAGCGCGTCACGGTGGGCGAGATAGTCCGCTTTGTCAAGGAAAACGGCGTGCAGGACGTGAATCAGCTCAAATCACTCCGTGTCGGCATGGGCGCATGCGGATCCAAGACCTGCTCGGTGCTTTTGCCCCAGGTCCTCCGCCGCGCGGGACTCGACCCGGCGAAGGTCGAGCCGGGGACGCTCAGGCCCCTCAACATGGAGGTGCCGATGGGCGATCTCGTCAACGAGGGCGGGTATGGAGAGTCGGGCGCCGCAGGGCGCCATGCGGGAGGCGAGCCGTGAGAAGCTACGATATTGTGATCGCGGGGGCCGGCTCGGTTGGCGTGCCCCTGTCCTATTATTGTGCAAAGAAGGGCTTCAAGGTCGCCGTCGTCGAAAAAGAGGCGTCCTGGGGCCGCGGCCAGAATCGCGCCGCGATAGGCGGCATCCGCGCGACCCACTCCGACCCTGCAAAAATCCGCGTCTGTCGCGAGTCAATCGACATCGTCTCACGCATGAAAGAGGAGCACGGCCTCGATGTCGAGTGGCGCTCTGGCGGCTACCTTTTTGTCGCATATGACGAGGAGCGAGAAGCCTCCTTCCGCAAGCTCCTCAAAATCCAAAAAGACTCTGGTCTTGATATCGACTGGGTCGGACCGGATCGTGTTGCCGAGCTTGTGCCCGGCATCAACCGCGAGGCTCTTCGTGGCGGTACGTTCTCTCCGGGCGATGGCTATGCCTCCACGCTCATGACGGCGACCGCCTTCCATAAGCTTGCAATGGACGCGGGGGTCGATTTCTTCTTTGGCGAAGAGATAGGCGCATTCACCCAGGAAGGCGGCCGCATTGTGTCGCTTCGCACCCGTCACGAGGAATTTGGCGCAGCGCTCTTTGTGAATGCCGCAGGCGCCGATGCCGCCGAGCTCGCGGAGCTTGCGGGAATCGAGCTTCCCATCCATCCCGACTGCCATGAGGCCGGTGTCACGGAACCCGTCGAGCGCTTCATGGAGCCAATGGTGGTGGACATCCGCTCGGACTCGGAATCGGGGAACTACTACTTTTATCAGGCGGTGACGGGTCAGATTGTTTTCTGCATCACGCCTAAGCCGCAAGTGTGGGGCAAGGACAAGGATTCGACCTCGACTTTCCTTCCTCTTTGCGTCAGGCGCATGCTCGAGCTTTATCCACGGCTTCGCAACCTCAAGGTCAGGAGAATCTGGCGCGGCATGTATCCCATGACGCCCGACGGCTTCCCCATTGTCGGCTATCCGCGCGAAAGCGACAACTTCCTGCAGGCCGTTGGCATGTGCGGTCAGGGCTTTATGTTAGGTCCCGGGCTTGGGCGCATCCTTGCCGAATGCCTTGCCGCAGGCGGTTCCGCGACAAAGCCGGAAGGCTCAACGGAGTATGGGTTCCTCTTCGAGGAACTCACCCCCTATCGCAGCTTTGAGGGGATGGAGCTTCTTAAGTAGCGCCTCCGGTCCGCCTGCACGGAGAGCCGGGTCCCCCCCTTGCGGGGGGGACCGGGCTTCTGGCGGGCTGTGTCGCCTAATACAGGTGGCAGGCCGTCCAATGCCCTAAAGACGCTTCTTTGAACTCAGGCACCTCGGCTTTGCACCGATCCATGGCCTTGGGGCAGCGGGTGTGGAACACGCAGCCTGATGGCGGGTTGATAGGACTCGGAACGTCGCCGACTAGGAGGAGCCGCTCGACCTTGCGATGAGGGTCGGCGACGGGCACGGCCTGGAGAAGAGCCTGCGTATAGGGGTGGAGGGGGTTTGCAAACAGCTCATCCGACCCTGCGAGTTCCATTGTCTTCCCAAGGTACATGACCATGATTCTGTCCGAGATGTGCTTGACCACGGAAAGGTCATGGGAGATAAACAGGTAGGTCAGGCCGAGCTTCTCCTGAAGGTCCATGAAGAGGTTGATGACCTGGGCCTGGATCGAGACATCGAGCGCCGACACCGACTCGTCGCAGACGACGAACCGCGGATTGAGCGCCATGGCTCGCGCGATCGAAATGCGCTGTCTTTGTCCGCCCGAGAACTCGTGGGGATAGCGCCGTAGGTGGTAGGGCGAGAGTCCGACGAGCTTGAGTAGCTCTTCGACCCGCGCCTTGCGCTCTGCGGCCGTGAGCTTGAGGTGGATTTCAAGCGGTTCGCCGATGATCGTTCCGACCGTCTGGCGAGGGTTTAGCGAGGAGAAGGGATCCTGGAAGATGAGCTGCATGTCCTTCCGCTTTACCCGCATCTCTTCCTTTGAGAGCTTTGCGACATCGACCCCGTCGAAGACGACGGATCCAGAGGTCGGCTCGTGAAGTCTGATGATCGCTCGGCCGAGGGTCGACTTGCCGCATCCTGACTCTCCGACAACCCCGAGTGTTTCGCCGCTCTTTATCGAAAAGCTCACATCGTCGACGGCCTTGACCGAAAGCTGCTCCCGCACGAACCACTCGCGCTTAAGGGGGAAGTGTTTTTTAAGGTGGCTTATCTCGATGAGGTCGCTCATCGCGCACCCTCCTTCGCGTAGAGATGGCACGAGACGCGGCGGGATTCGCCCATGCGTATTATGTCCGGATGGGTTTCGCTACACACGGGCATGGCGTGGCGGCATCGCGGCGCGAAGCGGCAGCCCCGGGGCAGGTTGAGGAGATTCGGCACCACACCGGGGATTGAATCGAGCCGGGCCTTGTCCGCGGATCTTGCGGGGATCGAGTGGAGGAGACCCTGGGTATAGGGGTGAAGGGGCTCGTCGAAAAGCAAGGTCACGGGCGCCTCCTCGACGATGCGCCCCGCGTACATGACGATGACCCTCTGGCAGGTCTCCGCGACGACGGCGAGGTTGTGTGTTATGAGTAGAATCGCCGAGTTAAGCTCGCGCTTTAAGCCGGTCATAAGGGCGAGTATCTGTGCCTGGATGGTGACGTCCAAGGCGGTCGTCGGCTCGTCGGCGATGAGGAGCTCGGGTTTGCAGGCCAGGGCCATGGCGATCATGACGCGCTGGCGCATGCCGCCTGAAAGCGCGTGCGGATATTCATCGGCGACCTTTTCAGGCCTGGATATGCCGACGAGCTTCAGCATGTCGACCGAGAGTTCCCATGCGGGCTTTTTTGCTAGCCCCTGATGGAGGGTGAGCACCTCAGATATCTGGTCCCCGATCTTGAAAACGGGATTTAGCGAGGTCATCGGCTCCTGAAAGATCATGGATATGCGGTTGCCCCGCATGGCACGCATGTCCCGCTCCGGAAGTTTGGTGAGCTCAAGGCCGTCGAAGAGGATGGAGGACTCAGGCAGTATTCTGCCCATGGGCTTGGGCAAAAGCCCCATGATGGAAAGCGAGGTGACGCTTTTTCCGCAGCCGGATTCGCCCACGAGGCCAAGGAATTCGCCCTTTCTGATGTCGAAGTCGATGCCGTCGACCGCGGGCACCACGCCGTCTTCGGTGTGGAAGCGGGTTTTGAGGTTTCTGACCTCGATGATGGTCTCGTTTGTGCTGGCCATCGCGCGCTCCTAGGAATTCTTAAGACGCGGATCGAGCGCGTCGCGGAGGCCGTCCCCCATGAAGTTGTAGGACAGCACCGTGATGAAGATCATGAGACCCGGATAAAACGCCTTCCAGGGCGCCCGAATCATCGTATTGAGCTCCTGGGCGTTGGTGAGCATATTGCCCCAGCTTGCCGCGGGAGGCTGTACGCCGAGCCCGAAAAACGAAAGCCCCGACTCCGAGAGAATGGCGCCCGCGACGCCCATCGTTGCCGCGACAATGATCGGACCCATTGCGTTCGGAAGCACGTGGCGGAAAATGATGCGCCGATCCTTCGCCCCGACGCATTTTGCCGCCTCCACGAAGTCCCGTTTCATGAGCGAAAGGAATTCGGCGCGCACGAAGCGAGAGATGCCCGTCCAGCCCGTGAGTCCCAGCACCACCATGACCTTGAAGATGCTTGGCCGTCCGATCGACATGACCGTGACAAGGAGAAGAAAGGTGGGTATGCACATAATGCCGTCGACGATTCGCATCATGATGTTGTCGATGATGCCCCCATAGTATCCCGCGACGCATCCCCACACGACGCCGATGAGGATGGAGATGCCGACCGACACGAAGCCGATGGTGAGCGAGATGCGCGACGCATAGAGGATGCGCGAAAATACATCCCGGCCAAGCTCGTCGCGGCCCATGAAGTTGGGCGTGAAGAGAACGGGATTCCCCTGTTCGTCCTGGAGGTAGCTGCCTCCGGCCTTCGCTTTTGCGAGGAAGGCTGCATCAGCGGGATAACGGTTCTGGTCAACATCGCGGTAATAGGCCTGTCCGCGCACAGGCTCGAACACGACGTAGGACTTAAAGTCCTCGTCGTCGAAAAGGATGACGCGGTAGCTTGCAGTGTTCGGTGGCAGGTCGATCATGAAGATGTCTGCATTCGGATCCCCCGCCTCGGGGTATGGGGCGATGAGGGGCGCGAAGACGGCGAGTGTGTAGAGAATCACGAGGATGAAGAGGCCGGCGACAGCAAGGGCGTTCTTGCTAAACCTGCGCCAGATGACGCCGACCTTCTTGCCGAAGGTATCGGAGTACTCGGTGGACTCGGAAAGCTCGGCGACGGCGGAGCTTGGCACACTAGCGCTGTGCTTACTCATGTCTCATCCCCTTGCTAGTATTTGATACGCGGATCCGCGACCGCGTAGAGCAGATCTGCGATGAGCGAGCCGAGAATGACCATGGTCGAGGTGAGCATGAGATTGCCCATCATGAGCGGATAGTCGCGGTTAAACGAGGCGGTGATTGCGATACGGCCTATGCCCGGCCAACCGAAAATGGACTCGACGATGACGGCGCCGCCGACGAGGCCTGGGATGATGAGGCCAAGGAGCGTGATTACGGGAAGTAGTGCGTTTCGGAGCGCATGCTTGGTTATTACGACGAAGCCGGAAAGCCCTTTCGCGCGGGCCGTGCGCACATAATCCTGGCGGATGACTTCGAGCATCGAGGATCGCATATAGCGCATTTTGCTCGCCATGGAACCCATGCCGAGGACGATTGTCGGTAATACGATGTACTTGAGGCGGTCGAGTATGACGGGCCCCTTGACATCAAGGCTCTGCATGCCGGCTGTGGGGAACCAACCGAGCCTGAGGCTGAAAAACAATATGAGGAGGAGGCCGAACCAGAAACTCGGCAGAGAGACGCCAATGAACGATATCGTTGAAAAGAAGTAGTCGATAGGTGTGTTCCGCTTTATCGCCGAGATAATCCCGGCGGGGATGGCAACTGCAAAGGAAAAGATCGTCGCGGAGAGCGCAAGCACAAGGGTATTGGGGAGCGACTCAAGGAGCACCTCCATTACTGGACGCTGGTAGAAGAACGACTTGCCAAAATCGCCGCGGAGCACGTTGCCGAGCCAGACGAGATAGCGAATGTGAAGTGGCTTGTCGAGGCCGAGCTCCCTGCGGACGAGGTCGAGATTCGCCTTGTCCATCTGGTCAGGGCTCACGAACATGTAGACCGGGTCGCCGGGCGCCAGGTTAATGATAATGAACGTGATGATCGTCACGATCAAAAGAAGGGGGAGGGCCTGGATGAGGCGCCTAATCAGGAATTTCCACACCTGACGTCTCCTTGGAATCCTTGTTTCTGAAGGGCTTTTTTTCGCACAGCGTTTCCGTCGTGAGGTGCGCAGATCCGCTTTATTCGGGCGCCGCATGCGCGGCGCCCGAATGGCGCGCATAAGCGGCCTTATTCGATGTACGACTTCTCCGCGTTGTACCAGCCGAGAAGGTCGTAGCTGATCACATTCTTGACCTTCTTGTTGTATGCGTAGGCCTGCGTGCGGTTGATGAGGAAGGTGTAGGGGACTTCGCGGCCCACGATTTCCTGCACCTTGAATGCGAGCTCGGCCTGCTTCGCGGTATCCGCGGTCGCTTTGATCGCTTCGAGAAGCTTGTCGACCTCGGCGTTGGCGTACTTGCCGCGGTTGAGGTAGCCCTTGCCAGAGGGCGTTGCCTCGGAGTGGTAGAATGCCTGATGATCGGCGGTGAGCCCGGTGGAGAAGCCGCCGACATAGGCGTCAAAGCGGCCGACTTCGACGTACTTCGTGAGGAAGGTGTTCCACTCGAGGATCTGCGCTTCGACTTCAACACCGACGACCTTGAAGGCGCTCTGCACATACTGGAGGATCTTCTCGCGCATGATGTTGCCCTTGTTGGTGATCATGAAGAGCTTCATGCGCTTACCGTTCTTCACCCTGATGCCGTCTGGTCCGACTTTCCACCCCGCCTCGTCGAGAAGCTGTTTCGCCTTTGCAAGGTCATAGGCGTAGTTCGGGGCCTTGGCGTTGTAGAACGGCGTTCCGGGGATGAAGGAGGATACTCCGGGCCGGCCGTTCCCCTTGTAGATACCTGAGACGATGGCCTGCTTGTTAATCGCGTAGGAAAGAGCCTGTCGGACGCGGACATCGCTCGTGATTTCGCCCTTGCAGTTCCAGATGATCGCATCAAAGACGTTGCCGACATAGCGGTGCACGTCGAGCGAAGGGATGGCGCTCATGCGTGCGACCTCGGCTTCGGGCACGAAGACGCGGTTGGTCTCGCCTTTTTCGGTGGCGACGAGGGCTGTCGCCTGGCTTCCCTTGTTGAGGTAGACATAGCGGTCGAAGCCGACCGGGCCGTCGAAGTACTTGTCGAAGCGCTTGAGGACGACACGCTGGTTCGTGAGCCATTCCTCGAACATGAAGGGGCCGTTGCCGATCGGGGCGCGCGCAAAAGCGCTCTCCTTGAGCTTCGTTTTGTCGTACTTCTGGATTTCGGAGGCGGGCACCGCGTATGCGGTGGTGAAGGCGTTGAGGAGGACGCCGTCGACCTTCGAAAGCTTGAAGACGACCGTGTAGCGGTCGGGCGTCGTGATCTCGGAGACCGCCTCGAAGACCGTGCGCCGGGGCGAGTTAACTGCGGGATCGCGGATGAGGTCGTAGCTCACCTTGACATCGTTCGAGGTCATCTCCTCGCCGTTGTGCCAGAGCACGCCCTTGCGGAGCTTGAAGGTATAGGTGAGTCCGTCGGGCGATATCTGGTACGACTCGGCCACCCAGGGGATGATCTTGAGGTTTTTGTCATAGTTAAGAAGGGGGGCGAAGACGTTCACAAGGACGTCGCTCGATGCAGAATCAGCGTGCATGAAGGGCACGAAGTAGAGGGGGTCAGAAAAGGTAGCGAACATGAGGTCGCCGCCCTGTTTCTGCTGCGCGGCAAGGGGGGCGGCGAGGACGGCGGCGAGCGCCAGGACCGCCAAAAGGCTCTTTGATTTCATCGCGGCTCCTCCTTACTTGAGGCTTACGAGGACGATGTTGTACGCCTCGGCGGGCTCGGTGCTGATGATGACGCTGGCGCCGGCTTTGAGGTCCTTGACTGTCGCGGGTGCGCCGCTCGCCTGGGTTATGGTCACGCCAGGCGACATGGCGAGGGTGACGGTCTTTTTGCCGAATGCCAGGGAGAGTTTTTTCGCACTCGCTGACTTGAGGACGGCGGGCATGGCGTTGAAATAGGCGTCGATATGGATGATGGCGCCCTCAGGGTTACAGCGGACGAGCCAGTAATTTGCCTCGTTCATCGCCTCGGCGAGGCTTGCGCGCGTACCGTTCACCTCGATGCAGGCGGCCTCGTCGACGGGAAGA
The DNA here is from genome assembly GCA_029265615.1 of Spirochaetota bacterium. GTDB lineage: Bacteria > Spirochaetota > Spirochaetia > Treponematales > Rectinemataceae > JAEUJG01. Next base: position 46,554 of record JAJUIB010000009.1, read on the forward strand.
TAGGTTATCTCCGTCGAGGTTTCGCGGAACATCTTTTTCTTAAAGGAGAGCTGCACGATCTTCTCGGCCGCCTCGCGATCGGCGCCGAGCTCCTGGTCAAATTTGAGCGTGTAGACGCCCTTCGTAAGGTCGAGGAGGGCGGAGCTTCCCGCAGGCTCGGCGAAGCTCCCCTTGCCGTCGGTCGAGGGGAGCACCTTGAGCTCGACCCCCTTCACGGTGAGCTTGACGCTGTCGGGGAGGACGAAGATGTTGCCGAGCATGATGGTCTTCGAGTCGGCGAGCGCCCATGCATCGTCTGTCTCAGGCTCAAGCTCGACGAGCTCGACCTTCGACTTAATCCTGCCCTTGTCATCCTTGACTTCGGAGGCCTTGGCATTGCTCGAGTCCGTCTTGTTGACGCGCACGTCCTTCACACCAACAACAGAGGGGGTCTCGGTCGGGACGGGATAGCCCTGCGTTTCAAGGCCATAGAAGGGGAGTTGGACGGACAGAGCCTTCTTGCCTGCATAGGTCACCACGGCTTTGAGGCCCTTTCGGGCGGCGGCGAGCCAGTCCATGTCCTGGTCGCCGCGCTTGACCACGGTGGCGGCGTCAAGCGTGAACGTGAAGTCCTTGGCCTTGCCTTTGGCATCGACCGTCGCGATGGTGAGGCTGTTGCCGCTGAAGGCGATCAACGTGCCCGTCTGCGTCTCGCCTTTTGTCTCGCCCGCGAAGGTCAGCGCAGTGCCGACGAGCGCGAGGATGGCGACGATCGACAGGAGTCTTGATTTCATCGCGTTCTCCTCCTCCTTATAAAATCCGGGGGCCTTGAGCGGGCCGCCCGTCCCGCCTTGCGCGAAGATGCGCGGCGGATTGATATGCGGCCTCATCGTATAAGCCCTTTTGCGCGCGCGCAAGTTATTTTTGCAGGTATTTTATTGTGGTATATGATTTTATCGATAGTATCCCTTTGGGATTTTTTCCTGACAGTACACGTGCGGCCTCGTGGGCTGTCTCCTACGACTGCAGAAACATGTTTTTATAGGAATTGTGCTTGTGCTATGCGTGTAAATAAATTGGCTGTGTATATTTTATATAGTGGGTATAATTCCCGGACTTGGCGTGGGCCTGTACAAAGTCGTTTTGGGATTTATTCCTAGCATCTGGCGCTGCGGGCATCGCCAGATGCTTGCGCCGCAAGGTCTGCTTGCGACGCAGAATTTCCTTTTTTTAGCGCCCGACGAAAAGACCGGCAAGCAGGGGGAGGGTTGCAAGCGACAGGGCTGTCGAGACGACGACAAGGCGGGAGGCGGTTTCCGCATCGCCGCCTCCTGCCTCCGCGAGAATGCTCGCATTGGCGGCGACTGGCATCGCGGCGATGACGACGGGCATGCCGAGGAGGAGTCCCTCAAAGCCGCATGCCTTGAGCACGGCGTAGAGGGCGAGGGGGAAGAGCGCAAGACGGTAGGCGCTTGTGAGCCAGACGCGCGGAGAAAGGAAGGCGCGGAAATTCGAACCGGCGAGGGTTGAGCCGATGAGGAGGCTTGCAAGGGGGGTCGTCGTATCGCCTAAGAGGCTTGCGGCGCGGAGAAGGGGCGCTGGGATGCGGAACTCAAGGAGGAAGAGTGCGAAGCCGACGAAAGACGAAACTCCCGCGGGGGTTACAAAGTCGGACAGCGCAAGGCGCCGTGCCGCGCGGCTCTGGGAGGGAGAGCCTTCGCCGCCAAGACCATGGGAAATGATCAGTGCACCGACAGAAAAGGCAAGAATCTGGAAGGGGATGTTGTAAATCGAGGTGAGAAAGACGCTTTCCTTTCCGAAAAAGGCCTCCATGACCGGAAAGCCCATGAAGGCGACGTTGGAAAAGACGCTGGCGAAAACGTGCACACCGCCCTCGGCGCCGCGTGCGCGGATAAGCCGGGCAAAGGCGAACGCGAGCGGAAAGGCAGATGCATAAACTGCGAAGGAGAGACCCAGCGCCGTGAACGCCTGGCTACGGAGTTCGGGACTCAAGGGGCGCTGCATCGAGGTGACAATGAGGCAGGGGAGGATAAAATTGACAAGAAGGCGCGACAAGGCGCGCCGTGTCCCCGCCTCAAGGAAGCCGGATTTGCCCGCGGCAAAGCCCGCGGCCATAAGAATGAAGAGCACCAAGGTCGCTTCGAGCGCTGGAGACATGACTAGTCCTCTCCGCGGCGGGCCGCCGCGCGTTCGTCGACGGGGCCGAGCGCTGCAAGCGCCTCGCGGTAGCGCGCATAGGCCTCGCCGTATCGCTGCGCATGGCCTTGGTCGGGTTCGTAGCGTTCCGCGATTCGCACAAGGCGCTGCGCCGCCTCTTTAAGGCTCGTGGCCTCGCCGAGGGCGAGGGCGCAGGCCGCCGCGTCGCCTGCAAGCTCGCAGTCGGCGAGCTCGGGCGTCTCCACGACGAGGCCGAGTACATCCGCCTTAAGCTGTGCGAGAAATCCGTTCTTTGCAGGGGCGCCACTTGTCCGAATAAGGCGCGCTGGGAAGCCCGCATCCTGGGCGAGTTCGAGTGGGTAGCGCAGTCCGTAGGCGAGTGCCTCGCAGGCGCCGCGCGCAAGATCCTCGCGGCCATGGGCGAGCGAAAGACCGACAAAGGCGCCGCGCCGATCGGGCGACCAAAGCGGCGCACGCTCACCCGCAAGATAGGGCAAAAAAACAAGACCGCGCGCCCCTGGCGGCGAGCGCTCGGCCTCGGCAAAAAACGCCTCGGCGAAAAAACCATCTGCGCCGGATTTCGAAAAGCCCGCAATGCGCGCCACCCATTCAAGCGCCTTGCCCGCGGTGGATAGTCCGCCAGAAAGGTTGAAGAGGCCAGAAATCGCGTGGGGAAGCGAAAGGAGGGCGCGTCCGGGGTAGGGGCGCTCCGCCGCAAGGTTGAGTGCCTCGCTCGTACCGCTGCGGTCGCAGGCGAGGCCGGCTTCGATGGCGCCCGATCCGACGACGCAGGCGAGAAAGTCGGGATAGGCGGCGACGACGGGGATGCCTGCCCTAAGGCCGAAACGGGCTGCCGGGCCTGCAAGGAGGCGGCCGATGCACTCGCCCGGCCGGACGAAGCGGGGGAAGCGCTCGCTGGGCAGGCCGAGCGCGTCAAGGCTGCGGGAAGACCAGATGTAGGGCTCGTAGCCTGGGGCGGGGAGGTAGGTGACCGCTTCGCCTGAAAGGTGGAACGCAAGGTACTCGGGGCAGGAAAAAAACCAGCGCCCGCGCTCACGGACCGCGTTGACATTGCGCCAAAGCCACAGTGCTTTGGGGAGGTAAAAGCTCGAGTCGAGGGGAAGTCCTGCGATGCGTGACACTTCCGCCGCTTCGCAGGTGGCGCGGCGGTCCATCCAGGAAAGCGCGGGGCCGAGAGGCGCCCCCGATGCGTCCGCGACAAGAAGCGTGGGACCGTTGCCGCTCACGGCGATGGCGCGTATTTCGGCTTGGCCCTTGCCCGAGCCGAGACCCGCGCGGGCCGCGCCGATTTCTCGGGCCGCATCTGCGGCTGCGGCGAGCCACTCGGCGGGGGCGGCTTCGCGTTCGTTTGGGGCTGCACCCTGGCGGAGCGTGACGGGACGCCGGGCTTCGGCAAGGGCGCGGCCCTCTTCGGAGACAAGCGCCGCTTTGACGGCCGAGCTGCCGATGTCGAAGACGAGATAGGCCATCACGCTAGCCCCGTGCAAGGAGGAGCCGCACGTCACAACGCTCCGCGTAGGCGCAGGTCCCGCAGGATGCGCCCGGACATTGGAAGAAATCGGTGACGCGTTCAAGCTGCTCAATGTGCCATGAAAGGTCTTCGATGTAGGCATTAAGCGCGTCGCGCCTGCGTTCCGCTTCCGCACGTTTTTCGCGGTATTTCTCCGCAAGCTTTGCCCGAATCTCCTCGCCCGAGCGGTCGCGGCGCGCGAGCGCGAAGAGCTCGGCGATATCGGCGAGCGCAAGCCCGTAATCCTTGAGCTGCTGGATACGTTTGAGGTAAATGACATTTTTCTCGTCGTATTTGCGATGGGCTCCCTCCTCGCGATCGGAGGGCTCAAGAAGGCCGAGCTCCTCATAGTAACGAATTGTCCGCGGCGTGACGCCAAACATCGCGGCGAGTTCGCCGATGCGGTAGAGGACCGGTGGTGTATCGCTATCCATGGAGCGCTTGGAAACCTGACCTTTCACGTCAATTTCGCGGCGCGGCACATTCGCGGCGTCGATTCGTCCGCGCGCGGCTCAGTATACTCCAGCCCGCAATCGCATGAGAAGTGAGGTATGAGCATGAAGTATCGCATGACGCTCCACCGAAGGGCCTTCGCCCTCATGGCTGCCGGCTTCGTCCTTGCGGCGCTTTCAACCCTGGCGCTTGGCGCCTGTTCCAAAAAGGCCGGATCAGAGGCAAAACCGCCCAAGGTGGCGGTGTTTGTCCCCGGCCTCGTTTCAGGAAGCCCCATTTACGAGCAGCTTGTCGCAGGTGTCGAAAAAGCGGTCGCCGAGATTCCAGGCGCCACCTGCAAGGTGGTCGAAGCGGGCTTCAACCAAGCCGAGTGGCAGGCAAAACTTGCAGCGCTCGCCGCCACGGGGGAGTTCGACCTCATCGCCACCTCGAATCCCGCGCTTCCTGAGCTGTGCAAAAAAGTCGTAGCCGATTTCCCTGCGGCGCGCTTTTTTGTCGCCGACGCCTGGCTTCCCGGTGCGGAGCGGATTCACACCGTGCTCTACAATCAGTACGAGCAGGGCTACATCGTGGGCTACCTTGCGGGCCTCGTGACGACGAGCGGCCTACCTGGCGCCAACCCCGAAAAAAAGGCGGGCCTGATTGTCGCCCAGCGCTATCCAACGCTTGATGAGCTCATCGAACCCGGTTTTGCAGCGGGCCTGGCCGCCGCGGCGCCCGGCGCTGCGCTCGAGACCCGCGTTATTGGCAACTGGTATGACGCGAACAAGGCCGCCGAGCTTGCAGGCAACCTCATCGACGGCGGTGTCGACGTGCTCCTCCCCATCGCAGGCGGTGCGGGACAGGGGGCGGTGAGCGCCGCCAAGGCGCGCGGCCGCTATGCGGTCTGGTTCGACGGCAATGGCTATGGAGCCGCCCCCGGTACCGTGCTTGGTTGCGCTATCCTGCGCCAGGACCGCCTCGTCTATGAGAAAGTGAAGGCACTTCTCGCCCCCGGTGGCGCGGCGCTCTACGGCAAGGCCGAGATTGTCGGTGCCAAAGAGGGCTATGTCGACTTCGACGATTCGGGCGCGGCCTACAAGGCCCTTCCCGAGACGATTCGCCGCCCCTTCGAGGAACGGCTCTCCGCGCTGCGCTCCGGCTCAGCCTCCTTTCCGGTGACGGGGCTTTCGCGGTAAGCTTTCGCAGTAAGCTTTAGTAGTGCGTTGACTGTACGAAGGAGAGACGTGTTCCATGGAGCTTCTCGCCGTGCGCGGCGTCTCAAAGTACTACGCAGAAACGGACACGCTTGCGAACCACGAAGTATCGCTCACCCTTGGCCCGGGAGAAATACGGGCGGTCGTCGGTGAAAACGGCGCGGGAAAGAGCACCCTCGCCCGGATTGTCTGTGGTCTTGTGGCCCAAGACGCTGGCGAGGTGCTCATCCGCGGCCTGCCGCTTCCGCCGGGAAATGTGCGCGCCGCTGAGCGCGCAGGTATCGGCCTTGTGCCGCAACACTCCCTTCTCGCCGAGGGGCTTTCTGTCGCCGAGGCAATCGCGCTCGGCCGCGAGCCCCGCCGCGCCGGATTTCTCCTCGATCGCCGCCGCGCCTACGTCGAGGCCGCCGTCCTCGCCGAGCGCTTTGGCTTCCAGCTCGATCCTGCGGTAGCGGTGGGCGCGCTTTCGCCCGCCCTCCGCCGCCAGGCCGAGCTCATGCGCGCGCTTGCGCGTGGCGGTGAGGTGCTCGTGCTTGACGAGCCGACCGCCCTCCTTACCGAAGCGGAGACGGCGGGGCTTTTTGTCCTGCTTCGCAGGCTCGCCGAGGCGGGCAAGGCGGTTCTCTATATCACCCATCGCGCCGCGGAGATCCGTAGCCTCGCGACGAGTCTCACCGTGCTCAGGCTCGGGCGCGTGGTGGCTGACCGGCCCGCTACAGGAATCGAGGACTGCGAACTTGCCGCGCTTATGGCGAACATAGACGCGTGCGGCCGCAGCGCGAGTGCCGAAAATGGCGACGGAGAACCTCCTATCACCCCGCACGAGACGGCCAGAGCGGGGGACGCGGCCACAGCTCCCCCCCTGCTTGAGGCGCGCGACATCCTCCTCGACGGCCCCGGTGCGGCGCCGTTTTCGTTTGGCGTGCACCCTGGCGAGATCCTCGGGATCATCGCCCATGCCGGCAACGGCCTTGACCAGCTTGAGGCGGTAGCGGCGGGGCTTGCGCGGCCGCGCCAGGGGGCCTTCATCGTCTGCGGTCGTCCCATTTCCGCCTGCGATCGGGGCGAGCTCCGTTCCCGCCTGCTCTCGTATGTGCCCGCCGATCGCGAGGGGCGTGGGCTCGCCCTCGCCGCATCCGTGGCGGACAACCTGCTTGTGCTCGAGCGGCACGAATTTGGCCCGCGCGCCCATGCCCTCCGCCGACTGCTACAGACTCGTGCGCGCGAGCTTGCCGCGCGCGGTGGTCTTAGCGCCGCGCTTTCCGTGCCCGCCGCTGCGCTTTCAGGGGGCAACCGTCAACGCCTCGTTCTCGCCCGAGAACTTGATTCACGACGTCCTGCCGCCATTCTCGTTGATCCGACCCAAGGTCTCGACGTCGCCGCCTACGATCGCGCCATCGCTTCGATCCGTGCTCTTAAACAGAGCGGTGCGGCGATACTTCTTCTCACGTCGAGTCTCGACGAACTTCTTGCGCTCGCGGATCGGATCGGCGTGTTGTACCGCGGCGCCCTCGTCCACCTCGCGCCGAAGGACCTGCGTTTATCGGGCAAGCGGCTTGCGGCGCTGATGACGGGGCTTGAGGCCGCATGAACGTCCACGGAACTAGCCCTGCGGGGCGCAACCCGCTTCCCGCCCTCGCCGCGGCAATCTGCCTCGCCGCCTTTTACGCCCTCGTGGCGAGTTCGGTTCCCGGGCTCGCCCTCCGGGCTTTTTTTCTCGGCCCCCTTTCAAGCCGCTATGCCTTCTTTTCGCTGCTCGGCGAGGCCTCTCCGCTCCTCCTCGCGGCCCTCGGCGCCTCGCTCGCCTTCAAGGCGGGTGTTTTCAATTTAGGTGGCGAGGGGCAGGCGGCGCTCGGCGGTCTTGTGGCCGCGCTCGTCCTCGGCGCCGCCGCCTCGCGGGGACTGTGGCCGCCGTTTGCCATTGCAATCGCACTTGTCGCCGCAGCGATCTCATCGGCCCTCCTTGCCTGCCTGTCCGCAGCCGCCGAGCGCTTTGCGGGTGCCGAAACGCTTCTTACGAGCTTCCTCTTTTCCCAGGCCGTCTTGCTCGCCGTCGATTGGGCCGTCGCAGGACCCTTGCGCGATCCCGGCTCCAACCTCCTTGCAATGCCGCCCATCCCGAAGCACTACCTTCTTCCTCGTCTTGCACCGCCTTCTCCCCTTGACGGAGGTGCGCTCATCGCGCTTGGACTTGCGCTGGCCTTTGCCTTCCTTCTCGGGCGCACCAGGATAGGGTACGAGCTCAGGCTCTATGGCGCGAATCCTCTCTTTGCGCGCGTTCAAGGGCTGTCTCCGGCGCTCGCATGGTGGCCGCTTGCGACGTCGGGCGCCTTGCACGGGCTGGCGGGCGCTCTTTTGGTCATGGGGAGCTCCGGGCGCGCGGTGAAGGGCCTATCGGGGGGCGTCGCCTGGAACGGCATTGCCGTCGCACTTGTCGCGGGAACTGAGCCGCTTTTCACTCTTCCCGCCTCGCTCTTTTTCGCCTGGCTTGATCTTGGCGCGCGCGCATCCGCCCTTTTTGCCGACCTTTCGCCCGATGCGAGCGCCATCATGAAGGCGGCGGTGCTCTTTTTGGTGACCGCGCGGCCGCGTTCAAAGCCGCGAGGTCCAGGCCGGGCGCGCAAGACCGCTCGGTCAAGACCCCGCGCTTTGTAGAGGGGGGCGGTACATGCAAAGCTTCGGGTTTGACCTTTTTGTCGCGGCGGGCTGTGCTGCGGGCGCTCCCATTGCGCTTGCGGCGCTCGGGGGACTTTTTACGGAGCTCTCAGGCGCCCTCTCGGTAGCGCTTGAAGGCTCGATGCTCGCTGGCGCCTTCGCGGCTGTCGCGGCTACACGGATCACGGGAAGCGCGGCCCTGGGTTTTGCGGCGGGACTCGGCGCAGGCCTGGCTATAGCCCTGCTCGTCGCGCTGTGTGCCGAGCGCCTCGGGGCCGATGTCTTTGTCGCAGGCCTTGCGGCCAACATCCTCGCTCCCGGACTCGTGTCAGTCGTTTCCGAAGCAGTCTTCAAAACCAAGGGTGTTGTCGTCGTCGATGCCTTTATGCGCGGGCCGCAGGGCGTCATGGCTCTTGCGAAGCTCCCCGTTGTGGGTCCTGCCCTTTTTGGGCAAAACGCCGCGTTCTATCTTCTTGCACTTGCCGCGGCGCTTCTTGCATTTGTCGTGGGAGCCACGCCGCTTGGCAACAGGCTCCGCGCGGCCGGCGAACGCAACGAGGCTGCACTGGCCGCAGGACTTGACCGATCGCGGCTTCGGATTATCGCGCATTGCCTTGCGGGCGCAGCGGCCGGGCTTGCAGGTGCTTCGCTTGCCGCAGGCGTTGGCGCCTTTGTCCCGGGGATGTCCTCGGGCCGCGGTTGGATCGCGCTTGTCGCGATTTACCTAGGCGGAAGGCGCCCTGCGGGCGTCCTTCTTGCAAGTTTCGGCTTCGGCTTCCTCATCGCCCTCGCAAGTGCGGCCCAGGCCCTTAAAGGCGCTCCAGCGGAACTCCTGCTTGCGCTTCCCTATGCGGCGACCGCGATAGCCCTCATCATCGGACGGGCGGCGCGCGGCCGCTTGACCTAAGGATCATGACGACGGTATATTCCCAGTAAGCCGATAGGAATTGTGGAGTATACGTGTTTTCGGTGCCGACCAGGACCCAGTACGGAATACGCGCGCTCGTACATCTCGCCCGCTCCTTTGTTCAAGTCCCCTTATCCTCCGACTCCGACGAGGAGGCACGGGGCGCCCAGGCGGTTGTCACGAGCGCGGAAATCGCCCGCACCGAAGCGATCTCGCCCAAATACCTTGAAGGCATTCTTGTTCAGCTCAAGGCCGCGGGGCTCGTCGTCGCAGAGCGCGGCAAAAATGGCGGCTACCGCCTTTCGCGCCCCCCTGAGACCATCCGCATGAGCGACGTGATAGCGGCGCTCGAGGGCGAGGTGCGGCCGGTCGATTGCGTCGAAAGCTCTGGAGTCTGTGCGCAAGGCGGATCCTGCCTGCCCCGCCGCTTCTGGCTCGGCCTTAAAGCCGCAATCGATGGCTATCTTTCCTCAAAGACCTTACGCGACGTCATCGACGCCTAGGCGTTTCTAAGGAGCTTCAGCATGGATCGAAGATTTGTCTACCTTGACTACAATGCGACCACGCCCCTCCATCCCGAGGTGAAGGCGGAAATGATCGCCGATCTTGAGCTCTACGCCAACGCGTCGAGCATGCACGAGGCGGGGCGCCGCGCCCGCGCCCGTATCGAGAAGGCGAGGTCCTCCGTTGCGCGGCTCATCGGCGCTCCCGACCCCGCATGCGTCTATTTTACCTCAGGCGGTTCGGAGTCGAACAACACGGTCTTCGGCACGATGTACGATCTTGGAAGGCGCGGCCGCGTGGACGAGGCAAAGTCCCATGCCGGGCGCAGGCAGAAGATTATCACCACCGCGATCGAACACCCCTGCGTCCTCAACGCCGCGCGCCGCCTTGCGGACGAGGGTTTCCCCGTCGTCTTTCTCGGTGTCGACGCGCAGGGGCGCGTCGACTTTGCCGAGCTCGAGCGCGAGCTCGATCCCGAGCGCTCCCGCGGCGGCCCTGCGCTCCTTGTGTCCGTCATGGCGGCAAACAACGAGATCGGCACGCTTGAGGACATACCCGCCATCGCCCGCCTCGCCAAAGCCGCGGGAGCCTTTGTGCACACGGACGCGACGCAGGCTGCGGGCAAGATACCCATCGATGTCGAATCATGGGGCGTCGATTACCTCACCCTCTCCTGCCACAAGATCTATGGCCCCAAGGGCATCGGCGCGCTCTATGTGCGCAAAACCGCGCCCATCGAGCCGCTCATCAGGGGCGGGCACCAGGAAAAAGGTGTCCGCGCCGGCACCTACAACAACCTCGGCATCTATGGATTCGGCAAAGCGGCCGAGCTTGCGCTCGCGGAACTTCCGAGCTACGCAAGCCGCGTTGCGGCCCTCCGCGAACGGCTTCGCGCCGGCATTGTCGAGCGGATACCCTCCGTGCACGTGAACGGGCATCCGACCAAGGTGCTCCCGAACACCCTCAACGTGTCTTTCCCCGGCGCCGAGGGCGAGGCGATTCTCCTGTCGCTCGATCTTGAGGGTATCGAGGTGTCCACTGGGTCAGCCTGCGCATCGGGCAGCCTCGAGCCATCGCACGTCCTCATGGCGACGGGGGTCGGTCCCGAGCTCGCCCACGGTTCCATCCGTTTCAGCCTTGGGCGGGACACCACGGAGGCCGATATCGACTACGTTCTCGAACGCTTGCCGCCGATCATCGCGCGGCTTAGACGGATGTCGACCGTTCCGGCCTCGCTTTCCGCGACCACATGAGATCGGCCCCGCAAGAGGGCGCAAGGAGATACGCATGAGTGATGCCTTTGAGTGGCTGTACTCCGATGTCGTCAAGGAGCACTTCACCAATCCCAAGAACGTGTTCGACCCGGACGAGAAGTTCGAGGCCGATGCCGAGGGCATTGTCGGCAATATCAAGTGCGGCGACCAGATGATGTTCCTTCTCAAGATCGAGAACGAGACCATCAAGGATGTGCGGTGGAAGACCTACGGTTGCGCGAGCGCCATCGCCTCGACCTCGATGCTCTCCGAGGTCATCAAGGGCCTTTCGCTCCGAGAGGCCTACGGTATTAAGCCTGCGGACATCGCGCGGCGCCTTGGGGGGCTACCTGAGAACAAAATCCACTGTTCCGTCCTCGGCGACAAGGCGCTCCGCGCTGCCATCGATTCCTGGCTCGAAAAACAGGGCAGAAAGGGCGAGTTCAAGGGCGAGGATGCCGTCGTCGTCTGCACCTGCCTCAATATCACCGACAAGGACATCGAAGAGGCGGTGAAGTCCGGCGCTCGGACCTGGGAGCAGCTCCAGGAAGCCACCAAGATCGGTACGGTCTGCGGTGGTTGCAAGGGTAGGGCTGAGGAGCTACTCCACGAATTCGCGCACATCTACGGCGATTGAGCTAGGCTAGGGCGCTTGCCCGCCCCTTTACGAGGTTTCCTGTGCCGCGACGTACGGAGGGCCGCGCGGAGTTCTTAGGCCCTTTTTTCGATCCGGAGCGTTTCGATGCCCAGGCGGTCCGCGAATTCCAGACCTTGGTGCTGGAATTTTACCGCGCCGCGCCGCGGAGCTTTCCCTGGCGCATAACGCGCGATCCCTGGGCTGTCTTCGTCTCCGAGATCATGCTCCAGCAGACGCAAACCGAGCGCGTCCTTCCTAAGTACCTCGCCTTTCTCGAGGCCTTCCCTACGCCCGCGGCCCTCGCGGATGCGCCGCTTGAGCGGCTCCTCGGACTGTGGAGCGGCCTCGGCTACAATCGGCGTGCGCTTGCCCTAAAGCGCGCCGCCCTCGCCCTCTGTCTCGAGCACGGCGGCCGGCTTCCTTCGACCGAGGAGGGCCTGCGCGCCCTGCCTGGCGTGGGCCCCTACACGGCCCGAGCCGTACTAGCCTTCGCCTTCGACATGCCGACGGTCTTTGTTGAAACGAACATACGGACGGTTTTTCTCTACCACTTCTTTCCCGGGGCTTTGGCGGTGGCTGATCGTAGGATCGAAGCGCTTGCGGCATGCGCCCTTCTGCACAGCGACCCGCGCGTCTGGTACTACGCGCTCATGGATCTTGGGGCCGCCTACAAGCGCCTGTATGGCAACCCTAATGCGCGAAGCGCGACATACACAAAGCAGAGCGCCTTTGCCGATTCCCACCGCCGCGTTCGCGGCGCCGCGCTCCGCGAACTTGCCTCCGGGGGGCCGCGGAGCCGCGATGAGCTTGCCGCGCTTCTTCCCTTTTCCCGCGAACGTGTGGAAAAGGCCCTCGACGAGCTTGTCGCCGAGGGCTTCGCCCGGGAGCGGGACGGGGTCTTGCGTGTCGGGGAGTGAAAAGGCACGCCTTGCGGCGCTATGCCGCGGCTAGGCCAAAAAGTTGCGTGAAAAAGCGCGCGATCGCATCCTTGACGATCACGAAGATGTTGCCCTTCGGAATGTCCTGTGCTGCGACAAGATCGACGCGACGGAGTACGCGCTCGCCCGAGAGGTAGACGACCTCGCCCACCTTCTGGCCCTTGGAAAGCGGCGCATCGAGGTCCTTGGGCGCGACGACCCGCGCCTTAAGGCCCGGCACGAGCGCGTGCGGCAAGGTCACCGCAAGGGCTTCGGCAGGGACGAGCTTTGCATAACGCTCGGTTCCGAACCAGGCGCGGGGCGCGGGGAGCGGGCCGAGATCGACGGACCTTGTCTCGAAACTATTGAACGCCCAATCGAGAAGGGCCGCTCCGTCGGCGCTTCGTTGGGCTGCGCCGCCGCGGGGGGCGCCCTCGCCCGAGCCGCCGAGCGTTACGAGGAGGAAGCGCGTGCCGTTTCGTACCGCGGTAGCTGCGAGATTGTAGCCCGCCTCGATGATGTAGCCGGTCTTGAGGCCGTCACAGCCTTCGTAGTCGCGCACAAGGTTGTTGCGGTTGTACTGGATGATGCGCCCTTTGGGGACATAGGTCGCGGTCGCGTGCTCTGCGCGGGGAAACTCGATATACTTGAGCGCGTGGAGTTCCTCAAGCGACTCGGGGTGAAGTTCGATGTAGCGGCGGCAGAAGGCGGCAAACTCGCGCGCGGTGACGACATTGAGCTCTGACAGCCCCGAGGGCTCGATGAAGCGCAGGCCTGGAAATCCGAGTTCGCGCATCGCCTCGTTCATTTTCGCGGCGAAAGCCTCGCCCGATCCTGAGACGCGACGCGCAAGGGCGAAGGCCGCGTCGTTGCCCGAGACAACAGCGGCGCCGCGCATCAAATCGAGCACCGATACGTGCATACCCGGTTGTAGGTACATGAGCGAGGAGCCGTAGGGGATCGCGGGCGAACAGTCCCGAGGATCGATCTCGACGAGTTCGTCCTTCGAAAGACGCCCCGCGGAAATCTCGTCGTAGACCACGTGGAGCGTGACGAGCTTGGTAAGGCTCGCAGGCGGCACGGGAAGGTCGGGGTTCTTGGCGTAAAGCACCGTACCCGTCGCCGCGTCGATGATGACGGCCGCGCGGGCGCTTATGTCAGGCGGCGCAAGCACGCCTGCGCCGCCTATGGCGGCAGCGCCCATAGGAGCGGCGCCCATGGCAGCGGCGCGGGCAAGACCCAGGAAGAGCGCACAGGCTACGGCAAGGGCGCGTAGCCTAGTACCCCCGCCCCGGCGGGAAAGGATCGTCACAGCCTTACGATGCTCCATCTCTCTAGAAATCGGCAAGTTTCGGCGCGCGCGGGAAGGGAATGACATCGCGGATGTTTCCCATGCCCGTGACATAGAGAATGAGGCGCTCGAAGCCGAGTCCGAAACCTGAGTGCGGGGTTGTGCCGAAACGGCGCAGGTCGAGATACCAGGAATAGGCCTTCTCGTCGAGGCCGAGTTCGCGGATCCGCGTTTCGAGCTTTGCAAGATCGTCCTCGCGCTCGGAGCCGCCGATGATTTCGCCGAAGCGGGGCACAAGGAGGTCCATCGCGCGCACTGTCTTCCCGTCGGCGTTTTGCTTCATGTAGAAGGACTTGATCTCCTTGGGGTAGTCGGTGAGGAAGAGCGGACCACCTGCGATCTTTTCGCAGAGGAACTTTTCGTGCTCGCTCATGAGGTCGAGACCCCAGTAGGGTTTGACCTCGAAGTGCTCGGCGTTTTTTTCAAGGAGGGCGACGGCTTCCGTGTACGTCATGTGGGCGAAGGGCCGCTCAAGCACTGCTTTGAGGCTGTCGACAAGTCCAGGCTGAATGCGCTGGTCGAAAAAGGCAAGATCCTCGGCGCAATCCGCAAGCGCGGTTCTGACGAGGTGCTTGAGGAACTCTTCGGCGAGCTCCATGTTGTCGGAAAGCTCGGCGAAGGCGACTTCCGGCTCGATCATCCAAAACTCGGAAAGGTGGCGGGTCGTGTTCGAGTTTTCCGCGCGGAAGGTGGGACCGAAGGTGTAGACGCGGGACAGTGCCTCGCAGTAGGTCTCGACGTTGAGCTGGCCCGAAACGGTGAGATAGGCAGGTTTGCCGAAAAAGTCCTTCGTGTAGTCGACGGCTTGGCCCGACTGTGCAAGCCGATCGAGGTCGAGGGTTGTCACCTGGAACATGGCGCCTGCTCCCTCACAGTCGGAGGCGGTGATGAGGGGGGTGTGGACGTACACAAAGCCGCGCGCCTGGAAAAACTCATGGATCGCATAGGCCATGCGGTTGCGGACCCGTGCGACCGCGCCGAAGGTGTTTGTTCGGGGACGGAGGTGGGCGATCTCGCGGAGAAATTCGAGCGAGTGAGCCTTTTTCTGGAGCGGGTAGCTTTCCGCCGGTGCTTCTCCGATCACCCGAAGCGCATGCGCCTTGACTTCGAGCCTTTGGCCCGCGGCAGGGGAGGGGACGAGCCGCCCTTCGACCGCGACGCTTGCGCCCGTGCCTGCTTTGGAAAGCTCGCTGGCAAGCTCTGGTCCCGGCGCATCGAAGACGCACTGCAGATTGCCAAGGCGCGAGCCATCGTTGACCTCGAGAAAGACCGCGGTTTTGGTCTCTCTGCGGGTGCGTACCCAGCCCTTAACGACAACCTCCCTGCCATCCGGTTCGAGGGCGGTTATCTCCTTGACGGTCATGAGCTTCATGCTGCTCTCCTCGGGCGCATTCGCACGGTGATGCGCTATGTTTACATGAAAGCGGGATGCTGGTCAAATCCCCGGCTTCGCGCTACTATGATTTCGGGTCTGTCCAGCGGCAATGACAAGAATTTTCTGGCCCCCTTTTTGAGGAGGTACGCCATGCGCTACAGTGTTCCCGTCGCCTACGCCCTCTGGTTTATTTCCGGTTGTGGCGCGGCGGGCTTTCACCGCTTTTACCTCGGCAAGACCGGAACGGGCCTTTTGTGGCTCTTCTCGGGCGGCCTTGGCATGGTCGGCGCCATCTACGATTTCTTCACCCTGCCGCGCCAAGTGGCGGAGGCGAATCTCCAAGCCGATCTGCGTGCGGCCCTCGAGCTTGAGGGGCGTCGAGCCTCACCGCGCGACGTGATCATGCAGCGCACGGAAAGCGTCGAAAAGGTGATTCTCCGCACCGCGAAGAAAAACGGCGGGTATGTGACGCCGGGTGAGGTCGCTCTCGAAGGCGACGTGAGCCTTGACGATGCCCGCAAAGCCCTCGACAAGCTCGCCGCGAGCGGGCATGCGGAAATGCGCGTCCGCTCAAGCGGCGTCGTCGTCTATGTATTTTCCGAATTCCTCAAGACGGGCGCCGAGGACTTCGCGGTGTGACGGTCGTCGTTGCCGCGCTTGCGGAAACGCGCGATGAGACGGGCCGTCGCGTCTTTCTGGCGCGCCGCGCGCCGGGAAAGCGCGACGGCGGTCTCTGGGAGCTCCCCGGCGGCAAGGTTGAACCTGGCGAGGAGCCGCGCGCGGCGCTCCTCCGTGAGCTTGCCGAGGAACTCGGTGTCGGGGCTCAGGTCGCCGATTGCCCCTCGAGCTATGAGTCTCGACTCGGTGGCCGGGATTTTCTTTTTTTGGTTTTTTCGACCCGTTTCTTCGCACCGCCAGCCTTCCTTGCGGTTCACGATGCCATTGCCTATGTCCGCCCCGAAGACCTCGTTCGCTATCCCCTTGCCCCCCTCGACGGCCCCGCGCTTGAGGCCTGGGCAGGGAGCGGCGCTACAGTGAAAGACTAAGGCCGAGCGCGCATGCGCCGAGCCCAAGGCCTGCGCCGCCGCCGTTTCCATAGGTCGATTGCTCCCCCGTTGTGAGATGTGTGACAATGGTGTCGCCGACAAGCCTTCCCACGAGCCTGAGGTCTCCCGAAATCCAGAGCTGCGTTCCTTCCCTCAGGACGTGCTCATAGCGGAGCGTGCCGAGGAGGGATAGACCGCCCCGCATCCGTTCAACAAAATCGAGGCCTCGCACGACGTGGTTGTCGAGATCGTCGCAGGCGGCAAGGGGGGAGAGCGCCACGGTGAGGCTTAGGCGCGCATTGCGTGTGCATGCCCAGCCTGCGCGGAGAACAAGGCTGGGGATGAGATAGTTCTGCTCGTACACGATGCCGGTGCCATAGTGGGGCTCTTTGGGAAGGCCCGCGGTCCAGGGTGTATAGTGAGTTTGCCGTTCGGTTGGATACTGCAGATAGCCGTCGCGCGCTGTCCATTTGAATCGCATGAGGGTAAGTCCGAGCCCCCCGCCAACTGTCAGCGCTGTGCCAAGGCGCGCCTCCCTGCTCAGCTCAATATCTGCGAGCATGGCTCGCTCGGTGAAGCACTCATGTGCGGAAAAATGCGTTTTCACGCCATCCATGTTGAGAAAGTCTGAATCGCTCATCGTCCCGGTTCTGCCGTCTAAGCCCGCGCGAAGCCGTAGTTCGAGACGGAGTCCCCATGAAGGTCGCTCAAGCCGAAGCCCCGACTCCCAAAAGACGAGCGGTTCCATGGGCCACACAAGCTCGCTTACGACGTAGGCTCCGCTATAGACGAATTCGCGGGCTATGCCGAGGGCGAGCCCGATGCCGGAGGTTGCGCACAAATTCCATTCCGAAGGGGAACTGCCGCGTGACGATGATGTGGTGCCCTCTGGGAACCTCTCGGCATAAGCCGTGCGGATGAGTAGCGTGCTTAGGATGAGGGCTAAGAGAGCTTTACTGCGCACTCCTTTAGTGTACATGCATATCATCGTAAGATACCGGAAAAATGCTTCAAAAAGCGTTTTTTAAGCCGCTTTGCCCGCGCTTTGTTTTACGGTACATTAAACGCGGAAGGAATGAAACCGTGTTTTCCCATGGAAGTAGACGCACCCGCTATGCGGCATGCATTGCGCTCCTCGTCGTAAGTTTTTCCTCCTGCGGCCGCCCGCATGGCGGCCTTGTGCATCTTCCCGCAAACCCGCCGCTTTCAGGTGGGCTCGGCTACGCACTCGTCCGGGACTCATATGTTCGCCTTAAGGCCGAACCGCGGGCCGAGGCTGCGGACCTTGGCTACCTTCGCGACGGAAGCCTTGTCGAGCTCTTAGGCCGCGAGCTTGCGTCCCCCGACGTGGGTGCGAATCCTGCTTCATCCCGCGCGGTTCTCTGGTACCGCATCCGCGCTTTGCGCGATTTTGCCGATGAAGGCTGGGTGCGCGAGACGGAGCTTGAACTCTACGCAAGCCGTGAGCAGGCAGAACGGGCCGCGGCCATGAGGCAATCGAAATGAGCTTCGTCCTCGATTGGGTCCTTCCCGTCTGCGCAGGCGCCCTTATCGGCTACCTGACGAATTGGCTCGCGATCAAAATGCTCTTTCGGCCGCTCAAGGAACACCGAATCGGATCCTTCCGCATTCCCTTTACGCCGGGCCTTCTTCCTAAGGAGCGTAAGCGCATTGCGCAGAGCATTGGCGACACGGTCGCAGGGGAGCTTCTGACGGCGGAGGTTGTGCAGAAGCGGCTTGCCGATCCTGAGCTCCGCGCCGCGCTCCGCAGCGCGGTCGCACAGCGGCTTGATGTGGCCTTTGCTGCCGATTCAGGCAAGGTGCTTGCTCAGGCGGTGTCCGAATCGGGTCCCAATCCCCTTAAGGAATTGGGCGAACGGGCCTGGGCGAGTCTCACCGCCTCGCGCCCCTTCGCCTACGCTGTAGGCGCCGCGGTCAAGGCGGTGTTCTCCGCGGCCGAGGATCTGCCGCTTTCGGCGCTCCTTCCGCCTGAAGCGGCCCGCGAGATCGCCGCGCTCGCCTTGGCGCCCGATCGGCGCGAACGGGCCCAGGAAAAGCTCGAGGCGGCGCTCATGCGGGTCTATGGCTCAGGCGGCGCCCGCCTCGAAGCCCCACAGTGCGCAGAGGGCGGACATGCATCCATGTGGGGCGAGCTTGCGGGCCTCCTTCCTCGCGAGGCCCTTGCGCCCCTTGTCCGCGCCCTCGTCGAAGGGCTGTACACCGCCGCCCTCCCCGCGGTCGACGCATTCCTCCGCGAGCCTGCGACCAAGCGTAGTCTTGAGCATTACGCGAACGAGATCGTCTCGCGTGCGGTGGGTCGGCTCTCGCTGTTCCAGCGGCTCTTTGTCGGACTTGCACAGTACGAACGGACGATCGCGGAGACGATGCCGGATACCGTCAACGACTTGGTCGATGCCGCATCCTCCCTGCTCCATGAGCCGGGCATGGCATCGCGCGCGGCGGAGGCCGCCGTCTCCGCCCTGGCCGATGCCGCCGATAGCCCGCCTGAGCTCTGGCTCCGCCGCCTCATCACCCGCGAGGCCGCCTATCGCGCGGCGACTACAGCACTCGATGCGCTCTTCGCCCATGGGCCTGAATTCGCACAGCGGGTCGCCGCCCTTGTCGCCGCGAGGCCTGAACTCAGCGTCGCGGGCTTTTTCGAGGCGCTGGGGCTCCCCGCCGAGGAGCTCGCCGAGCGGAGCTCCAACTCGGCGGGGCTACTCCTCTCCGGGCAGGGCTCTGGCGGTCGGCTTCTCGCCGCGGCCCTTCCCGCATTTGCGGCCGCGCTCGCCGAGGGCCTGTGCGGGGTAAGCATTGGTTCCGCGCTCGGCGCCGAACCCGCTCTCCGCGAGCGCCTTGCCGACTGGATCGCCGATCGGGCCCTCGCCCTCGTCGCCAGCGAGGCAGAACGGATTATCGAAGGCCTCGACATCGCGCGGATTGTTGTTGAAAAGATAGACGGGCTTGATATGATAGACGTCGAGCGCATGATCCTCGCCGTGGTCGACAAGGAGCTAAAGTGGATAACCGTTTTGGGCGGCGTCCTCGGTGGGCTCATCGGCCTCGTGCAAGGGGGGCTGTCGCTTATAAAATGATATAAACATAAGGGGGGCGCGCTCATCGACCGCGCCGAAAGACCCTGTACCGTGCCACGGCGCGCGGGAGGAAGCTTGCCGGCGCAGGGCGGCGTGTCGCAGGGCGGCGTTTAGGTGCGCAGGAGCGCCGCCGCTTCCGCGCAGAGGTAGAACGAACCCGTTATAAGGAGCGGAATCCCTTTTCCCGCTGCTTCTTCGTGCGCCCTGCGGATTGCTTCCGCGGTGTCGGTGATGAGGCGGGTCTCTGCCTTAATGCCCTGCGCGTGGTGCGCGGCGAAGCTCCGATAAACCGCCTCAGGATCGCTCTGTTTGAAGTTACCCGGCCGCGTCACGATGATGTCGGTAAAGGCGGGGGCAAGGATCGCCGCAAGTTCCTCGTGGTGCTTGTCCGCCGCGCAGGCGAAGAGGAGGAACTTAGGCCCCGGAAAGAGCTGCTCGAAACTTGCAAGGCAGAGCCGCGCGGAGGCGGGTGTGTGGGCGCCGTCGAGCACGACGGGCGGTTCTCGGGGGAGTATCTCGAAGCGGGCAGGAAGCTGCGCCCGCGCAAGCCCGGCTTGCGCCGCTTCCGGCGCAAGCTCCGGGGCGAGCTCCGCCGCGGAAAGGAGCGCGAGCGCCATGTTTTCTGCCTGGACCGCGCCGATAAGCGGCGTACGTACGACAAGCGCTTCGGTAAAGGGCTTTTTTTCGAGAAAGCGAAGCCGCGCCTCGGTGCCTCGCCTTGTCACCTCGACGGTTTCGATCGTGACAAGCTGTTCAAGCTCGTACAAGGGACTTGCGCGCTCCCCGCAGACCCTCTCGAAGACCGCGCGCGCTTCGGGCGCTTGGCGGGCGATGTAGCATGGGCGCCCGGGCTTGATGATCCCCGCTTTTTCGTAGGCGATTTTTGCGAGCGTGTCGCCAAGCCACTCGGTGTGCTCAAGTTCGATCGGCGTGATGACCGAAGCCTGCGAGGGGATGATATTTGTCGAATCGAGCCGGCCGCCTAAGCCTGTCTCGATGACCGCGGCGTCGCAACCTGCGCG
The DNA here is from genome assembly GCA_029265615.1 of Spirochaetota bacterium. Classification (GTDB taxonomy): domain Bacteria; phylum Spirochaetota; class Spirochaetia; order Treponematales; family Rectinemataceae; genus JAEUJG01. Next base: position 66,653 of record JAJUIB010000009.1, read on the forward strand.
CCAAAATGCCTCGAAGCCGAGGAGGGTCGAAAGCTCGAAATAGGTGGGGAGTTCGCCGCCTACAAAGTCCGCGGCGTTTTTCCCCGCGACGAGGGGTTCGACCGCCTCCATCGCCGCAAGGAGGACGGATTCCGGCATCTCGTCGCCCGCAAGGCTGATGCGCTCCTTCCAGCGGATCAAGTGGGGTGAGGTGTAGAGCCCTACGCGGCGGCCGGTGGCTTCGAGAATGCGGGCGATCATGGTCGACACGGAGCCCTTGCCCTTGGAGCCCGCGACGTGTATGGTCGGATACCTTGCTTCCGGATTGCCCAGGGCGGCGGCAAGGCTCCGCATGCGGTCGAGCTTGAATTCCGTCTTTTGCCCTTTCTCGACATTGACGAAATTCATAAAATACTCAAATATCTCGTCTGAACTCCCAAAGGCCTTTCGCTCCATGGAGTGGCATACTGCATCCGGCGCGCAAAGCCGTCAAGGGTGTAGATCCTGTACGTCCGCATGTCCCTCAACCCGCGATAGCGGGGTGCCGATACAGGGAGGGGGAGGCCCGATGCGCTCCGACAGCTTTCTCTCGACACCGACCCGTTTACGCCGGCGGACTCCGCGCCGCCTTCTACACTGCTCTTCGCACTGCCCTCCGCTGCGGCCCCTCATCGCCCTCGATTCCGACGGAACGGTGCTTGACTCCATGCGCCCGAAGCACGAGCGCTGCTTTGCGCCGCTTTTCGCCGAGTATTTCGCCATAGGCGCTCCGCGCGAGGTCCTTGTCGAGGTCTGGCTTTTTGTAAACCTCGGTTCACGGAACCGTGGGATTAACCGCTACCGCGCGCTTTCGGCGGCGCTGCGGCTCCTTGCAGGACACCCCCGCATAGGCCGTCCGCGCGGGCTCTGGGCCCGCGTGGGCTCAGCCCTCGACCTGTGGCTTGCGGCCGAGAGCGTCCCCTCGCGCGCGAGTCTTGAACGCGCGGCCGCGCCCGGCGGGACCTTTCCGGCGCTCAGCAGGGTTCTTGAATGGTCGCTCGCTGTCGACGCATCCATCGCCTCGCTTCCGCCGCCGCCCGCTTTCGAGGGCGCGCGAAACTTCGTTGTCTCCTTTAAGGATGTAGCGGAGCTTATGGTCCTCTCAGCGGCGCCGCGCGCTGCGGTCTGCGCGGAGTGGGAGGCGGCCGGCCTCCTTAACTTTGCCGACGAGGTTGTCGGCCAGGAGTCGGGAGGAAAGGCGGCGGCGCTTGCCGCGCGGCGGGGCGCTCTCCGCCCGGCCCTTGTCGTCGGCGATGCGATGGGCGATCTTGAGGCGGCCCGCGCCTCGGGTGCGGCGTTTTTCCCCATCGTGCCCGGTCGGGAAGAGGAAAGCTGGTCCCTCCTCCTTGAGGCGGGGCGGCGGCATCCTCTTTGGGAGGTACAGCCGCCCGGATCTGGACTCTTCGCCGACTTTCTCGATACGCTTAAATCCGATCCGCCCTGGATCGTTTCCGGGGGGCGCCCATGATCGAGGACCTCGCCACTCAGGAGGGACCCAGTCTTGGGTCAGACAGTCTTTCGCGTTTCGTCGAACGCTTTCTTTCCGAGGCGGAAACGCGCCGCGGCCCTTTGCGCCGCGTCCTCATCGTCCCGCCCGACCAGACGCGGCCGCATTCCTATGCCTTCGCGATTACGCGCGAGCTCGTCCGCCTCCTTAAGCGGAACGCGGTGACGATACTCCCCGCGACGGGGACGCACCGCGCGATGAGCCATGAGGACATCGCATCGGTCTTCGGCGACCTCGATCCAGAACTCTTCATCGTTCACGACCATAGGCGGGGCAATCTGCACCGCGGAGAGCTACCCGCCTCCTTCGTTGAGGAGCTTTCCGGGGGGCGGCTTTCCTTTGCCTTCCCCGCGGAGTATGACGCTGCGCTCTTTCAGCCCTGGGATCTCGTGGTTTCGATCGGGCAGGTTGTCCCGCACGAAGTTGTCGGCATGGCGAACTACACAAAGAACCTCGTCGTCGGACTTGGAGGGGAACGCGCCATATCGCTCTCGCACTGGCTCGGCGCGGTGACGGGGCTTGAGTCGCTCATGGGCCGGGCCGACACGCCGGTGCGGCGCCTCCTCGACGCCTCCGCTCAGACGTTCTTGGGCGACCTCCCCGTCGAATACATCCTCACGGTAACTGGCTACGAGCCTCGAGGCAAAAGGAAGGACACGCTCTCGAGCCCCGCGCGCAGGTACGGGCTTCGCGGGATTTTTGCAGGCTCAGGTCACGGGCCGGGGACGGATGGCGAGGCGGCCTTTCTCGCCGCCGCGGACCTTTCATCGCGGGAAAACATAACCCTGCTTTCTGAGGAGGTGAAGACCTGCGTAGTGCGTCTCGACGGCCGCGCCTACCGTTCCACCTGGCTTGGCAACAAGGCGATCTACCGCACGCGCATGGCGCTTGCCGATAAAGCTATGCTCTATGTGCTTGCGCCGGGCGTCGAGCGCTTTGGCGAGGACCCCAGGATCGACGCGCTCATACGGCGTCACGGCTACCGGGGGACGCCTGCGACGCTCAAGGCGGTGCGCGAGGATCCAGAGCTCGCCGCATCGCTTGCGGCCGCGGCGCACCTTGTGCACGGCTCGAGCGAGGGGCGGTTCCGCATAACGTATTGCACCGAGCTACTTTCCCGGTCCGAGGTTGAGTCCGTCGGTTACGAGTATCTTTCCTTCTCGGAGGCGGCATCTCGCTTTTCGGGCCTTGCCGAAGGCTGGAACGAGCGGAACGGGGATCTTGTGTTCTATGTTTCCGAGCCCGCCCTTGGGCTCTGGAAGCGGGCCGAAAGGTAGAGAAGGGCGACCGGCCAGGGTGCCGCGCGTGCCCCGCTCGCCGTGGCGGCAGCGTCCGCGATAAGCGCAAGCTCCTCGGCCGGGAAGGCCTTTCGTGCGCGGCTACCGTAGGGGGAGTCGGGTGAAAACCACAAGGCAAGCTCGTCGCGCGTAAGGCGCCGCTCGTAGTCTGCGGCGATGCGCTCGGCCACGACATCGGTGAGGGCACGATCTTCCACAGCCAGTGCGAAAGCAGCCTCGAGTTCGGCGCGGGTGCGCCCGAGGGATGCAGGGCCCTCCGGGCCGTAGAAGCCCTCTTCGAACGCCGCATACCGCGCGGCAAGCTCCGCAGCTTTTTCTTCGCCGAGGCGCGGGGCAAGCGCCTTTGCAATCGGCAGATTCGAAAGCCTTCCACCCTCCCGAGGGAGGCTTTCGACGAGGGCAAGCCGCGCTCCGGGGAATTCCGCGGCAAGATGCCTAAGTAGCCCGTGAGGATCTTCGGCGAGGGCGAGTATGTCGCGCCCCGCGACAAGGTCGAATTCAGCAAAGCCCGCCGCCTCGGTAAGACGAGCCGCTGTGATTGTCGCGGAAAGCCCTTCGACAAGGATCGGCCGCTCGAGCTCGGGAAGTGTCGCGGCGTAGCCCTCGATGAAATTTCGCTCGCGAGCCGAGCCTGCAAGCGCAACGACGCTCCCCTCGGGGCATCTTCTCAGCGCTTCCCAGACAAGGTAGCCCTCTTTCGCATCGAGGACGAGGATCCGGTCGTGGCGGCGGGGCCGAGCCCGCTCAAAGAGCGCATTTCGCGCAATCTCAAGGCGCGCGGGCGCGGCGCCCTCGGCGCGCGATCGCCATTCGGCGCGTCGCTCGCCCTCGCGCGACCACACAAGGGACTCTTCGGGCGCCGCCTCTGCTCCTCCTCCACAGGCGGCGAGGCCGCCACGAGCGGCGAACGCAGCCGCCACCTGGGCTTCGCGCCGCTTAAGCACCGATATGCGCCTTTCCCCCTCGAGGCCGAGCGGGCCCGGCTCGTAGAACACGCGGCCGCGCAAGGTGGAGGGGAGATACTCCTGCGCCACCCAATGGTCGCGGTAGGCATGGGGATAGAGGTAGCCCTCGCCGTGGCCGAAGCCATGCTTGTCTCGGCTTGCGTCCTTGAGGTGCGCAGGCACCTCGGCGGATTCCTGTTCGACGGCAGCGAGGGCGTCGAAAAAGCCGAGCGTCGAATTGGATTTTGGGGCCGTGGCGAGGTACAGCGCCGCCTCCGCAAGGTGGAACTGGCCCTCCGGCATGCCGATGCGCTCATAGGCCTCCGCGCAGGCGGCGACGACGCGGACCGCCTCCGGGTCCGCAAGGCCGACGTCCTCCGCTGCTGAGATAAGCATGCGCCTGAGAATAAAGCGTGGATCCTCGCCCGCGTAGACCATGCGCGCAAGCCAATAGAGGGCGGCGTCGGGGTCGGAGCCGCGGAGGCTTTTGATAAAGGCGCTTGCAGCGTCGTAGTGGTAGTCGCCGTCCTTGTCGTAGAGCACCGCCCGACGCTGGATCGACTCCTCCGCGATGCTTCGCGTTATGCGAATCTCGCTGCCGGGCGGGGGAGGCCAGGCTTCGGTGCCCGTCTCCACGGCGAGCTCGAGCGCGTTGAGGAGGTTCCGCGCGTCGCCCCCTGCGCTTGAAACGAGGTGCGTAAGCGCTCCCTCCTCGAAGCTGACGCGCCAGCGCCCGTAGCCCCGCTCGGGGTCGCGGAGGGCGGACAAGGCAAGCCGCTCGAGGTCCGTTGCCGCAAGGGGCGTAAGCTGGAAGACCCGGGAGCGTGAGACGAGGGCGCGGTTTACCTCGAAAAAGGGGTTTTCCGTCGTCGCCCCGATAAGGACGATGGTGCCGTTCTCCACCCAGGGGAGGAGGGCATCCTGCTGGGCCTTGTTCCAGCGGTGGACCTCGTCGACGAAGAGAATGGTGCGGCGCCCATAGAGCTCGCGCTGGCGCTTTGCCTCCTCGACCGCCGCGCGGATCTCGGCGATGCCGGCGAGCACCGCGTTCAGCGTCACAAAGCGGCGCGCGGTCGAGTTTGCGATGATGCGCGCAAGCGTCGTCTTACCCGTGCCCGGGGGGCCTGCGAAGATGAGCGAGGAAAGCTGGTCGGCTTTTATCGCGCGGCGGAGGAGGCGGCCGGGGCCGACGATGTGCTCCTGCCCCACGAACTCGTCGAGGTTCCGCGGCCGCATGCGCGCGGCAAGGGGTTCGCCGCTTAAGGGAGCCTGCGCGAAAAGGCTCGGCTTTCCCGCTTCATCCATGCTACTCGGCGACCCAGCCTGACCAGGCGCCGTTTGTATAGTCGTTCCGCCAAAGGGAGGAGGTGCTGCTTGTCCCCACGGCGAGCGAGGCAAAGAGCGAATTGCCAATAAGGCTGAGCCCCGTGAAGGTGAGGCTCTTAAGCGGATTGGCCTGGGCGGAGGCGCTGGGGACGAGGAGGCTAGATGGCGAGCTTGCGGCGTATTTGGTGCTTAGGTCGTTCGTAAACTCCTCGTAGCCTGCGTTTCCTTCTAAGCCCGCGACGAGGCGGTCCCCCATGCCGCTTAAAAACACAAGCGCGCGCACACCCTCCGATGCGCTTGCGCTTGTCCAGGTGTCCGCTGATATACGGCGGTAGACTGTCCCGTCCGAGCAGCCAAGGTAGAGCTCGCCGCCTGCGCCCGCGCAGATTGCGGTAAAGGTTTTTCCGCTGGGCTGATCAGCTTCGCCATTCACCGCCTCAAGGGATAACGTTGTGCCCTTGTAAATTTGTCCGCCCGCGATAAAAAAGTACTCGCTTCCAGTGTATGCGCCGCCTTCGATCCAGGCGCTCGTGCTGATGAGTGCCGTGTCTGGGAGTAAACTCTCTCCACCGTAGGCATAGAGGTTGTACTTTTCGCCTTCCCTGGTGACCGCAAACAACTCGCCATTCACCGCGTAGAGCCTTTGGATGTCCGCGTTGGAAAGCGCAAGAGTCCACGCCGGTGTGGCGTTTCCCTTTTTATAGATTCCAAGCCCTGCAAAAGCGGCGTAGAGGGTAGAATCCTTGACGCCGAGGCCCGAGGCGCCTCCGCCTAAGGAGCTCGGAAGGCCCGCAGTGTCGAGTGTCCAGGTGCTTTCAGATGCCGCACGACGGAGGATGCTCGTGTGTGCGGCAAAATAGTCTTGACCAAACAGAACGATATCGCCCTGCGTTCCGCCAGTAAGGAGCTTACTGCTGTTTTCCTTTGTTTCGAGCTGGATGCTCGATAGCACGCCGAGCGTGTTGTCGCAGCCTGAAAGGCTCAAAGCCGCAAGGAGGGCGAGGCCGAGGGTGAAGCTGGTGCGGTAGTGCTGCATGGTGTGGGCCTCCGGATCTTAAAGGTGGTAGACGGCGGAAAGGCCGAGTTCGAGGAAGTTGCCGATGCGGCTGAGGTTTGCCGCATCGCCGTAGTGGAGTTCAGCGACGAGCCAGTAATAGCTTTGAATGCCGAGGCTCCAGGCGGGGGAACTCCGCCAGTACGCGGCGCCACCTAGTTTGGCAAAGGGGCCGAGCATGCCATGGCCCTCGTAGCGCATGAGAAAGCCGCCTGCTTCCGCTGCCAGGCAGAATTCGAAGGGGAGGAAGGACCACCAGTAGGCGCTGCGGAAGGAGAGGGGCGCGACAAAGAGGCTCCCGCCGCCCAGCGTGCCGTTGAAGGCGCCCGAAAGCGAGGCGCCGAGGGCAAAGCCGGGCGCTATGAAGTGCTGGTATTGAAAGCCGAAGAGGCCGCCTGAGTAGAGGTTGTCCTCGGTCGTTACCGCGTCGCCGCCAAAGACAAAGAGCGGCACATGGACGCCCGCGCTGATACCGATGGTCGAACTTCCCTTGCCGAAGGGATTTTCCCTCGGGGCCTCGGCGGGAAGCGGTGCCTCGACCTCGGCAGAGGCTGAAAGCGCGGCGAATAGGGCAAAGAGGAGCGCGGCGAAACGGGCTTTCGCGGGCGGAAGCTTCATGGAATCTCCTTTCTACGGCATTCGGAATATACCATGTGGGAATGCGATCGAAAAGGCCGTGCAGGTTTTGAAGGTTACGCCTTTTTTCGCGCTCCCGTTTTTCGTTTGAGCCGTGCGCGTTCGCTCCAAAAGGCGGTATGGACGGGGCCGCTCTCTCGTTCGCCTTCCGCCTCCTGTGTCGCCTCTACGAAGGTATAGAGGACGAGGTCGGCATCGCGGAACGAAAGGCAAGGCGGCGCAAAGGGCCTCTCTGACTCGCTCGCATTTTGTGCCATATCCTGCGCCGCAGGATACGCCGCAGCCTGCGACCTCTGCCCCTCGCTCCTTCGCGCGCGGGTAAGCGGAAAGCCAAGGCCTAGAATCCAGGGGCTTTCCCTTAGCGCGAAGGGCATTGCGGTCTCCGTTTTAGCTTTCTCTCTGGCGGGCGCTCGGGAGGGCGCCGCGGCCTTGAGGCTGGAAAGCGCCGCACGGGCCGCCGCAGACAGGGCCTCTGCGGCGGCCTCAGGTTCGAGGCGGAGATAGAGGCCGCCAGAACGCTCGACAAGGCGCTCTGCGCGGAACTGAAGGCCCTTCGCGATTTCGTCGCGCGCGAACTCGTCGCGTGCGATTTCACCGCGGGCGGCATCGCCGCGTGCGAACGCGCCGCGTGCGAACGCGCCGCGTTCCGCTAACGCCGCGCCAAAGCCCTTCCATACCGCTTCGAGAAGAAAGAGAGCTTCGCGTCGCCCAAGCGGAAAGGTGAGCGCAAGCGGCACTGCCTCAGGAAAGGCGAGGGCCGCATCGCCAGAGCCTTCCGCGAAAAGGCGGCGCTTATAGCGTGCAAGCTCGCGCGCCTCGTTGCCGGGCGGTTCGAGGACGAGGATGTTCAGGGCTTCGGGGATTGTTCTCAAAGGCACGCGGCCATGATACAATTCCCTCACCTTTGCTGTAAAGGAAGGCCTATGCGACAGAAAGTCGAGCGTATCACGAAGCGCCTTGTCGAGGCGCTCTCGTCCTGGGCAAGCATCGAATGTGTCTGCCTTTGCGAGCAGGCCGAGGTGGATCCCCTGGATCCGTATTTTGCCATCGTGATCGACGCCTACTTCCGCGGCGCGGTTCCCCCGCCCGAGGATCGCCGCGCGGCCTACGGCGACCCGGGCGCCTTTGAGTGTGCGCAGGCACAGGCAAAGGATCGCTTCTTTCTCGACGGCCTTCCAATCCGCGTCGAGTTTAAGGACACATCCAAGGTGGATTCCCTCGTGGCGGGGGGAAGGGAAAGCCTGTGGATCCTCAAAAATACAGGAACCTATGTATTCTACCGCATCGCCCATTCCGAGGTGCTCTGGAAACGCTCAGGCTGGATCGACGAGACGCGGCGCCTCATCGCCAATTTCCCTTCTGAGCTCTGGGACGGGCTTCGTGACGCATTTCTTGCCAAGATGGAGCACTATCTCGCCGATCTCGGCGCGGCGGCGGTGCGGGACGACGGGTTTTTCTATCTGGTATCTGCAGCCGGATTCGCGCGGTACGCGGCGGCAGCCCTGTTTATGGTGAACCGCCGCTTCGAACCCTCGCACCGCCTCATCGACGAGCGCCTGCGGGGCTTAAAGCGCGTCCCCGATGACTTTTTTGGCCGTTGGGAGACCTTCCTCCGCGCCGACCTCGAGATGAGCCGCGAGCGCAAATACAAGGTGGCGGAGCTTATCGCAAAGAGCCTTATCGCTTTTAAATGAGGGCTGTCTCCTCCGTGCCGCTACGCCCTTTCCTCCCGCGCCGCGCTTCTTGGGGCCTTTGCGGACGGGGTGCGTATCTTGTGCCCCGCTTCGCGCTCGCGGCGCTTACAGCGCTCCTTGTCGGGGGCTGCGCCGCACCTCCGCCTGCCGCCTTCCCCTGGACGGATGCCCATGGTGTGCGGATCGTCTACCGCGAGACGCCGCGGCCACGCGAGGGCGAAGGGGGGACGCTCAGCCCTTCGCGTCCCACAGCATCCTTTGTCGCTTCCCGCGCCCTTGTCGCAGGCGCCACCGAGTCCTTCGAACTTGAACTTTCCCGCTCTGGCTTAAGCGGCGAGGCGCCCCGCGTCTTCTTCCGCCTCTTCTCAAGCCCCAAGGAGGGTAAGCCCCTCTTCGAGGGAAGTCTTGCACTCCGTGATCAGACGACGCGTTGGGCCATCCCGCTCCCCTCTGGCGCCGTCCTTGCGCGGGCGGAGATCTCGTTCGAGCGCGGCGACGAGACCGTCCGCATCGCGGCCATGAGGCAGACACCGCGCTTTTCCGGCTTTGCGCGCGGCGAGGGCGCGGTTCGTCTCTCGCCCGGGTTTTCGCTTGCCCGCCGGGGGGGAAGCCTCGTTGCCGCGCTTGAAACGCCGTTTGAAGGTTATGCGCCCCCATCCTCAGGCGCGCTGCGCGCCCCCGCGCTCGTCCTTGAATATGGTGCGCGCAGCGAGGCGGCACCTGCAAGCGGCGTAGTCCGCATCGCCGCTCCAAGCGGCGAGCCCCTCGTCGTGCGTCTTAAGCAAAAGGGCGCGCGGCTTGTACTTCCGGCACGGCTCTTCGGCGATTCGCCTTTGCGGCTTGCGATCGAGGCACCCGCTGACCTTGATCTTCTTGCCCTGTATGTGAGCGAACTTCCTGTGCGCGATTTCGAGACCGTGGATCTTGGGCTCGTGCTGCTTCTTCCGCCCCGTGCCGAGGGTGGCGACTACGACCTCTATCGGTGGGACATTCTCCCCTCCGTTCTCGTCTTCGATTTTCGCGACTACGCGACGCAGGACCGCTATCTCAAGCGCCTTGCGTTTTTTGTCGAAAAAAAGGGCTTTAAGGGGCGTCTTGCCCCCGACGAGGAGATCGCCCCGCTTCACGGCTGGAACGCCCACGATTACCGGCCCGAGGACCTCTGTGCGTTTTTTTCCGCCGCGGAGGAGCAGAGCTTCCCCCTCAATGCGCAGGAGCTCTCCCTCGAGGCGCTTCTCGTCGACCGTGGCCTACTCCGCCGCGAAGGCGGAAGGCTTAAAGCAGGGAAGGGCGCCATTATTTCGATTACGCGCGAGTCTGCTCCCTACCTTCGCAGGATGTTTCTCACCCATGAATCGACGCATGCTATCTTTTTTGCTGACGAGGAGTGGCGGCGCTTTGTGAAAGCCGAATGGGAGGCTATGCCGAGCGAGGAAAAGTGGTTCTGGAAGCTCTATTTCGGCTGGATGAATTACGACACCTCGAACGACTACCTCATGGCCAACGAGTATCAGGCCTACCTTCTGCAACAGCCCGTCGCGCGCGCCGAAGAGTATTTTACTAAAGTCCTTCCCGCACGGCTCCTTGAAAACCATCCCGAGCTCAAAAGTCGGCTTTCCTCCTACTTCGAGAAGTTCGGCGGGCAGTTTGCCCTGCGTGCATCCCGGCTTGAGGCGCAGCTCGCCGCGCGCTACGGCATACTGGCCGGTAGAGCCCACTTTATCCAATAACGGGGGCTTAAGGCACGGGCGCCGCCTCAAGCCCAACGTGTCTACAGACTTAGCTACAGACTTAGGAGCTAAAGCGTCGTTGTTCGCGCTTACGTTGTCGCGTGCGCCGCCGCAGATGCGTGCGCCGCCGTCTCTAGCGCCTCTTCGATTTCGCTACAGGCCCAGGCTCGTGTGGCGGCAAGGAGTTCCGCAGGGCTACCGCGCGTTCCGATATCGTGCGCAGTTTCGCGCGCCGTCCGCTGTAGCGCGCTTGCGCTTGGGAGTAGTGTCGTCCATAGATCCCGCTCGCGGGGCGAAAGCGCGCGCAGATAGGCCGAAAGCGGCTCCGCAGGGCTGGGCAGAGCGCGCAGTTCTGCGGCATAGCGCTCAAGAAAGGCTTCCGCGCTCATGGCCGCGGGCCCCGGTGCGAAGACCGTGCGCTCGCGGGGGCGCCGCGCCCGACCCGCGGGAATGCGGAGTTCGACACCGCGACCCCGGAGCGGCCGCACTTCGAGCGCGCTATGAAGCGCAAAGCGCTCGAGGTGCTCGCGGTAGGCGACGAGCGGCTTAGTGACAAAGCGTACGTACTCGCGCCCCGACGCATCGCGGTCGCGCTCGCGAAAGACCGAGGCGTTTCTGAAAACGAAGCCAGCGAAGTGGCTTTCCGTCGGGCTGAGCCGTCCTGCGCGCAAGGCGAAATAGTCGTAGATGTAGGTGCCGCGTGCGTAGCTTTTCCCCTCCGGATAGGAAAAGTCCGCGCCAACTAGAAGCGCCGACTCGGCGCCCAGGGCTTCCGCGAGGGAAAGCGCCGCGTGGGTGACGTTTCCGCCCGAGGTGTCGAGGGCGGGAAAGCGCCGGAAGTGCGAGGAAATGTAGGCGCAAAAGGGGTGACCCGACGAGAAAAAGCGCGCATTTTCTTTAAGACGCGCAAGGCGGTTGGGCGAAGCGAGGTCGAGGACGAGGGGGGTTCCCGCCGGGAGCCCTTTCATGAAGTGGTAGTAGCTGATCGCTTGGCAGTCGATGGAGACTACCGCGTCGGGGACGATGCCCGCGCCAAGGAGCGCAGGCAGGCTCGTATCCGTGGCGATGAGGCGGGCGCCTTCCGCCCGTTCGCGCTCTATTGCGGCAAAAGCATCTTCGAGAGATGGGCCAGCGGCGGTGACGATCGCCCGGCGGATCGGCGCAAGAGGGGAGGAGGGGCGCTCGGCGGCGAAGATGTTCCGCGCCGCGTTGCGGAACCACAGCTTTCCGAAAAAGGCTTGCACGCTGTAATCATCCGATATCCGCTCGAGTACGGAGCGCACCGAATCCGCGGCGCGGGCAAAGGGCTCAGAATCGAGAGCAACGCGTCCGCGCAGGGGCACGCTCCGCAGATCGCCGGCAAGCGGCGGCACATAGGCCTCAAGAAGCCTCGCCTCAAGCTCCTCCGGGCTGGGGTCGAGGACAAGACTGAAGCGCGGGTCGAGAAAAAACTCGGAGAGATCGAAGCTTTCGAGCGTGGCGCGAAGGAGGGGCGCGGAATACTCAATGGCGATAATGCTCGTTGTCGCCGGGGATGCTAGGTAGGGCGCAAGTCCGTAGCCTGCTCCGAGCCCCAGGGCGACGATAAACCCACCCGCCTTGTGCGCGGCGGCGAGACGCTCAGCCTCGCGCCGGGGGTCCATGAGCGAGTGGAAGGCCGCCTCGCGTTCACCAATGCGGTAGACGGGAACGGGATCTCCCGAGCGCGCGCTTTTTAGGGCAAGGCGTGGATCGGGCGCGGCCGCGTCGAGACGTTCGGCAAGGATGGGGTCCCGCGACGACAGTGCAAGAAGGTTGCGCCTGAATATAAGGTCGCTCACGAAATGAGCCTCCTTTTGAGGCTGTCGAGAAAGTCGAGCGCCGTGCGTTCGAGGGCCTCGCTGGCGGGTCGCGCGTCGCGTCCCGAATGCAAGGCGCGGCGCACAGCCGCCCAGTCGACAAGGTCGACCGTTTTGAGGAGCTCCATGCTGCGTTCCTCCGTAACACTCTGCCCCGCGGCGAGTGTACGCGCGGCCGCCACCGCCTCGTCCCGTGCGCGGCCAAGGAATGCTTTGAGAAACACCCGCCGCTCCGCCGGTGTCGGGGCCGTACGGGTTGCGACGGCGAGCGGAGGAAGGGTGGGGCCGCGAAGCAGGGCGGCAAGTTCCGTGCTGTCTACGGATACAAAGCCTGAAAGCGGCACGGGCGAAGGCCGGAGGCGGAACACTCCGTCTGAAAGTCCCGGCGCTTCATCCGAAAGCGCCGCTGCATAGGTTGCAAGGCTGCGCGAGACTCTCCAGGGCCGCTGCGCAAGGCGTAGGGGCGAAAATTCACTCTCGCGCGCAAAAAGCCTTCCCTCAAGGGGCGATGTGCGCGATTCGCGGTCGCGGATAAAGGCGTCAAAGCCGTGGGGGCGGGCATGTGCACAAAGGTCGCGTGCGGCAAGGTCAAAGCCCGCTGTAAGAATCGGCTCCCCCGTACCAAGACTGTGCGCAAGGCGCAGAGCAACGCCAGCCACCGTGCCATGGCTTGGAATCGGCAGTCCCACGCCAAGCGCCGCGGCGAGTTCGCGTTCAGGATAGCCGCTCTGTGCGAGGATGAGGAGTGGGACATGCGCAAGACATGCCGAGGCGCAGGCGGATAGCGGCATCGCCCGGAGCGCAGGGTGAGCTGCAAGCGGGTAGAGATGCGCCCGGCCCCAGAAACCGCCGTCGGTCGCGGCAACGATGTCGGGTTCAAAGCCCTGCGCGCGGCACGATGCCAGGGCGGAGGAGACGGCGATGAGCCGAAAACGGCCTTTGTAGGGCGCAAGATCGGCAAGGGCCTCCTCAAGACTAGGTCCGGCTGCCGCGACGACAATCGGCCCTGAAAGCGGTCCCGGCGCGGCAAGATGCTCCACAAGAAGGAAGTTTCTACAGGCATTGGCGAACCACAGGCGTCCAAAGGTCTTAAGCGTCGCCGCCGAGGCCGAAGCGCGTTCGACTGCATCTTTGAGCCTGCGTGCAACCTGTGCCGCCTCCTCGGGAAAGGCCCGTGATGCGGGTTCCCACTCGAGGAAGGCGAAGCCCGACGCAATCTCCTCGTCGATGTGGGCCGCAAGAAAGGACGCAAGGCTTTCCTGCCCGCCGGGCGCCCAGCGTGCATCGGCGCCAGGAAGTTCCCGGTCGAGAAAGACCCGGTCATACTGGAGCGAGAGGATGCGCGAGAAGGGGTAGCGCGCGCGGAGCGTCTCGATGAGGTAGCCCAGGCAGGCGCCCGCGACGACGATGAGGGCGGGAGCCTCCCCCTTTAAGCGCGCCGCGATGAAACGAGCCGCTTCGCCTCGAGGGTCGTAGGCGGAGTGAAGCCTTGTGCTCCCAAGACGGGCGCTCGGGTCGCCCGTACGAGCCGACTCGATGACGAGCTCCATGAACCTAGGCGAGGAATCGTGCAAGGAGGGCCTTGGCCCCCTCGTAGGCAAGGTCGAGGCCGATCGCCTTTCCCGCAGGCAGTTCGGCGATGCTGAGGAAGGGAAGGAGCTTTTTTAGCGACTTCCGAAACTGCGCGAGGGCGAGTTCGGCGTCAAGCGGCGTCGTAGCGTAAAAGCAGGCGGCAAGCCTCTCCTCTGAAAGGCAAAACGCCGCGCCAGCGTTTTTGAGCACGCGCTCGGCGGCCGTTCGAAGGCAGGCTTCGACCGCCGCTCGTTCCAGGCCGGGCACGCGGCGGTCAAGGCGGTCGATAAAGTCGCCAAGCTCGAAGAGAAAGACCGCCGCGTGCCCCGAGGCCCGCGCAAGTTTTGTAGCGGCGCGCTCCGCGTCGAGGATCTCCTGACGTGTGGGTGGCGCGGCGGGGCTTCGTCCATCTGCGGCGAAAAGCTCGTCGAAGGCCGCGCAGACTGCCGTGGACGAGGCGTCGAGCCGGGTGTCCGCATATACCCAGAGCGCCTTTGGCAATCCCTCGCTGTCGCGCACGACAAATCCTCGGATGCGAAGACCCTCAGGCGCGTAAAGGAGGGAGCCGAGAAGCCTTCGCGTGGACGGATTTTCGGGATCCTCGCAAGCGGCGCGTGCAAGCTCCTCGAGGAGGCAGTCGCTACACGCGCGCGCGACGAGGCGGAAGCCCAAGGATGCGGCGATGCGCGTGCCTTGCTCCTCCGGGATGAGGAGGGCAAGGCAATCGAGGGGAAGTGCCTCAGAAATACGCGCAAAGGCGGCAAGGAGTTCGTCGACGCCCGCGCTCTGCCTCCTAAGCTCAAGCGCAAGCTCATGGATGTCCTCTGCCGAAAAGGGAAAGGCTTCCGAAACCGCCTCGGGAGGCGGAAAGGCCGTCGCTGGAACGGCCCCCGCTACGCCCGACTGCTCGCGACGCGCAAGCGCCCGGTCGAACAGACCGAAGCCTGAGTTTGGCAGCTCGGCCCTGCGATCGCGGAGCGCCTTTTCGTACAGACCCATGTCACACGAGTCCCAGGTCCTCGAAGAGTTTTTTGTATGTATCGAAGTGCTCGGAGCGCGCGAATTCCTCGATTTTGTCCTCAGGCAGCGACTCAAGCAGTTTATCGAGGTAGGAGAGGACGCTTCTGATGTTTGCCTTGAGGCTGTCGATCGAGTCCGCGCTCGTTCTGGATGTCTGAGCCGCTGTCTGCTCTTTTTCCGAAGGCGGCTCAAGTGACTCATCCATCTCTGCGGCAGGTCCAAACTCGGCGAGCGCTTTTGCGGTTTCGGGCGCACATTCTGGCTCTTCCGACGGCGTCGCGGGCTCCCCGCTTGCGGGGGCGCTCACAAACAGACGCTCATCGAGGCTTGTTGGAATTTCGTCGGGATTTTGGAAGATCGGTTCGGCCGGTTTGGGAGTCTCCGCTTCTTCGCCACCAAAGGCCGACTCAAGGCCGCCGAGTTCTTCAAGCTCCTCAGTGACGGGAAGGCTTTCGTCGATCGGGGTTTCCGCCGATTCCTCCGCCAGGCTGATTTCCCCAAAGGGACTTGCTTCGACTTCGGGAAGGGGCTCAAGCACCTCCGCTTCCGGCACGGGTTCGGCATAGTAGTCGGAACCGACCGGTATGTCGAGGGCGATGTCTTCGAGCGTTTCGCTCTCGGTGCCTGTTTCAGGCGCCGTGTCTTCGACGCCGCCGCCTATTTCTTCGCCACCCGTCTCGCCGAAGGTCTCGACGAGAGGTAGTTCTTCCGAAACCTCGAGTGCGGACTCAAGCTCCTCCGCTTCCGTTTCAAACGCGGACAGGTCGGGTTCGACGAGGGGGGCCTCGGCAAGGGGCGTCTCGGCGAAATCGAGCGCTGCCTCTTCGGTGAGCGCGTTTTCAAGGTAACTCGTATCTTCGGGGGCCTCCGTCATGGGGAGCACCCCGCCTTCGGCGATGAGCTCGGAGACGGGTTCTGCCTCGGCGGCAACAGGTTCCAGTGGCTCCGCCACGGTCTCAGGCTCGGAGCCGAGGTGGATCTCCTCAATGGCGGGTTCTGCTTCAAATGTGGCATAGTCGCCCGACTCGGGGAGAAGGGGTTCTGGGGTGGCCGCCTCTTCGTGGAGGATGATTTCTTCCTCCTCAGGGGCGGCAAGGCTCTCTTCGTCCGCGACGGTTTCCTCGGTGAAATCGGCGGTATTGAGGATGTTGTCGAGTTCGTCCCCTGTAAGGGCGATCGTCTCATCTTCTTCTTCATCAAAAAAACCAACGCTCGGTTTTTCCTCGCGCGGCGCCGCCTCGACCGATGGCGGTTCCACCTCGGCGGCGGCCGGCGCCGCGCGTTTAAGGACGCCAAGCTCGTGTTTGAGCGACACAAGCTCCCCGCGGATCGAGGAGAGCTCGGCGGCAATGCGGGAGAGAAGGTCGTTGGAAAGCGAAACCGCCTCGGCCCCCGTGCTTGTCTGCGCGAGAGGAGGCCGCGTGGGTGGCGCCACCTGTGGCGGCGCCACCGCCCCCGGCGCCGCAGGCAATTCCTCTGCCAGGTCGCGTTCCACGGCGGCAAGGTCGTCGAACGAGCTCTCGGGCGCGGCGAGCACATTGTCGAATTCCGAGACGGCTTCGAATCCAGCCTCTTCGCGCTGGTCTCGCCCTCCTTCCTGAATCGTGTCGTTGAATTCGAGGTCGATATCGAGAGGCTCGAAATCCGCTTCGGTTTTGAGGGGGGCCGGCGCCGTCTCTTCCTCGAGGAACTCGCTCGTGATGTCCTTGGGTTCCTCGCTGCGCGCAATAGGCCGTTCCCCAAGGTCAAGGAATTCGGCGGAGACATCTTCGATCTCGAAACCGCCCGATGTAGCCGCCGTTTTTTCGGGTACGGCATTCTCCCTCGCTTCGGCGGCCTGGGAGGGTGGAGGAGGGGTAAGGCCCTCGACCGCGCTCATGTCGATATGGCTGTCCGGGCCGATGGGCGAGGGCTCATCGACGCGGTCGAAGTCTTCAAGGGAAATGTCGATGGTCGCGTCAAGCGCATCGGGGGCTTCTGCCTCAAGAGGGGCCCGAACGGACTTTTCCGTTTCGGTTTCAGGAAGGGTGGGGATATCGAACTCTTCAAGCGGTGGTAGGTCCTCAAGGCCGAGCGCGGAACTCTCCACAGGCCCTTCTTCTCGCGGCGACTCTTCGGCGAGCTCCTCGAAGGAGCCGAGGAGCTCCTCCTCCTCTTCGGTGAGGAAGGACTCTTCGGGTACGGCGCTTTCGCGCGGAGAAAGATCGAGCGTCTCCTCGGCGGCGGCCTCGGGCTCCTCGATGATGTCTTGGGGCTCCGCCTTGACCCAGACGCCATATTGCTCGAGTTCCCCTTGCGGGCTCGCGGCGCGAGGCGCGGCCTTCCTGCTATCGGCTTCCGGACGTGCTGCCATGTCTACTCCGTTACGGGCGGTCGTATACTAGAATATCGGCAGGAGTTTCCCCCGCATTAACGGCTTACGTCCTACTCTAAGCGCGTCCTTGCGCGATGTCAATAATGACCGTAAAGCCGCGCCTCGCGCCCGCCGTAAATAGTGGGGATGACGAGTCGATTTCTCCGCACCATGCTGGTTGCCGCGTATGCGGGCATCGCCGCCTACTGTGCGCTGTCGTTTTTTCTCGGGCCATCGGGGCTTTTTGCCTATCGCGAGCTCGAAGCGCGTCGGGACGCCATGTCTAAGCGCCTTGCGGAGCTTTGCGCGACCAACGAGCGGCTCGGGGCGGAACTCGAAGCGCTCCGTGCGGATCCCGAGCGTGCGCGGCTTGAAGCCCGCAAACTCGGCTATCTTGCATCCGGTGAGACGCTCGTAGTCGTGGCCGGCGCAGGGAAGAGCGGGGAACGAGAACGCCGCGCGGCAGGCGATGTACTCCCCTTCGCCGAGCCTTCCTCGATTACGGATCGCGCACTCAAAGAGGCCGCGCTCGCCGTCGCCATCATGACCCTCTGTGCTACACTCCTTCGCGACGCGCGACGGACCCCTGTTCAGCGGAAAAGGCGGGTCCACGAGGCCTCGCGCGCATAGCCATTGTCGACCAGCACTTTGCCGTCTGTGCCGATGCGCACAAACACCGTCTCTTTCGTGCCGATAAGCGTCGCTCTGTCCTCGGTGAGGCTGAACACCCATTTCCAGGTCCGCGCCTGCTCCGCAATTACCTTTGCTGTTTTGAAGTCGATGCCGGAACTCCGGTAAAAGTCGGGCAGGTTAGGCTGGTCCTGAACGATTTCGACCCTGTCCCCCCGTATGAGCGCCTTAAGCCGCATTGTCGCCCCCGATGACAAAACGGCCAGGCCTCGCCCGTCGGGGAACAGGTTGACCCGATCAAGGCCCTTGTCGCCCTTCCAGGTGCCCGCAATGTGGGCGAGCGTCGGTTTTGCGGCGAATGCGGGAGTCGGCGCTTCTTCGCGTGGCGGGGAAAGCGGGGAGGGCGCACCGCCTGGGCCTCCTTGCGCCGCGCTTCCTGTCGCCACGGCTGCGGGTGTGCCGCCTGGTGCTTGCGCGCCCTCGCTCCGCTCAAAGAGGGAGCGGGTGAGTCTGCGTGTGGCGCCTATGAGCTCCCCAACCGAGCCCTGGGTTTCGGATACGCTTCGCTTTTCACCGGTTGCGACCTTGGTCGCTTCAAGGGTGAAGACGATGAGCCCTCCCGCCCGGTTGGCGCTACCCGAAAGGATGTAGTCGGCGGAAAGGGGCGCGATATCCTTAGGGCTACCCAGGCTTATTGCCGTCTCTGCCTCGCGCAAGGCGAGCTCCTGCCCCCCCGCATCGATCACGCGGAAGGTTTTGAGTTCGACAACGTAGCCAGTGACGAGATTCTGAAGCGCGGCAAGCTCGCCCGCGGCGAGCTCCGGGCCTGAGAAGGGACGCACGCGGAGCACCGGCTTTGTAGCTTCGGCGCCGAGGGGAAGAAGCGCCATAATGGCGAGCATGGCTAGGGCGGCGGTTTTTCGTCTCATGCTGACTCTCCGCTTTCCAAGCATACTGCGAAGCCGGCTAAAGCGCCAGCAGGCTCATTCCGGCGCCTGTCCTTAGTTGAGGAGGTTCTCAGGCGGCTTTGTCTCGGGCTGCGCCTCGTCCGGGGAGGGCGCCGGCGTGTTCAAATCGAGACCCGGGATATCGATTTTGAGTTTTGAGTCAACGGCGTTTCCGTCATTGAGGAGCTTAAGCTGGTCGCCGAGCTTGTTGAGGAGTGCTTGGTCGCGTTCTGCGCCATACTGATGGAGATCGCAGTACCTGCTTGGCTGCGTACCTTCATAGAAAAGGAGCGAGGTTGTGCCCTCCGTGCAGAACTCTGTGGGAAGAAGCCCCGAAACCGAGCAGACGTTCACCTGGATAAGACCGGTCTGAGGGCGCGCAAAGGCCTTGTAGGGAAGTCCCCGATGCACCTCGCGCATGTAGCGCGACCAGTAATCGCCTGCGATGGTCGCGCCCGACTGGTTGACGCCGAGCGAATTGCCGGGGCGGTCGAAGCCGAACCAGATTGCAGTGGTGAGGTAGGGCGTGAAGCCGACGGTCCATGCATCCGCCCAGTTTTGGGTGGTCCCTGTTTTGCCCGCCGAGGGGATTGTGTACTTTTTCCCGGCTTCATCTTTGTAGGAGAGGGCCGCTCCACCCCCCGACGGCCCCTGGAGGGTTCCGTACTGGACGACCCGTTCGAGCATATCCACCATCACCGCCGCGTTCTGGGGAGAAATGACCTGGATCGCCTGCCCCTTTTTCTTCTGTTGGGTCCTGAGCTCTTTCTCCGGTTCAAGGATTATGCGCCCGTTCCGATCCTCGACGGAGCGGATTGCGATCGGCGTAACCTCTCGTCCTTGATTCGCGAAGACGGCGAAGGCCCGTGCCATTTTGAGAGGAGAGACGCCGATGACGCCGAGACCGAGGGGATAGACGCGCGGGAAGGTCTGACGAATCTCTGCCGGGTTCGTTATGTCGAGGAGGGCCGCAGCTCGGTCGATCGCCGTATCGAAGCCGATTGCGTCGAGTATTTTGAGCGAGGGGACGTTCATCGATTTCGCAAGCGCGTACCAGGTCAGGACCGGGCCCTTCCACTCTCCCTTGTAATTGAGCGGCACGTATGGGGTGCCATTTTCATTATAGAACACGACGGGGCTGTCGTAGATGAGCGAACCTTCGGTGAATTTGCGCGAATCGATAGCCGCGGAATAATACAGCGGCTTAAAACAAGAGCCAGGCATGAGGCTCGCTTGTGTGGCGCGGATGAGCTGGTTCGATTGGTCGAATTTCGAGCCGCCGACTATTGCTTTGATATGGCCGGTTTCATTTTCAATGGTGATGAGCGCGCCTTCGACCGTCGTCTTTTCGAGCTCGGTTTTCGCCTTGCCGTAACTCGCATTGGTGATCGCCTTGAGGTCGGGAAGGCCGAAAAGGAGCGCCGCTGCATCGAGGGTCGGATTGAGCCGCCTTTGATAGTAGTCGAGCGTTTTGCCTTTGACTTTGGCTTCCGAGACAAAGAGCTCGTCAAGGTCAAAGGCGAGTCCGAGCATCTCGACAATGGGGATGTAGGTGCGCTCCGCCTCCTTGAGCCTGATGCCGCTCGAAGCCTTAAACTCCGCGTTGACCTGTTCTATGCCGAGTTTCATGTAGCGATCGGCGGCGGCCTGCATATCGAGGTCGAGGGTGGTGTTGACGACGAAGCCATCCTTATAGAGGTCGAGGGATCCATAGAGCATGTCCTCGAGTTGACGGCGCACATACTCGCTAAACCAGGGCGCCTTGTCGTCGCGCATGAAGAAGGCGCTCGTCACAACGCGGGTGTAGTCGAAGGACTCCCAGTATTCGTTAAAGGAGGCATCGGCTTCTTCGCGCGTGGCGTAGCCGGCACGCACCATCTGATCGAGGACCTCGCGCGAGCGGGCGCGTGCATTGTTTGGGTTTGCGATCGGATTGTATTTGGCGGGGCTTGAGAGCTGGATGACGAGGATTGCCGCCTCAGCAAGGCTGATCTCGCGGGCGGAATGGCCGAAATAGAATTTGCTCGCTGCCTCGACACCATAGCAGCCTGCGCCCATGTACATGCGGTTGAGGTATATCTCGAGAATTTCCTCTTTTGTGTAGCGCCGCTCGAGCTGGAGCGCCCACCACAATTCGACAATTTTGCGCCTGATGCTGTAGTCGGCACGGTCGGCATAGAGGGTGCCCGCCACCTGCTGGGTGATCGTGGAGCCGCCGCCCAAGGTCTGTCCCGATACCTTGCCCCAGACCGCGCGGATGAGGCTTTTCAGGGTGAAGCCGCGGTGGCGGTAAAACGCCTGATCCTCGCGTGTTATGAGCGCATCTATGAGGTGGCGGGGAAGCTCCTTGATCGAAACCATTTCCCGCTTCTCGTCGGACGAGAATTCGGTGATGAGGCGTCCCTTGACGTCGAGTATCTTCGTCGGGAGATTTGGCTCGAAGGCGGAAAAATCTTCGGTGGCGCGGATGTTCCGTGTCGCTGCGAGGGCGGCTCCGACGGCGATGCCCATGAGGAGCGCAAGCGCCGCGACGACGAGAAGTAGGACCTTGAGCGCCTTGGCGGGCCTCTTGGGGGCGGACATGGCGGATAGCCTACGCGAAGCCCGCTTGTTTGGTCAAGCTTGAGATCCAGAGTGGGGTGGGCGTAGGTGCGTGTCGGTGGTGATCGACGTGTCGCAGGCGGGTGGTGCGGACGGGCTTGAAAGAAAAAGGCCGGTTTGGGGAAAAACCGGCCGGCCCGTAGTGGGTGTCGGAGGCACCATAGTAAACTGGGAGGGGAACTATGATTGGATCCGACATCCAATATATCGGCAACGGGCAGTTTAAAATTTAATGGAGAGTTGTGGTTTTTTAAAGGGGCGGAGCCGCTTTTTGCTCCATCAGGCTTTGCCAAGACGGGGCCCATCCCCTATATTCAAGCCGGGCGATTCAGATCGTTGTAAGCAGTTAGGATCTGCTGGCCGAGGGTGGTCTTGACCTCGTTGACATTCGTTTCATTCTTCGATATGATTTTGATATAAAAATATAGAATATTATCGTGCCTTGCGCACATCGCGCGCCGCGCGATAATGTCCGGCCGGGCTCGTGTGTTCGGTCGCATAATCTAAGGCCGCCCATCGTGCGGCGTCGCCGCCCATCGTGCGGCGCTCGAGATCCTACACGGGAGGAACGAGATGAAAGTTGCCATCAACGGGTTCGGCAGGATCGGTCGCCTGGTCTTCCAGGCCATCGTCGACCAGGGGCTGCTTGGCAAGGACAAGGTCGACGTTGTCGCCGTCGTCGATGTCTCGACCGACGCCGAGTACTTCGCCTACCAGCTCAAGTACGATTCCGTTCACGGCCGCATGAAGGCCGACATCTCCGCGAAAAAGAGCGATCCCTCCCTGGCTGAGGCGGACACGCTCGTCGTGAACGGCCACGAGATCAAGTGCGTCATGGCCGAGAAGGAGGTCAAGAATCTCCCCTGGGCCAAGCTCGGTGTCGAGTATGTCATCGAGTCCACGGGTCTCTTTACCGATGAGAAGGCCTATCAGCACCTTGACGCGGGTGCGAAGAAGGTCATTATCTCCGCACCGGCCAAGTCCAAGGATGAGACGAAGAAGATCAAGACCTTCGTGATGGGCGTTAACGAGCAGGATTACGATCCGGCCAAGCACCACGTCGTCTCCAACGCAAGTTGCACCACGAACTGTCTTGCGCCGATCGTCCACGTCCTCCTCAAGGAGGGCATCGGTATCGAGACGGGCCTTATGACCACCATCCACTCCTACACCGCGACCCAGAAAACCGTCGATGGCGTGTCCAAAAAGGACTGGCGCGGCGGCCGTGCGGCGGCCTGCAACATTATCCCCTCGACCACCGGCGCGGCCAAGGCCGTCGGCGAGGTCCTTCCCGCGACCAAAGGCAAGCTCACCGGCATGTCCTTCCGCGTGCCAACCCCCGATGTCTCCGTTGTCGACCTCACCTTCCGCGCGGAGCGCGATACCTCCATCGAGGAGATCGACGGCCTCATCCGCAAGGCGAGCGAAAGCTACCTCAAGAACATCCTCGGCTACGCCAACGAGGAGCTCGTGTCCACGGACTTTATCCACGACGCGCGTTCTTCCATCTACGACAGCCTCGCCACCCTCCAGAACAACCTCCCCGGCGAGAAGCGTTTCTTCAAGCTCGTCTCTTGGTACGACAACGAGTGGGGCTACTCGAACCGCGTGGTGGATCTCCTCCGCTACATGGCTTCGAAGAAGTAAGGCAGGAAGCGCTTCGTGCTTCCTGTGGAAAAGGCTGTCCGGGCCCGTCCTGGGCGGCCTTTTCCCTTATTCGCGAATGGTGAGCAACTATGCTCAAGGGAGGCTGTCATGATTAAGACCGTGAAGGATATCGAACTCAAAGGTAAGCGCGTTGTGATGCGCGTCGATTTCAATGTCCCCATGAAGGACGGCAGGGTTCAGGACGATACCCGCATCGTCGCCGCGATCCCCACCATCAAGTATGTCATGGAGCAGGGCGCCACCTCTCTCGTTCTCATGTCCCACCTTGGCGACCCCAAAAAGGACATGAAAAAAGCCAAGGAGAAAGCGGAAAAGGATGGCAAGCCTTTTGACGAAGCGAAGTATATAGCCGGGAAGCACCGCATGGCCCCTGTTGCCGCCTACCTTGCGGAGAAGCTCGGGAGGCCGGTCGTTTTCGCGGGAGAGGACTCCTGTTTCGGAAAAAAGGCCTTTATCGAAGCACAGCCCTCAGGCACCATCGTCATGCTCGAGAATACCCGTTTCCACAAGGAGGAGACGAGCGAGGATGCTGACGAGCGTGACAAGCTTGCAAAGGAGCTTGCGACCTACGGCGAGATCTTCGTGAACGACGCCTTCGGCACGGCGCACCGCGATCACGCCTCCACCGCTTCCATCGCGAAATTCCTCCCCGTTTCCGTAGGAGGCTTCCTCATGGAGAAGGAGGTCCGTTACCTTGAACCCATGGTGACGAACCCGCCTAAGCCAATGGTCGCCATTATTGGCGGCGCCAAGGTTTCCTCGAAGATCGCCGTTCTTGAATCCCTTCTCAGGAACGCAAGTGCCCTTGTTATCGGCGGCGGCATGGCCTACACCTTCCTCAAGGCGCAGGGGCATACGGTCGGCAGGTCGCTCGTCGAGGACGATCAGCTCGACACCGCGCGCAAAATCCTTGCGGCCGCCTCCAAGGCGGGCGTGGATATCGTTTTGCCGCTCGATCATGTGTGCGCCGCGGCCTTCGATGCCGCTGCGGCCCCGACGCCTGTCGACGGGCTCAACATCTCCGAGGGACTCATGGGCATGGACGTCGGTCCGAAGACCCTTGCCCGGTACCGGGCTGTGCTTGCCACCGCGAAGAGCGTCGTATGGAACGGGCCCGTGGGTGTGTTCGAGTTTGATGCGTTTTCGAAGGGTACCGGCGAAGTCGCCAAAATGGTCGCCGAAGCGACATCGCGCGGGGCGACGACGGTGGTGGGCGGAGGCGATTCTGTCGCCGCCGTGAACAAATTCGGCCTTGCGGACAAGATGAGCCACGTCTCCACGGGCGGCGGCGCCTCGCTCGAGCTCCTCGAGGGCAAAAAGCTGCCCGGCATCGAGGTGTGCCGCGCCTAGGCTTTCGCGGCGAGGGGTACACGGTGGGCCGGCCGGACGACGACTAAAGCCGTTCGTCCGGCCTCGTCATTTCGGGACATGACGAGCGGGGCGCCTTGCCGTGGCCTCGCTTCCCGGCCTATGATCGTAACATGAGCGGCGACAACTCTGACGGCTTTGCCACACTCGACCCCACGGCGATCGAATACCTTAGGAAGTGTTCGGTCAACCTTTCCGCGGAAAAGTACGAAATCACCAAAGTCCTTGCGACCGTGATGGTGCTCGATATCCGTGGCTTTACCGGACTCTGTAGCCGCGTGGATGAGGAGACGAGCAACGGCATCATCAAGGACTTTGTGCTCTCAGCCCTCGAAATATCGCTCTCGCCCTTTTGCGACTACATGAAAACCCTGGGCGATGGCGTGATGTTCATCGGGGAACAGCCCCTCACTGTGGTGTTTCCCGAGCTGCTTGACGCTTATCGCAACCTCATCGAGTCCTTCAAGGATGAAGGCGGAGATGCGCGCATCGACGGGATTGGTTTATCCGTCGTCCATGGCGAAATCTTTAAGTACGAAATACCCGCCGTGCGTGGCCTCGGCTACAAGGACTATTTCGGCACCGCGGTCAATCTCGCCTTCCGCCTTCAAGACGTGATCAAGGCGGAAGGAGGCGGTCGCATCGACGAGGGCTCCAAGATCGTCATGCCTGCAAGCACCCTCGCCAGCCTGCCGCGGCAGCCTGCGCGCAGGGTGGCGACGAGCGCGGTGTTGCGCGGCATACCCGAAGAGCTCACCAAGGACGTGTACGTCATCTCACCCCAAGATTTTTCCTGATCAGCCCCGCTTGCCCTGCCGTGCGGCGTGCGGGCGGGTCCTGCGTCCCTGACGGCGTCAGGGACGGCGTTGACGTGTCTGGGCGGCGGGATATAATCCTTGACATCGTGGCCCTGCCGCTGCCATGGCGTACCATGGTGTGGCTCGCATCGAGGGTGAGGGTGCAATGCAAAAGTCTCTGCGGATGGTGAGTCTCCTCTGTGTCGCACTTATCTGCGCGCTGCCGCTATGCGCAGATGGCGTCGAAGCGGCGCTGACGAAGGAACTCGACCGGATGGCGAGCGCCTATTACTTTCCCACGCTCTCCGCTTCCTTCGGTACGTTCACCTATGCATACAGCGGACTTCCCAGCCCCTTCGCTCGCTGGCTCGAAGAGCGTCTTGCCGACGCCGCGACGAAAAGTTCGCGGGTGCGCATTGTCAACTGCGCGGCCCAGGCGGCAATGGATCCTGCGTTCCGCAAGGTGTATGCGGACCTGTTTTCAGTCCAGGATGTTGGCGCGCTTCTCTATGGTCGCTATTTCGATGAGGGGAAGTTTGTGCGGGCTCGGCTTGAGCTCACGGGGTTTTCTGATGGCGTGCTTATCGGAACGGCCGAGCTACTTATTCCGCGGAGTGCTGTTCCCTCCGCGGTCGCGGTCGATCCTGCGAAGGCCGCCCTGCTCGCCGCGGCGGATTTAAGCGGCGTTGTTACGGGGGAGGGTGGTGGCCTTAGGGTTTCCGTAAGCACCGACCGCGGACAGGGCGCTGTCTATCGCGAGGGGGAGTATATGCGCCTCCTCATCACGACGAACCAGGATGCATGGATCAAGGTATACCATATCGATTCTGGCGGTACGGCCCAGCTTGTCTGGCCTAACCGCTTTGGTGGGAGCGGACGGATCGCCGCTTCCGAGGTGCTCACCATCCCCTCGGCGGCCGATGCGTTTGCCTTTAGACTGACGCCGCCGTTTGGAACCGAGTTCATCAAGGTCGTTGCATCAACGCAGCCGTTTGCGGTTTATGAGGCGGACTTTAGCGATCTTACAGGCGGCGCGCGCGGTGCCATAAGCCGGGGCATCGCGGTGACGAAGGCCGCGCCGGGGGCGGCCGCGCAGGCGGTGCGGGCCGAGGCGCTTGCAAGGTATCTGATCCTTCCGCGTGAATAACGCCGGCCGCGTGAATAACGCCGGCCGCGTGAATAACGCGGCTGCCGAATAACGCGCTCGTGTACAGGGCGCGGCAGGGGCCGAGGAGGGCAAGGTGCGCGTTAAGCGTGGATCTCTTGCGGCTAGCGGATTGTTCGCATTCGCTCTGCTTGCCCCCTTGCGCGCGGAGATCATTCTTTCGAATCCCGGCATTCCCGCTCGCGAGGAGCTTGTATACGAGCGTAGGACGGGCGGCACAATCGAGACCGTTTCAATCGAGCTTATCTTCCGCGAGGTGGCCGGGCTCGCCGTTTATGAATACGTGAGCCGGGCTCCCGACGCCGATACGCGGGCCGTACTCGATGCGGCGAATCTTTTCGCGCGCGAGGTCGAAACGACATCCAGGCAGGGTGGCGACGTCGTGCGCCGCACCGCCCTTATCCTTTCCACGCGGCGCCCCGCCGAGGACGCGGTTCTGCTCGCCGGTGTTGAAACCATGGGCGTCGCCCTTCGCGGCTTTCCGTTTGGTGTCCAGCGGAGGGCGAAACTCGAATTTGTCGGCACTGGTTCAGGTGGATTCTCGTTTGATTTCGCGGTCATGGGCAGGGAGCGCATTGTCGCCGCCGGCCGGCCGTGGGAGTGTTGGAAGACGCAGATCGGCCTCGGCGGCATTTTTGCCGCGTTCGGCAAAACAACGCTCTGGTATGCGGTCGCTCCGCCCCATGTGCTTGTGCGGAGCGAGGGCATCTCCGGCCCGCCCGGTTCGCCTAGCGTGCTTCTTGAGCTTGCAAGCTACCGAGCGTCCGGCCTTGCCTGGCCGAATCTGCCCCCGCGTCCTTAAACCGCTACATCACTTTTTCGCGGCGGCGTTTTTGCCGGCGATGCGTCCAAAGACGATCGTGTCGGCTAGAGCGTTGCCGCCAAGGCGGTTCGTGCCGTGGATACCGCCCGTCACCTCACCTGCCGCATAGAGGCCCGGAATCACCGCGCCCTTCGCATCGAGTACCTCGGCAGCCGTGTTGATCCTTACGCCACCCATCGTGTGGTGGACGGTCGGAACACGCGGGCTTGCGTAGAACGGCGCCTTGTCGATCGTGTTGCCGAGAAGCTTTTTGCCAAAGGCGTCCTGCTTTGTCTCGACGCCGCGGTTGTATTCGTCAATCGTCGCGCGGAGCGCGACAGGGTCGACACCAATCTTGAGGGCGAGCTCCTCGATCGTATCGGCACTGAACGCGGAGCCTTTTTTGACGAGCGAAGCCGCCGTCTCGTTGAAGCTGTTCTTGCTCTCCGGCGTCGGCATCGAGTGCGCGTCACAGATGACGAACATGTACTGGTCGCGCTGCTTGAGTAGCGCCTGCGTCATCACATCGCGGCGCTCCGCCTCGGAGACAAAGCGCTTTCCGTCCTTGTTCACATAGATGTAGTCCTCGACATTGAAGCCCACCCAGCCTTCGAGGGCGCCGGTTTTCGGATCGCCCAAGGGGAGCATCTGGATGTACTCCATGCCGACCAATGCCGCACCGATTTTCTGGGCCATCACGACGCCTTCGCCGAGAGCGC
The DNA here is from genome assembly GCA_029265615.1 of Spirochaetota bacterium. Taxonomy (GTDB): domain Bacteria; phylum Spirochaetota; class Spirochaetia; order Treponematales; family Rectinemataceae; genus JAEUJG01. The sequence continues at coordinate 94,340 of JAJUIB010000009.1, forward strand.
CGGGATGGTTTGTTGTGCCGAGATTGGGTGTGATGCGCGCATCGTACGCCTGCCGCATCTCCTTATTGGCGGCGAAGCCGCCCGTCGCAAGAACGACGCCCCGCGAGGCATCGATCCTGATGCGTGTCCCCTTCGCGTCGATGACGACGACGCCCGTCACCTTGCCATCCTCGCGGATGATCTGGTCGGCCCGCGTTTCGAGCATAATCGTTGCGCCTTTTGCCTTTGCGGCCGAGGAGAGCGTCTTGATGAAGCCCGTTCCTACGGGCTCGATGGGGGCGTGGCTTCGCGGCCAGAGGGCGCCAAGGACAGTGAAGACCTTGTCGTCAAACTTCATGCCCATGCTCTCGAGCCATGCAAGCCCCTCGGGTGCGCCTTCGACGAGCGTTCGCACGAGGGCGGGATCCGCCTTTTTGTCGCCGCCTTCGAAGGTTTGCTGGAAGTGCTTATCGATCGAATCTTCGATGCCCTGCTTCGACTGCCGTGCTGGGTCGACGGCATTGTACGCGCCGCCTGCGCGGATTGAGTTGCCACCGAGAAAGGCCATTTTTTCGACGAGGATGACCTTCGCGCCGGCGTTCGCCGCCTCGACCGCCGCAGCAAGTCCGGCGTTGCCGCCTCCGACGACTACAACGTCTGTCTTAATTCGCTTCGCGACGGGATAGAGGGTTGCCCCTTCGAGTGCCTTTGCGACGGCGGTTTTGATGGCTTCGCTTGTTTCGGTCGCGCCGGCGACCGCATCGACGGAGGCGCTCTGCGCCTTGACGATTGCCGCAGGAATTTTCGCAATTGCCGCGTCGGAAATGCCCGCGGAGTCGCTTGCGTTCACCGTGACGCTTGCGATTTTGCCATTTTTAACGGTGACGAGCACCTTGAGCTCGCCTCCATGGCTCGGCGCGCTACCCTCGTAGACGCCGTTCAAGTACGTCGGCTTGCCGCTTGCTCCGGTAAAGGATCCCGCTGCGACAAGGACCAGGGCAAGGGCGAGAAGTGCAAGGCCCGCAAGGGGCCCGGCTTTTCGGCTACGCATGGTACCTCCCTCTTCCGCGTGTGCGCATATTAAGCGCAATATTTATCGTAATAATCCTGAAACGCATTCTAGTCAATAGCTAGAATGCGTTATTGAATTATTTCTTGCGCCGCGCCTTAAGGCGGGGTCATTGCGAATGAGTCGAGGCATCTGGTAGGCTTGCACCGTAAAGAGGGAGTGGATGCCGCGGAAGGAACCGACACGACGCAAGGAAAAGGCAGCCGCAAACAAGCAACGCATTTACGAGGCAGCCTTGGCCGTCATCGGCGAAAAAGGCTTTGAACAGACGACGATTCACGATATCACCACCCGCGCGGGTGTCGCGATCGGCACCTTTTATCACCACTTTCGTTCGAAGGATGGAATACTCGAGGAGAATTTCCGGCGGGCCGACGAGGCTTTTGCGGCCTTCGCCCAAGAGCTGGCGGAGGCGCCGGGCACGGCGGAAGAGCGCATCCTTCGCTACCTTGACCGCTACGCCCTGCTTATTGAGGAGACCGGCTTCGATCTCGTAAGCAAGATTTATACCTACAAGAACAAGCTTTTCGTGCGGCGGGGGCGGGCCATGCAGGAGGGCCTCGTCAAAATACTCCGCGACGCCCAGGAGCAGGGCGAGCTCAAGCGCGATCTCTCTCCCGAGGAGCTCTGCGAGTATCTTTTTGTTGCCGCGCGCGGCGTGGTCTTTCACTGGTGCCTCATCGATGGAGGCGCCGATATCCGTGCACTGATGCAGAGGCATTTTTCGCTACTTTTGCCGGCTTTTGTCGCGTGAACCCCGCGCGCGCCGCGTCGACACGCTTTACGAAGCCCCGCAGCCCTCGTTACTATGGGTCAAGGCGGGCGCTCCGGTCGGGAGCAGGTCCGTCCGGCGCCCGGCTTGGGTTTTGCGGCGTAAGGCCGCGTGCGGCTTTCGGCCGTAGCCCCAGGCATTCTTGCGCGCGTCATCCCCTCCCCGAGGATAGTCTATGCGGAACTACTTCATCGCCGGCAATTGGAAGATGCACAAGACGGTGTCTGAGTCCGTCGCCCTTGCCAAAGCGCTCGTCGCGCAGCTTGCAGGCTGCAGGGAAAAGCTCATGATCGCCCCCGCGTTCACGGCGCTCGCCGCGGTGTCGGAGGTGGTGAAAGGCACGAACATTCTTCTCGGCGCGCAGAACATGGGCCCCGAGGAACAGGGCGCTCATACGGGCGAGGTATCCGTGCTCATGCTCAAGGATCTCGGCGTCAAGGTGGTCATTCTCGGTCACTCCGAGCGTCGGCATACCTATGGTGAAACGGATGAACTTATCAACAAAAAGGTTCGCCTTGCGCTTCAACACGGCCTTGAGGTCATTCTCTGTGTCGGCGAAACCCTGGATGAGCGGGAAAGCGGCCGCCTCGAGGCGGTCTGCAGAACCCAGGTCGAGCAGGGGCTTGCGGGGGTGTCCGCAGGCGACCTTGCTCGGGTGACCATCGCCTACGAACCGGTCTGGGCCATAGGCACCGGCAAGACTGCAACGCCGGAGGATGCGGATGCGGTGCATGCGTACATCCGTAAGGTGATGGCAGAGCGCTATGGCGAGGCCGCTGCTAAGGCGATGTGCATTCAGTACGGTGGATCGGTGAAGGCCGAAAACGCGGCTCAGCTCATGCAGAAGGCGAACATCGATGGCGCCCTTGTGGGAGGCGCGAGCCTTAAGGCCGAGACCTTCGTTCCCATCGCCGCATTCCGCTAACCTAAGGAGTCAAGGCCCTGGCAATCTGTCGGTCAAGCGCCAGATGCCGGGGCCGGCTCTTGCACTCGCTCTTCATTTTCTGTACTATTGCCGACTATAGGCGCGAGTCCCCGAGAAAGGACGCTTCGCGCCGGCTCAAACCAGCGTGGAGTTCAAGGCTATGGGCATTCTCGGAATCGTTCTGCTCGTGATTTTCATCATCGTCTGCCTTCTCCTCATTTTCATGGTCGTCATTCAGGACGAGGGCAATGACAGTCTTGGCGGCATCTTCGCCGGTGGTAGCCAGAGCGCGTTCGGCTCCCGCTCGAGCAATGTGGTGCAGAAATTCACCTACGTCCTCGGTGGCCTCTTTTTCGCCTGCGCCTTTGGTCTCGCCCTCGTGAACAAGGGGTCGGTTGGCAATGTCGAAGCGGCGGCGCAGCAGAAGAGTAGCGCCGCGCCCTCCGAGTGGTGGAACAAGGCTCCAGAGCCCTCTGCCGCGCCTACGGAGCTTGCCCCTTCGAGCACCGGCATCCAGGCTCCCGCAGAGCCTGCCCCCGCTCCCTCCGGTAAGTAAGCGATTATGGCGGGTCGGCGCGCGCAAGGGCCGGCCCGCGGAGGTCCTTCGTGCTGCTTCAGCAAGTCTTCGCCGCCGACAGGATCAAGGTAGGCCTCGAAAGCACCGAGAAGGACGAGCTCTTTGAAGAGCTCGTCGAACTTCTTGCTCGTTCCGGAGGGCGGAGTTTTCCCCGCGCCGGCGTGCTTGCCGCCATTCGCGAGCGCGAGGAAAAGATGTCGACGGGCATCAAAAAAGGCATCGCGCTACCGCATGGAAAGGCCGAAGGCGTCGAGGGTATCGTGGGGGCGATCGGTATTTCGCACCGGGGTGTCGCCTACGAGGCGCTTGATGGCGAGCCTGTCTATCTCGTGTTTATGCTCGTCTCTTCACCCAAGGACTCCGAACTTCACTTGCGTGCGCTCAAGGGTCTTGCACGGCTTCTTGACGATCCTGAATTTTACACCGAGCTCCTCGAGGCGGAAAACGCCGAGCGGGCCTTTGGCGTTATCAAACGTTACGAGGATCTGTTGACCCTCCAGGGATAAGCGAAGAGGCGGCGGAGAAGAAAGCCGCCCGGAGGTCGCATCATGCCCTCTCGAGAAATCCTTGATAGACTTTTCGCCGTCGAGCAGGAGGCGCAAGCCTTGGTCGCCGCTGCCGAGGCGGAGGCTCAAAGAAGACTCGCTGCGGCACAGGAAGAGGGCGAGGCTCTTTTCAAGCGCGCTTACGAGGACAAGGTGAGCGAGCTTGCGAAACGCTTCGCGGAGTTCAGCAAGGCTACGAGCGTGGCGCATGAGGAAGAGCTTCGGGCCTATGCGGCGGCGCTCGCCGCCACGCGCGAAGACCGCGCGACGACGTTCCGGCTCATCGGAGATAGTCTCGGCTTCGGGGATTGAGCGCCATGGCCGACCGCTACGAGCTTGCCTATGTCCACGCGCGCGTCGCCGGTTCGCTTGCCAAGTCGCTTGCTGGAGGCCGCGCCGCGGAACTTCTCCGCATCGGACGCCTCGAGGATGCCTGGCGGGCTGCCTTCGGCGACGCGCCGCCTTCTCTGCCTGAGGCGCGTCTGGTTGCGGCCGCCGAGGCTCGTGCGCTCCGCAAAGCGCAGGCGGATTTCGTCCGCCTTGCGGAGGGACTTCGCCGTGACGAGCCCTTTTTCGACGCCTTGCGCCGCAAGTCCGAATTCGCGCGTGTAAAGCGCGTCCTTCTTGCAGTGCGCCGCGGCGAAGCGGCCTGCCCCGAAGCGCTCGATCCGGGCCTCGCTCCCGGCTTTGACGAGCATGCCTTCCCCTCGCTGCCGGGCATGTTTGCAGGCGGACGCTACGGCTGGATCGACGATGCCTGCCTTGCCGACCTTCCTGCCGCGGAAAACCGTCTGGACTGCCAGTTCTATAGGGAGCTATGGGCTGCGCTCGATTCGGTGCCTCGGCGCCATGAGGGCGGGCTTCACTGCCTTGTTGCTCTTGAGGTTGAGCTTGAAAACGTCATCTGGGCCCTGCGCCTCGCCCGCTATTTTGGCCTCGACCTTTCCGCCATCCGAAAATTGCTCGTGGATCTGCCTGGGCGCGACGTGATAAGCGCGGCGCTCGACGGCGCCGCTCGCGCAGGAGCCGCGCCCGGCGCCGATGCGCCGCCGAGCGCCGCATCGGGACGGCCTCGGGCCGCTCGTGCTCCCTCAGACTCTGGGCGTAAGCCGGGCTACGAGGGCTGGAAGTTCGCCTTCCTCGTGCAAAATCCCTCTGCGACGCGGTCGCCCGACCCTCGGGATATCGAGCGAGCCGCTCGGGGCTATCTTTATCGCGAGCTCAAACGCTCGCTCCATCGTGCGCCTTTTAGCTATGCGCCGCTCTATTGCTACTTCAAACTTAAGGAATTTGAGACCGCGGTCATTCTTGGTCTCGTCGAGGGCATTCATCTTGGCGCTCCCGCCGCGGAGATCGCCGCACTTGCTCCTGTCGGAGGCAGTCTGTGAGCCCGGTCGCGATGCGAAAACTCGAGCTTTACGTCCTTTCCCGGGACCTAGACGCCGTCCTCGAAACACTCGGTAGAGCAGGGTGTTTTCAACTCATTCCGGCGAAAAGCGAAGCTCCGGCGCTGGCTTCCCAGCCGTGGCCCACAGGCGGCGTGACCCGCCCTATTGGCCGCCGGGCGGGCGAAGCATCGAAGCTTGAGTGCACGCTTGACGCTCTCCGAGAGCTACGCGAGATCCTGGGGCTCGATCTCCCCACTGCGGTGCCGCCGGGCGCCCATATGCCCGGGCCCCAGGAAGAGGCGCTTCTTGCCGAGTTCCTTGCCAAGGCGCGTGGCCTTGAGGCTGCGCGGCGCGCGCTCGAGGAGCAGCGCACGCGCGAGCGTGAGGCGCTCGCCGAGGCTCGCGCATTCGCGGGGCTCGAGCTCCCCTTCCGCGAGCTGGATCATCTGTCGTTTCTCGCGGTTCGTGTGGGCCGCGTGCCTCCCGCCGAGCTCGAGGCCCTGCGTGCAGGGCTCGGTCCTCGTGCCCTCGTGCTTCCGCTCGATGCGGAGGGTACGATCGTCGCCGCCGCATCGAAAAAGGGAAGGTTTGCGCTCGACACGGAGCTTGAACGCGCACGTTTTCGACCCAAGGAGCTTCCCGCCGATTTTAAGGGTTTGCCGTCCGAAGTGGTGTCGCGGCTCGAGGCCGAGCTTGTCACGCTCGACGAATCCTGCGCGGCGGCAGAGACCCGCAAGGCCGACTATCGCGCTTCGATCGACTCATCCTGGCAGTCCTTGGCCGCTTCGTTCGCGGTCTTCGCCTCGGTCGAACGGATAAAGGGCGGGCTTGAAGGCTCGCAGCAGGTGGCGAGATTCGAGGGCTGGGTGCCGCGCGATCGCGTCGCTTCGCTTGTCGCGGAACTCGACCGGGTTGCGCAGGGGCGGGTGGCTATACGCTCCTTTGCACCCGAGGAGCTTCCTTCGGTGCGCGCAGGGGCGGAAAAGGTGCCGGTTTTATTAAAGCGCCGCGCATTCGCCTCGAGCTTTGAGCGGCTTGTCGTCTCCTACGGCGCGCCGCTCTACGGTACCGTGGATCCGACGCCCCTCGTCGCCTTCTTTTTCGTGTTGCTCTTTTCCATCATGTTTGGCGATCTTGGCCAGGGTGCGGTCATCTTCCTCGTGGGACTGCTTTTGCGGCGCGGCGCGTCGCCGCAACTCGCCAAGTGGCGGAGCTTCGGTCCGATCTTCATGGGCGTGGGCTCTGGATCCATGGTGATGGGCTTTCTCGACGGCACCGTGTTTGCGAACGAACAGTGGCTTGTGCCCCTTTCCCGGACCATTTCCCAGGCCCTTTGGGGCCGACCGCTCGACCGATTCATCCAGGTGATGCCAGAAGGCGGGAGCGTCCAAAAACTTTTCGCGTTCTTCGGCTTCACGCTCGGCCTCGGCGTACTCATGAATTCGGTCGGCCTTGTGGTCAACATCTACAACAAATGGCGTCTTGGTAAGCGCGGAGAGGCGCTTTTTTCGAAGACGGGGCTTGCGGGAGCGCTTTTTTTCTGGTGGGCGGTTGGGCTTGCCGTCCGCGTCGCCCTCGGTAGCCGCCCCGCGCTCGTCGATCTTCCGGGCTTTCTCCTCCCCCTCGCCGCCCTCTTTTTCGAAGAGCCGCTAGGACGCCTTGTCGAAGGCAGAAAGGGCGAGGCTACGGAGGAGGGTGGGCTCGCCTTCTTCATCAAGGGGCTTGTCGAGGTTCTTGAGTCGGTTTCGTATTACTTCTCGAACAGCCTGTCTTTCTTGCGCGTGGGCGCCTTCGCGCTGTCGCATGCGGTGCTCTCGTTCATCGTGTTCGCGATGGGCGACCTCGTGCGCGCGCAGGCGCCTGGGGGCATCGTCTGGGAGATCGCCGTCGTTGTTATTGGCAACGCGGTTATTCTTGTGCTCGAGGGCATGATCGTGGCGATCCAGGTCGTGCGGCTCCAGTATTACGAATTTTTCTCGAAGTTCTTCACCGAGACGGGGACGCTCTTTGCCCCCTTCCGCTTCGAGTATCCAAAGGAGTGATGGATCATGAGAAAGCGCATCGCAGTCATTCTCGCGCTCACCTTCGTCTTTGTTGCCTTGTCCTTTGCGCAGGCGGCGCAAGTCGAGCCTTCTGAGAAGGCGGCGGTTTCGTCCGCTTCCTCCGTCGCGGGTTCGCTCAAGTACTTTGCCGCAGCCCTCGCCGTGGGTATCGCCTGCATCGCGGGCGGTATCGCCGTCGGACAGATCGGCGCCGCGGCGATGGGCGCGATGGCGGAGAACCCCGAGCTTTCGGGCAAGGCGCTTCCCTATGCGGGGCTTGCGGAGGGCATCTGCCTCTGGGGATTCCTCGTCGGCCTCCTCATCCTGCTCCGCTAGGACCCCGGGATTTCGCGTGCCCGACTTTTTTTTCGTCGGCGAGGAGGAGCTCCTCGTCGCCTTCCGTCTTGTCGGCGTTGGCGGGATCGCGGTTGCGAACCGCGCCGAGGCGCTTTCGGCGTTTGCAGCGGTGACTGAAGGCGGAGGCGCCCCGCTGGGCCTCGAGGGACGGCCCAAGGTCCTCATCCTGTCGTCGCGCATTGCGGCGATGCTCGACGAGGAGGCGAGGGACTGGCAGTTCGGCGGCGAGTATCCACTCATCGTCGAGATCCCGAGCCCCGGCGTCGCCCCTGATGAGGGACGTAGCCTCGTCGCCGCCATTCGCGAGGCGGTGGGCATCAGTATCTAAGTGCGAGGAGCTTTTTTCGATGGAAGAGATGATATCGACCGAGGCGCTCGAGCGCGAGATACTCGAGGACGCCCGGAAAAAGGCGGAACGCGCACTCCATGAGGCCGAGGCCGAAGCGCGCAAAATCCTCGTTTCCGCCGAGGCGCGGGCCCGCAGGGTCATAGCCGAACTCGAGACCGAATACGCCGCGCGCGCCGAGCACGTCCGTCGCGAAGCTGAGGCGCGGCTTCCTCTCGAGAAATCTCGCTTAAAGACCGCGCACATCGATGCGCGGCTTCGTGCCTGTGTGGCGGAGTTCATCAGTGAACTCCCTGCGGATCGCGCGCTTTCGCTTGCCAAAAGCCTTGTGGAAGAAGGCCTTTCGGCGCTTTCCGCCGTCGGGGAAGCGGGACCTTCGGCCTTTGCGGAGCTGGGGACTGTCCGCTACCGGGAGCTTCCCCGTTCAAGCGTCGAGGGCGTCCTTTGCGCGCTCTTCCCCCGCGCGGAGCTCCCCATGCCCGAGGAAGATGACACGCTTCCGGCCCGCGGCTTCGTGCTTGAATCGGCAAACGGCTACGTGCGCCTGCGTGCGACGCTCGACCTCGTTGCCGAGCGCCTTGTCGATGCCCGGCGCGGCGAGCTTGCGCGCGCTCTCTGCGCCGAGGCGCTCTCACTATGAGCGGCGCTCCGCAGAGGGCGGCGACACCGCTTGTCGGCCGTATAACGCGGGTGGCTGGCCCTGTCGTCGTCGCCGAGGGCTTAGGTGCCGCCGGGCTCTACGATCTCGTCGAAGTGGGCGAGGCACGGCTTGTCGGCGAGATCATCCGTGTGGATTCAGGCGGCGCGACGATCCAGGTGTACGAGGAGAATACGGGCATGCGCCCCGGCGAGCCGGTCATCTCGCTTGGCCGCCCCCTTTCGGCACTCCTTGGCCCCGGGCTCCTCGGTTCGATCTACGACGGCATCCAGCGCCCGCTTGTTGAACTCAAGGCTGTCTCGGGCGCTTTTCTCGAACCGGGAGTGAAGGGCGAGCGGCTTGATCCTGAGCGCAGCTGGCGCTTCGAGCCAGCGCTCCGGCCTGGCGATCCCGTCGGTCCCGGCTCCCTCGTCGGCCGTGTCCGCGAGACCGAGCTTGTCGAGCACCGGATTCTCGCACCGCCTGATGCGGCGCGGGGGCACGTCGCTTTTGTCGCGGAAGCGGGCGAATATAGGATTAGCGACGTGGTTGTGCGAATCGAGCCGGATCGCGATGCGGCCGGCGGCCTCAGGACCGAGATCGCGCTCGCGCAGGAATGGCCCCTCAGGCGGCCACGGCCCGTAGCGCGGCGGCTTGCCCCCGACGAACCTCTCATCACGGGCCTCCGAGTCATTGACGTGCTCTTTCCGCTTTCGAAAGGCGGCGCCGCGGCGGTGCCCGGTGGCTTCGGTACAGGCAAGACCATGACGCAGCATGCGATTGCCAAGTGGTGTGACGCCGACATCATCGTCTACGTTGGCTGCGGCGAGCGCGGAAACGAAATGACGGATGTGCTCGTCGAATTCCCCAAGCTTGTCGACCCCCGTTCGGGGCGCTCGCTCATGGAGCGAACCATCCTCATCGCGAACACCTCGAACATGCCGGTCGCCGCTCGCGAGGTTTCCATCTACACGGGTATCACCCTCGCGGAATACTACCGGGACATGGGATACGCCGTCGCCGTGATGGCCGATTCGACCTCGCGCTGGGCGGAGGCGCTCCGCGAACTCTCGGGCCGTCTCGAGGAGATGCCCGCCGAAGAGGGTTTTCCCGCCTATCTCCCTTCCCGGCTTGCGGAGTTCTACGAGCGAGGCGGTCGTGTCGAGACGCTGGGCGGCGGGATCGGCTCAGTGTCGATCATCGGCGCGGTTTCGCCCCCGGGTGGCGATTTTTCCGAGCCGGTTACCCAGCATACGAAACGATTCATCCGTTGCTTCTGGGCCCTCGATCGCGAACTTGCGAACGCTCGCCACTATCCGGCGATCTCCTGGACCGATTCATACTCCGAGTACGCCGAAGAGCTTGGGTCCTGGTGGGACCGCGTCGATCCTGATTGGCGAAAGGTGCGCGTCCGGGCGCTCGAGCTTTTGAAGCGCGAGCAAAAGCTCCAAGACATCGTGCGGCTCATCGGCCCCGACGCTCTGCCCGACGAGCAGCGGCTCGTTCTCATCGTCGCGGAGATGCTCAAGGCCGGCTTTCTCCAGCAGAGCTCCTTCGACGAGGTGGACAAATACTGCGCGCCGACAAAGGAGGTGCTCCTCCTCCGGGCGATTATGGAATTCCACCGGCGCGCCCTCGCCTCAATCAAGTCCGGCACGCCGCTTCCCCGCATTGTCGAGCTACCCCTGCGCGAACGGCTGTCGCGCCTCAAGAGCGAGGTACCGAACGAACGCCCCGAGGACATCCGGGCCGTCGAGCGGGAGATCGGCGCAGCATTCGATGAACTAGACCGGCTCTACGGAAAGGAGGTCCTGCGATGAGGGGGCTTGAGCATCGCGGACTTGAACGGGCCGAAGGGCCCATCGTCGTCGCGCCGCGCCGCGAACGGGCGGGGTATGGTGAACTCGTCGCCGTCTATGGGCGCGATGGCGAGCCGCGGCTCGGGCGGATACTCGACGCCTCGGACCGGAGGGCTGCCATCCAGCTTTTTTCGGGGAGTGCGGGCGTTTCCCTTGAGGATGCACGGGTCGAATACCTCGGACGCCCGCTCACACTCCGCGTTGGCGAGGGCCTTCTTGGCCGCGTCTTCGACGGTCTTGGCCGTCCGGCCGACGGCTATCCGGACATCATTTCGAGCGAAAAGCGCGATGTGAACGGTCGTCCGCTCAATCCCGCAGCGCGCCGTTACCCCCGCGATTTTATTCAGACGGGGATATCCGCAATCGACGGGATGAACACGCTGATCCGTGGGCAAAAGCTCCCGATCTTTTCGGGCAATGGCTTGCCGCACAATCGGCTTGCCGCTCAAATAGTCCGCCAGGCGCGCATCATCCCCAAGACCGAAGACAGAGCCGCTAGCCGGGGGGCGGGAGAGTTGGCCGAAAACCAAGGTGGTACCGAGGACGAGTCCTTCGCGATCGTTTTTGCCGGCATGGGTATCAAAAACGATGTTGCGCGCTTCTTTATCGACTCCTTCGAACGCTCGGGCGTGCTTTCCCGCGTTGTCGCCTTCCTCTCGCTCGCCGATGCGCCGACGATAGAACGTCTCGTGACGCCAAAGTGCGCGCTTACCGCGGCCGAATACCTTGCCTTTGAGCGCGGCATGCATGTCCTCGTCGTGATGACCGATATGACGAACTACTGCGAAGCGCTCCGCGAGGTCTCCGCCGCCCTTGGGGAGGTCCCGTCGCGGAAGGGCTACCCCGGCTATCTCTATTCCGACCTTGCGGCGCTGTACGAGCGCGCCGGCCGGATTGAAGGCTCGCCGGGATCTATTACGCAAATACCCATACTTTCGATGCCGAACGACGACATTTCGCATCCTATTCCCGATCTCACGGGCTATATCACCGAAGGGCAGATCGTTCTTGACCGCGAGTTATTTCAAAAGGGCGTGTATCCGCCTGTCGCAGGTCTGCCATCTCTTTCCCGTCTCATGAAGGACGGCATCGGCCCCGGCATGACCCGCGACGATCATCGCGATTTGGCAAGCCAGCTCTTCGCGGCCTATGCCCGAGTCCGAAGCGTGCGCAATCTCGCCGCTATCATTGGCGAGGAGGAACTTTCGCCGCTCGACAAACGCTACCTCCGTTTCGGCGAGCGTTTCGAGGCGGAATTCCTCGCCCAGGGCGAAGACGAGAACCGTAGTATCGAACAGACCCTCGATCTGGGCTGGCAGATGCTCGCCTATCTCCCGCGCGAGGAACTCGTGCGGCTTTCTCCCACTATGATCGAAGAGCACCTCCCTAAGAATCCACGAGAGAAAGAGGGAGGACACGTCTCTTTTGAAGGCCTGGCACCGGTGACCCGTCAAGGTGGCGCCACAGAGGCATGACGATGGCTTTCCAGAATGTCGCGCCAACTAAATCGAATCTTCTCCGTGAAAAAGAGCGCCTCGGCCTCGCCCTCGAGGGATACGAGCTCCTCGAACGCAAGCGCGAGATACTTGTCATGGAGCTCATGAAGCGGGTCGACGAGGTGAAAATCCTTGAGCGCGAGATCGCACGAAGGACGGAAAGCGCCTATCCTGCGATGCGTCGCATGCTTCTCGCCGTGGGGCGCGAGCGCGCGCTTTCATTGTCCGAAGGCTCACGGTGCGATTTTGCGGCACGGGAGCGCCGCGTCCAGGTCGCAGGATTGTCCGTTCCGAGTCTTGAGGCGGAACCGCCCGTTTTCCGCCTTCCCTATTCGTTTGTAAATTCGTTTGCGGATTCCGATCAAGCCATGCTAGAGTTCACCGAGCTCCTTAAGCTTCTCGCCTCCATGGCAAGCCTGCGCGGCGTCGTGTGGCGTCTCGCCAAGGAGCTCAAAAAGACCCAGAGGCGGGTCAACGCGCTCGAAAAGATGGTGATTCCCGAGTCGCGGAGCAGGAAAGCCTACATCGAAGCGGCGCTCGAGGAGCGCGATCGCGAGGCGGTGTTCGCTGGCAAGCTTCTCAAGGCTCGGCGCGAGAGGAGGGATGAGGCGTGAAGAATCCCCTGTCGCATTTACTGCTCGTGGTGAACGGCGCCGAGTCATCGATCGTCGCCGCGAAGTATGCGATTGTCCTTTCGCGCCTCTATGGCTCGAGAATAACCGCGGTCTACGTTGTTGATACCGCGACGATCCGCCAACTTGCGCTTTCCCGCATCTTTGTCCCCGACGAAAGCGAAGAGTATGAGCGGAGCCTCGAGGAAACAGGGGCGCGCTACCTTGCCTATGTCGAAGAGCTTGCAAAGGCAAAGCGCTTCCATCTGAGGACGCGCCTCCTCAAGGGAGCGGTGGCTGGCGAGGTCATCAAAGCCATCACAGAAGAGGGCGCGGACTGTGTCGTCCTTGGCGGGGGGGATTCCTCATCCCCCTATCGCGATGCTATTTTTGAGGCGAACCGCGAGATCGCGCGAAACGCCCCCTGCCCCGTACTCCTCGTAAAGGGGCGGGACGTGGAAGATGCCTATCGCGCCCTGTAAGCTCGCGCGCGTCCGCCTTTGAGTCGGCGCGGCGCAAGAAACCGCAACCGGAGGCCGCATGCGCGTCGCCGTCGTCGCTATCCCGGCGAAGAGGGAAAAGAAGCTCTCATCCATTGCCTCAGCTCTTGCACGGGGCTTCGAAACCGCGGGGCATCGGGTCGAGGTGCTTGATCCCGCCGGTGCGGTGCACCGGCTCGCAGGCTATGACTACATTGCGATCGGAACGGAGAGCATAGGCTTTTCAGGGAGCGTTCCCGCCCGCCTCGCCGAGATTCTTGCCCAAGCGCGCGGACTTGCCGGCCGACGTTCGATGGCCTTTGTTGCGACATCCGGCCTCAGATCCGCGCGGACCCTGTCGCGGCTCATGACCGCGATGGAGGCCGAGGGAATGTATGTGAACTACGCCGAACTCCTTGCCAGTCCTGAAGCGGCTCTGGTCGCGGCCGCCTCGGCTCCGGTTGAGCGGAACTGAGCGGCGTGGACGGCTATTATGAGCTCCTCGGCGTTTCTCCCGAGGCAAGCACTAAGGATGTAAAGAGCGCCTTTCGTCGGCAGGCGAAAAAAATCCATCCCGACACCGCAGGCTCTGGTCGGGCAGAGGAAGGCATGCGCTCGCGCGAGGCGGCCATGCGTCGCCTTCTCGAAGCCTACCGGGTGCTTTCCGATCCCGAGAAACGGCGTGCCTACGATCGATCGCTCCGGAAAAAAGCTGCTGAGCTCGGCGGTTTCGACTATCGCGTGTTTTTGAAAGGGCGGTCGGACGATCCGGAGAGCCAGGCAAAACTCATCGTCTACGACCTTCTCCATGGTCTTGAGGACGAGGCGCTAGAAGTGTACGAGCGCTCAAAGTCCTTTGCGGATTTTCGCCTTGAGCGCTACCTTGAGCGCGGTGAAGCGATGGACGCCGAATTCTGCCTTGCCGAGGAATACGAGAAACGGGAACGCTGGCTCAAGGCGTATGCGCTTTACAAGCGGCTCATTGTCATGGAGCTTGAACGCCCCTGGTTTCGGTACTTTTTTGACGTTGTGGCACTGCGCTTCCGCACTCTGCTTTTGCAAAAGATGCCCAAGTATCTCGATGAGGAGGATTACGTCGATCGCCTTGAAGAGGCGGCGGGGCTTGGGCTAGCTCGCCGTGATACAGCTCAGTTTTTTAGGAAAAAAGCAGAGGTTCATCTTCGTCGTGGCGAGGTGGCGGAGGCGGTGGCGTCTTTGTGTAGGGCCACGGAGCTTGAGCCGAAACTTGCTGGGTTAGCCGCATTAAAAAAGAGGCTTCCTGGTAGTGTTACGAAGCTTGTGAACCGCAATCAGGACGAAACGCCCGAGACGTAGCTCCTTATGCGAGGCCTTCCCTCGCGTAAGGAGGCACGATGCCGCGTTTCCCCTTC
>JAJUIB010000027.1 GCA_029265615.1 Spirochaetota bacterium
ATTGGCATGATAAGCCACTCCTCGTCGAGGAGTTCAAGAAATCTGAAACGGAGGATGCCCATCCTCCCCTGTCGGCCTGACGCTCCAGCGGGGGCATTTCTACGTTGCGGGAATAGGGGTCATTTCTACTTTGCATTGACAGCAGAGTAAAAATCCTTGCGTGCTTTCTGATGATGAGTGTATAATTTTGCCTCGCTTTATCACGTCGCGCACAACGTGCAAAGCGGAAAAGGAGCGTAGATCATGAGCAGGAAGACTATCGTTGTCGCCCTCGGGGGCAATGCATTGATCGCCGAAGGCACCGAGGGGACGATTGCCGAGCAATTTGAGAACACGCGGAAGAGCATGGATGCGATTGTCGGTCTGATTCAAGAAGGCCACAAGGTTGTTCTTACGCATGGCAATGGACCGCAGGCGGGTGTGCATCTTATTCGAAATGAGGCGGGCTCGGCTCAGGTACCGCCTGCGACGCTCAATGTCATCGTAGCGGATACGCAGGGCTCAATCGGCTATATGCTTCAGCAGAGCCTTCAGAATGCGCTCCACAAGGCCGGCGTGAAGAAAGATGTGGTGACCGTTATCACTCAGGTTGAAGTCGACCCCAAGGATCCCCAGATGCTCAACCCCAACAAGTACGTTGGCCCCTTTTTTAAGGCCGATCAACTTGAAGCCTGCAAGGCGAAGGGTTGGGTGATGAAGGAAGATCCTGGCCGAGGCTATCGGCGTGTTGTTCCGTCGCCTTCGCCCGTCGACGTGATCGAAAAGAATACAATCAAAGATCTTATCGATGATGGTAAAGTGGTTATTGCCGTAGGTGGCGGTGGGGTGCCCGTTGAAAGGCTCCCCGATGGTACGCTGGTCGGCGTCGATGCCGTTATTGACAAAGACCGTGCATCGGCGTTGCTTGCAAACCTCATTGGCGCTGATGAGCTCGTTATCCTCACGGGCGTTGAGAAAGTGGCGATCAACTACAAGAAGCCCGATGAGAAGTGGTTTGATGCGATGACGGTTGCCGAGTGTGAAAAGTATCAGGCGGAGGGGCAGTTCCCGAAGGGATCGATGGGTCCCAAGATCGAGGCGGCTTGTGACTTTATCCGGCGCGGCGGGGCGAAGGTGCTCATTACCGATCTCGAGCACGCCACCGCGGGTGTCGACGGGAAAGCTGGCACGCTGATTACGAAGTAGCTCTTGCGGCCATGGGCTGCTGTCGCAGTTTTCTCGCTTATTGTTGCGTATGGACCGTATTGACGGAGCGATAACCACAAGCTTCGATACACTAGGCTGGCCTCTGGCCAGCCTTTTTGTGGTATAGCGCCACTTTTCCCCTTGCACAGTCCCAGCATTCTGCCATTTTTTGTGCAGGCCGTGAATTCCGTCGAAACTTGACGGCTTTACGGCTTCCGTGGTACTTTGGCTCGAAATTCTTTCTCAAAGGAATCGATATGGATATGTTTATGAACGCGCCCGTCGTCCTTCAGGCTCAGGGCGGCAACGGCACGATGCAGATGGTTTCCACGCTGGTTACCTTCGGCCTCGTTTTTGTTGTCTTCTATTTTCTCATCATCCGACCGCAGAACAAGAAGCAGAAAGAAATGCAGAAGATGATCGAGGCTGTCAAGAAGGGCGACAAGATCGTCACGATCGGTGGGGTGCATGGTACGGTCCACTCCGTCAAGGAGGGGACGGTCGTGATCAAGGTCGATGACGACTGCAAGATCGAGTTTTCGAAGTCTGCTATCGCATCGGTCGTCGCCAAGGGCGAGGAAAAGGCCGAGATCGCGGACAAGTCCGCCGAAGAGAAGAAGTAGCGCATCGTTTCCTCGAGATCGGCCTCCGTCGGGGCCCGCGTAAGGCGGGTCATGGTGCAGGTCGTCTTATATCTTCCGCTGGAGTAGCCGGAATGAGCAAAACGCGACGGTTGATCATCGTCCTGGCGGTCCTTGGGATCGCCTTCGCCTTTCTCTACCCGTCCTTGAGCTGGTACTTCTTCACCCCGAAAGAAGATCAGGCTATCGCTGTCGGATCCCGTGAACAGATACGCGAGTATTCCCGGCGCATGGCGTTCAAGAACCTGACCGAACTCAAGCGGCGTGCCGCCTCCGGCGACGAGCAGCCGCTTTCGTCGGAGTTCAAACCGATTCTGTCGGTCGCCGCCAAGGCCTATAAGGACGCGCGGCGCCCTCTGCCCAAGGTTTGGAACGCCAAGGCGGTTCTTCTCGCATTTGAGAATGAACGCAGTGCCTATGACGCGATCGAGGCCAAATACCGCGCCGATGTGCTTGCGCTTAAGGCGCGGCACAACAACGCGGTTCAGCTCGGCCTTGATCTGTCGGGTGGCATGAGTGTGGTTATCCAGGCCGACCTGCCTGCGCTTGAGAAGAAACTCGGGCATCCTTTGTCCGCTGCGGAAAAAGCCGATGCGATGAAGCGCGGGATCGAGGTGCTTAACAACCGCATTGACAAATTCGGCCTCACCGAGCCGGTCATTCGCCAGCAGGGCGAAGATCAGATCTATGTCGAGATTCCGGGTACGGCCGACCCCGATCGCATCAACTCGATCATCATGGGACGCGGCAAGCTTGCTTTCCATATCGTCGACGATGAGGCTACGGCCCGGCTTGACCAGTACCTGGGGACGAACCCCCTCGGCATCGATGAGCGCACGCTCGCGGTCGCCGATCCCTCCATTGTGCCCGCCGGCGCGGTGGTGCGGAAGTACTATGTGAAGGATAGCTACGGCCTTGACGAATTCACCGGCCGCTACCTCGTCATTTCGGAGACCCCCGGGCTCGACGGCACGCATATCCAGAGCGCCCAGGTGTCGAGCGATCCGATCACCGGCCAGCCTGAGACGAATTTTGTTCTCGACAAGGAGGGCGGCGAGCTCTTTTATGCCCTCACGAGCGCCAATGTGAACAAGAAGCTCGCGGTTGTTCTCGACGACAAGGTCAAGGCCTATGCGAACATCCAAGAGCCGATCCGCGAATCGGTTCGCATGACCGGCTTCAGCGCGGAGGAAGCGAACAATCTTGCGCTTACGCTGCGCACTGCCGCGCTACCCATCGAGCTATCCGTCGTAACGCAACAGGCGATCGGCGCCTCGCTCGGCGAAGACTCGATCATCCAGGGTCGCAATGCTATCCTTGTTGGTCTTCTCGGTGTGTTTGTCTTCATGTTCGTCTTCTACAAAGGCGCGGGCTTCAATGCGACGCTCGCTCAGGTGATCAACGTCTACCTCATGCTGTCGATTCTCACGGCGTTCAAGCTGACACTCACTCTGCCTTCGATCGCCGGTTTTGTCCTCACGGTCGGCATGGCGGTCGATGCATCGGTTGTCATTTTTGAACGGATAAAAGAAGAGATGCGTGCCGGCAAGAGTCGGAAGGCGGCCATCGAGGCGGGGTTCGATCGCGCTTTCTGGGCGGTCATGGATGCGAACGTCACGACGATAATCGCCGCCCTCTTCCTTGCGCAGCTCGGCTCAGGTCCGATCCAGGGCTTTGCAGTGAGCCTTGCAATCGGCAACATGGTGTCGCTGTTTACCGCGCTTTTCGTGTCCCGGCTCATTTTCGACTTCGGTAGCGACGTCCTCCGCCAGAAGAGCGTCTCCATCAGCTGGAGGATCAAATGAAGCGGATCATCAGGTTCAGCCGGGGCTTTGTCCCCGCGGCGATTGCCTCCACGGCGCTCATCGTCTTTGGCATCGTTGGGTATTTCACGAAGGGCTTCAATCTCGGTGTTGACTTCCAGGCGGGCATCAACCAGACGGTCCAGCTCGCTTTTCCCGCCCTCGAGGTGAGTTATGCGGGCAAAGGCAATGCCGTGCTCACCGTTGCCGAAGATGCGGTGACCCTCGTTTTTTCCGGCGCCGAAGTCGAAGGCCGCACGGTCGTGCTCGATTATAAAATGAAGCCAACGCTTGGGGCGCTTGCCGCCGCGCTGCGCGCGCTACCGGGCGTTTCGGTCTCTCTTGTCGAATCGGAGGGCGTAGCGACGAATCTGCTCGTCCCAACCTACCAGGGCGATACGCGCCTGGGCGGGACGCCGACCCTCCTTCATCGTGCGCCGGGCGGCGAGGCCGAGCGCTTTGCTTCGATTGACAAGGTGAGGCAGGCCGTCGCGTCCTTGGGCGAGGTTTCGGTGCAGGCGGTCAATCCCGCGAAGCTGCAGCGCTATCTCGTCCGCGTCCCGGACGCGGGCAAAGACGTCAACTTTTCGAAGAATGCCGCAGATGCGATCGACGCCGCGCTTGAGGCCGCCTTTGGCAAAGGCCGTGTGGTGGTTGTAAAGACCGATTATGTTGGTGCGCGCTACTCGGAAACGCTTTCCCGACAGGCGGCCATGCTCTTTGTGCTCACCGTTCTCGTGATCCTCGTCTATGCGACCCTGCGCTTCGGGTTCCAGTTCGGCTTTGGCGCCGTGCTTGCGACCTTCCACGATGCGCTCATCATGGTCTGCTTTGTGGTGTGGACGCGGATGGAGTTCAACACATCAACGATCGCGGCCATTCTTACGATTCTCGGCTATTCAATCAACGATACGATCGTCCAGTTTGACCGAGTCCGTGAGGATCGCAAGCTCAACCCCGGCGATCGCTTTGTTGACGTGCTCGATCGGGCCCTGTCTGAAACGCTCGGACGGACGGTCATCACGACACTCACCACGATGATCACGGTGCTCGCGATCTTTTTCTTCACCTCGGGGAGCCTCAAGGATTTTGCGCTTGCGCTCTTTGTCGGTATGATTTCGGGTACCTACTCGACGATTTTCATCGCTTCGGGATTTATCGAGTGGTGGGAGCGAAAGGCTGAGAAGCGTCGCGCCCGCGAGCGTGCGACTCACGGTGGCGGCCAGGGAGCGAGGCGCTCCGCGGTGTCCGAGGGCCTCGGTAAGTAGGCTTTGCATTCCGATAGCAGAGGGGCGCGGGGCTTATGGCCCTGCGCCCCTTTACATGGACGAGGCTTTTTGCTATAGTGCTTGTGTCACGGCGCCGTACCCAAGTGGGAAGGGAGAGGTCTGCAAAACCTTCATGAATCGGTTCGACTCCGATCGGCGCCTTCGTGCAAAGGGCCGTCCTTGAGGGACGGCCCTTTGTTGTTTGCGGGCGTATCGCACTCCGCTGCGGCCTCCGTCTTCAGAGCGCGAAAAGATCGAGTTCATCAGAAAGACGGGCAAGCATGTAAAGGCCTGCGATGCTGTTGCCTCGCGGATCGAGGGCGGGGCCGAAGGTGCCGATGCCGTATCTGCGCTTCACCGCGGCCATGATGCCGCCGCCCACGCCGCTCTTTGCGGGGACGCCTGCTTCGACACCGAACTCTCCTGAGCCATCGTAAAGACCGCAGGTGGCCATGAGACTTTTCACCGTGCGCGCGGTGCGTGTGGCGAGAATGCGTTCTCCCGACCAGGGGGCGATGCCGTCGAAGGCGAGTACCGAACCCGCCCGTGCAAGATCCGCGGCGTCGAGGAGCATGGCACACTGCTCAAAATAGGCGTCGAGCGTCTCTTCAACCTCCGTAGCGAGGAGCCCAAGCTCGTTGAGGAACCAGGCAATTGAGCGATTGCGGCTCGCCGTTGCGTCTTCCGACTCGCGGACTGCAAGATCAAATCCGACGTCAGGACGGCCTACCGCCCTGCCGACAAAGGCGCGAAGTCCTTTGGCGCGTTCGGCTACATCGCGGCCGGGGAGGAGGCTTGCGACGACGATGGCGCCCGCATTGATCATGGGGTTGAAGGGTTTGCGGATGCTCGATGTCTCAAGGCGGATGATCGAGTTGAAAGGGTCCCCTGTCGGCTCCATGCCGACGCGCGAGAAGACCGCATTGGCTCCGCGCTCCTCAAGCACATAGGCGAGGGCGAAAGCCTTTGAGACGCTTTGAATGGTGAATCGCTTTCGGGCTTCTCCCGCTTCGAAGATGCGGCCTTCGCCGTCAGCAAGTGCAAGGCCGACGAGAGACGGATCAGCTGCGGCGAGAGCGGGGATATAGGAGGCGGGTTTGCCCCGCGCGGTGAGCGGACGCGCCTCGGCGACGAGTGTCTCAAGAAGAGCGTGCATGTGGGGCAGTATAGCGAGCGGAAGCCCTGGGGCTCAAGGGCGACCGCATGGACTGTGGATAAGGCGGCAATGCCAGTATTATTTAAGGCCCGTTTTTTGCTCAAAAACGGGACAGTGCCGCCCGGTCGCCGAAAATACCTCAAGGGAGGGGAGCCTGCGCGATTTGATGCCGAAAACCTCGCAGGAGCGGGGGAACGCAGGATCCCAGGTGATGCGGAAATGGATGCATTTGAGGCAATCGGGGGCTCGTTCCTGCATGGGACTCCTTTCGTGTGTAGAAGCCTAGCGCGGGCTTATGCGACGCGGCAAGCCCTTTCGGGGAGGGCGAGCTTGCCGAAGGGGCGCGCTTTCCCGTACATTACCTAGCATGATGCGCGCGTCGTTCCTTCGTCGACCTTTCCGCTACTCGAATGACAGCCTGTGCCTCTGGCTCGTCGCCGTGAATATTCTTGTATATGCCGCCGGTTATCTTTTCCCATCCTTGACGTACCTGCTCGCCATGAACCCCATGGGTGTGCTCGCAGGCAGGCTGTGGCAACCCTTTACCTACATGTTCGCCCATGCAAGTCTTTCCCATCTCCTTGTCAACATGTTCGGCCTTTTCATCTTTGGAATGCAGGTGGAGCGTGCACTCGGGAGCAAGGAGTTTCTGCTCTATTACCTCGTCACCGGCTTTCTCGCAGGACTTTTTTCCTTTGTGGCCTACCTTTTGACGGGTGCCTATGGCGTTTTTCTTCTCGGCGCTTCTGGGGCTGTTTTTGCAGTCCAGCTCGCCTATGCGGCGCTCTTCCCTGATTCGCGCCTCCTTCTGTGGGGAATCATCCCGGTGCGCGCGCCGATGCTCGTGCTCGGGTATACCGCGATCGAAGTTTATTCCCAGCTCTTTGGTTTCCGAAGCTCGGTGGCACACCTTACGCACCTTGCAGGATTCGGATTTGGCTGGATCTACTTCCTCCTCCGCTTCGGGATCAATCCGGGACGGCGGTTTTTTCCGCGGCCTTGATGGTGGGACGGCGGACAGTGCGCGCGCGGATCGTCGTATGTGCGCTCGCGGTGTTAAGCCTGACTTTGCGCGTCCAGGCGGAGGGGATGCGGCTTTCTGCCGAGTTTTGGGCTGAGCTCGATGGCGTGCCTCAGTCTGGCGATCCCTATCCACTCCCTCCGGATCTGGCGGCACGGCGCCTCCTTGAAGAGGCTGCCTGGGTGTTCGCGGGCATGGTGTACGGCTTTGATTTTTCGTACGAGCCGCTTGACCTTGTCCGCGGCATCAAAGAGCGGTTTGCGCTCACGCCCCGCGGTGAAATTGCCTGGGGCGACCCGCGTCTTTTGCCTGGTGAGGCGAGAACAGAACGCGCCCGGGTGTTTGCGCGTGTGGAATTCGAGCCCGATGCCGCGGATCAGCGAGAGCTTGAAGCTCATGGATCTCCGCCCTGGGCGGCCGCCCAAGGCTCGGGTCGCGCGGAATTCATACGCGGATGGCTCGGCCGACGCGCGGCCTATGAGGACGCGGCGCGCGAGGCCGTACGCTCCTACCTCCGCACGCTCGAGCCCAATAAACCCCGGCGCGCTTTCGGTCGGATAGCCTTCGCTACACCGCCACGCGTCGCCATCGTCGACGGGCACTACGTCGTGCAGGGGCGGTTCCGGGTTATGTCGACGGAGACGCGACCCTATGGGGTGTATTAGGCGCCGCGTTTTACCCCGTAGCCGCCTGAGACTAAAGCCGGTCCTTTTCGACGTCCTCGTGCATGCGTTCGAGCGTGGCCATGATTTCGTCGACGACGGCCTGTTTTTTGTCGTCGCGGAAGCGGTGCTCCCGCTTCACCTCTTCGCGGAAGGGCTCGCATTCGATGATGGGCCCGACATCGAAAACGACACGATCCTGGCACAACAGATCCTCGGCCATGCTGCCCGAGGGATTGAGCCTCAAGATGTTGCCGTTCACCGAAACCAGACACATCTTCGCAAAGGACTTCACATAAGAGTCGATCTCTCGCACGCCGCGCTTGGTGGAGGGGTCCCATGGCCTGAACCGCGTGCCCGCGGGGAAGACGAGGACGATCTTTCCTTCCCGCTTGAGACGTGCAAGCTCATGCATCGCAGCCCGATTCACGGCGGCGCTCCGCATGACTTCCGCAAGCGCTTCCTTTGGGTCAAGGAGGTTGCGCTTGATGATCTCGATGGAGCGGCTCGGGTAGATGACGAGGCGGGAATAAGCCTCGGTAAACGCAAGGACAACGGGGTTTTCCTCGTTGAGTTTTATGCCGGCTATCGCGACGATGGCGTCGGCGATCTCGCCGCCCGTGGGGCCCGACCTTCTCAGGAGATAGTGGAATGCGGGGAGGTCGAAGTTTGAATAGTGTTCGAGGAGGAGGAGGCAGGGCTCGCCGGCCTTTGCTGCCTCAAGGAGCGCATGGAGGCGCTCGACATGGCGCACCTCGGAACCGGGAAGGAGGTTTTCTTCAACGATGCGGTCGATGAAGGGGAGAAGCTCGTTGTTGCCCGGTTGGTACACGTTTTTTTCGGTGACCTGGGATTGACCCCGCGAAAGCGACATCATCTTGAGGATTTGATCCCGATAGCGGGCGCTGATAGGTTCCATGCCGTTCTCCTCGGGAGGCGAGTATAGACAGGCCCTCGCGAAGTGTCAACTTCGGACGATTCGCCGCAATTCTTTTCTTTTTTGTGCCTTCGGTGTCCTCAGTACCCGTCGGACAGCGAGCGGTTTATGTCCTTTTGATAGAGCTCTTGATAGACATAGCTCCGCGTCTTGAGTTTGTCCTTGATCTCTTGGGCGAAGGGCATATAGCGCCAGAAGATCGCGCGCACCTCTTTGTCGAGCTTTTGGGTGCCTTCGCTTTCTTTTGTGACCCAGAGAATGTAGTCCTGGATGAAATACTCTTTGACGTCGCCTTTCAGCTTTTTTGAGGTGAACCACTGGTAGTAGTTGCCGGTGAGCCCCTCTTCCATCCAGTAGTAGGATGCCTTCTCTTTCGCAACCTGCCAGCGAAGGTCAGCAACCGCCGTCACGACGGCGGTTTGGAGGTTTTTTGCATACATGGGCACCGCTATGCGACCGCGGCTCGTGGCGCGGTTATAGCGATCGAAGGGCTCCCAGCAAATGCCGTAATCTCCGTAACTCGGCAGAAGGACAACGTAGGGCACGATTCTATTGAGCGAGTTTTTGTAGGGGCGGCAATACGCCTCGCAGTCGATGCTCTCAAGCCACCCCAAAAGCCGCACAACGTTTTCGCGCGAGCCTATGTCCTTGATGCCACCATGGAAATACTCGCGTGAAAGAATGGGGAAGTGGTTTCCCTGCCGTCCGATGCAGAGCTTAGTCATCTGCTTGATGGTTTCGAATTCCTGCGCGAGTGCTTGAAAATCGGCCTTGGCGTCCCGCCCGAGCTGTTCGACCTTTTCCTTTGCGGTTTTGTATTCCTCGCCCGCTCGTTCGAATTCGGCGACTGCCTGGGTAAGCTCCTTGTCGGCTGCGGCCATGCGGCGCAGGATGTCGCCAAGCTCCGTCATCACCTTTTTCTGCTGGTCGGTGTAGGGGGCGGCGACGTGAAGGTAGCCCGGCATGCTGTCATGTTGGCAGAGGAATTCGATTCGTTCGCGAAGCAGCGCTTCGTAACTGCGGCGTTCCTCCGCCTTCGCCTTCATGATGCTTTCTGAGGCTTCCCGTTTTCCCTGAGCCCGATCCAGAATGAGCTGGAAGCGCCCACGATCGTCCGAGCGTTGAGGTTTTACCTCATCGGTAGCGCTTTGCCCGATTTGGCCTGTGGTCACGGCCCGTATCCACTCGTCGACATAATACACAGGCTCATCAATCTCTTTCTCGAACACGACGCGCTGGATTGTGTCCTTGAGTTCCGGCGACAGGAGGGTGGGGAGAAGGGCTCCAAATCGCACAAGGAGGCGTTTGGGAAGGATGACCTGGGCGGAGGCGCAACGGAGCGCGACTTTTGCCGCGAGGTACCAATAGGCGGGGATAAGCTGTTGGCGGAACACGCCGCGGTCTTTGGGATCGCTCGCCTTGAGATATTTGGCAAGGAGTTCGTGGACTTTTTGCGCCTCCTCGCCTTCGCCGCCGAGTGCCTTCTTGTAATAATCGGGATCGGCAAAATAGTTCTGAGGCGTCGGTTCCTCGAATTTTTTGACCTCGGCGATGCGCTTGCGCGAGAGGTCGACATCGGAGGCCCGCTTTTCCCGCGGCTCGGCGTTCACATTGAGCTCGCCGAAAAGTGACTCAAAGTCGGGGGGCAGGATTCCGCTTGCCGGACGGGGCGTGGCTCCCGGCTTGTACTCTTCGATGCCGCCACCGATGAGTGCCGCTATTTCGGGGTCGATACTGTCAGGCACGGAAAACTCCGCGGTTTCGTGATTGCGCCAGAGCTTATGCGCGACGTGTCGCGCGGATGCGGCGCTTACTCACATAGTATCTTGTCCGGCGCGCCGCTTCAAGTAAGACAAAGTCGCTTACGAAATAAAAAACGGTCACCGTGATTGGTGACCGTTTTCTTCGTGGAGGTGATCAGAATTGAACTGACGACCTCTTGAATGCCATTCAAGCGCTCTAGCCAACTGAGCTACACCCCCGAAGCAAGGGCATAATAGGGTAAAGGCCTTGTCTGTGTCAATATGCCCTCTTGCTAAAAATGGAGGAAGGGGGCCCCGAGGTGTTTGCTCACCCCTTGTTCCGCATGGCTTTTGCGGTACATACTGTTATTGTGAAAAACCCAACATATACTGCATTCGCCCTCTGTTCTCTCGGTCTTGAACGCACACTCCTCCATGAAGTGGAGCGCCTAGGCCTCGAGCCACGGGGACGATCTGCAGGGCGTGTATTTTTTGCCGCCGATGCCGCAGGCCTTTTTCGCGCCAATCTGTGGCTCCGCACCGCGGAGCGCGTCCTTGTCGAGGTCGCGCGTTTCCGCGCTACCAATTTCGATGAACTTTTCGAGGGGGCGCGTACTCCGGAATGGGAGCGGTTTTTGCGCGCCGAAGACCGCCTCGTTATCGAGCGGGTCCGTTCGGGCGGCTCACGTCTTGCGGCGCAGACCTCCATCCAGGCGGTCGTACACAAGGCAGCCTACGAGCGGCTTGGCGCGGCATATGGGCTTTGCCGACTTCCCGAAAGCGGCATCGAACGCTCCGCTCGTGTATATCTCGACAATGACGAGTGCATCATCGGCCTTGATACATCGGGCGATGCGCTTCATAAGCGCGGATATCGACGTGCGACAGGTGTAGCGCCTCTTAAGGAGACGGTTGCCGCGGGTATGCTCTTTCTCGCGGGATGGAACCGCCGACTTCCGCTCCTCGATCCTTTTTGTGGTGCAGGGACGATTTTGATTGAAGCAGCGCTCTTTGGGCTCGATCGCGCCCCGGGGCTTGGGCGTTCATTCTCGCTCGAGACCATGCCGCTCGCAGAGAAAACTGCCTTTGCCGCCCTTCGCGACGAGGCGCGTGCCCGCGTCAAAAGTAATGCCGATCTTCTTCTTGTCGGTACCGATATCGACGAGGCGGTGCTTTCTGCCGCGCGTGCAAATGCTGAACGCGCCGGTGTCGCGGAGTACATCCAGTTTCGATCCGGGAGAGCCGAGGACGCCCAGCCGCTTGGTGCGCGAGGCGTCATGCTCACTAATCCACCCTACGGTGAACGCATTGGCACGGAAGAGGCGGCGAAGGCGCTGTTCAGGAGCCTTGCGCCGCTCAAGGATCGCTTCCATGGCTGGGGGCTTGGGTTTGTCACCAATCGTTCCGATTTTGGCGGTTATTTCGGCCTCCGCGCCGTGGCCGAGCGGCGCGTGATGAATGGTGCCGAGGAGCAGTGGTTCCACTGGTATCCTGCCGGCTACGAAACGCGCGCCGCCCTTGCGCCGCGTAACACTTCTCCGGCCTCGCGACACCTGGGACGCACGGAGCGCGGTGAGCGCGTCCTCCCTGCACAAGGGCACGAGGACGATGTCCGGAATGCGGAAGTTCCTCGTGGCGCTCGCGCAAAGTATGCCGATCCGCGTAGCCGTGAGGAACGCCCCCGTTTCCCCCGGGACGGTGAAGGGAAAGACCGTGGTGCGCATGGAGAACGACATAGCCCGGCCCTTGCACGGGGCCGCAATGACCGGGAGCGCCGCCCGCATGAAGATCGCCGCCCGGGGGCCGGCCACGAGCGGCCGCGGCTACATCGTGATGAAGGCCATGCTGGCGACAGGCGGGATAGATGCCGCCGCGAAGGATATTCCGATTCGCGGCGCGACCAAGACGCTGGAGCTCCGCGGAGGAATGGAGAACAACCGCAACGGAAGCCACGCGTGTTTCGTATAGAGCCTGAGCGTTCCTCGTCACGCCCTCCTGAGCCTCCTGCGCGCGGTCCGCAGACCGGTACAGGCAAGCCGTCTGCGCCAGAAACGAGAAAATCAGGTTACTTTGGCGGCGCGCGGGGGCCTGGCCGTATAGACCGGAACAAGGGCAAGTAGGATCCGGGCCTTAATCACGGCGCGTGCGGCTCTATGTGGTTTCGCGGAGGGCTTCATCGAGGGCGCGGCGGACCATGGCCGGATCAGGGGCGGGGATGAAGCCTTCCTCCTGCATGCGGCGGTAGAGAGCGCGCGCCGCTTCACCATCGGCCCGCGCGCGGGCATAGGCCTCTGCACGGGAAAGCGGCCGCCGCGCTAGGCCTTCGCGGGCCGCCGCTTCGGCGACATCGGCGGCTACAAGCGCAAAGACCTCGGTTTCGTCCATCGTCGGCATGATGTTCGTCGGGCTGATGCCGCGAGAGCGGGCAAACTCGGCAAGGGCTGTCGCAGCGCGTATCGCCATCGCATCGGTGACGCGTCTGGCGCGCGCAAGGAGTACCCCTTTGAGGAGGCCGGGAAAACAGACGGAGTTGTTGACCTGATTCGGAAAATCTCCCCGCCCGGTTGCGACGATAAAGGCGCCCGCCTCCTCCGCTTCATGTGGCCAAATTTCGGGAACCGGATTCGCACAGGCGAAGACAATCGCGTCTTTCGCCATGGAGGCAACCCAGGCTGGCGGTACCGTGCCAGGACCGGGCGCGGACAGCGCGATGAGGACATCGGCGCCCTGGATTGCTTCCACAGGCTTCGTAACACGCATCGGGTTGGTTCCGCGCGCCAGCTCCCACTGTCGGTAGGCCCGCGGGTCGCGTGCAAGATCGTCGCGCCCTGCGTGGAGGCAGCCCTCCTTGTCGGCGATGATGAGGCGAGCGGGGTCGGCCCCTGCGGCAAGAATGAAGCGCGCGATTGTCGTGTTTGCCGCACCGGCGCCAAGAAGGACAATGCGCACGTCTTCGAGGCGCTTCTTTGCGAGCAAAAGCGCATTGAGAAGTCCGGCGAGGGTGACCGCGGCTGTACCCTGGGCGTCATCATGCCATACGGGGATGTCGCAGTTTTGAAGCTCGTCAAGGACGCGAAAGCAGTTCGGCTGAGATATGTCCTCGAGGTTGATGGCGCCAAAGGAGTGCTGAACCATTTTGACGAAATGGATGAGCGTTTCAGGGTCGGGATCAGCCGCCCCCATGCGCGAATCGACGCAGAGAGGAACCGCATCGACGCCGCCTAAATACTTCATGAGGAAGGCTTTGCCTTCCATTACGCCGAGGCCGCCCGCCGGAGTGCAATCGCCGTCTCCGAGTACCCGCGTCGAATCGCTCACGACAGCCACGGTGTTGCCCCGCGACGAGAGCTCGAAGGACGGATCCTCCGCGGGGGCAAGGCCTGCGCGGACTGAGTCCCGGATGCTTGTCGAAACGGCAGAGACGCCGGGCGTGTACCACACATCGAGCCAATCGCGCGAGGGAAGGGCGCAGCGGGGGAGGGTTTGCATCTTACCCCCGTAGAAGCGGTGGGCGGCGAGCGAAAGTTTTTTGAGGAAAAGGGTTCGCGCGCGGGCCTTGCGCTCGGGCGAGAGTCCCGGGGGGAAGAGTTCGTCGAGTTTTTCCGGTATAATGCCGATAGTATCGAGGGGGACCATGCGCTTCAGTATAGCGGAATGCCTGCGGTCCCGGAAGGGAGCTGGAGGCACAGGATGAGCTACAAAAGTCCTGCGGGTGCGATCTGCGAGCTTGATGCCGGGCGGCTTCCTCTCGAACCTGTCCTTGTGGCGGTTTTTGGCGCCACCGGCGACCTCACCCATCGGAAGATCATCCCTGCGCTCTACAACCTCACGCGGAATGGGCTCTTACACCCTGCGAGTATGGTGGTTGGCATCGCGCGCAGGCCTCTCAGCGAAGAGGAATTTCGCACGCAGCTCCGCGAGGCATGCGCCCAGCACTCGCACACTGGCCTCGACCAGCGTGTGTGGGAAGAGTTCTCGGCGCGGCTTTTTTACCTGCGCGGCGACATCGATGATCAGAGCGTCTATGTACGGCTTGCCGAGCTCATCGCGAGGCCGGATTCGCCGCGCAATGCATTGTTCTACCTCGCCGTTGCACCTGATCAGTTTGGCCTTGTCGCGCGCAGGCTTGCCACCGCAGGACTTGGCACCGCAGGCCGCGATGCCGAGGATGTCGGCCCGTGGCGCCGCCTTGTCGTGGAAAAACCCTTCGGTACCGACGCGCACAGCGCGCACGCGCTCAACCACCTCCTGCACGACTGTTTTGCCGAACGCGACATCTTTCGCATCGACCACTATCTCGGCAAGGAGACGGTTCAGAACCTCATCTATTTCCGCTTCGCTAATTCCGTGTTCGAGCCGCTGTGGAATCGGCGCTATGTGGCGCGCGTCGAGATCGATGTGCTCGAAACGGGCGGAATCGGCACGCGTGGCGGCTATTACGATAAGGCGGGTGCCGCGCGCGACATGCTGCAAAACCACCTTGTCCAGCTTCTCTGCCTCACCGCGATGGAGCCGCCTGCGACCCTCGATCCCGAATCGATCCGCGAGGAGAAGGTGAAGGTGCTTCGAGCGATACCCGACTACGCGCTCACTGAGCTTGCGGCGCGGTCGGTGCGTGGACAATATGCAGGTGGCCGCGCCGCCGATGGACGGGAGCTCCCCGATTACCGCGCCGAGGCGAAGGTCACTCCCTCTTCGCAAACGGAAACCTATGCGGCTCTCCGCCTTGAGGTCGATAACTGGCGCTTCGCGGGCGTTCCCTTTGTGCTTAGGACTGGCAAGGCGCTTGATCGCCAGACGAGCGAAATCCGCGTGCACTTCAAAAGGCCGCCTGAAACACTGTTTGCAGGATACTGTCGCGACAAGCTCGAGCCCAACGCCCTTGTCGTCCGCATACAGCCGGAAGAGGGGATGTGGCTCTCGTTCAATTCAAAGGTGCCGGGCGCTGCGGGGCTTAAGCGCGGCGACCTCCGCTTCTCCTATCGTGAACGTGGTTCGGATTACTTTCCGGAAGCCTATGAACGACTCCTCGCGGACGCGATTGCGGGCGATTCGACGCTGTTTATTCGCTTCGATGAGGCGGAGGAGGCATGGCGCCTCATCGATGGCCTTGAGGCGGCCTGGGCAAGCGAGTGGGCGCCACCCCTTGTCCGTTATGTCGCCGGGGCGTCGCCGGACGAACCGCCTCTCGCTTTCGCGGTTCCGGCCGTGTGCGAGGCCTGAAGGGACCCCGCATGGCGTGAGCCGATCTTGATTTTCGCGCATGCTAATTCAGGAATTTCGCGATGTTGGCGACTGGGTGGCCGCCGCGCTCGCCGACTTCGAGGCTGCCGCCGCTGAGCTTCGTGCGGCGGGTCGCTCGACGCTCAGCCTGTGCCTAGCGGGCGGCACCACGCCGCGGCCGGTGTATGCAGCCCTTGCCTCCTCGTGCGAGGCGGCGTGCGCCGTGCGGGGGCTTTCCGTTGAGCTCTGGCTTGGCGACGAGCGAGCGGTGCCGCTCTGCGATCCTGCGCGGAACGCGCACCTCGTCGAAGAGACGCTTGTCCGCGCCGCCTGGGATCCTCGGCCGCGGTTTTTCCCCTGGCCATCAGGAGCCGCCGCTTCCGCGGCGATTGCTTATGCGGCCGAGCTGGCACGCCGCCTCGGACCGCGTCCTTCTTTCGATCTCTGCTTTCTTGGCCTTGGCGCCGATGGGCATACGGCGAGTCTTTTCCCCGGCGAGGAGCTCCTTGCCGAGGCGGTGCGGCTCGCCGGACCCGCGCGCGCGCCCACGCCCCCCCACGAGCGAATGAGTTTGAGCTTTCCCGCCCTCCTAGGCGCGCGGCGAATACGCTTTCTCGTTCGCGGTGTGGACAAGGAAGCGGTTGTGCATGCGCTCGCTGCGGCAGATCCCCGCCTGCCCGCAAGCCGCTTGGCTGCGGTGCAGGACAGTGCGATTTTGTATTGCCGTATGTAACAAGGCGAACAAAAAAGCCGCCTATTGGGGCGGCTTTTTTGTTCGCATTCGCAGCCTCGATTTAGGTTTCCGCGATAAGGAGAGTCTTCGCGTCGAGTTTGAGTTTGAGGTCCTGAGGGTTGAGGCGGTCGTGATCCTTGACCACGGTGAAGTGAATATACTCCGCCTTGGGCTCAAGGAGGATGAGAACGCCGATCACGTCAAGATACTCGCGGAGGATGACGGGAATGTTGTTTTTGTCGACAAGGGGTTCCTCGCCGATGAGCGTGCACGAATACCACACCTCAAGGCCGATTTCCTTGGCGAACTCTTTCACCTTGGCGAGCTCCGCCTTAGTGGCCCGTGTGAAATCAAAGCCATCGATAATGAGGGTTTTGGCCTTGAAGCCGCCCTCGACGACCATCGCTTTGAGGGAGCGGAGTATCTGATCGATGGATACTCCCTCCTGGGCAAAGTTCATGATGACGCGGTTTTTGACAAGCTCATCGCGGACTTCTTCGATCTTTTCAAGCCCGCGACGCTTTGCAACCTCATTGAAAATGTTCTCGTACCAGGAGATGACGTAGCTCGTATGTGCCGTGAAGGAGACGTGGATTACTTTTTCGCCCTGAAGAAGCTTGTCGAGGGCGAGCTGGACGAGGACGCTCGTCTTGCCGATGCCCTTGCGGCTTGCGATAATGCCGATGTTGCCCGCCATGAGTCCGCCCTCGATCGACCGCTCGAGGATGCGGACCGGGCTCTTCGTGATAAGCTCCTCTTTCAGCATGGGCACTCCTTCGCTCTGTGTCTTCGTGGCGGGAATCGGAAGCATGGCCACCGCCCGCCGTTTCTATTATACGCCTTTCCCGCCATATCGCAATGCGAAATGCTCGCCTGCGTGGGCGTATGGCGAGGCGGAACGAAAAACCCGCCCTTGCGGGCGGGCGATTCCGGCTTGCCGCGCACGACGTTCGAAAGGCGCGGCAGGCGCCTTTCATGCACGCTCCGCCGCGTGCGGTCTATCGGCCTTGCTCGGCCTTTTTCTTTTCAAGATATTCCTTCCGGAGCTGCTCAGCGACATTGTTTGGCACCTTGCCGTACTTGAGGAACTCCATCGTGAATTCCGCCTTGCCCTGGGAGAGCGAGCGGATGACCGTGGAGTAGCCGAACATCTCGGACAGCGGGACCTCGGCCTCAACTTTGCAGAAGTTCCCATCCTCAGTCGAGGAGGTGATGAGGCCGCGCCGCTGGTTGATCGAACCGAAGATGTTGCCCTGGAATTCGGTCGGTCCCTCGACGGAGACGCGCATGATGGGTTCGAGGATGACGGGTTTGGCCTTCTCGTAGGCTTCGCGGAAGGCACCGATCGCCGCGAGCTGGAACGCGATGTCCGACGAGTCGACGGGGTGGGATTGGCCGTCGTTGACCACCGCGCGCACGTTGACAATAGGGAAGCCGATGAGCGTGCCCTTTTCGAGCGCCGCCTTGAATCCCTTTTCGCAGCTCGGGATGAACTCGTTCGGGATCGCGCCGCCCTTCACCATGTTGACAAATTCGTAGTTCTGGTTTTCGGAGGGCTCGATGTAGCCGGCGACGCGGC
Source organism: Spirochaetota bacterium (assembly GCA_029265615.1). GTDB lineage: Bacteria > Spirochaetota > Spirochaetia > Treponematales > Rectinemataceae > JAEUJG01. The sequence continues at coordinate 17,950 of JAJUIB010000027.1, forward strand.
CATATTGGCCGGAACCGCCCGTCTGCTTCTTGTGCGTGTAATTGAATTCCGCCCGCTGGGTGATCGTTTCGCGATAGGCGACCTGCGGCATGCCGGTCTCGACCTCGCACTTGTATTCGCGCTTCATGCGCTCGATGTACACGTCAAGATGAAGCTCGCCCATGCCCTTGATGATGGTCTGGTTGGACTCGGGGTCAACGAAAGTCTGGAATGTGGGGTCTTCCTTGGTGAAGCGGTTGAGCGCCTTGGCCATTTGGTCCGAGGACTTCTTATCCTTCGGCGTGATGGCGAGCGAGATGACCGGCTCGGGGACGAACATCGAGGTCATCGCGTAGTTGAGCTGCGGCGAGCAGAAGGTATCGCCTGAGGCACATTCAATGCCGAAGAGCGCGACGATGTCGCCGCAGCCGCCCTCGTTGATGTCTTCCATGTTGTTCGCGTGCATGCGGACGAGACGGCCGATCTTGAAGCGCTTTCGCGCACGGGTGTTAAGGAGCTCATCGCCCTTTTTGAGCGAGCCCTGGTAGATGCGCACATAGGTGAGCTGGCCGTACTGGCCATCCTCGAGTTTGAAGCCGAGCGCGACGGTGGGTTTGTTCTCGTCCGCCTCGAGGACGACCTCCTCTTCGTTTTTGTCGAGGTCGAGCGCGACGTTCTTTACCTCGGTGGGGTCGGGGAGGTAGCGCGCGACGCCGTCCAGGAGGAGCTGCACGCCCTTGTTCTTGTAGGCGGAGCCGACGAAGGTCGGAACAAGCTGCTCGGCGATGCAGCCCTTGCGGACTGCGGCGATGATCATCTCGTTCGTGACGCTACCCTCGAGGTAGGCCTCAGCAAGCTCATCGGAGAACATCGAGGCGGTATCGATGAGCTCCTCGCGGTATTTTTCTGCGTCGGCGAGGAGGTGGGCGGGAATTTCCGCATAGCGAAGCTGGGTTCCGCCTTCGCCATCGAAGTAGACGGCTTTCATGTCGAGCAGGTCGATGACGCCCTCGAGCTTGTCCTCGAGGCCGATGGGCAGGGTCATGAAGACCGGATTGAGGCCGAGCTTTTCGGTGAGTTGCGCCTTGACGCGGAAGGGGTTCGCCCCCGTACGGTCGCACTTGTTGATAAACGCAAGCCGGGGAACATGGTAGCGCTTGAGCTGGCGGTCGACCGTAATCGACTGGGATTGGACACCGCCGACCGCGCAAAGGACGAGGATGGCGCCGTCGAGGACGCGGAGCGAACGCTCGACCTCAATGGTGAAGTCGACGTGGCCGGGCGTGTCGATCAGGTTGATGTTGATGTCCTTCCACTGGACATTGGTCGCGGCGGACTGGATCGTAATGCCGCGTTCGCGCTCAAGATCCATGGAGTCCATCGTGGCGCCGGCGCCGTCTTTGCCCTTCACTTCATGGATTGCGTGGATCTTGTTGCAGTAGAAGAGAATGCGCTCGGAAAGCGTCGTCTTGCCGGAGTCGATGTGGGCGCTGATGCCGATGTTGCGCATCTTCTTAATGTCGGTGGCCATGTCGGTACTGTACCTCTCCCGTCGTGGATTCTCGAAGCTCTGGCCCGTGACGCGCGACTGGCGTCGTAAGGTGCGCAGGATGCTCCGAACCGTGTGCGTCGCTCGATGCTGTCTAGCGAGTGCCGCGCCCTAAGCAGACGTAGATCCCACGATGATTGGCGCGCGGTACTATTGGAATCGGGGATGTTCCGAAGGACGCTATCCCCTTGCAAGTTCTGCGGTTTTTCTGCATTTGCTAGAAAAACCTCGGTCTGCAGTATAGTGATTTGGGCGGGAAGATGCAAGTAGTCGATTTTCCGTGACGCGTAGAATGATCTCGGGTATACTCATTCGCCACACAGGGCGTGATGGCGGTCCGGCAGTTCCTCTGCGCCCGAGAGGCGGCCCGCTTCTCGAGCCGCGGCCTGCTTTGCGGGCTGACGGAGACATAGGTTTTGCCGCGGTTTTGCCGCGGTTTTGCCGCCGACCCGTGTGCGTCGTGCGCTTAAAGCGCAAGAGCGATAAGCGCGCCGACGATGGCGAAAAGGCTCGCTAGACCGAAGACGATGAGTAGCTTCGTGCTCGTTTTCATGCTTTTTCTCCTTTTGCATCTCCTGATTGTCGTTCGGCCCATCTCTGCGTGAGCTCCTCGATGCCGAGGTCTAGCTCGTCCATGGTTTTCCATAGCCGCGGGAGCTCTTCCTCGAAAAAGCGTCGGCGCCGTTCCGCGCGGACGATCGCGGGCCCTTCCTCTGCGACAAAGTAGCCCGTGCCCCGTTCGCAATGCGCGATCCCCGCGTCCGCCAGTGCCTGCAAGGCGCGAGCGGCGGTGTTCGGATTCACTTCGAGCGAGGACGCAAGTTCGCGCGTCGAAGGAAGGCGTTGTCCCGCCTCAAGCCGCCCCGCAAGCACCTCTTCTGCAAGGTGCTCGGCGATCTGGGCAAAAATAGGCCGGTCGTTATTGAACCTCATCGCGCGCCTCCTTTTCGACGACGCGGAAATAGCCATAGAGCAGGGCGAAGAGCGGTACAAGAACCTTGGCTATGGCCTTGAACGTAAACCCAAGAATGTCATCGATGCGCTTTTCGGTGAGACCGGAAAGGCTTCGCACGATGAACTCGCCGTTTTTGAAGGAGACATCGATGTCGGGGCCAAATTTCCCGTGTGCGAAAATATAGAATCCACCCAGGAGGAGCCCCGCCATGGCGAGACTGTAGGCGGTCACGACGCCGAGCGTCTTAAGCGCCGCATGCTTCCGGAATGTGGCCGAACCCGCTATGAGGATCACGGACAGCGCCGCATATTCCCCGTAACCCGCAAGGAGACTGTGCGCGTTCCACTGAAAGGGTGTCCATATGGCGCTGCCAGTGCCTCCCGCGACGGCCTCAAGGAGGACAAGCAGGCTGGAGGCGGCGACCGCGGCGAGCACGCAGACGAAGGGGTAGAGCAGGAGGTGCGCGGCAAGCGTTGCAAGGTATTTTTCAAACGCCGAGGCAGGCAGAAGGATCCATTCCGTGCCGCTCCGGCCCTCATGCATAGTTTTGAACGCGAGGCTCGCGAACATGAGGCAGGCAAGGGCGAACTTTTTTCGCTGCCCATAGGAGTACTTGGTGAGTAGCTTGCCGCGATCGAGGCAGAACTCCTCAAGCAGCGCGGCGAAGCGTGCGTGGTCGAAGGCCGGCCGAAAGACGGCATAGCGTTCAATCCATGTGGCGGGTGTGAGCGCAGGTAGCCAGGGGTCCTCCGGGACAAAGACGAGATCCGCGAGCGTTGCCGCTTCACGTCTAGCTGGCTCGCGGCCAAAAACACGGATCGTGCCGCCCGCAGGGCGGAGGGCGCCGGCAACGAGCTTCAACAGACTCGTTTTGCCGGCCCCATTGAGCCCGAGGAGCCCATAGATGTTGCCCGGCTCCAGTCTGAGCTCGAGGCCCTCGAAGAGCAGCCTCTTTCCATACCCGAAGGTCATGGATTGTACGGTGATCATGTCAACATCCCTTAGTGTACTATTGTAGTAATACAGTAGTGCGATAAAGAGGCTTTGTCAAGCAGTTCGCATGAATTTCGCGCGCTTGCCCCTTTTTGTCTCAGGTTGTCTCAGGGCGATAACTAAAGATAGGAGGCGCGATATGGCAGACCGTTTCGTTATCGAGGAGCGTGTTTTCCCCGAGATGACGATCCTCTCGGTCCGGACGAAGGATTCGCTCAAGGCGATGGGCGGCTATACGAAAGGACTCTACGAACAGGCGAATCTACGCGGTCTTAGACCCGCGGGGCCGGTGTTTGCCATCTATTTCGAGAAGCCTGTCGATCCTAAGAACGTGGAGTACGAGCTATGCCTGCCGGTCGAAGGGCCGCCCGATGAGCTTGACAAGCTTGCGGACCGACGATGATCACGGATATCTATGTGCCGATCGCGGCGAAATAGCCCTGGGAGGAGGCGGCCCTCGGTCGCGGCGATCGTGCGGCATGTTGCCTGGCGCTGTAGGTCTAGCGGATGAAGCTCATGTAGCGCTTTTTTTCACGCGCAGGCGGCGGGAGGGCGGGACGACCTGCCTCGATGAGTTTGAGTGTCCAGGCGAGGTTCCGACCGAGCACGCGGAGGGTCTGCACACCTTCCTCGTCGCGGTCCGCCTCGCCTGCGGCGCCGCCGTGGATCACGTTCCAGTAATTCGAGCCCGGCACCAGCATCTCGGCATAGAGGAGAAAGTGGTTGAGCTGGTCGAAGGCGGCGACGCCGCCCGAGCGGCGGACCGCCACGACCGCGGCGCCGACCTTGTGCCGAAAGAGCCCGCCGTTTGCGCTGGCCACGTAGAAAGCCCGGTCAAGGAAGGACTTCATCGCCCCTCCTAGGCCGGAAAAATGCACCGGCGAGCCGAGGAGGATGCCGTCGGCCGCGCGCGCCGCCTCAATCCAGGCGTTGACGCCGTCGTCGGGGAGGGCACAGCGGCCATCCTTATTGCGGCCGCACGCTCCGCAGGCGGCACAACCGCGGAGCGCGGAGCTCCCCACGTGTACGATCTGCGTGCCGATCCCCGCGTCGCCGAGCTCCTCGGCGACGATCGAGAGCGCACGATACGTGTTGCCCGCGGCGCGCGGACTTCCGTTGAATGCGACCACTTCCATGCTTCCTCCTCGTGACGCATGATGCGTCGTCGCGGGATGGCGCCGCGGGGAATCGCTACTTCTGAATCTCGACCGTTTTCGCGCCCCCGGGGCCCTCGACGATGCGGATCGACAGCTCTTTCAGCTGCTTCTCGTCGACTTCGTTCGGTGATTCGTCCATTGGCGATACGGCAAACGAGTTTTTGGGGAAGGCGATAACTTCTTTGATCGAGGTCTCGCCTGCCATGAGCATGACGAGGCGATCGAGGCCTGGGGCGATGCCGCCGTGGGGCGGCGGACCGTATTTGAACGCTTCCGTGAGGAAGCCGAACTTCTTTTCCGCCTCGGCTGGGTCGAAGCCAACAATCGAGAAGATGCGCTTCTGGAGCTCGGGGTCGTGGATACGAATGGAGCCCGAGGCGAGCTCGAAGCCGTTCATGACAAGGTCGTACAGGTCCCCTTTGACTGCTCCCGGGTCGGATTCGAGGGTCGGATGGTACCGCTCCTGGGGCATGGTGAACATGTGGTGCGCCGTGTCCCATTTGTTTTCGTCCTCGTTCCACTCGAACATCGGAAAGTCGACAATCCAGGCGAACTCAAAGCGCTTGGGGTCGCAGAGCCCCAGGTCCTTGCCGAGCTTCGAGCGCACGGCGCCCAGGGAGGCGCAAGCGACACGGCGCTTTGCATCCGCAACCATGAGGATGAGGTCACCGGGCTTTGCGCCGAGATAGGCGATCACCTCGGCCTCAAGGCCTGCCGGAGCCGCCTCCCCGGCGAAGAACTTGGCGGCTCCCCCCTCGAGTCGGCCCTCGGCAGAGACCTTCATCCAGGCCATACCCTTAGCGCGGTAGACTTTGGCGGCGGCCTCGAGTTCTTCGATCTGCTTACGGGAATAATCGGCCTTACCCGGAACGAGGAGCGCTTTGACCGCGCCGCCTTCCTGCGTGACACCTTTGGCCTTCGCCGCTGCCTGGCGAGATGCCCCTTCCGTGAGCGCGTCCTTGAATGCCTGGAAGCCGGATTTTGCGGCAAGGTCGCCGAAGTCTTTCATCTCCATGCCGAAGCGGAGATCCGGCTTGTCGGTGCCATAGAGCTCGATTGCATCATCGTAGGCAATGCGCCGGAAGCGCGCGGGAAGCTCGACGCCGAGCGTTTTCCGGAAGACATGACCCATCATGCCTTCGACGAGCTCGAGGACGTCATCGCGCTTTACAAACGACATCTCGATGTCGATTTGGGTGAACTCAGGCTGGCGGTCGCCGCGTGCGTCTTCGTCGCGGTAGCAGCGCGCGAGCTGGAAGTATTTGTCCATTCCGGCGACCATGAGAATCTGCTTGTAGAGCTGCGGTGACTGGGGGAGGGCATAAAACTTGCCTGGATAGAGCCGCGAGGGGACAAGGTAGTCGCGCGCGCCCTCCGGCGTCGAACGAATGAAGGTCGGCGTTTCGATTTCGTAAAAGCCCTTGCCCGCAAGGTATTCCCGTACGGCAAAGGCCACTTCGTGCCTAAGGCGGATCTTGTCCTGCATCGAAAAGGACCTAAGGTCGAGGTAGCGGTACTTGAGCCGAAGTTCCTCCTTCGCGTCGGATCTCTCATCGATCATGAAGGGCAGCGTCTCGCAGCGGGTGAGCACCTGAATCTCTTCTGCCTTGACCTCGACCTCGCCTGTGGGCATGTCACGGTTGACCATGGAGTCGGGGCGGGGCCGAACGACGCCGCGCAGGGCTACGCAGTATTCGTATTTGAGCTCGCTCGCCGCCTTTTTGAGCGCCTCGGGGGCGTCATCGTCGACGACAACCTGGGTGACGCCATAGCGATCGCGCAGGTTTATGAACGAGATGCCGCCGTGATCGCGCTTGCGGTGAACCCAGCCGTTCAAAATGACGGTTTTCCCCGCGTCAATCGCCCTGAGGGCGCCGCAGGTGGTGGTGCGTTTCATGTATTCCATCGTGAAGCCGATCATACCCCTCTGGGGCGGGGGCGCGCAATAGTTCCTTACTGTCGCACGCCCCCGCAGTTTCGACCGGTGTGTGCCGATAGAGGGGAGCGGGAGTGGTATATTTTTTTACTAGGTATCTTGCAGAGAATAATAGCTTGTGGTAGTTTATACCTGGAGGCGGGATGAATATCCAATTCAAGAAAGGCGTTCTCGAACTCTGCGTGTTGTCGCTCCTTGCGCGGCGCGACTACTACGGATACGAGATCGCCGATGCGCTTGAAGGGGGCGTCGCGATCGCCGAAGGCTCGGTATACCCCCTGCTGAGGCGCCTGCGCGACGACGGTCTGGTCGATACCTACCTCAAAGAATCAGCGGAGGGGCCGCCGCGAAAGTACTACCGCATCACCGAGGCGGGTGGGGCCGCATGCCGCGCGCTTGCCGCCGAATGGCGGGAATTTGTCGCGGCTGTCGCCCGGATCACGGAGGAAGCCCATGACGAGGCATGAATACCTGGAACAGCTCAGGCGCGCGTTGCGCGGCATAGATGGAGCGGAAGAACTCCTTGCCGAGATCGATGACCATTTCGCGTCGGGCGCAAGGGAGGGGCGGAGCGAGGCCGAGGTTGCCTCGTCTCTCGGGGATCCGCGACTCCTCGGTCGCGAGTATCGCGCCGTGGCCTTCGCGCGTCATGCGGGCGGCAGACCGGGAGTCTTCACCTCGATCAGGCTCATCGCGCACCGTCTTGCTACGGAATTGCCGCCGCCTGTCGCGGCGGTGGCAGGCGGGGCGCTGGGCCTGTTCGCGGGCGCCGCCCTCATCGTCGCGGGGCTGTTTGCGCTCGGGGGGTTGGGCGGGGCGACGAACCTTGTGCTTGCGCCGTTCATCGCACAGGGAGCGTCGATCCGCCTCCCTCCGCTTGCGGCGCTCTTCGCCTCGGTCGGATTCGGTCTTCTTGGCGTAAGTGGTTGTTTTGCCTTGCTTTCCGCACTCGTCGAGTCGGGAAGGCGTTCGGGCCGGTATCTTGTCGAGCGTGTCGCCCGGAAAGGGGACATGCCCGGTGAAGGAGGAGTTTGATGATGAACTTTAAGAGGATTGCGCTTGTGACGGGGACGCTCGGGGCTCTGTGCATCGCGGCTGCGTTCGGCGTCGCCGCGGCGAATGCGCGGCCCGCGGCGGCCGGGACGGGGGGCGCGACGGAAGGGCGCTCGACAAGCGGAAAGCGGGCGGCCGATGTCGCCATCAATTTGCCCGGATTCTCGCTTGAGATCGACGGACGCGGGCGGGTTCGCATGGAGCATGACGGAATCGAGCTTCTCGATGTCAATGCAGGTGACTGGGAGAATATACAGGCCGAAGGCGGGCGTAATATTTCCGCAAGCCTTGGCGTCGCGCGACCGACTTCGCCCGTCGATATCGAACGGGAGCTACCCGCTGCGGGGCTCGGGGCGCTCCACGCGACGACAGCCATCGCCGACATCCGCCTCGTGGCGGGTAAGGGTTCCGCGGTGAAGGCGCGACTCCACGGTAGGGTCGATGCTGCGTACGCGGATGGGCTTGCGCTGGAAGCCGAAAGAACCGGAGACGAGGCGAGTTTTACGGTCAAAGCGCCCCGTCAGCTCTATGTCCAGGGCGATGAAGGGCTGGTACTCGATATCGAACTTCCTGGCTCCGCGCGCGCGGACATCCGACTCAGCTCCGCAACGGGCAATCTTGAACTTGCCGACCTTGCGTTCCGCTCGGCCGAGCTTGCTTCGGAGACCGGCAACCTCGTGGTGAAAGGCGCCCGCGGGACGACGCTCGCAATGCGCAGTTCGACGGGCAACCTGTCGCTTGATCTTGCATCGGGGGCTGGCTGTTCCTGGTCCGCGGAAACCGAGACGGGCACTATTGATGCACCAGCGGTACGGGTAGGCGGGCGGGCTTCTGGACGGATCGGCGACGGCGCGATGCGTGCGAAGCTCGAAAGTGCAACGGGGAACATCACGATTAGGTCGTGAGGCCGGTCTTTGCGGGGTGCACGCCGTAGTGTTACGAAGCTTGTGATGCACCTCGCACGGAGCTACGGAAGCGGTGGCTAAAATATCCACCCCATACCCCCCATGCAACGTGGGTGGGGCTGCGATAACAATTAAAAAAACGATTTTTAAAGAGTACCTTGTTCGCCCCAAAACCAAAACCCCCGAACC
>JAJUIB010000001.1 GCA_029265615.1 Spirochaetota bacterium
CCGCGGGCAGGCGGATGTGCCGGAACACTGCCGCTCGGGGAACGCGGAAGAGCGAGGCCATTTCGAGTAGCTTAGGGTCAGCCGCGCGCGCGCCCTGTGCGGCGCTCGTCGCCACTACCGGAAAGGCCATGAGAAAGGCTGCGAAAACAGGAAGCGCATCCGAGGGGAACCAAAAGGTCGCCACGAGGATGAGCGCGACGACCGGGGTCGCACGGATGACGACGAGGAGCGGCGCAAGGGCTGCGGCGACGTAGCCCGAAAGCCCCATGGCCAAGCCGAGGACGGCGCCTAAAGCAAGGGAGAGCGCAAAGGCGGCAAGCCCGCGCACAAAGGTCGCGCCGAGCGCTTCAAGAAAGACACGTCGTGGCAGGAGACGCAGCGCCTCGGCAAGCACCCGCTCGGGTGGAGGCAGAATGAGCTCCGTCCCCACGGCGAGTGCGCCGAGCTTCCAAAGGCCGATGAGGGCGAGCGCGGCGCCCATGCGAACGAGAAGGTGCGACTTAGAACGCGGCGTAGAACGCGGCATCGGGCAACTTTCCGCCGACAGAGGCCGGCGCAAGTTCGAGGAAGACCTTAAGGAGCGCTTCCACCGCCGACCGCGCAGCGTATGCGGGGGTGTAGACATATGCGCTCCGGGGAATGGCCTTGGCGGCGATGGCGGCCTTGAGTCCGAGGTCGTGTTTTTCGACGAGCCGCGCGGCGGTGTCCGGGTCAGCCTTGACCGCTTCAATGGAGCCTTTCGCGGCCGCGAGCACGGCGCGGACGATTTCGGGCCGTTCCGTCGCAAGCCGTGTGTTTACCACAAGGGCGGTCATGGGGTAGCTTGCTTGCCCGGTGGCTTTGGTCCACAGCGCGCCGAGGTCGAGCGGCGCACTAATCGCCGCATTGGCGCTGATGGCGGCCGTTGCAAAGGGTTCGGGCAGGACGGCGAAGCCGATGCGCCCTGATGCGAGGGCGGCGGCCATTTCGGGATAGGGTAGCGAATAGTTGAGCCTTACGTCACGCTCAGGATCGAGATTCGCTTCCTTGAGCAGGCGCCGGAAAAGATAGTCGGGCGTCGCCCCCTGGCCGGCGACATACACCTCCCGGCCTTTGAGCTCGGCGAAGGATGAGATCGCGGAGCCCTGGGCGAGGAATGCGACCATGCCGTCGCCGATGACCGCAGCAAGCCGCACCGGAATGCCTGAGCCGGCGAGTTTTGCGGCCACGTTGATCGGGAGAACGGCGAAATCGCATTCCCCGGCGACGATTTTGGCGGTCATGGCCTCGACGTTGGGCACGGCGACGGCCTCGACGAGAGATCCATCTGGAAGTGTGGGGGGAGTCTCGAAAAGCCGTATCAGCGCGATACCGCTTGGACCTTTGAGCGCGCCGACACGGATACGCGCGGGCTCAGCATGTACGGCTGTGGCCGCGCTTAAGGCGAGGGCGAAAAAACGAAGCACAAAACGCCTAGTGCGCATACACCAATCCTCCTTGCAATAGAATCTGGCTATCAATCTATACTTTTCGCATGGCTTCGGCTATAGTCGGCGCACCATGCTATGCGCCATCTGCGGCCAGCGCGAGGCCACGCTCTTTATCCGCCGGACGCGCGGGAACTTGAGCGAGGATCTTTCGCTCTGCGAGGCTTGCGCCCGTAAGCGCGGCCTTTTTGCGGGCCCAGGCCGCCTTGAGCTTCGACTCGACGAGCTTATTGCGTCGCCGGAAGCGGAACCGCGGCGCGAGCCGGGTGGCTGCCCGCGCTGCGGCCTCGGGCTTGATGAACTGCTGCATGGACGGCTTGGCTGTGCGGACTGCGCGGCTACTTTCCGCACGGAACTCGGCCGCCTTCTCCGCCTCCGCGCGCATCCTCCCTTCTATCGTGACGACCCTGCCGACATTGAGGTCGTACGGCGGCTTGCCCCGCGCCCCGCCGCGAACGACGCGCGCGCTGATATGGGCAAAGCCGCTACGAGGCATACGACCGGGGCGGCGGAATCCGCGCCGCCTCAAGCGGGATTCGGCGACTGCGCGCCCTTCGTCCTGTCTGATGCTGGTGGCTCTGATCGCGATGTGGTGCTCTGGTCTGCGGCGCGCGTGCCTCGCTGCCTTGCCGATCTTCCCTTCCCTGGAAGGCGCGATTCGCCGCCTTCCAGGGAGCTTGTGACAGGCATTGTCGCCACGCTACCCCGGTGGCGAGTTTTTCCGCTTGCAGACTGTCCTGAGGCAGAGCGACGCGCGTTTGTCGAATCAGGATATCTCTCGCGCTCATTCGCGCTTGATCCCGAGGCAAGGGTCGCCTGTAGCGGAGAGGGTGCGTACTGCATCTTCGACGAGGATGCGCATTTTTCCGTCCGTATGCGCACTTCCGGTCTTGATCTTTCAGGCGCCGCAGGGCGCGCGCTTACAGCGGCGGGGGAGCTTGAGCGTGCATTTGCCGCAGAGGGCCACGCGCCGGCCTTTGATGGGGAATTTGGCTATCTTCTTCCAAAAATCGGCGATATGGGGACGGGACTGTGTCTGTCGGTGTGCATCCATGTGCCGGCGCTCGCCGTCGCGGGGCTTACCGAGCGTGCGTTCCGTTCCCTTCTTGCCGCCGGCTACGCGGTTTCCGGCTTCTACGGCGGCGAGGGCGGATCGGCTGGAGACCTCTACTGCATCGCGACCGAGCGCTCCTATGGCGTTTCCCGCGCGGAGCTTGACGCCGCATTTATGGAGGCGCTTACGCCACTCCTTGCCGCCGAGCGCATTTCCCGCGCGCGGCTTGCCGCCGAACGGCGCGATGACCTCCTCGACCTCGCCGGCCGTGCGCTTGGCATACTCCGCTATTGCAGACGCCTCTCCGCAGTCGAGGCCGCCGCCCACCTCTCCGCCCTTCGTCTCGCCGTGCTTGCGGGGCTTGCCGAGGGCGTCGAAGAAGGCGCACTTGCGAAGCTCCTTGGCATGCTCGGTTCATCCTCGCTTTCGCTCGCCGCCAAGGCATCTGGCGAAAAAGATCCCGGCGGGGATGCGGTCGCCGAGGAAAGAGTGCGAGCGCGTCTGGTAGCCAGGGCTGTCGCAGGACTACAATTGAGGTAAGGAGGAGCGCACACGATGTTCAAGGGCCTCACGCACCGCGCGCAACGCATTCTCGCCACCCTCGCGCAGGAGGAGGCCAAGCGCGCGCGCTCCGAACAGCTACAGCCCGAACATGTGCTTCTCGCCATCCTCCGCGAGGGTGAGGGCCTCGGTTTCAAGATGCTCCGTGGGCTCAAAATTGACCCCCTTGAGCTACGCGACGAGCTTGAGCGCTCGCTTGAGCGGAAACGGGCGGGCTTCGTCCTTGGTGACCTGCCCCTCTCCCGCCGCGTGCGTAGCCTCCTCGAGCTCGCCGCCGAAGAGGCGAACATGGGGGGCTCGGAGTACATAGGCACCGAGCATTTTGTAGTCGCCGCTGCACGCGAAGAGGGTGCGGCCTTCGAGCGCTACCTTGCTCGCCACGGAGTCTACTACGAACAGCTTCGCGCTTCTGCGCGTCTTCTCCGCGAGCCCGGTGGCGAGGGTGTGCCTCTCGCCGAAGGACGTACCGCGCCCGAGCGCTCTGCGTCCGGGCAGGCGCCCGCGCCACAGCGCCCGCCGCTTCCGCGTACCCCCCTCCTTGACGAGCACGCCCGGGATCTCACCGCCTTGGCCCGCGAGGGGAAGCTCGATCCCGTCATCGGCCGCGAACGCGAGATCGGCCGCGTCATTCGCATCTTGGCGAGGCGTACAAAAAACAATCCTGTCCTTGTGGGCGAACCAGGTGTCGGCAAGACAGCGATCGTTGAAGGCCTTGCGCTCCGCTTCGCACGCGGCGACGCCCCCCCCGGACTGTCCGAAAAGCGCATCCTGGCCCTCGATATCGCCTCGGTCGTCGCGGGCACAAAGTACCGGGGAGAGTTCGAAGAGCGGCTTAAACGCATCATGCGCGAGATCAGCCAGGCGGGCGATGTTGTGCTCTTCATCGATGAAATTCACACCGTGATTGGGGCAGGCGGCGCTGAGGGCTCTATTGACGCCTCAAACATGCTCAAGCCCGCGCTCTCCCGCGGCGAACTCCAGTGCATAGGCGCGACGACGCTCGACGAATATCGAAAGTATTTCGAAAAGGACGCCGCTCTCGAGCGCCGTTTCCAGGCAGTTGTCGTCGAGGAGCCCGGCCCCGCCGAGACGCTCGCCATTCTCGAGGGCATCAAATCGCGTTATGAGGAGTACCACGGCGTCTCCTACTCGCGGGCCGCGATCGAGGCGGCGGTCGAGCTTTCTCGCCGCTATGTCGCTGACCGTTTCTTGCCCGACAAGGCGATCGATCTCCTCGACGAGGCGGGTGCGCTCAAAAAGGTGGAGAGTCCTGCTCGGCCGCCTGAGCTTTCGGAGATTGAGGAAGAGATCCGCCGCCTCACCGAGGAGAAGCTTGCCCTCGTATCCACGCAGAACTACGAGCGCGCCGCCATGGCGCGCGACCGCGTCCGCTCTCTTCGCGCCCGCCTTGAGGCGCTCAAGGCGGAGTGGGAGTCTGGCGGCCGCGGCGGGCCGTTTCCCGTGACCGAGGATGATCTTCGTGCGGTGCTCTCCGAGGCGACGGGCATTCCCGTCGGACGCCTCCTTGAAAACGAGGCCGAGCGTCTTCTTTCGCTCGAGGCGGAGCTACACCGCCGCGTCATCGGTCAGGACGAGGCGATAGCGGCGGTCGCCTCCGCAGTGCGCCGCGCGCGTGCTGGCGTTTCGGATGGTCGACGGCCTCTCGGTTCTTTCATCTTTTTGGGACCCACGGGGGTTGGTAAGACCCTTGTCGCCAAGAGCCTTGCGGAGATACTGTTTGGCTCGCAGGACGCACTTATCCGCATCGATATGTCGGATTTTATGGAACGTCACAACGCTGCCCGCCTTGTGGGCGCTCCGCCGGGCTATGTCGGCTACGAGGAAGGCGGCATGCTTACGGAAAAGGTGCGCAGGCGGCCGTACAGCGTCGTCCTGTTCGATGAAATCGAAAAAGCCCACCCCGAGGTGTTCAACATTCTGCTTCAGCTTCTCGAAGAGGGGGAGCTCCGTGACAATCTTGGGCACGCCGTCTCTTTTCGCAACGCTGTCGTGATTATGACGAGCAACGCGGGGGCTCGCGAGATCGCCACAGGCGGGCTCGGCTTCCGCGCCGAGGATCGGCTCCTTTCCTATGCCGAGGTGAAGAGCTCAGCCCTTGCGGAGCTCAAGCGCCGCTTTAACCCCGAGTTTGTGAATCGGGTTGATGACATCGTCGTTTTCAAGCCGCTTGAGCGCGCGGAGGTTCGCGCCGTACTCGAACTCCTCATCGCCGAGCTTGCGCACAGGGTGGCAGAACGCGGTATCGCGCTCGAGCTAAGCCCCGCAGCGAAGGAATGGCTCGCGGAGCGGGGCTACGAGCCGGCCTACGGCGCGCGGCCGATGCGTCGCCTGCTTCAGTCGGCGATCGAGGACCGCCTTGCGGAAGAGATACTCGCGGGACGGCTCGGCCCCGGTTCGGTGGCCCGCGTCGAATGCCGCGACGGCGAGCTCCGCGTTAGGCGGAGCGCAGAGCGCACGCGAGAGCCTGTAGCAAAACCCTAGGACTTTTCGCCGATCGCCGCGGCGAGGGCGTCCTTCGCCGCCTGGATGAGACGTGCATCCTTCATGCGTTGCCCTGTCTCGAGCGCGCGGCTGAAATCGGCGGCCGCCTCGTCCTTCTTCCCGAGCCTAAGGAGGATTTCACCGCGGCGGAGGAGATCCCAGCCCGCTTCCTTGCCTTCTCCCGCAGCGATCGCCTTGGCATAGGCCTTTACCGCCATCTCTAAAGCGGCGAGTGGCCCTGCGTAGGCGAGGGCGAGTTCGCGGTATACCGCCGCGTCGTTGTCCTTTTCCACCTCAAGGTATTTGTCGAAGTACCTCCGCGCCTTTTCCGGGTATTCGAGTCCGAGGTAGGCGCGGCCGATGCCGAGGAGCACCGCGGGCGTGTTGGCGCGTATTTCGTTCGCCTCGAGATAGGCGTCGAGGGCTTTACCATACTGCCGTCCCTCGAGGAGCTTTCGTCCCTCGTTGCGCCGCGCAATATAGAGTTCTTGGAGTTGCCCCTCGGTGAGCTGGGGCGAACGCTTCACTTCGCCCTTGGGTTTGTCGACGCTCGCGCAGGAGGCGAGCGAACAGAGGATGGCGAGCGCGCAAGCGGCTCGGACGAGGTGCCTGCTCGGATGCATGCGGTTCTCCCGTAGGTGCGCGTCGTGGCGCGCTAGGTTTCTCCCTCGCTCGTCATGAGGGAACGGAGCGCCTTGAGCCGCGCCTCGTCGAGCTTAATGCTTAAGTTGCGTTCCTGTGTGGGAATGACGAGGCCCTTGGGGCCGTCTTTGGCCCGGCGCAGGTACTTCACCTGGGTGTAGTAGAGCTCGCCTCCGCCGTTTTGGCGCCCCTTTGAATAATAAATCGCAAGATTCCCGGCGTCGAGCATGAGATCGAGGGGGAAGCTTTTTCCGGCCCGCGCCTTTACGAACACATAGGCGCCTGCGTAGTCACGGGCGTGGAGCCAGAGATCCTGCCCCCGCACGTGGCGCCTGAGTAGCTCGTCGTTTTCCTTCGCCGAGCGGCCGATGAGGATGGTCCAGCCGTCACGGTCGAGCGACAAGCCCGGATAGCGCTTTTCGCGGATCTTCCGCGCCGTGCCGCCCTTTTCGAGGGCGCGCGCGATGAGGAGTGGCTCCTCGATCGACTCAAGGTGCACAAGCTCATCGCGTGCGGCTTCGAGCGCGGCCTTTGCCTCGCGGAGTTCCGCTTCGACCTCGGACAATCCCGAATTCGCTTTTTTAAAGCGCTCGTAGTAGGCTTTCGCGTTTTCCACGGCGCTTTTCGCAGGATCGACGGCGATGGATATTTCGCCTCCCCGGTAAAAATCCTCGCAGACGAGAAACCGTCCTTGAGGCGCGCGGTGCTGGTTCGCCATGATGATGTCGCCGAGTTCCTTGAGCCGCGGCGCTTCCCGGTACTCCGCGGCGCGCGATGTAAGCTCGGCAATTCGTGCGCCGAGCGCACGCTCGCGCCGCGCATACCGCTCGCGAGCGGCCTCGATGAGCCGCTCGCGCGACAGCTCTCCACCGCGCGCCGCATAAAACGCTTCGACACGCTCATTGTAGCTTCCTCCATCCGCGGCGCGCGGTGCAGGGGGGAAGTCCCGGGGCTCGAAATGCCGCTCGGCGTCGGGTGAAGGTGGCCTCGCCGCGCGCGCGGCGGAAAGGTCGCTTTCGAGCTTGCATGGTGCGCCCGAAACCTCACCGCGCTTGGGCCTGCGCGCAAGCGCATCAACGATTACACTGTCGGCGTCCACGAGGATGACATTGCCCGCCCCGCTCCACAGGCGTGCATAGAGGCGGTAGTGCTCGAGGCTTTGTGGATCCGCTTCCGCCGCGCCGTGCGCCGCGCCGTGCGCCGCGCCGTGCGCGACGGCCCGTGCAAATTCGCCGATCGGCTTGTAGACAAGCTCATCAGCTGCGTGCTCGGGGGCGCGTGCCACCGTGAAATCAAGGCGGAGCACGCGCTCATCGTCGATCTGGCGGATTGACTCAAGCCGTGCACCCTTTAAGCGCGCCTTAAGGCACTCTTGAAAACGCAAAGGGCGCGCGGGCTTGGGCGGCCGCGCGGAGAGCGTGTGGATGCGGCAGGCGCCCTGGGCGATCGAGATGAGCAGTTCCGTTTCCTTGCCCGATTTGTAGAAGCCGAGGACGAGCGAGTCGTACGAGGGCTGTAGTATGCGCTGAAGCCAGGCTCCCGCAAGGTCGAGCTCGTCGAGGATGCGATCGATTTCGCGATGGTTGAGCGACATTGCGGCTCCTTGCAGTGCGATCCGCATTCGGACGCAGATCGCACTGCGTTTACCTGCCGTGGCAGTGTTTGTACTTCTTACCTGAACCGCAGGGGCAGGGGTCGTTGCGGCCGACCTTTTCGGCGCTGCGGACCACGGTGGCGCCCGCAGGACGCGCGGCCTCGGCGACGGCGCTCGGTGCAGATCCCTCTGCCGCACCGCCGAAGCGACCCGCTTCTTCGTGCACCGCGCTTCCCTGGCGTTCGACGGTCGGCCTCGCCTGCCGCTCTTCAGCGGTCTGGATGCGCACAAGGAAGAGCCGTGTGGCGATCGAACGGCGTATTTCATCGATCATCTCGTTAAAGATGTCAAAGCCCTCGAGTTTGTATTCAAGGAGGGGGTTTTTCTGTGCGTACGAGCGGAGGTAGACCGCCTCGCGGAGCGCCTCCATCTGCTCAAGGTGGTCGAGCCACTTCTGGTCTATCGCCTGGAGGTACTGGAAGCGGATGAAGTGGTTAAGGTTTTCCGAACCCGCATAGGCGCGCTTTGCTTCAAGATCGCGCTCAAGGAGCTCCATGACGAGTGGACGGAGAGCCTCGGGCCCCTTGGATACGACCTCAGCGGGAAGCGGGGGAAGCTGAACGTTGAAGGTTTCCTTGAGCCCTTCCTGAAGTTCGGCGAGGGCGTGGCCTGAGTCGCGTTTTTGCGCCTCCGCGCAGGCCGCAAGGAGATCGTCGACCATGTCGTGTGCCGCGCCCCGGACGCGTTCGACCAAGTCGGGCTCCTTGAGGATCGCGTCACGTTGGGCGTAGATGAACTTGCGCTGCTCGTTGAGCACGTCGTCATACTCGAGAAGGTGCTTCCGGATTTCGAAGTTCCGTTCCTCGACCTTTTTCTGGGCGTTCTCGATCGTGCGATTGAGGAGGGGATGGTAAATTGGTTCGCCGTCCTTCATGCCGATTTTTGCCATGAGACCTTTGAGGTTTTCGCCGCCGAAAAGCCGCATAAGGTCGTCATCGAGGGAGATGAAGAACGCCGAGCGGCCGGGATCTCCCTGGCGGCCAGAACGCCCGCGGAGCTGGTTGTCGATGCGGCGGGATTCGTGGCGCTCGGTGCCGAGGACGTAAAGGCCACCAAGCGCGCGAACCTCCTCGTAATCCTTGCGCCATGCCTCATATTCGAGCGCCAATGCAGCCTCGTATTCCGCCTTTGTCGCCGAACTGCCCGCTCGGCGTCGGGCGCGGAATTCCGGATTGCCGCCGAGCTTTATGTCGGTGCCGCGACCGGCCATGTTTGTCGCAATAGTCACCGAGCCCTTCGCACCCGCTTCGGCGATGATGAGGGCCTCACGTGCATGATTTTTCGCGTTGAGCACCTCATGGCGGACGCCGCGTTTTTGCAGAAGGCGCGACAGGTGTTCCGATTTCTCGATGGAAACCGTGCCAACGAGGATCGGCTGCCCTTTTTTATGCGCGGCCTCGATTTCGTCGCAGATGGCGTTGAATTTGTCCGCCTCATTCAGGAAAACGAGGTCGTCTTCGTCGATGCGGGCGACCGGCCGGTTGGTCGGAATGACGACGACGTCGAGGTTGTATATTTTGTTAAACTCGGGCGCCTCGGTATCCGCCGTGCCTGTCATGCCGGATATTTTTTTATACATGCGGAAGTAATTTTGAAAGGTGATCGTCGCAAGGGTGCGGTTGCGTCGCGCGATCTTGATCCGCTCCTTCGCCTCGATCGCTTCGTGGAGGCCGTCCGAGTAGCGCCGTCCATGGAGAATGCGGCCTGTGAACTCATCGACGATTTGGACAAGTCCGTCCTGCACAACGTAGTCGACATCGACTTCGAAGAGCCGCTGGGCGCGCACGGCCTGGGTGAAGTAGTGGACGAATTCGAAGTTCCCCTCGTCGAAAAGCGAACCCCTGATGAGTCCG
Organism: Spirochaetota bacterium; assembly: GCA_029265615.1. GTDB lineage: Bacteria > Spirochaetota > Spirochaetia > Treponematales > Rectinemataceae > JAEUJG01. The sequence goes on from JAJUIB010000001.1 coordinate 9,733, forward strand.
CGCTTTTGCAGGAGTGTCTCAATCTTCGCAAGGCCGTCTGAGGTGAACGAGACGCGCTTCGATTTTTCCTCGATTTTATAGTCGCCCTCGAGGACTTCGCCTTCTTCTTCTTTGGGGTACTCCCCGGTCTCAGGATCCTTTTTGACCTCGACAAGCTGGGTGGCGAGCCTGTTGACCTCATTGACCTTGAAGGTGTCATCGTCCGCTGGTCCCGAAATGATGAGGGGGGTGCGCGCCTCGTCGATGAGAATCGAATCGATCTCGTCGACAATACAGTAATTGTGGCCGCGCTGGACCCTGCCCTCGGGGCTCCAGGTCATGTTGTCGCGGAGATAGTCGAAGCCAAACTCATTGTTCGTTCCGTAGGTGATGTCGGCGGCATAGGCTTTGATGCGCGCCTCGTTGTCCATTTTGGAAAGGACGCAGCCGACGGAGACGCCGAGGAAGCGGTACACCTGGCCCATCCACTCGGAGTCGCGTTCGGCAAGATAGTCGTTCACGGTGACGACATGGACTCCCTCGCCGGAGAGCGAGTTGAGGTAGGCAGCGCCGACCGAGCAAAGCGTTTTACCTTCGCCGGTTTTCATCTCGACGATCTTGCCCTGGTGCAGGACGATGCCGCCCATGATCTGGGTGTCGAAGGGCCGCTCGCCGAGAACGCGCCGTGCTGCTTCCCGAAAGAGCGCGAAGGCTTCCGGGAGGAGCTCGTCGAGACTCTCCCCCGCCTTGAAGCGGGCGCGGAGTTTGGCGGTCTCCTCCGGGAAGCCCTCGGAAGGCAGACCGAGCGCCCAGGCTTCCTTTTCATTTACCGCATGGAGGAGAGGCACAAGGCCTTTGATATCGCGCTCTTTCTTTGTTCCGAAAAGCGCGGCGAGGATGTTCGTACCCATGCCGCTTAATGTACCTTCATTGTTTCCGAGGGGTCAAGCTCTGCACTTTCCGCAAGATAACGCATGCGCCCTTTAAGGGGGGCGCGACCTTGCGTCGCGGGGCCTTTGGTTGACAATGGCGGGGCAGGGCGATACTACTAGCGGTATGCCCGAGCACTTCATGGTTCGACGTGTTTTCGCCCCGTTTGCCGTTATCCTTTCCCTTTTACTCGCCGCTTGCGGTGGATCGCGGGGGGCGGTGGCAGTCGCCCGCGAACAGCTTTTTACCCTTGGCTACGGATCCGCCGAGGATCAGGTGGATCTTTTCCAACTCGAAAACGCCGCGGGACCGCTCAAGACGCGGATCGCCATGCGCGAAGGCATCTTTTATCTTGCGAACGGCAACGGCGCGAAGGTGATGCGCCTTTCATCCTTCGGGGATGTGCTTTCGATGATCTATAACCCCGAACGCAACCCCGAGCCGCTTCTCTTGCGGCCTGCCAAGGGCGATGACACCTCAGGGAGGAGAGCTTACGCCCACCCCTTCCGCGCCGTGGGCGAGCTTGCGGTCGATTCGCGGCAAACACTCTATGTGGAAGACCGGCTTCCGCCTGAGCGGCGTGTGTACGACGAGGCATCAAGCGGCATGCTCGACTATGTCGTTCTCCGTTTCGACAAGGAAGGTCGCTTTCTCGATTTTCTTGGCCAGGAGGGACCGGGAGGTACGCCCTTCCCGTACATTGTCGGCATCCATACGACGCCGGGAGATGACTGTGTTGTTGTCTCAATGACCCAGACCGCCTGGCTCGTGCATTGGTTCGATGCGCGTGGCCTTGTTCGCTACGCGCTCAAGTTGCGCCGCGATGCCCTGCCGCAGCCAGAGAAGGATGCTTCGTTCATCGCCTCACTTGACCGGGTCGTGCCGGATTCCGATGGGAAGGCGCTCCTCCTCAAGGTCGATTACTACCGCGAGGCCGTCGATCCGCAGACAAAATCGCGTTCGGGGATCGACTATGCGGGATCCTGGGCTTACCGCATGGATCCCTCCTCAGGGGCCATACTTGCGCGCTGGGAGGTGCCTGCCGAGGAGAAGACAGTCAAGCAGGGGCCTGAGGGAGTAAGCGCCCGCTATGTGCGCGTGCCTGAGTTCCTCGGCGTGGCAGGCGGGCGGCTCTTTTTTATCACCGCTGACGACGACGGCACGAGCCGCCTCTCCATCCTCGACGAGGGGAATAGAGAGGTGAAGCGCTACAACATCGACATCGCGCCCGACGAGCTCTACTACAGCACGCTCTATCTTTCGCCCGACGGCATTCTCTGCGCGCTCCTTGGCACGAAGTATGAGGCGCGGGTTGTGTGGTGGCGCTTCGACAAGCTCTTCGGCGGCCGAACCGAGAACAAGCGGTGAGAAGTCTCGTGAGCGCCGCCGAGGCCGCGCGACTCGACGCCGCGGTCGCCGAATCCTGGAAACTTCCGCCGCTCGTCCTCATGGAGAATGCCGCGCTACGCGCCTGGGCCGCGCTTGAATCCCGTGCCGGCCGTGCTGGCTTCGCGGGCGAAGCGCCCATCGTCGCGCTCGCAGGCGGCGGCAACAACGGCGGCGACGCGCTCGCACTCTTGCGACAGGCGCGATTTGCTGGCCGCGTCGCGCTCGCTGCCGTCGTCGCCGCTACGCGCATCGGCGATCTTACCGCACTCCAGCTCGCTTCGCTCCTTGCGGCCGGTGTGCCCGTTTGGTTCTGGAACTCCGAAGCTAAAGACGGTCTTGGCGACCAAGCTAGGGAGGCGCCAATAGACCGCGCGGCGATCAAGGCGCTTCTCACAAGCGCCGGTCTCATTGTCGACGGTCTTGCGGGCACCGGACTGCGAGGTGAACTTTCGGGGCCTCCTGCCGAACTTGCGGCTCTCGCCGCCGCCGCGGCTCGCCCCATCGCTGCGATCGATGTTCCCTCCGGCCTCTCCGATGCGGCGCGCAGGCACTTTCCCGTTCTTCCAGCGCGATGGACGCTCTCCATCGAGCCGCGCAAAACGGCGCTCTATCGCCCGGCTTTTCGCGAGGCTGTGGGCGACATCATCGCGGTTGAAGGCGTTTTTCCGCGTGATGTGTCGCTCCATCCCCAGGCTGTGCTCCTCGAGGCGGAGGATCTTTCCCGCTTCGCCCCGCGCCCTTCGCCGTCCGCACACAAGGCCGAGCGGGGGAGGGTGGCGCTTTTCGCAGGGAGCGAAGGAGCGTCCGGTGCCGCGATTATCGCCACAAGGGCCGCCTCCGCCGCGGGTGCCGGCCTTGTCTGCCTCTATGCGCCCGAGCCTCTCTACAGCCGGTTTGCCGCCGACGCATCCCCCCTCGGTGCAGCCCTCGTACGGGAAGAAGAGCGGTTTTTTTCAGGTTCACAACCTGCGTCGGCGCTCGCCGACACGGCGCTCGCCGATGCGGTGCTTGCCGGTCCGGGCTGGGGCTTTGAGTCGCGTGTCCAGCCTGCGCCTTCCGAGCATCGCGTGTCACTTCTTGCCCGGCTTCTGCCGATAGCGCCGCCGCTTGTGCTCGATGCGGGCGCCTTGCGCCTCCTTTCTCGTCTCGGCCCCGAGGCGGTTAAGACCGCTCGTGCGGGGCGGCCGCTTGTACTCACGCCACATCCTGGCGAATTTGCATCGCTCCTGGGTCGTTCCGCGGCGGAACTGCTCGCAGATCCAGAACCTTCTTTGTGCGAGGTATCGCGCGCGTATGGGGCGGTGCTGGTGCTTAAGGCTTCGGTGACCTGGATCGCCGATCCTGAGGGGCGGCTTGCCATCTATGATGGCCGCGAGCCTTCGCTTGCCACCGCGGGTTCTGGCGACGCGCTTGCAGGCGTCGTAACGGCCCTCCTTGCCGCGGGACTCCCGCCCTTTGAAGCCGCCTGCGCCGCGGTCATAGCTCACGGTTGCGCGGGTAAGGCGGCGCGCGCAGAGCTCGGCTGGTATGATGCTTTTGCCTTGCTTAAGGTGCTTGCACGGCTCTTTGAGGGGGCTACGCGATGAGTGCGGCAGGGCCTCATCAGGCTGGGCCCGGCCTGCGATACTCGCGAGCTCGCCGCCTTGAGCGCGCAAGCGAAGATGTGCGCTGGCTTGCGTCTCGCTATGGTGCCCGACCGCCCGGCTTGTTTAAAATGCTGTTTGCGACTCGTGCCTCGACGCTCCTCTTTTTCACCGTACTTGCCCTTGCGCTCGCATTTGCCTTTGTACCCCTCTTCGAACGCCCCGGGAGTTCGGGGACACTCTTGGGTGCCCGATTTGCGGTTGCCGCGTACTTTTCCGAAGGCCACGTGTTCGTGACCCTCGTCCGCGAGGGCGGCGAGGAACTCGAAGCGGGCGAGCTTTTGGTTGTCGAGGCCGCCCTGCGCGATGCGGCGCGGAGGCCGGGGAACGGAACCTGGCGGCAATTCGCTTTTCCTTTCGGTAGCGCAGCGGCGAATGACTATCGTTTGTCATTTGCCTCTGCGGGACCTAAGCCTGCTTCGCTTCGCGTGCGCGTGCGCCGTGGAGGCAAGGTGCTTGAACTCGAACTGCCCGTCGAGTAGTCGTCTTTGCACGCCTTGACCCCCGTAAGCCTTTGCCGATACTGTACAAATGTACAAAGCGAGTGTTTCGCAGTGTTTCGCTGAAGGCCGGAGCCGTTGATGATTCAGTTCTACTTTCTATCTGTGTTTTTCAACCTCATAGGAGGCTATGCACTCGTCGCGGGTCGTGACGAGCGTAAGCGTGGCGCAATCGATGGTGTGCGCGAGACACTCCGCGATCCGACTGCGCGGCTCGTGGTCGGCATTCTCACGACGGTGACGGGCGCCTTCAAGCTTCTCACCGTCGTTCGGGGCGACATTCCCGTAGTTGGTGATTTTCTGCCGGCTGTCGCCGGCCTTGCGGTGGGTGCGACCCTGCTCCTCGAGGTATACCGCTCGCCCGTGGGCGAAAAGCTCTTTGGCGAGCTTGAAGGCGATGCCGAAACGGCATCTCAGGCGGTGGATACGGGTGATGGTTCTGCGGCGCGCGATGCTCCGCGCCGCGCCGCGAAAAGCCGCGTCGAGCGCTTTCTCCGCGACAACGACGCGGCGGTGGGTTTGGCGGGCATGATAGCCGGCCTCATCCACTTCCTATTCCCGACGGTGCTATTCCTGTGAGCGCGCTCGCCGTTTCCGTTGCGGCAATCGTCCTCCACGAAGGACGGGTGCTCGTCGCTCGCCGCCTCTTTTCCGGGCCGCTTGGCGGCCTCTGGGAATTCCCCGGGGGCAAGGTTGAGGCAGGCGAAACAGAGGAGGCTGCACTTATGCGGGAGTTTCTTGAGGAATTCGGCGTTACGGTGCGGCCTCTTCGCCGCCTCGGCCAGGTTTCCTTTTTGCACAAGGGGCACGACCGCGACCTCGTCGCCTGGCTTGCACAGCTACCCGAAGATGCGAAACTCGTGCTTCACGAGCACCTGAGCTGCGATTGGGTCGCGCTTGACCGGCTTGGCGATCTTGATCTTGCCGATTCTGATCGAAAGCTCCTGCCGCTCATTGCTTCACTCCGGTAAGGGTGCGCCTAGCGCCTCGTGTAGCGCTGGTTTCCTGAACTCGTCTTTCCCGTTACCACAATGCGGCCGCCGCCTGTCCGGAGCCGCCTCTCGGCCGTGGCGCCAAAGGCAGACAGTGTGCCGCTTGTCGATTCAAGGTCGAAGCTCAACTCTGAGGCGGCATTGAGAAGGCCGAGCGCGATCGAGCCCGAACTCGCGGTGAACCGCGAGGAGCCGCGCAAGCTGAGTTCCTCGGCCTCAATGCCACCCGAGCCCGATTCGAGCTCGAGGACCATCGCTGAACGCGCGACCGTGATGGAACCAGAGCTTGTGGAAGCGGCAAGACGCCCCTCGCATCCGACGACGCTAAGGTTGCCCGAATTCGCGCGCGCCTCAGCATCGCCCTTTGCGTCGGTAAGTTCAATGTCGCCTGAGCTTGTGACGATGTTTTTCGTCCCCGTGGCGTGCGCAATTCCGACGTTACCCGAGCTCGTGCGCGCGTCGATCGCGCCGCGGTGACGCTCGACCAAAAGGTCGCCAGAACTCGTTTGCGCCTCGAGTGTGCCCATGCAGTCAAGGACCGTGACCTCGCCGGACTCGGCGCCCGTCCTCATGCGGCCTGCCTCGTGGCCGGCGAGCCGGACGTCGCCCGAGCTTGCGACGAGCTCGACCTCAAGTCCCTTGGGAATCACGAGGAGGACGCGAGGCTCACGGCTGAACGCGAAGTTCACACTGTGCGGAGGGTAGTCGACCCGGAGTACGAGGCGCGTTCCGCGGAGGTCGGCAAGTAGCCGCCATTCGGCGGGAAAGTCACGAGGCTCGACGGATACGGCGTCGCTTGTTTTCGCCGGGCGCGCATCGATCGATGCAGGTCCCGATTCGAGAACGAGCTCAGAAAGCCCGGCATAGGACGTGGCCCCCTGTACACGGTCGAGCGCATGGGCGGGAAGCGCGGAAAAAAGAAGATACAACGCGCCGATAACCGCAAGCGCGGTCGAGGCAATGGAGGCCCCTAAGCGCCGGGTGCCGAAGAATCGAGCAAGAGGATGATTCATTAGTTCTCCTTACGTCCGCGGGACAAAGCTCGCGCGACATATTGTGAGGGCGCCCGATGGGCCGCCCTTAGAGATTTCCGCCCCGGAAAATGGGCGCGGAAGCCGGCCTAGCCGGATCCAAACAGGTTGAAAATACCGCGTTTGCCGCCTCGAATCAAAAAAAACAGAGGCCGGTGCGTTTTTAGGCTTCAGTCCTCGTCCGCGGCATCGAAAAGCCCGAACTCAGGCTTTTCCTCTTCTCCATCAGGTGCGTTGAGGAGGATTTCCACCCTTCCCTGGATGCGGTCGAGGTCGCGCTCAAGGCCCGTGGCGAGCTTCACTCCCTCCTCGAACACAGCGACTGCCTCTTCAAGCGGGAGTTCTGGATCCTTGATGCGTTCAGCTAGCGCCTCGAGCCGTTCAAGCCGTTCTTCGAATTTCTTCATTGCCGCACCTCTTTGACCTCCGCGGACGCCGTTCCGCGGGCGAACTGTATGTCGATCGCCGTGCCGGGAGTAAGTTTCCCCGCGTCTCGGATCGCGGGGCTTAAGCCTGATGCGTCCGTGTTTTTCAGGCGCACGATCGAAAAGCCGCGCGCAAGAACCGCCGCGGGGTTCGCCGCTTCGAGCGCGCCACGGGCAAGCGCAAGACGTTGCCTGAGTCCGGTAAGCCGCTCGCGCATCGCTTGGGCGCTCGCATCGCGCGCTTCGTCGAGTCGCCTTATGCGCGGATGGAGGAGGCGCATGAGACGGCCCTCCACCGCCTGCGGCTCGAAACGTGAAAGGCTTAAGCGCGTCCGCTCGAGCCGTGAACGAATAGCCGTCGCTAGTTCTGCCTTTCGTTGTGCGATTTCCCGACTCAATGCGGCGCGGCTCTCCGACACGAGTTCGGCTGCCGCGCTCGGCGTAGGCGCGCGAAGGTCCGCCGCGAAGTCGCTCAAGGCCCAGTCAATCTCGTGCCCCACTGCGCTGATGACTGGTATGCGCGATGAAGCTATCGCGCGCACAACCCGTTCATCGGAAAAGGCAAGGAGGTCTTCGAGCGATCCCCCCCCGCGGCCCACGATGATCACATCGCCGAGGCCGTATCGGTTCGCTCGCTCGATCTGCGCGGCGATTTCTGCTGGCGCGGCCTCCCCCTGAACGGCCGCGGGGAGAATGCGTACCACGAGGCCCGCATTGCGCCGCCTCGTCACGTTGATGATGTCGCGTACCGCGGCGCCCGTAGGCGACGTGACAACGCAGACGCGTTCGGGGAAGCGCGGCAGGGCCCGCTTACGTTCCTCATCGAAGAGCCCCTCGGCGGCCAGTCGCCGTTTTCTTGCCTCGAGCATCGCAAGGAGGTCGCCTTCGCCTGCGCGCTCGAGCCAGTCACAGAGAAGCTGGTACTGGCCGCGAGCGGCGTAGACGGTGATCGCGCCGCTTGCTCGGACAACCATGCCGTCCCGGGGCTCGAAGCCGAGTCCGCGAGTGCGGTAGCGGAACATTACCGCCTGGAGCATCGCATCGCGGTCCTTCAGGCTGAAGTAGAGGTGTCCTGAGCTTGCCGGGCGGCAGTTCGTGATTTCTCCCTCGACCGTTACGGCCGGGAAGCCTCCCTCAAGAAGTTCACGCACGAGCGCGGTGAGCTCGGAGACCGAATAAGGGCGGCGTGCGTCGTCACGCATGAGGCTACCTTACCGCGCTGCGCTAAGGGGGCGCAACGGGGGGATCTCCGCGGCGTTCGAGATCTGCGTCATACGAGGAGGATCCAGGCAGTTCCGATCGCCGTCGTGATGAGCGTGATCGGGAGCCCCGCCTTGAGGTAGGCGCCGAATGAGAGCTCGATCCCCGACCGCTTTGCCCCCTCGGCTACGATGAGGTTGGCCACCGAGCCGAGGAGGGTGAGGTTGCCGGCGTAGGTGCTCGCGGCGGCGAGGATGAGCCAGGCCCGCTCCGCATCTGGAAACCAGGCTACGAGCGGTTTGAAGAGCATCACTGTCGGTACGTTAGAGACGAGGTTTGAGACGAGCGTCGTGAGTGCGGCAAAGCCGACAAAGGTGCCGCCCGCCGCCTTGCCGCCTGCGACGAGGGGCATGCTCCGCTCGACGAGGAGGCGGAAGGCCCCCGTTCCCTCGACGGTCTTCGTTATGATAAAGAGCCCCGAAAAGAAGACAAGGAGCGAGAAGTCGACTTCGGCGAAAACCCGCTCCGGATTCACGCGGCGCGTGACAAGGAGGAGGGATGCAGCGACAAGTGCGGCGAGCGCGGCCTGAACGCCCGCGAAGAGGAGGCCGAGCATGAGGGCAGAGGCGGCGAGGCTCTTGACGAGGAGTGGCCCGTAGGTCCGTACCCGTTCGGCCGGCGGCGTCGCAAGGCGGGCACCGCGGGCAAATTCCTCGGGGAATGCGAGCGTGACCATGCCGTATACGACAAAAAGGCCGATGAGCGAAGGAGGGCCCAAGAGGAGGAGGAACCGCGCAAACGGTATCCCGCTCCAAGCGCCCACGAGCATGTTCTGGGGGTTTCCTACGATGGTCGCCGCCGAGCCGACGTTTGCCGCAGTTGCAAGCGCGACGAGGTAGGGCTTGGGGTCACGGCGCGAGCGGAGGGCAAGTTCCGCGACGAGCGGCGTTAGCATGAGGCAGACCGTGTCATTGAGAAAGAGTGCGGCGAGCAATCCTGAGGAGAGGACGATGAGGGCGAGTAGCTGGCGTGGCCCCTTGGCCGCGGCGAGGATGCGTGCCCCTGCGGCTTCGAAGAAGCCCGAAAGCCGCAAATTCGCGACGAGAAGCATCATGGAAAGGAGGAGGCAAATCGTGCCAAGATCGATGGCGCGGAACGCCTCTTCAAGTCCGATGGCGCCCATTGCGACGAGGAGGGCCGCCGCCGCGAGCGCGATCGTTGCGCGGTTCATGCGGAGACGGGGCACGCGTCCTACGGCGATCGCGGCGAGCGAGCCCGCGAGACAGAGGTCGGTGAGTAATTCGCGCATCACGGCGCGATCATAGCGAGTCCTGAGAGGGCGCGACAACGGGGTGAAGGTGCTGTGCACCGCAGAAAGACTCGGCGCATCCGCTGGCACAAGTCTCGGGAAAACGCTAGACTCGAGGGCATGAATCCCCACGAGCTCCCCGTCTACCAGCAGAAGGAGCGCATTCTCGAGGTGCTCAAGGACCATCAGGTCATCGTCGTCGAAAGCCCGACGGGCTCGGGCAAGACGACGCAGTTACCGATCATTCTCCACGAGGCTGGCTACGCGCGCTACGGCCTTGTCGGCGTCACCCAACCACGGCGCATCGCGGCCCTCTCCGTCTCGGACTTCATCGCTCGCCAGCTTGGCACGAGCGTTCCCGGCCTTGTCGGCTATAAGATGCGGTTCGAAGACCGCACAAACGACGCGACTCGCATCAAGATCATGACTGACGGCATCCTCCTCCAGGAGATGAAACTCGATCCCGCCCTTTCAAAATACGCGGTCATTATGGTCGACGAGGCGCATGAGCGTAGCCTCAACATCGACTTCATCCTCGGGCTCTTGAAGCGCGTCGTCGAGGCTCGGCCCGAGTTCAAGGTGATTGTCTCTTCGGCGACGATCAACGCGGAGGTTTTTTCCGAATACTTCGGCGAGTGTCCCATCGTCAAGATCGAGACGCCCATGTTTCCGGTTACCGTTGTCTACGACGCTCCCTCGGAGGCCGCTCAAGCGGAGACTTCCGAGGGATCTGGCGGGCGGTTCGCCGCCGAGGACGCCCTCCAGGCTAAGATTGAAGAAATTGTCGTGCGCGTCGTGCGCGAAGGGCGCGAGGGAGACATTCTCATCTTCCTTCCCGGCGAGAAGGCAATCAAGGAATGCATGAAGCGCCTCGCGTACTCCGCAGTCGGCGGCAAGCTCCATCTTATCCCGCTCTACGCGCGGCTTGGCAAAGATGAGCAGGAGCGCGTCTTCGACTCTGCGCCCCGCGGCAAGGTCAAGGTCGTCGTCTCGACGAACATCGCGGAAACCTCGGTGACGATCGACGGCATCACCACGGTGATCGACTCGGGGCTTGCGAAGCTCAATTACTACAACCCGCGGAGCTTCACCTCAAGCCTCATCGAGACGCCGATCTCTAAGGCTTCGTGCAACCAGCGCAAGGGCCGGGCCGGTCGGACGCAGCCGGGGGTTTGTTATCGCCTCTACCCGCGGAGCGACTTCGAGGGCCGCCCGCTTTTTACCACGGAGGAGATATACCGCACCGACCTCACTGAGGTCGTGCTCCGCATGGCCGAACTCGGCATAACCGACTTCGAGCGCTTCGAGTTCATCTCGCAGCCGCCCAAGTCCGGCCTTCTCGGCGCGGAGGAGGCGCTTGCCCTGCTCGACGCCCTCACGCCCGAGCGCGAGCTCACGCATGTCGGCCAGATGATGTGCGCCTTCCCCCTCCTGCCGCGCCACAGCAGAATCATTGTCGAGTCGGTGCTCCGCTATCCCGAGGTCGTCGAAGAGGCGATTATCGCTGCAAGCTTCCTCTCGACCACAAGCCCCTATGTGCTCCCTCCCGGCGAGGAGATGGAGGCTCGCCGCGCTCACCATGCATTCCGTGACGCGATGGGCGATTTTGTTTCATATCTCAAGCTTTTCCGCGCTTTTACTGCGGCGCGCGACAAGGCGCGGTTCTGCGAGCGGAGTTATCTTGACGAGAGGACGATGCACGAGATCGTCCGCATCAAGGAGCAGCTCGAGCTTATCGTTTCGGGACTTGGCGTGCCGATCGCGTCGGGGGGGGCGCTTGAGGACTACCTTTGCGCGGTGAGCCGCGGGCTTATCCAGTTTGTCTGCGCACGCCAGGACCGTGGACTTTTCCGCAGCCTTACTGCTGAGAAGATACAGATTCATCCGGGTTCCGTCATGTACAAGGAGAATCCGACCTTCATCGTCGCAGGCGAGGTGGTGCGGACGACGCGCATGTACGCGATGTCGGTTTCCCCCCTCGAGCGCTCGTGGCTACCACGCATCTCCCCGCGTCTTGAGGGGCTTCTTCGAGGCCATGTCGCCGCCGTGGGCCGCAGTTCCGCAGTTTTACGCGGCCGCGATGGCCGCGATGGCCGCGAGAGAGCGCAGGCGGGCGGACACATCGAGCGCGGCGAGTCGGATCGCCGCGCGGCGAAGCGTGGTCGCGTTTTGGAAGACAGTGTCGCGGAACCCGCATCCCAGCGGCCGGTGCGCGATTTCACGAACAAGATCAAGATCGGATCCGAGATTTTTGATCTTTCCGTCGACAAGAAGAAGAAAAAGGTTGTCGCCCTTGTGTGGGAGAAGCTTGCCCGGGTGCGCGAGGAACTCGATCGCGAGAGTTTTTCGCTCTACACGGGGCTCAAAGGCGTCGTTCTCGTCGGCCACAGGCGGCTCATGGATGGCGAAAAACTCGAAGTCATCCTCAAGGTTGCGCCTTGGCTCGATCCTGTGCGCGACCTTGAGCGTGAATGGCCGCGCAAGCGCAACTTCGACGCAGCCGAGGGGCTTCACGAGCTTGTCGCCGCTCTCGACCACGTGATGCAGGTCGCGCGGGCCAAGGATCAATCGAACGAACTCGGATTTGTTGCTCTTTACACCGACGCCGAGGGGGCCTACTGGTTCCGCTGTTCGCGGGGCTTCCACACCGCGCTCAACGAAAGCATCGCCTCGCTCGAGAGCCTTGCCGAAGCGGTCGCTGAGAAGGCGAGCGCCGCCGAGACGGAAAAGGTCAATGCGCTCTACCGCAAGCTAACGGGCTTTTTCGAATGAGCGTCACAAGCTCAAAGTGGCGCTCTCTCCCCGCAAAAAACGGCGAAACAGTGCCGCTTGCTCCATCCCCCACCGCTTCGCTATAATCGCCCAAAGCTCGATATGCTAGAGGGATATACATGGCCGATGACAGGACGATGAAGGAAGAGCGCGCTGCGCTCGCCGAGGGGCAGCCCGAAGAGACCGCTGAGCGCTCGCTTTCCGAGCAGGCACGGGTGCGCCGTGAAAAACTTGCAAAGCTCAAGGCCGCCGGTAAAAATCCCTTTGCCGTCGTCAAATACGACCAAACGCACCACTCCCTTGAGATAAAAGAGAACTTCGAGCGCTTCGAGGGCTCGGAGGTGTCCGTCGCCGGTCGCATCATGTCTTTTCGCGACATTGGCAAGGCGGCGTTTATCGATCTGCAGGATCGCGACGGTCGTATCCAGGTGTACACGAATGCCGACCACCTTGGCGCCGAGCGGTACGCCGAGGTAAAGACCTGGGACATTGGCGACATCATCGGTGTGCGGGGAAAGGTTTTTAAAACCCGCCGGGGCGAGATCTCGGTCGAGGCTTCGTCTATGACCCTGCTCACCAAGGCCCTTGAGCCCCTCCCCGAAAAATACCATGGCCTTAAGGACACCGAGCAGCGGTATCGTCGCCGCTATCTCGACCTCGTCATGAATCGCGAGGTGATGGACACCTTCAGAAAGCGCACAAAGATCATCTCTTCGATCCGTGAATACCTCGACACCCGGGGGTTCATCGAGGTCGAGACGCCTATTCTCTCCACCATCGCTTCGGGGGCCGCTGCACGGCCCTTTGTCACGAAGTCGAACGCGCTCAATCTTCAGCTCTATCTTAGGATCGCCACCGAGCTTTACTTGAAGCGCTGCATCGTCGGCGGCATGGAGCGCGTATACGACATGGGAAAGAACTTCCGGAACGAGGGCATCGACATCCGCCACAATCCGGAATTCACGATGATCGAGCTCTACCAGGCCTATGCGGATTACAACGACATGATGGAGCTCTGCGAAAACCTTATCTCCTACGCCGCGGTCAAGGCGACGGGCTCGACCAAGGTGAACTACCAGGGCACCGAGATTGACTTCAAGGCGCCCTGGCGCCGGCTTACGATGATCGATGCCGTGAAGACCTACGGCGGACCCGACTTTACCCTCGTTGCGGACGACGCGGAGGCACAACGTCTTGCGAAGGAGCTTGGTCTCGAGGCTGAGCTTAAGAAAAAACTCAAAGACTGCACAAAGGGCGACATCCTTAACGCCGCATTCGAGAAGTTCGCGGAAGAGCACCTCATCCAGCCGACCTTCATTCTCGACTATCCAACGGAGATCTCGCCGCTCACCAAGGAAAAGCCGGACGATCCCACGATGACCGAGCGCTTCGAGGCCTTTGTCTACGGGCGTGAGATCGCGAATGCGTACTCGGAGCTCAACGACCCCATTGTCCAGCTCGAGCGTTTCCAGCAGCAGGCGAAGGAGCGTGAACTCGGCGATGACGAGGCCTACGCCCTCGATGAGGATTTTGTTGCGAGCCTCGAGGTCGGCATGCCGCCGACGGGAGGCATGGGGATCGGCATCGACCGCATCGTGATGTTCCTCACCAACGCCTATTCGATACGCGATGTCATTCTCTTTCCGACGATGAAACCGAACGAATAGGGTTCAAAGCCTTTTCCCCGTTTGCCGCCCCGCGTGCTCGCGGGGCGTTTTTTTTACGCGCGTCCGTCCTGGTAAAGGGCCTTAGGTCCCACTATGCTTAAGTTCCGCGAGGGGGCAAGATAACAACATATCCCTGCGTTGTTTGTTAGCCGTGCGCGCACTGCGGTTCGCCCCCGTTCGCCACACAAGACCGCCTTAGGCCGCACGCGCGTAAGGGAGGAGGATATGTTCAAGCTCAAACGGGTGCGCTCAAAACTGATTCTGCCCGTCCTTGTGGCGATGCTTCTCGGCATCGCGGCGACCGTGTACCTCATCGTTGCGCAGTCGGTTGCGATGGCGACGAATTTGGCGGAGCTCCTTGCCGAGGAGGCCGCGGCGCGTCATGCCGCGGTGATCAAGGCGGAGCTTGAACGCGCGATGAACGCCGCGCGCAGTCTTTCCCAGGTGCTCGAGGGGCTTGCGCTTTCAAATGCCGCTCCACCGCGTAGCCTTGCAACGGCGCTCATAAAGCCGCTCGTCGACCGCAACCCGGGGTTTGGCGGCGCCTGGGCGGTGTACGAACCCGGCGCCTATGACGGCGCCGACGCCCGCGCCCGCGGAGTTTCCGGTTCGGCCCCCGACGGCCGCTTTGCGCCGTATTGGAACCGTTTTGGCGGAAACGTCGCGCTCGAGGCGGCGGTCGATTACGACAATCCCGGCGATACGGGGCTCTATTACCGCGCGCCTTTTGCATCGGGGCGCGATTATGTGACCGAGCCCACCACCTACGAAATAGCCGGCAAGCCCACAACGGTCGTTTCCCTCTGCGCGCCCATCCGTCGCGGCGCCGCGGTCATCGGCGTTGCGGGCGTGGACATCGCCCTCAACGGCTACCAGGACATCGTGCAAGCGGTTAAGCCCTTCGAGACGGGCTATGGCTTTCTCCTTTCCTCAAAGGGTGCGATCATCGCCCATCCGAACGCCGAGCTCCTTGGAAAGAGCGTCGGCGACTATACGCCTGCAAACAGGGATAGCCTCCTTGCGGCAATAGGCAGGGGCGAACGCTACATCGAGCGGCGCAAGAATCTCGCGACGCACGATGAGTCGATATACGTGTACTATCCCATCCGCATTGGCGACTCACCCGATCCCTGGAGTTTCGCCGTGGCGGTGCCGCTTACCCGCATTCTTGCAGGCACGCGCCGGATAACCCTCCTCGCCGCGGGGGTGGCTAGCGCGATGATGCTCGTCGTGACTCTCGTCCTCGCGCTCGCCGCGGGTTCGATCGCCAAGGCTCTGGGCACCGCGGTGGCGCATTCGCGCAAGATCGCCGCGGGCGACCTCACAACCGAAGTGCCGCCGAGCTTCCTTGCGCGCGCGGACGAGCTCGGAGAGCTTGCCCGCGCCTTTGCCGCGATGACCGAGGGGCTCGCTCAGACAGTCGGCGCGATCCAGCAGGTCGCTTCAAGCGTCGCCGCGGGGAGCGCGCAGATTTCCTCGACCGCGCAGTCGATGAGCCAGGGGGCGACTGAGCAGGCAGCGAGCACCGAAGAAGTGTCGAGCGCTGTCGAGGAGATGGCGGCGACCATCCGCCAGAACACCGATAACGCAAGCGCGAACGAGGCGATCGCCGCGAAAGCAGCGCGAAACGCCGAACACGGAGGCGCCGCCGTCAACGAGGCCATGGCTGCGATGCGAGAAATTTCCGCGAAAATCGGCATCATCGAGGAGATCGCTCGGCAAACGAACCTACTCGCCCTCAACGCCGCCATTGAGGCCGCGCGCGCGGGCGAGGCGGGTAAGGGCTTTGCGGTTGTCGCAAGCGAGGTGCGCAAGCTCGCCGAGCGCTCGCAAAAAGCCGCAGGGGAAATCACTATCCTCGCCAAGGAGACGGCCGAAAAGTCCCAGACCGCAAGTTCGCTCATCAACGAGATGGTGCCTGACATAAAGCGCACCTCGGAACTCACTATGGAGATAGCCTCCGCATCCCGGGAGCAGAGCGTCGGCGCGGGCGAGATAGGCAAGGCCATAACCCAGCTCGACAGTGTTATTCAGATGAATGCGAGCGTGAGCGAGGAAATGGCGGGCATGGCTGAAGAGCTTTCGGCCCAGGCGGAGCAGCTTGCGAAGGCGATTGCCTTCTTTAAGCTGCGAAACGAGGCGCGGTCCGTAGCGGGTCTGCCCGCCCTTACGCAAGGCTCAGGCGGAGAAGAAGTCTTGCCAAAGGGCGGTGAAGGGTAAAGGCGCAAGGCGGCCTCAGCCGATGAGAAGCGACTCGACCTGCGCGTTGTAAAGGCCATAGTAGGCGCCTTTTCGGGCAAGAAGGCTTTCGTGGTCGCCTTCTTCGGCGATGCCCTCTTCGGTGAGCACGATGATTCGCTTCGCGTGGCGGATTGTCGCAAGCCGGTGCGCGATGATGAAGGTAGTGCGGCCTTGCGACAGCGCCTCGATTGATGCGCGGATCACCTCTTCGCTCCGTGCGTCGAGCGAGCTCGTCGCCTCGTCGAGGATGAGTATGGGCGGATTCTTTAGGAACATGCGTGCGATGGCGATGCGCTGTTTCTGTCCGCCTGAGAGCTTCACGCCACGCTCGCCGACCACGGTGTTGTAGCCCTCGGGGAGGGAGCGTATGAACTCATCCGCTGCGGCGGCCTTTGCGGCGGCGACGATGTCCCGTTCCGCTGCGTCGAGTCGGCCATAGGCGATATTCTCTCGCACGCTACCTGCAAAGAGGAAGGTGTCCTGCTGCACGACGCCGACAGCCCGCCTCAGCGACTCGAGCGTAAGCGTTCGCACATCATGCCCGTCGACGAGAACCGCCCCTTCCTCGATCTCGTAAAACCGTGGAATCAGACTGCAAAGCGTGGTTTTGCCCGCCCCCGAGGGGCCGACTATGGCGACGGTTTCGCCCGCGGCGACCTTGAGGTTCACCTCGTGGAGCACGCGTTCCTGCCCCTCGGCGTATCGGAAGCCGACATTGCGAAACTCGATCTCGCCGCGCACCTTGTTCGCGGCGCCGAGAACGATGGCGTTCGGACTGTCGGCGACTTCGGGTTTGCGGTCCATGATCTCGAAAAAGCGCCTGAGCCCCGCCTCGCCGTCCTGATACATCTCGAAAACGCGCATGAGCACTTGGATGGGCTGGAGAAACTGCGCGACAAAAAGCGCGAAGGCGACATAGGAGCCGAGGCTGACGATGCCTGAAAGCGCAAATGCGCCGCCTGCGGCGAGAACGACGACAAGGGCAAGATTTCCGAGGAGACCGAGCCCGGCGTAGAAGAAGCCGAGTCGACGAACCGTTTCGACTCGCGTCGAGCGAAAGCTGCGGTTCCCTTCGGCGAAGCGGTCGATCTCATAGGCTTCGTTGGTGAAAGATTTCACCACGCGAATCCCGGATATCGACTCCTCGACCCGCTCGTTGATCACCGCCTGCTTTTCCCGCGATTTTTTGAATGAATCGAGAAGCTTGCCGCGGTACCGCACCGCGTAAAAGGTCATGAAGGGTAGGAGTGCGCAGGCGACGAGCGCGAGCCGCCACTCGATGGCGCACATCACGGCAAAGGCACCGAAAATGCGGACGAGCGCGACGAGGAGGTCCTCGGGGGCGTGGTGCGATATCTCGGCGATCTCGAAAAGGTCGGACACAATGCGCGACATGATCTGGCCCGTCTTCGTGTCGTCGAAGAACTTGTGGTCGAGGCGCTGGAGGTGGTCAAAGAGGTCCCGGCGCATGTCGTGCTGGATGTTGACGCCGAGCACATGACCTTGGTAGCCGACTACAAGCTCGGCGAGTGCGCGGAGCGCGAAAAGGAGGACGAGCAGTCCTGCCGTAAGCCATAGGCCCTGCCAGTCGTGCGCGGGCACCACCACGTCGATGACATGGCGTGTCGCCGTCGGGAACACAAGGTCGGCGGCCGCGAGGAAGAGCGTTGCGGCGAGGTCGAGCGCAAGGAGCCCTTTGTAGGGTTCGTAGTAGCGGAGGAAGCGTTTCAGCATGGAGGCATCCTAGCCGCAAGCAGCGGTTCCGGGCAAGGTCCGCGCCGACTTTTGCTCAACGCCGTCGAGGATGAAGTTCGTCTCCGCGAGCACCTCCTCGCAGAGGCGGTCGAGGCTCGCGGGCGTACCGTAGCGGATGTAAAAGTGGAGCTTCGCGTGAAACACATAGGTGAGGATGTCGGCGAGCATGCGCGCCGCATCACCATCTTTGTTTTCGCGCAGGGTGGGTAAATGCTCAAGCTCGGAAAGCAGAAGGGCGTAGGCGGGATGGGCGAAGGGGTGCCCATCCCGCCTTTGGAAGTAGCTGTAGTCGATATCGGTCGAGAGGAAGACCGAATACACGTGAGGATTCGCGGCGTTTTCCTCAATCATGAGCCGCGCAAACGAGAGTATCCGTTCGCGAGGACGGTCGCCGCAAAGCCGTTCTCGGACCCGCTGGGCGCACTCTGCCGCCATTTCCTCGAGGCACAGGCAGACAAGCTCGTTGAAGTTTTCAAAATAGTTGTAAATGGATGCATAGGAATAGGCCGCCCGATCGCCGATTTTTTTCGTGGTGAGCGCCGAGACCCCTTCCGCACGGATGATTTCCTTTGCCGCGTCGAGAAAATAGCGACGCGTCCGCTCTTTTTTGATCTCCTTGCGGTCCATGAAGACTCCATGCATTCAAATTTTGAACGATAGTAAGTGGCTGGCGATTGTTTTTCAAGCGCGGAAAAGATGCTTTTTTTCTTGACGAAGCGCTATTTGTGCTACAAAATCTGAATGTCATTAAATAAATAGTATGTCGTTAATAGCCTTGGCGACTGTGCGCACGAATGGCGAGGTGTATCGCGGCGATTTTAGCATGGCACGCGTGGGGGAGCGATGGCTGACAAGACGAGGACAGTGTTCGGAAATCCGATATCCGAAGGGGTATGCAGGCAGGCGGAACGGGCGAAAGCGGGGTATATCCGTGAATTCGGAAGGGATCCCGAAGGCGGCTACACCCTGGGCGTGCGCGATAATGCCGTCCTTTCCCGCCTTGGTGCGCGCGAGCTCACCGTCCGCGCGAGGTCAGAGGGCGAGGGCGGGACAGCGATGCCCTTTGACCTGGCTGCCGATGCGCGCGCCCTCGTTGTGGGTACCATCCGCATGGGCTTCGGCCATTACCGCATCTCGCTGGCGATCGCGAGTGCGGCGCGCGCTCGTGGGCTCACTCCCTACTGGTTCGACCTCCACGCCTTCTCCGACACGCCTGGCGGCAAGATAATCGCCAAACTGAACCGCCTGTATTCGATGGGATCGCGCTGGTCGCAACGCTACCCGCTCTTTAACAAACTCTATTGGGAACCGCTTAATTCCGAGGGGTTCCGGAGACTTTCCTACAACGCAAAGGATCAGAAGGTGGCCGAGCTTATGGCCGCTCCCTGCACGATGCTTCCGCGCGATGTACCCTATGTGGCGACTCACGCCTGGCCGGCCCAGGCGGCGATCCATGCGGGTATGACGCAGGTGGTCAACGTCATTCCTGACAACTGGCCCATGGCGCTCCACCTTGCGGAAGGCGCTGTCCACTGTGTGCAGAGTCCCTCCGCCTGGCAGGGCTATAAAATGCTCCGCGGCATGCAAGGCGACGAGATTCTCAAGCCCATGCCGCGGGGGAGCCTGTGCTATGTCGGGCACTACATCGACCACGAGCTCGTCGCCAATCTGGAAGCCGATACGATGGCCAGACTCGCCCGCGTCAGGGGCGAGGCCCCGCTCCGGGTGCTCCTCACGCTAGGCGGGGCGGGCGCACAGCGCGAGCTTTTTGCCGCGATCATCAAGAGGCTTGCGCCTCTGGCCGAGCGGGGACAGCTTGCGCTCTTCGTCAACCTGGGCGATCACCGTTCGGCGCTTGAGGCGCTCACGCGGGAGGTGCCGGAACTTTCCCGTGCGACGCTCCACGATAGCGACTGGGCGGGCACCGAGGCCTTCGCCTGCGCGGCGCTCTCCTCCGAGGTGGCAGGCGTCCACCTTTTCTATGACCCTGACATTTTTTCCGCCGTCTACACGACGAATCTGCTCATGCGTGCAAGCGATCTCATGATTACGAAGCCGAGCGAGCTTGCCTATTACCCCGTTCCCAAGCTCCATATCCGGCGCGTTGGCGGCCACGAAGCCTGGGGCGCTATACGTTCGGCCGAAATCGGCGATGGCTCGATCGAATGCGCGACCCTGCCTGAGACGCTCGCCATGCTTACGCTCCTCATCGAGGATCGCGAGGGGCTCGTGCTTATGAACGAGAGCATTCTGCGGGCCGCCCGCGCCGACCTGTATTCCGGCGCGTACAAGGCGGTCGATATCGCCCTGGCGCGCCGCCAGTGACGCGCGCATCAAGCGAAGGAGAACGAGATGAAGAACCCCGTACCTGTCCCGCACGGGACCGTCAAGACTCTTCCGGCAAAGTTACCCGGATGGAAGCTCGTCATTTTCGCGCTCGGTCAGCTCGGCTGGTCGCTCGCGTCCTGGAGCGTTTCGAACGCGCTTACGTTTTTCTTCCTGCCGCCTGAAAAAGCGACGACTGGTCAGTCGCTTTTTCCCGCCTTCATTTACCAGGGGGCCGTCTTCGGAGCTCTCACCATCATCGGCCTCATCAATGCAGGCGGGCGGCTCTGGGATGCGGTCACCGATCCCTGGATTGCCAACCTTTCCGACCGTTCCCGCTCAAAGCTTGGTAGGAGGCGGATATTCCTTCTCATCTCTGCCGTGCCGACAGCGCTTTTCGCACTCCTTGTGTTTGTGCCGATAGCCGATGGCGCCACACAGCTTGGGCGGACAAGCAACGCGATTTGGCTCGCGGTGACCATGACGCTCTACTACCTCTTTATTACGATGTACTGCACCCCCTACAATGCGCTCATCTCTGAACTTGGCCACAGTCCCGATGAGCGGCTCTCTATTTCGACTGCTATTTCGGTCACCTGGGCGCTGGGTTTCGCCATCGGCAATCAGACCTACGCCATCTATCCCGCTCTCGGAAAGGCGTTCGCCCTTCCGCCCGAACGCGCCTTCCAGTACACGCTCGGCGTGTTTGAAATCGTTGCGGCCCTCCTCATGCTCCTTCCCGCGCTGTTTATCGATGAGCGGAAATACGCGGAAACACACGCATCGGATGAAGGGGTGCTCGCCGCGGTTGTTTCGACCTTCAAAAACAGGGATTTTCGGAGTTTTGTGCTGTCCGATCTCCCGTACTGGGTGGCACTCAATTTCATTCAGATGGGCATCGCCTATTACATGATCACGCTTCTCGGGCTCGACGAGTCGACACCTTCATTCCTCATGCTCGTGATGTTCGTCCTCTCCTTCCTCTTTTACGCGCCGGTGAATCTTTCCGCGCGCAAGTTCGGTAAGAAACCGGTGCTCGTCTTCGCGTTTGCCGCATTCGCGTTTGACTTCCTCCTCGTGTTTTTTCTCGGGAAGCTGCCCCTGCCCGCGATGGCCCAGGCCTGGATCGTGGTGGTTATAGCCGCCCTCCCCATGGCGATCTTCGGCATCCTGCCGAACGTCATCGTGGCCGACGTCGCGGAAAGTCACGGCATCGAGACGGGGCAGTATAAGGCGGGCATATTCTTCGGTGCCCGCACTTTTATGATGAAGATGGGCATCGCGCTTGCAAACCTGCTCTTCCCCTCGCTACTTCTCCTTGGTAAAAGCGCGGAAAATCCCTTGGGCATCCGTGCCTCGGCGCTCTGCGCGCTCGGCTTCTGCGTACTTGGCCTTGCGCTCTTCCTCCGCTATGACGAAAAGCGCGTTCTTGCAGTGCTTGCAACCAAAGAGGGAGGCAATACACCGCGCCCCTAGAAGCAGTATGGCGGGGCGCCGGCCATGCTGGCGCCGCCGCGCCCTGATCGTGCGACATGGATGTCGGTAAAAAAGCATCAAATTTCGCCAGGCGAGAATTGACGGATGGGCGGAATTCGGTCACAATGGCGAATAAGCGCAAGCGGTGAGGTGTAATTCTGTTGACTAAAAATGACATTGGTGTCGATAAAGCTCGCGCTCAGGCGGTGTAGGGCTACCGCAAAAGCCATCGTGCGGGGGGAGGGGTGAATACGTTCCGGGTTTTGGAGATCAAGAAGAGCGTTTACGAGGGGAATGACGCGCGCGCGGCGGCGCTCAGAGCCGAACTCAAGCGCCGGGGACTGTTCCTCCTCAATCTCATGTCGTCACCGGGGGCGGGAAAGACGACGACCTTGCTTCGCACCATAGACGCACTCGGGGCGGAGTTGCGGATGGGCGTACTCGAAGCCGACCTTGATTCCGACGTCGATGCGCGCGCCATTGCGCCGCGCGGCGTCAAGGTCATTCAACTTCACTCAGGCGGCATGTGCCACCTCGACGCTGACATGACGCGGCAGGGCCTTGAAGGACTGGGCACCGAGGGGCTCGATCTTGTCGTGCTCGAAAACATCGGCAACCTCATTTGCACGGCGGATTTCGACACGGGTGCCTCCCGGAATGCGATGATCCTGTCGGTTCCGGAGGGCGATGACAAGCCGCTTAAGTATCCGCATATGTTCTCGGTGGTCGACGCTGTCCTCGTCAACAAGATCGACGCCATGGACTTTTTCGACTTCGACCTTGAGAAATTCACAAAGCGGGTGAGAGAACTCAATCCGCGCGCGCGGATCATGCCGATCTCCGCCAAGACGGGCGAGGGGATTGCGGCTTGGGCGGAGTGGCTACGCGCCGAAGTGCGCGGCTGGAAAGAAGCATAAGCGACGGTTCAACCACGGATACCGAGGAGACGGATATGGTCAAGGAGAAGGTGCTTGATTATGCGAACAAGATTTCGCGCACCAAACGCGGCGCAAAGGACGAAATAAAGCCCGAGTATCCCGAATACCGGATACTTGAGCCCGTCGTCACCGAAGAGATGGCCGAGGTCGGACTCTGCCTTGAGCTCCGCGTGCCGCAGAGCGCGGCCGAGGTCGCGGCCAAGTGCGGGAAGAGTGTCGAAGAGACCGAAAAACTCCTCTGGGAGCTTGCGATGGCGGGCGCCGCCTTCGTGAACAAGATCGACGGTGTTGATAAGTATTGGCACGAGATTTGGGTCCCTGGCCACATGGAAATGATGGTCAACAACAAGGAGAATGTCCGAAAATACCCCGTTATCGCGGAGTGCTTCGACCTCTATGGCAAGCGCCGCGGCCCCATGGGTGCCGGAAAGTTCCCCGTCGGCCTTGGACCCATGCGCGTAATCCCTATAGAAAAGGCCATCCAGGGAGAAACGCGGCGCGCTTCCTACGAAGAGGTCTCGAAATACCTCAACGACAACACGGTCTTCTCCGTTTCCGACTGCTCCTGCCGAACCTCGCGGGCGGCGCTCGGTGAAGGTTGCGGGCACCTCAAAGAAGACATGTGCATCCAGATGGGGCATGCGGCCGAGTACTACATCCGCACGGGCCGCGGCCGCGCAATCACCCGCGAGGAAGCCTTCGAGATCATCCGCCGCGCCGAAGAGAACGGCCTCATGCATTCGATCCCCAATCTCGATGGCGAAGGCAAGACCCACGCGATCTGCAATTGCTGCGGCTGCGGTTGCTTCGCCATGCGCCTTGCGAACGCATGGACCAATCCCGACATCGTGCGCTCGAACTATGTCTCGAAGGTCGATGCGGAAAAGTGTGTCGCCTGCGGTGAATGCGTCGAAAACTGTCCGACGAACGCCCTCAAACTCGGCAAAAAGCTCTGCGCCGAGGCACCGCTAAAGATCATTCGCCGCGAGCTCCCCTACGACACCGAGTGGGGACCCGACAAGTGGAACTATGAGTATCGCACGAACCGCCGCGTCGTGCTCGACTCAGGCTCGAGTCCCTGCAAGGCTGAGTGCCCGGCACACATCGGCATCCAGGGCTATATCAAGCTTGCGAGCCAAGGCAAGTACCGCGAAGCCCTCGAGCTTATCAAGAAGGAGAACCCTTTCCCTGCCGTCTGTGGCCGTATCTGCCCGCGGAAGTGCGAGTCCGCCTGTACGCGCGGCGATCTTGACGATCCCGTGGCGATCGACGAGATCAAGAAGTTCATCGCAGAGCAGGATCTTGATGCGAAGTACCGCTATGTGCCCCGCAAGCGGCACGAGTATGGCAAAAAGATAGCCGTGGTCGGCGCCGGACCCTCCGGCCTGTCTTGTGCCTTCTTCCTCGCGCAAGACGGCTACAAGGTCACCGTGTTTGAGCGCGAGAAGACGCTCGGCGGCATGCTCGCCCTCGGCATTCCCGCGTTCCGCCTTGAGAAGGACGTTGTCGCCGCGGAGATCGATGTCCTCCGCGAGCTCGGTGTCGAGTTCAAGACGGGCGTCGAGGTTGGTAAGGATGTTTCGCTTGCCGAGCTTAGGCGGCAGGGCTTCGAGGCTTTCTATCTCGCGATCGGCGCCCGTGCCGGCCGAAAGCTCGGCCTTGAGGGAGAGTCGGCTGAAGGGGTGATGACTGGTGTCGACTTCCTCCGCCGCGTCAATCTTGGCGAGGTGGTCAGGTTGCCGGCCAGGGTTGTCGTGATTGGCGGCGGCAATGTTGCGATCGATGTCGCTCGGACGGCGAAGCGTGTTGGCGGTGATGCGGTCACGATGCTTTGCCTTGAAAGCAGGCCCGAGATGCCGGCCCTTCCCGAAGAGATCGATGAGGCGCTTGCCGAGGGTATCGTAATCGACAACTCCTGGGGACCCAAGCGCATCATCGTGGAAGACGGCCGTGTCACCGGGGTCGAGTTCAAGAAGTGTGTGTCGGCGTTTGACGCCGAAAAGCGCTTTAACCCCCGCTATGACGAGACGGTGACGAAGGTTGTCGAAGCCGATTGCGTTCTCCTTTCGGTCGGTCAGACAATCGAGTGGGGCGGACTCCTTGCGGATAGCAAGGTCGAGCTCAATCGCAACGGAACGGTCAAGGCCGACCCCTTCACCCTGCAGACAGCCGAACCCGACGTGTTCGCAGGCGGAGATGCGCTCACGGGGCCGAAATTTGCGATCGATGCTATCGCGCTCGGAAAAGAGGCGGCTATCTCGATCCACCGTTTCGTCCAGCCTGGGCAGAGCCTTGTCCTCGGCCGAATCAAGCGCGACTACCGCGCCTTTGACAAGAGCGGTCTTGACTTGGGCGGCTATGATCGAATGCCCCGCCAGTCTGCGGGACACGCCGCGTCGGGCGGCGACGCCTTCCGCGATCCACGAGGAACCTTCACCGAGGAGCAGGTTAAAAAGGAGACCGAGCGCTGCCTCTCCTGCGGCGCGACCGTGGTTGACGAATTCATGTGCCTCGGCTGCGGCGCTTGTACGCTCAAATGCAAGTTCGACGCCATCAGCTTGGTCCGTAAGTATGACAAAGCTGGCAAGGACCTTCCCGAGGTCAAGCCCGAGGTTGTGAAATACGTGCTCAAGCGGACGGTGCGGATCGCTCTCAAGAAGCCTGTCAAGGCGCTTCGCGCCGCGTTCTCTCGCGCTTCCAACTAAAGGGCTAAGGGGGCGGGGCGCAATCTAGCGCCTTGCCCCGCGGCGCCTGATGGTGCCGTATCGAAGCGGGCGCTTGTGAGGTGCGACGGTGCATGAGTTAGGCGTTGTCATTGAAGTCGTCAAGACGGTTGAGGAATTTGTGCGCGCGAACGGCCTTTCCACGGTCGATACGATAGTCCTCCAGATCGGCGAACTTTCGTCGATGATCCCCAAGTACATCGAGGATTGCTTTCCCGTGGCGGTCTCTGAGACCATGCTGGAGGCGACCAAGCTCCGCATCGAAGTGCTTCCGGGCAACGCGCGCTGTACCTCCTGCGGCAAGGTCTATGGCGTTCTTGCAAACGAAGGGCGTTGTCCCGCCTGTGGCGCGCGGGGCGGTGAGCTACTTTCGGGTAAGGAATTTCTTATAAAGGAAATCGTCGCCTGCTGAGACTGCCGTCGCTTTCCGTTACGCAGTGAGCGCTTAAGGAAACAGCCGTGGCATCCGCCGCGGCTGTTTTATTTGTGTGCGCTACGAATGAAAAAAAGCCGGTAGAGTAACGTCGAGAGAAAATAGAGCGCCGCGGTGAGCATGAACGAGATCTTAAAGCCGCCTGCATAGATGAGCTCTCCTGAGATGCGGGCTGCGACGGTCCAACTGCCGGTCCATGCGAGCATCTTAAGCGCATTGATGAGGCTCTGGCGTTCTTGCGGCACGAGTTCGAGCGCAAAGTTGTCCTGGATGGGCGTAGACATATTCATGAGCATCTGACGCGCGAGGTATGCGGCTAGGGCGAGCGGGAAGGCTCGGACCCAGGCAAGCACGAGGATGAGCGGCACCGAGAGTATCTGGGTCCAAAAAACCGCTCGCGGCTTTCCGAGGCGCGCTGCGATGCCAGGGCCCGCCGCCATGCCGAGAAAGGTGGCGATCTGCCCGGCAGCAACTGCCGCGCCGATCGCCGTGTCGCCAAGACCGAAGACGTTTTTGAAGTAGAGGTTGAGGTAGGGGATCGTAAGCCCCGCGCCAAGTCCGACCAAAAATCCCGGAAGAATGAGCTTGAACCAGAGGAGTGCGTCGATGCCTGCGAATATGCCGCCTCTTTCGCGGCGCGCTTCGCGTCCAGCACGCGAAGGTGGCAGCCCCGTGATGCCGGCAAAGGGGACCGCGGAGACGAGGATAAAAACGGCGCCTACAAGGATGGCGACCCTGTAGGCCAGAATCTCGGGAAGACCGAGGGCGAAAAGGCCGTCTTTCAGTGCGCCGCCGAGTAGCGAGCCGACGAGTCCCGTGCCCATGCCGAGCGCTCCGTTCAGGCTGAAGAGGTGCATGCGCTCGCGTTCCCCCGAGTTGCGCATGAAAAAGGGGCCTGCGATGACCTGGAAAACGGTGGTAATCGCGCCTGCGAAGAACACTGCGGCGGCAATCATGCCATGCGCCTCCGCGATCGCCTGGGCGGCGTAGGCAAGCGCGGTCATTACCGCCGCCGTGGGAAGCAGCTTCTGCGGATTAAGCCGGGCGGCAAGGAGCGAGACGGGAAGGGCGACAAGCGTCGAGCCCAGCGCCTTGGTGGCGAGCATCGCGCCGATAGCTGCTTCCGTGTACGAAAGGCGTTTGAGGTAGAGGCTGAAGAGAAGACTGATCTGGTTTTGGCCGACGCCAATGAGAAACGACCCGGCGAGAAAGCGCCGGGCGTTGGGGCTGAAGTGGCGAAAGGCCTCCGCGTATTCCCGATAGAGACGTTGCAGGCTATTCACGGCGCGCAAGCTTATGCCGCGGCACAGAGCAAGGTCAACGGTCTTTGCGGGAGCACCGTAGGCCAGATCCGCAGTGCATGAAAAAAGAGAACGTCATGTGCGTTCAAACCAGAGTTCGAAGGAACTCCGCCCCGCATTACTTGCTCGGGACTCGAACTTTGTCTCCGGCCGCCAGGTCTGGCGGGGAGCATAAGCCTCGTAGCGGTTCCGGAGTCCCGCTGTACGTGCGAGAAGTTCAAGGGTCGCATCTGCGTAGTCCTCGATGTCTGTGACAAAATAGAGGTAGCCGCCCGGCTTAAGCCGTGAAGTCAGAAGTTCAACGATACCTGGTCGCATGAGCCTCCGCTTGTGGTGGCGTTTTTTAGGCCAGGGGTCGGGGTAAAAAATGTGAAAGCCGGAAAGGGATGCGGGCGCTACGACGCGTTCCAAGGCCTCGACCGCGTCGTGGTGGAGGATGCGGATGTTGGACAGGCCATGCTCCTCGATTGCGGCAAGGAGCTTGCCGACACCCGGCGTATGCACCTCGATGCCAAGGTAGTTGTAGTCTGGCCGTTCGCGGGCGATGCGCCAGGTTGCAAGGCCCATGCCGAAGCCGATTTCACAAATTACCGGTCGCTCGTTCCCGAAGATCTCAGGAAAATCGAGCGGCCGCTCGGGATTAAAGGGGATGCAAAAGCGGGGGCCCAGTTCGTCTACCGCGCGCTTCTGTCCTTCGGTCATGCGCCCGGTGCGGAGCACATACGTTCTGATGCCACGATCGGGGCTTTCGCTCCCTCCTGCCTTCACCGCAGAATTGTCTTCCATGAAAACGCTCCAAGGCGCCGTGCGGCGTCATAGCCGTACACGGCGATGCTTGCGGCTTTCGCCGCGTCGGTTCTGCCCAATGCCGCTTCGAGTTCAATACGCCCCGGTCGAACCTGCGCCGCCCGTAGGAGGACGCCTGCGCCGTCGTAGGCGAGTAGCAGGGTTTCAGGCCACTCCGAGGCGATGACAAAGGCGCTACCCCTAGCCCCCCGATCCGGTTCCAGGGAGGGGAGGGGTAGCGGCGCTTTGATGTCCGGAATCGAAAAATTCCGCTCTGCCTTGCGTCCTGCAAGGTCGGAGACTATGACGCGGTACTCGCCGCGCGGAAGGATGCTCCGGTCTGCCATGGCGAGATCGGCCGCCCCGAGCCAGTCGGCGCCGTTTTCGAGCCGTCTATTCCAATGTGTATCGTCGAGCCGCCAGGAAAGCCCCTCATCTTCGGCGAGGACTTCCATTGATTCAACGTCCTCGATGCCGTCCTCATCACGGATATTGGCGAACACCGCAAGACTCTCGTAGAACGCAAGGCTCGATGCTCCCTCGACAGTGTCTTTTCCGTCACTGTCGGCGCGCGAAGCGGCTTTTTCTAAAGGGCGGAGTTCGAGCCGCCACTCGATGGCGCCAAGCTCGGGTGGTGCGCCGCCGCAGGAGCCCAGAAACAGGGCAAGGAGGGGGAAAATCCACCGCGCCGCCGCGCGTTTAAGCTCATGCCCCCCTCCGGCGTTTTGCTTCACCGCTCAAGCCGTCCCTTGATGAGCGTGACTGCCTCGTCAAGGCTGTGCATTTCGAAGGTTTCGCGATTTCGCAAATCCTTCACGACAAAAACGCCTTTTGCCGCCTCGGCGCCGCCGAGAACGAGCGCGAGAGGTATGCCCTTTTTTTCCGCATAGACGAACTGTTGGGCGAGCTTGCGCCTTTCGGGGAAAACCTCGCAGCACAATCCCGCGCGGCGGAAGGTCGCCGCCGCAGCCTCGTAGCGCGGGCCAAAGCCCTCCTCCAGGTCGAGGATGAGAATGTCGGTGTAGCCTGCGCGCCGCCGCGAGAGGCCCATCGCCTCGAGCGCGGCGAGAAGGCGGTCAAGGCCAATTGCCGCGCCCACGCCGGGCATCCGTCGCGTTGTGTAGAGGCTCGCAAGCTCGTCGTAGCGTCCGCCACCACAGACCGATCCGATTTCGGGCATCGCGTCAAGCCGTGTTTCAAAAACGACGCCGGTGTAGTAGTCGAGGCCCCGCGTGATGGAGGGGTCGAGGACGAGTTTGCCTCGCGGCGGCGTGGGCGCGGTCGAAAACGCGGCGTTCACAGCGTCGAAAATTGCGCGAAGCCGCATTGCGTCGGGATTCAGTCCGCCCGCAAGCCGCTCGAGGCGCGAAAGCCCCTCCTCGAAGGCCGGACAGGGTTCGATGTACTCGAGCACCTTTGCCGCGCCTTCTTCGCCGATTTCTGCGGCAAGGAGTTTCCGAACCTCCGCCTCGCCGATCTTGTCGAGTTTGTCGACGGCGCGGAGCACTGCGGGCGATTTGTCGACAGCCCCGATCGCCGCGAGGAAGCGGTTGAAAAGGCCGCGGTGGTTGATCCGCACCGTAAAGTCGCCGATGTCGAGGGCGGTGAGTGCATCGTGGATGAGGAGAACGATGTCGGCATCCGCAGCATCCGAATCCGTGCCGACGATGTCGAAATCGCACTGCATGAACTCGCGGTACCGGCCTCGCTGGGTGTTTTCCCCGCGCCAGACCTTCGCCATGTGGTAGCGGCGGAAGGGAAGGTAGAGTTCGTCGACATGCTCCGCCATGAAGCGGGCGAAGGGAACGGTGAGGTCGAAGCGCATAGCGACGTCGCGGCCTCCATGATCAGCGAAGCGGTAGACCTGTTTGTCCGTTTCGCCGCCCCCCTTGCCGAGGAGTATTTCGGCGTATTCGAGCACGGGCGTGTCGATAGGCACAAAGCCAAACGAGCGGAAGACACGCTCGAGAATCTCGATGAGCGCCTTTCGCTCGATTTCGGCCTCGGGCAGATAGTCGCGGAAACCTTTGAGAACCCGCGGTTCGATGATGTCGGGCATGATCCCTCCGGATGGCGCAGAGCGCCGGGCTTCCATTATGCGGCCTTACGCCCCGGAGAATCAACGGGCTTTTGACGCCTGCGGGGCCCGGCGCCTGCGGGGCCCGGCGCCTGCGGGGCCCGGCGCCTGCGGGGCCTTGACGCCCGCGGGGTCCGCCGTCATAGTTTGCGCATGCTCCTCGTCATCGATGTCGGCAACACAAACATCGTGGGCGGCGTGTACCGGGATGGCCGCCTCGTCCATACGCTTCGCATCCACACGGTGCCCAAAAAGACCGAAGACGAATACTCCTCGATTTTCAAGGCCATACTGCTCGACCGGGGCACGTCCTCAGGAGACATTGACCGGGTCGTGCTGTCCTCCGTCGTGCCCGTCCTCACCGATGCGATGATCGCGATGTGCCGACACCTTTTTGATGTCGAGCCCTTTGTGCTTGGTCCCGCCATCTATCCCAAGTTGCCGCTCCGTGTGACGAGCCCCCACGAGATCGGCACCGATCTTGTGGCGGACGCCCTCGCCGCCTACGAAAAGACAGGCGGTGCGGCCATCGTCGTCGATTTCGGTACGGCCCTCACCTTTACCTGCGTTTCGGGCGATGGCACCATCCGCGGCGTGTCGATACTGCCCGGCCTCGGAACGGCGGTTAATGCCCTTTCCCGCGACACCGCGCAGCTTCCTTTCGTTCAGCTCGCGGCGCCGCCGTCGGTGATCGGTACGAACACGGTGATGTCGATTCAGGCGGGAGTGGTGCACGGCTATGCAGGGCTCGTGATGCACCTCGTTGCGCGGATGAAGGAGGAAATGGGCGAACGCGTCCGTGTTATCGCGACGGGAGGGCTTTGTCGTGTGGTCGCCGGTCTCGTCGATTGCTTTGACGCCGTCGATCCCGATCTCACCCTCGACGGGCTTGCCCTTGTCGCGAACTACTGCTAGCTCTTGAGGAGTTCCGAAAGCTCGTCCTCTGAAACGACATCAGCCCCGCTGTTTCCCTCGCCCGCGCTTGCAAGGAGCGCTTCGAGTTCGGTGACAAGCGTGCGTTGACTCTCAAGAACCGCTTCAAGCTGGGGGTGGTAGGCGGCATAATCCTCGGCGCGGGGACAGTCTCCGGCGAGGAGTCGCCGAACGACGCGGCCGAAAGAAACCGCAGTGCGCTCAAGGAGCTTCATGTACTCGACCCGGTCGATGAGGTGCTCGTTGTGCGATAGGAGCGTGTGAAAGTTCTTGATGCTTGTGTCGATGAAGAAAAAGTCCCCCGCAAGGCGTTCCCTAAAGAACTCCGCATCCGCTTCAACGGCAAGCGCCGCCTCCAGGGCCTTGACGAGGGTCGAGATCACGAAAAGGTCATCTTGATAGTGCGTTTTCTGCGGCATGGCGCTCCTCAGAACTTATGATCGGCGCGACCGGCGCAAGGCATGAATCCAGCGCCCTTTTCCGGCCTGCTCCGTGGCGAGTTTTTAAGCTGATTGATTCTCTCTCCCCTTCCATAGTATAACGTGCGGATGAGTCGTCCGTTCGGTTCGAACGGATGGTCCCAGCCGCTTCCCCACGATAAGGGAGCGGACGATTCGCCCTTAGGGCGAACGAATGTCCAATGGGAGGAACCATGAGAGAGTACGAACTCATCGCCGTCTTTCCCTCGGAGGAAGAGCTCTTCCGCCAGGGTAAAGAGGCGGTCGCCGCGGAACTCGCCAAGCAGGGCGCCCGCGACGTCAAGGAAGAGGACATGGGCGATCGGCAGCTCGCCTATGAGATCAAGAAACGCCAGCGCGGCCACTACGTCCTCTTCAAGATGAACCTCGATCCGCAGAAGGTCGTTCCCGCGGAGCGCGCCTTCAAGCTCAACCAGAACGTCCTCAAGTACCTCTTCGTCAGGGCGGAAGCCTAAGGTCGGGGGAGTCGGCACATGGGAGACCTTTCCGTAGCCGTCCTCGTGGGAAGGCTGACGCGGGATGCCGAACTCAAGTACACGGCATCCGGCCAGGCAGTCTGTCATTTCTCCGTCGCGACGAGTTTGCGCGTGAAAAAGGGCGACCAGTGGGTTGACGAATCCAGCTACTGGGATGTCGATCTCTGGGGCAAACGAGCCGAGTCCATCAATCAGTATCTCACGAAAGGGAAGCTCGTCGCGGTCCAGGGCGATATGCGCCAGGACAAGTGGGAGCAGGACGGACAGAGCCGGATGAAGGTCAAGATCACGGCCAACGACGTCCAACTCATTGGCGGCGGCCAGGGCGGTGGTTCTGGTAGCGCCTATGACCGCGGCGGCTCGGGCTATGCCCCTGCAAATCAGGGGGGCTATGGCGCCCCACAGGGACGTGGCAGCTACGGTGCCGGAGCCTCCGGCGCGGCCGTGACGCGGCCGGGCGGCACAGGTGGTCCCGCGCCACAGTCCGATGATTTTGCCGACGACATCCCCTTCTAGAACTTACGTAAGGAGAACACCATGTCCGATATGAGAGAGCAGCAGGAAGCGCGGCCCGTTCGCCAGGAGGGCGAGGCCGCCGAACCCCGGCGCGATGAAGAGCGCGGCTCTTCAGGCCCGCGGCGCGGCAAAGGCTTCTTCAAAAAGAAGGTGTGCAAGTTCTGCGCGCAGAAACTTGTCATCAACTATAAGGACGCCGACACGCTCCGCCGCTTTGTCACCGATCGGGGTAAGATCCTGCCCCGCCGCATCACCGGCTCTTGCGCGAAGCATCAGCGCGAGCTCGCCGTGGCGATCAAGCGGAGCCGCGCGCTTGCCATGCTCCCCTACGTGCTCAAGTAAGCGCACGACGCCATAGACTGAATATAGAGCGCGATACATCGAGTGTCCGATGAGTGATGAAGCCCGATCCGCACGGAGAGTTCCGAGCATTCTCGCCGCAAGCCTGACAGCGGGGCTTGTTTCGGCCTTGCTCTATCTTTCTGTGCTGCTCAGCTTCGTGTTCCTATTGCCCGTCCAGTTCGCCTATGAACGTCGTGGTCGGAGTTGCGGCATGATCGCAGCTGGATGTGCGCTTTTCGCGGTGACGGCAGGGCAGCTTGCGCGAGTGGCTGGCCTCGGCGGTTCCGACGCCCTCGCGGCGCTTGTGCCCGGAGACTACCTGTCGCTCGTTCTCCCGCCCTTCATCCTCCTCGGCGGCCTTGTGTTTGTAAACGCTCCGATTATGTCGGGCCTCCATGAGGTATACCGTAGCCTGCTCGCGGTTGCACTCTGCTCGCTAGTTGCGCTGCCCGGCATCATCGCCTTAGGAGCTGATGCGGCATTTTCGCAGCATCTTGAGGCGAGCATCGGCGAAGCCTTAAAGCCCCTTGTCGCCCAAATGGGGGAGGGGTATGAGGCTTCGGCAGTCAAAGCGGCACTCGACCCGGCCGCGCTTGTCGCGCAGGCCAAGACGGTTGCGCTTTCCGGCTTTGCCGCGATGCTCTATGCCCTCATTGGGCTCAACCGCTGGCTCGGAACCCGCCTTGCTGCTCTCGGGCGGCCTGTAGTGTCTGTTCCGCGTCTTGCGGAGTATCGCCTTCCTTTCACCCTGGTCTGGCCATTTTTGGCCGCGTGGGCCGGGGTGCTCGCGGCGCGCTATTTCTCGGCGCCTCTGCCCCTTGCGGCACTTGCCTGGAATAGCGCCCTCGTCCTTTCCCTGAGCTATGCGGTTCAGGGCATCGGGATTGCGTCGCACCTGATGAACCGTTGGAATTTGCCGAGATCGCTCAGGATAGCGTTGACGGCCTTCATGGTCCTCATGTTCGCCACGCCGCCCTTCGGGGTGGTTCTGGCCGCTGTCTTCCCCCTTCTCGGCGTCACCGAGGTATGGATACCGTACCGAAATCCCAAAGGAGTCGGAGCATGAGAGTCATCCTCAATCAGGACGTTCCGAATCTCGGCGAGCTTGGAGACGTCAAGGACGTCGCCCCCGGCTACGCCCGTAATTTCCTTTTCCCCCGGAACTTTGCTTTTGCCTTCAACAAAAAGACCCAGGCCCTCTTCGAGAAGCGTCAGGCCGAGATCGAGGCCATGAAGGCGGCAAAGCGCCAGTCTTCGGCGAGTCTTAAGGAAAAGCTTGAGGCCGAGGAGCTTGTGGTTGCGGTGCCCGCGGGCAAGAACGGCAAGCTCTATGGTGCCGTCACTAACGCCACCGTCTACGATGAGCTTCTTAAGAAGGGTATCGAGATTGACCGCAAGAAGATCGAGGTGCCCGGCCGTTCGATCAAGAGCGTCGGTAGCTATAAGGTCCTCATTCACCTCTACGAAAAGGAGGAGGCTACTCTCCGCCTCCTTGTCCAGGGCGTCGAGGTCAAGGCCGAGGAGAAGACCGGCGAAGAGGTGCAGAAACCCCGCCGTGAGCGTCGCGAGCGCCGCCACTCGGAGGAGGATGATTCCCCCGAGGCGCAGCTTCGCGCCTTCCTTGCGTCCCAGGGGCTCGAGCCCGAGGACGAGCCTGCCCAGGAGTGACGAGCTTTAAGGCTTGATGATCCCCGCGGAGCTTAAGGACAAGGTGCCGCCCCACAACGAGGAAGCCGAACAGGCTGTCCTTGGGGCGGTTTTGCTCGACCCGGAAGCGGTGCCGGCGGTACTCAAGTACCTCCGGCCCGAGGACTTCTACGTCAATGCAAATAAAGAAGTCTTCGCGGGGATTATCTCGCTTTATGAAAAGGGGCAAAAGGCCGACCTTATCACGCTCACCGATGAGCTCAAAAACCTCGGTACTCTTGACCGCTCCGGCGGCCCAGCCTACATCGCGGGTCTCACCTCGGTTACACCCTCTTCCGCAAACGTCGAGTACTACGCGCGCATTGTCCAGGAAACCTCTGTCCGGCGAAACCTCATCAAGATGTCGGCGGAGATCAGCGCAAAATCCCGCGACGAGTCGGTGGAAACCGGCTTGGTTCTCGATGAGGCCCAGGCGCGCATTTTCGACATCACGCAGAATCGCCAGTCGGTGACGTACAAAAGCGTCAAGGACCTTCTCCCCGATACCATCAAGACCATCGAAAAGCTTTTCAAAAACAAAAACGCGTTTACCGGCGTGCCCTCCGGACTCGCCGATCTTGACTCGATGACCTCGGGCTTTCAGGATTCAGAGTTCATCGTGATCGGCGCCCGGCCTTCCATTGGAAAGACCGCACTTGCGCTTTCGATGGCCGCGCATGTCGCCATCCGCGAGCGCATTCCTTGCGCCTTCTTTTCGCTCGAGATGGCCGATTCCGCGATCATGCAGCGTCTCATCTCAAGCGAGGCGCGCATCGCCTCGAATAAAATTCGCACCGGACTCATCAAGCCCTCGGATTTCAATGCGCTCATGGAGGCCGCCGGTCACATTTACGAGGCACCGCTGTACATTATCGACATGCCGAACATGAAGCTCCTTGATCTCCGCACCATGGCGCGGCGCCTTCGCGCCGAAAAGGGGGTGAAGATCGTGTTCATCGACTACCTCACTCTCATCACCCACGAGAACGCCGATCTTCCCCGCTGGGAGCAGATATCGAGCATCTCCCGATCGCTCAAGGCGCTGGCCCGCGAACTCAAAATACCCGTCGTTGCACTTTCTCAGCTCAAGCGCGAGTCGGAGGGCAAACAGCCCTCACTCGCCGACCTCCGCGAGTCTGGCTCCATCGAGCAGGATGCCGATGTTATCCTTTTCCTCCATCGCGATCGAGAAATCGACAAAAAGCAGAACGAGCAGTCTCCCGTGATCGAGACCGAGCTCATTGTTGCAAAGCAACGCAACGGTCCCGTCGGCAAGACGACGATTGCCTTCCTTCCTTCGTACACGCGCTTCGAATCCCTCGACAAGCGGCTTTCCTAGAAGTACACTGAGAGTACCAGGGTTCGGGGAGGATAAGCAGATGGGCTTCAGGGACGAGTACGACTTCAGCATACTCCAGAACGAAGCGGAACGAATGGTTATCGAAGAGCTTGAACGGCGCCTTGCCGAGCTCGCCGACCCTTCGATTTGCGTCTGCCAGGACTGCGTCCTCGACATGGCCGCCTGTGCCCTCAACGCCGTGCGGCCGATCTACCGTGTTTCGCTGCTTGGCACGATGTACGCTCACGCGCTCGACGGAAGCGCCTACGGCGAAGAGGTGCGCAAGGCCGTCGACCAGGCCATCGCAAAAATTCACGCAAAGCCCTCGCACGATTAGCGCTCAAGTCGAGAACTTGGGCACCGCCTTAGGTTTCCAGAGATCGCCTGAATTGCTTTCTGTTGCCAGAGCGGCTTAGATTGCCCCAGGGCGCCAGAGTGCCGTGGCGCTATGCATCAGGTCCGGCTTCGAGCGAGCGGAGCGATTTGTAGGGCCCTTCGAACATCTGGGTAAAGGGCTCGGATTGGAGCGTCCGCCGTTTGTCCGCGAGCGTGCGTTCGTAGTAGTCCCGTCCGACCGGTATCACCGCAAGTTCGCCCTCTTTGAGCCCCGTGACGTGGAAAAGGAGCTTCTTCTCCTTCGCGCCCGCATAGGTGACAAAGACATCCTCGTTCTCCCCCGCCTCTTCCTCCGCTTTGGCGGCAAGATAGTACTTCACAATTTCCACAGCGACGGGATCAAGGTCGTCGGCATAGATCTTCGCGCGCTCATAGAGCTCAGGGTACCCGATGAGCACCTCGCCTCCTGCGGGGACGGCGATTTTGCCAAGGTAGAAGGCGAAACGGTCGATTTCGGGCAAAATCGAAATGTCGGCCTTGCGCTTAAGCGACCTAAGCCGGACAGGAAGTTCCGGTTTGAGCATCGCGCCGCAGCGGGGGCAGGTCACGCTGAAAAACGTGCCCGCGAGAATTTCTTCGATGCGGCCGGGTTCGGCGTCGAGGTCAATCTCGTTCGGAAGATCGGCATCGAAAACCTGTTCGCACCTGCAGGTGACCTTGCGCACGTTATTCCTCCTTGTGGACTATTTGCCGGCGAAGAAGAAAAGGTCGCTCAGCGTCGCAAGAACGAAGAGCGCGAAGACGAATGCCATGCCGATGAATTGGAAACGGTAGATGGTTCGCGTTTTGAGCGGCCGGGATCGCAGGCCTTCGATGAAAAACATGAGGATCATGCCGCCGTCGAGGGCGGGAATGGGAAGGAGGTTCATGAGGAAGAGACCAATGGAGAGAAAGGAGAGGAAGTTGAAGGCAATGACGATGCCATTCGCTCCGCCTGCGGCAATACCTTCGGTCGCCGTTGTGCCCACCATCCAGGTGATGCGCGCAGGACCCGAGATCGCCTTGAGAAGATCGACGCCTCGGAAGAGGGTGACAAGCCCTTTTACGGACAGGGCAAAGGTATTCCAGGTTTCGGACAGGCCGTCCACGATGGCGGCGCCGAAGCCTTCGCTCCGCACCGTGTGCGGCTGGGTGGCAAAGGATATGCCCAGGTTGGAGCCGCGCTCAGCGTAGGAAAGAACAATCCGCGCTTCGAAGCGTTCGCCGCCGCGCTCAACACCAAGGACAAGCCGTTCGGGACGGTTGGCAAGGTGAGAGAGGAGTTCGATCGCATGCCGTGCGGGCTTCCCTGCCGCCGTGACAATGCGGTCGCCGGGCTGGATACCCGCGATGTCCGCCGCACTTCCCGGCGCAACCTGCTCGACCACTGGGTCAATCCACGAATACAGCCCAAGCCGTCCTGCGCCCGTCGCTTTGTCGAGAGCCGGTCGCGCCTCGAGGATGAGGCGCTGTCCTTCGCGCTCCACCTCAATGCGGACGAGCTTGTCTGCGGCGACCGCGATGGCTTCCTGGAGGTCGGCGTAGTCGCGGATCTTCCGATCGTCGATTGCAAGAACGCGGTCGCCGCTTTTGAGGCCCGCGCGGTCGGCTGGGAGATTCGTCGGCGCGGGCTTTCCGTCAAGGCTGAACTCGCTTGCAAGGACGATCCTGTTCGAGGAAGTCGGAATCGTATAGCCCACCGTCGCAACGGCAATGGCGACAAGCGCCGCGAAAACAACGTTCGCAAGTGGCCCCGAGAGCGCGATGACGATGCGTCGCCAGGGCGAGGCTCCATAAAAGCTGCCCGGCTCGCGCGGAATGGTTTCGAGCTTGTGCTCAAGGGCCGTGCGGAAAGACTCTTCGCCCTTCATGCGGCAGTAACCGCCCATGGGAAAGGCGGATATGCGCCATTCGGTGCTCCCGCGTTTCCAAGCGACAAGGCGCGGCCCCCAGCCAATCGAAAATGCCTCGACCTCGACGCCGAGGGCGCGCGCGGCGAAAAAGTGCCCAAGCTCATGGACGAGGACGACCAAGCCCAGGCCAAGGAGGCCTAAAATCACCGAAAGAATCATCAAAGCTCCTTGACTGCGGATGCCGCGCGGCGGCGGGCCTCATGGTCGGCCGCGCGCACCTCCGTAAGCGTTGCAAGATGGCGGGGCCACGGCGCGCGGAGCGTCGCTTCCACGACGCGGGCGATGCCGAGAAAGCCGAGCTCGCCGCGCTCAAATGCGGCGACCGCCACTTCGTCGGCGGCGTTGTAGGCGACGGTTGCTCCCTCGCCGTGGGCGAGCGCCTCATATGCAAGGCCGAGGAGGGGATAGCGCGCGGGATCAACCGCACGGAATTCGAGGCTGCGACCTGCTAGTTCAAGGCGGCCGAAGGGCGAGGCGAGGCTCTCAGGCCAGGAAAGCGCGTTGAGGATGGGAATTCGCATGTCCGCCTCGGAGATGTTGGCATAGAGCGAGGCGTCACGCGCACGGACAAGGGCGTGGACGAGGCTCTGAGGATGGATAAGTACCTTGACGCGGTCGGGCGTAAAGCCGAATAGCCGTGCAGCCT
This sequence comes from Spirochaetota bacterium, assembly GCA_029265615.1. GTDB lineage: Bacteria > Spirochaetota > Spirochaetia > Treponematales > Rectinemataceae > JAEUJG01. Next base: position 48,330 of record JAJUIB010000001.1, read on the forward strand.
CTATCACCTCAAGGCCTTTGTTGGCCATGGTTGCGGAGTCAATGGATATTTTTCGGCCCATCTGCCAGTTGGGATGGGCTGCCGCCTCATCGGGGCGCACCGAGGCAAGATCGGCAAGGGGGCGGTCGCGAAATGCGCCGCCTGAGGCTGTTATGCAGAGCTCCTCGATTTCGTCGACTCCAATCCGCCTGACAAGTTGAAAAAGCGCGGCGTGTTCCGAATCAATGGGGATGATTGCGCGTCCGTGCTTCTCCGCCGCAGTCTTAAGGAGCCCAAATGCCATGACCACGCTTTCCTTATTCGCAAGCGCAAGGTCCTTCCCCGATTCAAGGGCGGCGAGCGAGGGAACAAGCCCCGCCGCGCCCGCGGCGCCATTCACGACAAGATCGGCTTCTGTATCGCGGATCAGCGTATCGAGACCCGCTTCTCCTCGATAGACGATCGCGTCTGATGCCGCCTCTGCAGCATCCGGCTCTGTGTGTGGGTCGGCGAGGCACAGCCGTGCTTCGGGCCAGGCGCGTGCCGCGTCAAGAAGCGCACGCGCATTCCGCCCCGCCGCGAGGGCAACGACTTCAAAGCGTCCGGGAAACGATGCGACGGCTTCGAGCGTTTGACGCCCGATCGATCCCGTGGCGCCTACAAGGATAAGGCGTTTTTTATTCACAGTTCACCTAAAAAGCCCAAAGGCGACGATACCGGCGAAAAAGAGCGGCGCCGCGTAGAGGAGCGAGTCGAAAGAGTCGAGCATGCCACCCCGTCCCGGGACGCGCGCGCCTGAATCCTTCGCGCCGGCGCTGCGTTTGAGCGCGCTTTCAAAAAGGTCGCCGACGATCGCAGCCGCCGCGACGAGGAGAGAAAGTAGCGCGATTCCCGCGCGCGGAAGGCCGCATGCGCCGGGAAAGACCGCATCGGCCAGAATGCCGCCAGAAAGCGCGCCGATGAAGGCACCGGCGAATCCCGCAAGGCTCTTGTTGGGCGATGCAGCGACAAGGCCCCGGCGCTTTCCGAGCGTCATACCCATGAGCCATGCGATCGAATCGCTTCCGAACACCATGAGTGCAAAGGAGAGAATCGCCTCGCTTGCGCGAGGAGGGCTTGTGACGATGAGCACGGTAAAGCCGGAAAGCATGCCGGGGTAGATGAGCGCAAAGCCCTCGGCCGCCGCACGGGAAAGGGCATCGGGTAGCTTCTCCTGCGCGCTGAAGGCGATGGGGGCGAAAACAACAAGGGATAGAAGCGCGGTCGAAAGAATGCCTATGCCCGCAGCCTCGAGAGGGCTTCCTCCGATAAAGGCGCCTGCATAGAACGAGAGTGTGACAAGCGCGGAGCGCAGGCCGCACAGCGCAGGACTGACCCTGACGCCCCGCTTTTCGAACAGCCGTCCGAGTTCGACGCCGGAGCCCGCGGCAAAGGCCGTAAGGAGGGCGACGGTCGCTGCGTGGCGAGCTGCGGGGAGAAGCCAGACGATTGCGACAATCGCAGGAAGGCCTAAGAAAAAGAGAAGCAGGCGCTGGACAAGATTGCTCATGCGGTTCCGCCAAAGCGCCGCTCGCGGTGGCAGTATTCCTCCACGGCTGCGGCAAGGTCCTCCGGCCGGAAGTCGGGCCAGAGTGTCTTTACGAACACAAGTTCGGCGTAGGCCGATTCCCAAAGCAGAAAGTTCGACAGGCGCATTTCTCCGCCCGGCCGTAAAACGAGGTCGGGGTCGGGGATTTCCGGGTGATCGAGATTCGCCGTGATGCCTTTCTCGGTCAGAGCTTCCCCCCGCGCCGCAAGCCGACGTGCCGCGCGAACAATCTCGTCTCGTCCGCCATAGTTGATCGCGAGAATGACCGTCAAGCGCTCGAAGCTCTTTGTGTCCGCCTCGACGCGGCGGATTTCGGCAAGGACGTCGGGCGGTAGACCATCAGGATTGCCTGAGTGGACAACTCGGATGCCATTGGCGCGATAAAAATCCAGCTCCGCCGCAAGATGCTTCTTGATGAGGCCCATGAGGAAACCGACTTCTTCGGCTGTGCGCTTCCAGTTTTCGGTGGAAAAGGTATAGAGCGTAAGATAACGTATTCCGATATCCTCGGCGGCTTTGACGATGCGCTTTGCGGCCTCAAGTCCTTGACGATGGCCTTCGGTGCGGGGTAGCCCCCGCACCGTGGCCCAACGGCCATTGCCGTCCATAAAAATCGCGACATGCTGAGGGACGGGACGCGACGCGGGTGCGGGCATGGAAGGACTCCTTCCTATATTTCCATGATTTCTTTTTCTTTTTCTTCCACGGCCTTGCCAATCTGCGCAATGTAGGAGTCGGTCAGCTTCTGAAGCTCGTCCTCCTCCTTTTTGATGGTGTCTTCGGCAACGCCGCCCGCCGCAAGCTGCTTTTTCAGCTCTTCAAGGCCGTCGCGGCGGATGTTGCGGATCTGGACACGAGACTGCTCGGCCATGTTTTTTGCCTGTTTGGCAAGCTCTTTGCGGCGCTCCTGAGTGAGCGGCGGGACGGCGATCCGGATGACCTTGCCGTCGTTTGACGGGTTGAGCGAAAGCTCCGATTTCTGAATGGCCTTTTCGATTTCGCCGATGAGACTACGGTCCCAGGGCTGAATGACGATCAACCGCGCCTCGGGCACTGAGACGGTTGCAACCTGGGCGAGGGGGGTTTTCTGACCGTAATAGTCCACCCGGATCTTGTCGAGCAGGGCGGGAGAGGCCCGTCCCGTCCGTACGCCATTGAACTCGTTTTTGAGCGCTTCAAGGGCCTTTTTCATTTTTTCTTCGCAGGCGGTTTTGACGGAATCCATACTGTCCCCTTTATGCGTTGAAGGCCCGGCCAAGGGCCGGGCCGTGATAGCCACGCGCAGAACCGATGCTGCATCCGTCCCGCGCGTGGAATGTCGAAGCCGGGAGATTCGCCCCTGTGTTCAGGGCGCCATCTTCCAGCCCCGGAGTCAGGCCTCGCCCACCTTCACGCGGAGGAAGTCGACGAGCTCGAGTTTGCAGCCCGCTTCCTTGGCGACATTCGCCATAAACTGGGCGACGGGCGTCTTTTCTTCCTTCACGAAACCCTGTTCAAGGAGGCAGATTTCCGAGAAGAGCTTCTTGAGCTTGCCCTGCAGGATGCCCTGGATGACCTTTTCCGGCTTGCCCTTCATTTTCTCGTCACCCTCGACCTGGGCCTTGAATATCTCCTCCTGCTCCTTAATCCAAGCGGCGGAAGGCTTCGAGCTATCGAGGAACATCGGGTTGAAGGCCGCGATGTGGAGCGCGACATCGTGCACGAATGCAGCGACCTTCTCGTTCTTGAATGCCTCGGACTTGTCGGCGCGGAATTTAACGATGACGCCAAGGCTGCCCTCGCCGTGGATATAGGAATGGAGGAACTCGTCCTGAGCCGCCGTGATGAGCTTCACGCGCTTAAGGGTGATGTTCTCCTTAATGACCGAAGCGACGTCCTTCACCATGCCTTCGAATTCGGGCGTAACTTCCCCGATGTTCTTGTCGAGGGCAAGGCCGACGAGCTTTTCGCCAAAGGCAATAAAATCGGCATTACGTGCGACAAAATCGGTTTCGCAGGCGATCTCGACGAGGGCGACCTTGCCTGCCCCTTCTTTGACAAATACGCGCCCCTCATTAGTGGCGCGGCCGGCGCGCTTCTCGACGCCTGCCATGCCCCACTCGCGAAGGAGTTTCTCGGCGCCGGCGAAATCACCATTCGCCTCGGTGAGCGCCTTTTTGCAGTCCATCATGCCGGCGCCGGTTTTCTCGCGGAGCGCCTTGATATCACTCGCCTTGATGTCCATGTCTTGTCCTCCGCACGCTTACTTCGTTTCGTAGAGCCGGTCTTCGTCGACGGGGAGGGGCGGCTCTTCAGCGTTTTCCTCCACCTCAGGCTTGGTGTCGCCCTGGTAGGTAGCCGGATCAATCTCGACCTCGGCTTCCTCTTGGGCAGGGGCGGCATCGGTCTTGACCTCGTCGGTCTCGTCTGCGGCGAGATTTTCAATGATCTTGAGACCCTCGGCGGCGCCGGCTTCGACAACGGCGTTGGCGATGATCTGGGTGAAGAGGCTGATCGAGCGGATGGCGTCGTCGTTGCCCGGAATGGGGTAGGTGATGCCCTCGGGATTGCAGTTTGTGTCGACAACGGCAACGATGGGGATGCCGAGGCGCTGGGCCTCAGCCACGGCGATAGCCTCCTTGCGGGTATCGATCACAAAGATGATGCCAGGCAGGTCCTTCATCTCCTTGATGCCGCCGAGGTTCTTTTCGAGCTTCGCCTTCTCCTTCTGGAGGCTGGCGATCTCTTTTTTTGTGAGGCTTTCGAAGGTGCCGTCGACCTCCATCTTCTCGATCTTCTTGAGGCGGAGGATGGACTTTTTGATCGTGGCGAAATTGGTGAGCATGCCGCCAAGCCAGCGGTTGTTCACATAGAACTGTTCACAGCGCTCGGCTTCTTTCTGGATGGCCGCCTGTGCCTGCTTTTTGGTGCCGACAAACAACACGGCCTTGCCGGAGCTGACCGTCTTTTGAACGGCGTCATAGGCCTCTTTGATAGCCTGAATTGTCTTCTGGAGATCAATGATGTGGATCCCGTTGCGCTCAGCGAAGATGTACTTCTTCATGCGCGGATCCCAGCGCTTGACCTGGTGTCCGAAGTGGACGCCGGACTCAAGCAGGTTCTTCATGGTAACGACAGCCATGAGATTCCTCCCGCGGCCGGTCCATATAACGGCCGGCCCCCGTCACTGTATCTCGCTCCACAATCTATGGCGTGGAACGGAAAATCTCCGTCCAGGTGCGAAGCCGACGGCTGCCGCTCACCTGCGCGGATGCGCAAGCCGCCCGTACAGGGCATTGCGCGTTACTCGGTACGACGGTCCCGGGCCTAAGGCCTAAGGCCTAAGGGCCTGCGGACTAGGGTCCGAGGTCGAAACCGACCTTTTTGAGAATGACATAAAGTTCGCGGAGTGGCAAGCCCACGATGCCCGACCACGATCCTTCGATCGCCTCGATAAACAGCGCGGCGCGGCCTTGTATGCGGTAGGCGCCCGCCACGCCCCGCCATTCCTCCGAGGCAAGGTACTCTTCGATTTCTCCCGCATCCATGGACGCGAAGCGCACGTGCGAGTCTGAGCGTATGCATTCCATGCGGTCAGTTCTGCAATCGAAGAGCGCAAGCCCCGTGTAGACGCAGTGGTCGCGGCCAGAGAGGGCGCGGATCATCGCGCGCGCCTCGGTGATGTCGCGCGGTTTTCCAAGAACGACTTCCGCGTCCCTCGCCTGTGTCGGGGAGGGGATACACACCAAGGTGTCGGCAGCGAGTATCCAGCGGAAGCCCGCAGCTTCAGGCCGCAGGGAAGCCGTATGTGCCTTGTCGGCGGCAAGGGCTAGAACGCGCTCGCGAGGGGGGAGGGCGTCGCGGAGGCTTTCATCGACCTCGGGCGCGAGAGTCGAAAAGGCAAGCCCCATGCTGTCAAGGAGATCACGGCGGCGCGGTGAGGAAGATGCAAGGAGGAGGCGATCCATAGGCGCATCCTCTCGCACCGCGACAGCCGAGGTCAAGCGCCGCACGAGGCATGTCCCTTAAAAAAGCGCAGCCGCCTTGAAGAAGGCGGCTACGCATCCTTGAGGGATACACGATTCGAACGTGCGACCCCCAGCTCCGGAGGCTGGTGCTCTATCCAGCTGAGCTAATCCCTCGCGTAGGGGGGAGAGTAGCCCAGGTGCCGCGCCTCTGTCAAGCTCGCTTGACTTCCGTGTTCGCCCTGCGGAGGGCTTCAACCTTTTGGATCGCTTCCTTTTCATCGCGGGTTTTTGAAGCGGCAAGGAGTCGGGACCGAAGCGCCTCGAAACGCGCTCGCCTCGCCGACTCCCCTTCGAGCCGGCGTGCCTGCGGCAGTGCGGATTCCACCGCGGGGAGCAAGGCGGCAATCTCGGTAATCATCGCCTCTGCGCCTTCGATGATCTGTCGCGTTATGTCCTGGAACTGGAGCGATTCGAGGACGCCTTCCATGTCGCGGTCGGTTTCTTCGGCGAGTTCCGATATTTCTCGGGCGAAGCGCTCAGTCGCCTCGGCGGTTTCGATCAGGGCCTCGACGGAGGCTTCTGCGGCATTCATGCCTTTTTCCGCCTCGGCGACGAGGCGGTCCGATTCTTCGGCCATGCCGCTTACAAGAAGCGCGCTTTCTTCGCCGAGCCGCGTAAGGAGTTCGGTGACGCGCCGTGAAAACTCCTCGGTGCGGTCGTTGAGCGCGCGGAGCTCACTTGCGATGATTTTAAAACCCCGGCCCTTGTCGCCAAAGTGCGCGGCTTCGACGGCGAGGTTGAAGGCAATGAGGCGTGAGCGCTCGGTAATTTCTTCGATGCCGCGGATGAGGTCAATTCCTGCGGATATTTCATCGCGGATGCCGCGGAGCGACTTTGCTCCCTTGCGGTTCCGCTCCGCGATGCCCGCGACGGCCAGGCGTTCTGCCTGGATCGCCTTGCGCGTACCTTCGGCGCGGCGGAGCGTGGTGGCCTCGCCGTCCTGGGCGCCGAAAAAATCGCGGGCGCTCCGGGCGACTTTTGCCGCCTTAGCCGCAGTTTCATGCACCGCCTCGAAGCGTTCGATGATCGAAAACGCCGCGGATTCGGTGGCCCGAGGTACGGCGTCGAGCACCGCGAGTGCGAAGCGCGCAAGCCCTTCTGCATCGACAAGCGCCTCGCCCCCTGCGCGGAATTGCGCTGCTACGCGTGATTCCGTACGTACCGCACCGGCGGCTTCCTTGAGAAGCTCGGCGTCGCCCGAGGCCGATGCAGCGAGCAGGGTCTGGAACGCGGCGAGCGCGGGTTTAGTGTCCGCGCCGCGCGCTGCCTCGCCAATGGCGCTCATCGCTGCCTCGCAGGCAGCCCGAATCGCTTCGCGGAGCGCCGCGATCTCAGAGGCCTCCGAGGCGGTCGCAGCCAAAGGAGCGGCCCCTCGCGGCGCGGCGCCGCGCCTTGTGAAACGTGGTAAACGCATCGCACTAAGGCTAATAGAGGATTACGCTGCCTGCAATAGGTCTTGACAGCGCCTGTCCATGCCGTCCATGCTGAACCCCGCCATGGATGCACTGCTCGCGATCGGATCGGAAGCGCCCCCCCGCGAGCGCATGGCCGCGCGCCTTTCTGGCTTCGGACTTGTGTGCGCCGCCGATTCCGGCCTCGACCTGCTTGCCCGCTGGGATGTTGCCCCCGATCTCATCGTTGGTGATATGGATTCCATTGCAGACCCCGGGCTCCTTGACCGTTATCCGCGTGCCGAGCTGTGCCGTTTTTCCCGCGATAAAGACGAAACCGATGCGGAAATCGGCCTTCGCATGCTTGCGGCGCGAGGCGCGGGGCGCATTGTCATCGTTGGCGGCGGCGGCGGACGGCTCGATCACATCCTCGCCATCCGCGCGCTCTTCGAACGGTCTGTACGACCGGCGGAGTGGCATACGGCAGCCGAATCGGTCTATTACGTCGCGTCTGGCGAGCGGCTTTCCCTTGCTGCGAAGGCGGGAAGCCCCCTGTCTATTTTCCCCCTTGCAGAAGGGGCGAGCGGCATGAAAAGCGGAGGACTTGCCTGGCCGCTTGCCGGCCTTTCCTGGGGGCCTGGCGACTTCGGACTTTCAAACGAGGCGCTCGGCGACGAGCTTTTTATCGAAGCGGGAAAGGGCGCCCTCCTCGTTGTGCTCAGCCACGATAGGATCGCAAAGCCCGTCCGCGCGGTTCAAGCACGATAAGCCGCCTTAAATCGCGCAAGCGTTGTGCGCGGGTCTTCGACGAGGACGCGCGCCCCGGCTATGAGCTCGGCAATGCCGATCTCGCGTGGGTAGCGGGGTATGATGTGAAGGTGGAGGTGCTCGATGCTCGCTCCCGCCACGAGACCCATGTTGTAGCCGATGTTGTAGCCACCGGGATTATGGGTGGCGTCGAGCGTCGCAAGGCAGCGATCCACTACCTCGTCGAGTTCTCGTCGTTCGGGTTTGCCGAGTTCGCGAAGATCGATCACGTGCCGCTTGGGGAACACGATGAGGTGGCCGGGGTTGTAGGGGTAGAGATTGACCGAGACGACAAAGGACTCCGTCTCCGCCGCCACAAGGCGTTCGACGTCATCATCACCGTCGCGGATCTTGCAAAGGATGCAGCCTTCCGGGCGTTTGCCCTTGAGGTAGGCGATCTTGTCGAAGTTGAAAAAATACTCCATCCTTTCCTTTCAAGGCGATGTGCACCCGTCGTATCAAGGTCGGATGCAACGCACCGCATAGGCTGATCCTAAACCGGAATCGTGAAAGAAGCCAGTATGCATCGAACGGAGACAGGGGCCGACACTGCGGACTTTGCGGGCGACAGGGTGCTTGCCGCCCTGTCCGCCATGCTGCTTCTTCTATCGCTTGTTGCGGCCTATTTTTGGGTTGCGGGGAGCTTCCGGCGCTTTCTTGACGAAACGCAACGCCTTCTCCTTGGGATTTTGCGCTGGTCCTCGCTCGGCCTTGTGCTGGTGACGCTCGTCCGCGGCGCCTTCGGCCTTTGCATGCTACCCATCCTCCGGGTGCGGCCTCGTGCACTCAGGATACTCGGGTGGCTCTTCACGACGCTATTCGCCTCGGTCTTGTTCTCATTGTCCGAATCGCTCCTTATTCTCGTCGGGGGGCTGTGAGCGCTTTGCAAGGAGAGCACATGAACGACACGACATCGAGCCGCCTCGAGGCGCTCGAAATGAAGACGGCCTATCTTGAGGCGACGACGGCGGAGCTTTCTTCCGCACTCTACGAACATGAGCGGCGACTTGCGGCTCTTGAAGCCCTTGTTCGCGAAATGGCGGTCAAGGTCAAGGAACTTGCTCGTGCGGGGCTCGAACCCCTTCCTCAGGATGAGCGCCCGCCTCACTACTGATTTGCCTTGCTAGGCGTAGGTGTCGATGTTCCCGCCAGAACCTGGGGGCGGCTCAGGCGGCGCCTCCTCAGGTGGCGGCGGCGGGGCTTCTTCGGTCGCCGGCTCTTCTGGCGGCGGGGGAGCGACCGGCAGGGGCGAAACGAGGGGCTCGATGCCGACCGCACCATAGACGCTATCCATATGTGCCTCCTTAAGCACATTCTGCTAATGACCTCGCTGTACCTCCTTAATAAAGTGTAGCACCTGTGGCGGATAGAAAAAAGGGCCGCACATGCGGCCCTTTCGATGGTTTGCAGTATGTATGCCCTTTTGGAATAATTACTTACCTGTTCCTGTCGAGTACTTTCTCAATTTGTTGAGCAGTTCGTTTGCCTTGGTGCGCACGGGCGTTATGTAATTGCCGGTTGCGATTTTCATAATGGCGCGTATGGCCGCAGGATCCTTGATGCCGCCGTTTTTGTCGGCGATGCGCTCAAGGGCGACGAGGCTCTCAAACGCAAGGCTATTGTCCGGCATGAGAATGTCGAAGCGGTTGACAATATAGGATATCGCCTGGGTCACATCGTCAGCATCATTCATGCCGATTTTGCCAAGCGAACGTATGGCCGCCGAAAGCACCATAGGTTCTGCATCGCCGAGCGTCACTTTTAGGAGGGCGTTTTTCGTCTCAACGGAGGGGAATTCGCCAAGATACTCGCATGCTTTTGCTCGAATGTCGGGGTAGTCGTTGAGGGGGCGCCCGAGCCCCGCGGAGCGCACCTGCACCATCGAGGACTCAAGTGCGAGATATTCGAGAGATTTGCGAATCTCTTCATTTTTTCTGCCGGCATCAACCGCCTGCTTGATGTACTGGAGCGCCACGAGCTTCATGTCCTTGGACTCGGACTGTGATTGCTCCTTGATGATCATCGTTTCGAGGGATTCCTGTAGGTAGGCTTCCTCGACGGTCTTTTCTCCGGTTTTAGCCGCAGGCTGACTTGTTTGCGCCCCCACGTCCGTGGCGAGGCCGAGGCAGAACAAGGCGGCGGCTCCAAGGGCGAGGGTCGCGCGGGCGAAGGAACGCATCATTACCTCCCGATTCCTATCTTCCAGGTATTGCCGTGTTTTTCGAGCCAATAAAGGATGTTCCGCTCGCCCTTTGGGCTCACGGAGATGGCCTTAATGAGCCCCTCTTCGACATACTCGATGTCGTCAAGCCGGTCGTTTTGTCGCGAAGGGTAAACGACATAGGTGAAATAGTCTTTCAGCGTAAGAAGCTTGATGCCGGCGCGCTTTAATACAGGATATTCTGATTTCTCGGCGAGCACCTTGGGGTTGCTGAAATAGGCGATATAGTCATCCGTAAGATACCCGAGCCAGGCCTCGTAATCTTTACGCTGGATGATGCGGTTGAGATTCTCGATGAGGGTTCGCACATCGGCGACGGTAGCGGCTTTCCGCTCCTCGGGAACCGCGGCAGGATTGAAGGCCTCTGGTGGTCGCGCAGGTGGTTCGACGGCCTCTGACGGCTCGACGACCTGAGGTGGAGGCGGGGTTTCGACAGCTTGAGGGGGCGGTGCCGCCTCGTTCGCGGGGACTACAGGAGGAGGCGGCACGCTCGGCGAGCCTGCACAGGCCGCGAAGAGGCCGCTTGCAAGGGCACACACAAGAACCGCCTTGAGGTAAGGCGTGGCGCGGGACGTACTCCGGCGGATCATGGCACTATCATATAACCGAAGGCAGCGAATGTCAAAAGCGCATGAAGCGCTTCGCGCGATTTTTATTGAAGGAGGGGGGCGGATAGTGTATCATCCTAGCGATAACTGAACGCGGTAGAATATCCGCCCGGGCGGCGCTGGGGGCGCCATCCGGCAGCGGCGGCCGGGATGAGGTACTCATGAAGGACATCGTTGCGCTCCACCGAGCCGAATACGAGGGGCCGCCCGAGGTCGTCGCGGCGGCACCGGCGGTCGTCAAGCTGCTTGGCGAGCAGGTCGAAGCGGCCGACTCGCTCGTTCTTGCGGCGGCGCTATCCTTCGAGCTCCGTGTCGCGGTGTCCACGCGTCGCGATGCTTCGCTCCGCTTTTTTGCGGCGGACTTGGGTGAGCGGAAACGCACGAGCATCGGCAACCTCAAATACAAGCGCGAGGATCGCTGGGCGAACTATACAAAGGCGATGCTCGATCTCCTCTTTCGCGAAGGCGTTCCGGCGCGGGGACTCAATTTTACCATTGCAGGCGACATCCCCGTCGGGGTCGGTCTTGCATCCTCGAATGCGCTTATCCTCGCCTCCGCACTCGCACTCAAGACGCTGTATGGTCTTGAAAAGCGCGCCGAAGAACTTGTTGAATCCGCGCGAGAGGCCGAACGCGAGTTCATCGGCCGGGCTGAAAGCCTCTATGATTCCCTCACTGCCGCTCTCGCGACCTCAGGTTCCGTTTCGATCATCGATCTGCGTTCGGGGCGACGCCGGGCGCTACCCTTTGTCGATGGGAACTATGTGGTGGTGATCACGGACTCCAAGGTGCCCCGCCTCTCCGTGGAAGCGGAACTCAAGCAACGCGAAGAGGATTGTAAGCGTTGCCTCGCCGCCCTCGGTCGCGGCACCAAAAAGGCTTTGCGTGATTTCCGGCCCGATGAGGTCGAAGACCTTATGGGCTCCCTCCCCGAAAGCGTCCGGCGCCGTGGCCTCCATGTCGTTGAAGAATATCGCCGTGTCCTTGAGGCGGAAGATGCGCTTGCCCGCGGCGACGCTGCGGCCTTCGGAAGGGTTGTCAATAAGTCGCACCAGTCTCTTCGTAACCTCTACGAAGTCTCTTGCCCCGAGGTGGATTGGCTACAAAAGCGTGCGCTCGAGATCGAAGGGGTGCTCTGTTCGCGGCTTACCGGCAGGGGCTTCGGCGGTTGTACGGCGAGCATCATGGAGCGTCACGCCGTTTCCGAGTACAAAAAGCGGCTTGAGGATTACGAGCGTATTTTCGGCTTTCGGGCGGTCGTCCACGAGGCTGAGCTTGCAGGCGGCTTCCGGGTGATCGATTGAAGTCCGCGGAGCCTTTTCGCTACACTCCGTCCCCTGGGAGCGGGAGGGGCGGCGCATGAGGATATTGGTCAGCAACGACGACGGGTTTCGTGCCGAAGGGCTTGCGGCGCTGGTCGCCGAACTATCGAAGGAACATGAAGTCTGGGTCTTTGCGCCCGATCAAGAACGCTCAGGCGTTTCCCATGCGATGAGCCTTCGCGGACCGGGAAAGGTGCGGCGGCATGGCGATCGCCTCTATTCCTGTTCGGGGACGCCCGCCGACTGTGTTATTCTTGCTGGCCTCGGCGCCATACCGTTTTCGCCCGAGGTTGTTGTTTCAGGCATTAACCGAGGCCCCAATCTTGGTACCGACATCATCTATTCTGGGACCTGCGCCGCGGCCCGTCAGGCTGCCCTGGCCGGCCTACCGGGCATCGCCGTTTCCTGTGCCTCGTTTGAGGAGCCGCTTCGCTACGGTGCGGCGGCCGCTTTCGTCGCCCGCGAACTGTCCCGCCTTACGACATCCTGCGCGCCCGGCGTTTTTATCAATGTCAATGCGCCGAGCTCGGACGATCCTGGTCTTGAGGGGCGCTGGGCCACCCCGTGCCGGAGAAGCTATAACGATCGCCTTGCCGCTTTCGCGGCTCCCGACGGGCACACGTACTGTTTTTTGACTGACGGCCGTGTGGAGACGAGCGAGGAGGAGTTCTCCGACCACGCAATCGTCGCTCGCGGATATGTCGCTGTGACGCCTGTTCTCGTGCATCCGCAGGTGCCCGCCGACCTCGTTCCCGGCGCGGCCTTCAGATAGGGGGCCCGAGGCGTGGATGCATTGTTGAAGGAGGCTGCGCGGAGATACGCGGCGCGCGATTACGAGGGGGCGATGGCCGTTCTTGACGAGGTGGATGCAACCGACGAAAACCACCTCGACCTTGCCTATTTCCTTGGTCTGTGCCACGCACGCCGCGCGGAGTGGGACGAGGCCTTGCTCTATCTTGAGGAGGTTGTGACCTCCTCCGATGACCTCATGCGTGTCTACCAGTGTCGCCTTGCCCTTGCCTTTGTGTACTCCTCGACCGGGCGTCTTAAACTCGCCGAATATGAGCTCGGGCGGCTCATCAAGGCGGGATTCCGCTCGCCTCAGGTTCTTGCTGGCCTTGCCTATGCGGCATTCGGCCAGGGGCGCCTTGAGGATGCACGCAAGCTCTACGCCGAAGCGCTCGAAAGCGATCCTGAAAATGCCACCGCGCTCAATGGCTTGGGGTATGTGCTCGCCTGCCTGGGCGAGGAGGGCGCGAGGGCGCTCACCTGTTGCCGCAAAGCGGTAGACAAGGCGCCGCGCAATGCCGCCTACCTCGACTCCTTGGGCTGGGCGTACAAGAGCCTTGGGCTACTTGCCGAGGCGCGCGAATACGTCGCGCAGGCGCTCGCCCTTGCGCCCACATCGGAGGAGATACGCGAGCATGCTCGGGCGCTCGCGCTTGATACTTCGGAGGAGCCATGATGAACCGCACGATCGCCCTTCACCGCGATCTTATCCTCAAGGTTGTGCTTTCCCTTGCGCTCTTTGTCGCCCTGCCTCCGTTCGTAAACGCTCAATTTTCAAGCCGCCTTGCCTCTTCCGGAGCCGCCGAACAGCTTAGACTCGGCGTGCAGGCCTACCATCGCGGCCGCTATGCCGAAGCGTTACTCCTTTTTGAAAAGGCGCTTGCCTACGCCCCCGCCGAGCCGCTTTCGCGTTTCTGGCTTGGTCGCGCCTATTATAAATCCGGCTATTCTGCGACCGCGCTCCGCGCCTGGGAGCCGCTCGTCTCGTTGCCTGGAGCCCCACCCGAACTCGCAAGTCGTGTTGAGTCGATCCGCGCCGTCCGCGGCCTGGGGCCGGGGTATGCCGAGCCACGATATGTCGAGGTGGTCCGCTTCGAAGGGAAAACGGGAAGGGAGACGAGGTTTCTCCGCCCCGCGGCCCTTCTTCCCACGCGGGATGGCGGCGTTCTTGTCGCCGCACATGGAAGCAATGAAATCGTCAAACTCGATCCGAATGGCGTTGTGGTCGAGCGCAATAGTGGCGGTCTTGCAGGCTTTGACCGCCCCTTCGGCCTTGCCGAGCTTCCCGATGGCACGCTTTTTGTTGCCGAGTTCAACGGTGATCGCGTAAGGCGAATTGGTGGTTCCGGCGGACTCACCTTCGGTAGCAAGGGGAGGGGAGACGGACAGCTTCTCGGGCCGCAATACGCCGCCTGTGATGATGCCGGCTATCTCTATGTGAGCGATTACGGCAATGCGCGTGTCGTAAAATTCGATCCCGACGGTACCTTTATCCTCGCATTCGGCGGCAAGACTCAAGGGTTTCCCGGTCTTGCAAGTCCCACAGGGATCGCTGTGGCTGACGGCCTCGTCTATGTGGCGGATTCCTACAGGCGGGCCATTTATCGCTTTGACTCAAGTGGCAACTATCTTGGCGTCCTTGCCGAAGGGGAACTCCGCTTTCCCGAGGGGCTTTCGCGCTGGGAGGGACGGCGCGCCCTGCTTGTCGCCGATACTGATCGCGTGCTCCTCCTCGATCTTGAGAACGAGGCGCTCACTGAACTCTATCGGTCCCCCGACCGCAAGGCGCGCATCGTCGGCGCAAGCGCCGATCGGAATGGTAATCTCCTCATCTGCGACTTCGACGCCTCAACCGTTTCCGTACTCTCCGAGCTACCGGGCATTGCCGCGGGCTACGATGTGGAGATCGAGCGTATCGATGCAGGCGCGTTTCCGCGCGTGGTCGTCGACCTGTCCGTGCGCGACCGGTCGGGCCGCCCCGTCGTGGGGCTCAAACAGGGTAACTTTCATCTTTCAGAGCGGGTGCGCCGCTCGACGCAAATCGACGAGGGTGGCAAGGTCGTTGTGCGCACCGAAGAATTCCTTGTGCCTGTCTCCGATCTTTCCCTCAGCGGGACGGGGACGAGCACCCGTGGATTTCGGGCGATTATTCTCGCCGAACGATCGGCGGATATGCTTGCAAGCCGCGAACCGGCTCGCGGATTTGTTAGTGAACTTGCGCGGGCGCTCGCCGCAAGCGGCATTGAGCCCTACGAGCTTGGTCTTGTGAGCGCGGGTGCAATTCCCGCAGTGGAGTTACCGCTCAAGGAGGGGGCTCCCGACCTTGCCGCCTATCTTCGCGCTCTGACGACCGGTTCGCAGTCTGGCGGTCGTTTTGATCTAGGGCTTAAGCTTGCCGCGACAAGTCTCCTACCTGCGCAGGTGCGCGACGCGGTGATCTATGTCGGCGGCGGACGCATCGACGAGGCTTCGTTTCAGGGAACGACCCTCTCCGAGCTTGCACGACTTCTTGAAGTGAATGGCATACGGTTCTATGCGGTGCTATTGGGAACCGACGCGCCTTCTTCAGTGATTTCTTATCTGGTCGAGCGGACGGGAGGCTCGGTCTATGCCGTCTCGCGCCCCCGCGGCCTTGGTGACTTTGTTGCGGAACTCGGTAGCGCGCCGAGTGGACGCTACCGTCTTGGCTTTGTATCTAAAGCTGACCCCGAATTCGGACAGGCCTATCTCTCGGTGGCGGCAGAAGCCTACCTATATAAGAAGAGCGGCCGCGATGAACTTGGATACTATGCACCGCTTCGGTAAAGTCCCGGAGAAACGCGAAAAATGTCTTGACCAACTCAGGCATATTTCGCTATAGTGCCTCCTGTCAGGAACGCCGCTGTAGCTCAGTCGGTAGAGCGCGTGACTTGTAATCTCGAGGTCCCCGGTTCGATTCCGGGCGGCGGCTCGAGCCGATCGAGCATTGGTGGTGTGACGGCCCCATGGAGAGATTCCCGAGTGGTCAAAGGGGGCAGACTGTAAATCTGTTGGCTTACGCCTTCGAAGGTTCAAATCCTTCTCTCTCCAAAAAGTCCCTCTCGTTTCGGGAGGGACTTTTCTTTATAGCGAGGAGCTTCCGTGGCGGAACCCTTTTATGCGGCGGGCCTGCGCTTTTCATGCGCGCGCTGCTCGGCCTGTTGTCGGGGCGGCCCCGGCTATGTGTTTCTCTCAAAAGACGATCTACACCGCCTTCTTGTTCGCTTCGCGCTTGATTTTCCTACCTTTTTTGCAAAATATTGTACCCTGGTTGATACGGGAGCCGGCTATGCGCTCAGCCTTAAGGAGAAGGCGAATTACGACTGCATTTTCTGGGAGAAATGCGGTTGCGTGATCTATGATGATCGTCCCGTGCAATGCGCGACATTCCCGTTTTGGTCTTCGATTCTTGCATCTGAAGGCGATTGGCTCGACGCGGGACGCGACTGCCCCGGCATCGGCAGCGGCAAGCTCCATTCCCGCAGTCATATCGAGGAGTGCCTCTACGCAAGGCGCTCGGCGGGCACTATACTCCTCAGCGCGGAGGAGGCGGCCCATCCGGAGGTCATCGATGCGGCTACGCTTTTGGGGCGTTAGGGGGTCCGTGCCGAGTCCCCTCGCGCCGGCCCGGTTGCGCAGCAAGATATCCTCGGTGGTGGAGCGCATCGGCCCTGCTGATATCGCAAGCCAGGATGCGCGCGAGCGGTTTCTTGCCGGCCTCCCCGAAGAACTTTTCTCGACCGTGGGCGGCAATACGCCCTGCGTTGAGCTATGCACCGACGAGCCCGTTCGCATCATCTTCGATGCGGGCACGGGCATTCGCGAGCTTGGCGCGGAGATCGTGGCCGCAAAGCGCCCTGCCGACTGTCACCTCTTCTTTTCCCATTTCCACTGGGATCACATTCAAGGATTACCTTTTTTTGCTCCGGCCTATGATCCCGACTGCTCGCTTCATTTTTACAGTCCCGACCCCCAGTTCCGCTCCTATCTCGAAGGACAGATGCGCGCACCCTATTTTCCGATCACCATGGACGCGATGCCGGCCCGCAAGGAGTTCGTTGTGCTGGGTGATGAGCCGCTTGGTGTAGGGGGAGTGGAAGTGCGGTACCGCCGTGTCACGCATCCGGGGGGCTGCTACAGCTACCGCGTCGAGGAAAAGGGGCTTAAAGTCATCTACGCCACTGATACGGAGCTCGCCGAGGCTGATTTTCTCAAAAGCGCTGACAACGCGGCGTTTTACGCCGGCGCCGACCTTCTTGTGATCGATACGCAGTACACGCTCGGCGAGGCCATCGAAAAGTACAACTGGGGGCACTCATCGTTCAGCCTCGCTGCGGATTTTGCAGCAAGCTGGGGCATCAAACGGCTCGTGCTCTTCCACCACGACCCCTCGTACACGGACCGCAAAATTCACGGCAATCTTAAGAATGCGGCCTGGTATCTTGATCACCTCGAGACGCGTGGTGTTGAGGTGATTCTCGCTCGCGAAGGGCTCGAGCTCGAGGTGGAGCGTGGATAGCTTTAGCACTGAGATTGACCTTCGCGGAGCGCTTGCACTGTTTCTGCTGCTCGATCTGCGAAGGTCGGCTCTGCCCGATCGCCGGCGCTCCGAACGCGAAGCGCTTGTGGGCGAGGCGCCTGAACTCGATGCATTGGAAGCCGAACTCCGCGCCTTCCTCTATGAACGGCTCTCGATAGACGAGATGGAGGATCCCGAGGCGCTGTATGTCGCCCTCGCGCATCGCGCCGCTCTACCGGGTGGCCGGCTCCTCGGGGAGCGAAAGGTGGTTTCATGAGCTCTCGTGCGCGTCGTGGTGGAGTGGAGCTCGCCATAGTGGCGCCCGCCATCCTCATCGCTCTTTTAGCTCTTTGCATAGGGGCTGCGCTTGTAGCTCTCGCCGTGCTTTCGCGTCCGCCAGCCTCGATCCCTGAAGCGGGCATATTATTTACTGTGCGGTCGGGTGAAAGCGCGAGCGAGGTCGCGCTCCGTCTCGAGCGCGAGGGGCTCATCCGTTCCCGCTTTGTCTTTCGCGCCTTTGCGCGGCTTTTCGGTGCTGAGGGGGGCCTCAAGGCTGGCGTGTATCTTATAAAACCCGGCACCGACGCCCGCGCGGTGCTTACCCTGCTCGTTTCCGGCAAGCAAGCGCTCGCCCGTGTCACCGTGCCCGAGGGGGCAAGCCTTTCCCGCGTCGCATCGATCCTCGAGGATGCAGGCGTTGTAAAAGCCGAGGAATTTCTTGCCGCATCGCGCGACCTTGCACTTTTGTCCGAACTCAAAATTCCGTCTTTGTCCCTTGAAGGCTACCTTTTCCCCGACACATATTTTCTCCCTCGTGGCTACTCCGCCTCTGATGTGGCACGGACTATGCTTAAAACGTTTCGCGCCCGGATCGCGGACATTCCCGAGGCTGCCTCCCTTTCCGCCACAGAGCTCCATGCCAAGGTCACTCTCGCATCCATCGTGGAACGGGAATACCGTATTGCCGACGAGGCCCCCCTCATGGCGAGCGTGTTTTACAACCGGCTTAAGATCGGCATGGCTCTCCAGTCCTGCGCCACCGTCGTCTATGTAATCACTGAAAAACTGGGTAAGCCTCATCCCGAACGGCTGTTCGATCGCGACATCGCCATTCCCGACCCCTACAACACCTACCTCAACCGTGGCCTTCCGCCGGGGCCCATCGCCAATCCGGGAATCACCGCTCTCCGCGCCGCGCTGCGGCCTGCGACGACCAAGTACCTCTATTTTCGCCTCGTCGATGAGGCGAAAGGGCGCCACCATTTTTCAGAAACCCTCGAGGAGCACATCGGTGCGGGAGCGCTCCTCGTCAAACGGGTCGGGGGGAAATGAACCGTATTCCGGAGGCGACGGTCCGTGCCATACTTGAGCGGACCGACATTGTTGCCGTGATCGGCGAATTTGTTCGCCTCGAAAAGCGGGGCGGCAGGTGGCTTGGCCTTTGCCCGTTCCACGCGGAAAAGACCCCATCCTTCAACGTTGATCGTGACAAGGGTTTTTTCTACTGTTTTGGGTGCCGCAAGGGCGGTGATGTCGTCACCTTTCTCCGCGAGCATGAAAAGCTCACGTATCGCGAGGCACTTGAAGAACTTGCGCGGCGCGCGGGCGTCCCCCTTGAAGAAGAAACGGGTCCTTCGAGTGAAGATCAGGAGCGGCGGAGTCTTCTTGAACTCAACGAGCGGCTTGCGGGGACCTTTCATCACTTTCTTACCGTGCGGCCCGAGGGCGAGCATGCCCGGGCGACCCTTCGGCGCCGTGCGATACCTGACGGCATCCGCGATAGCTTTCGGCTCGGCTATGCGCCTGCCGATCGTCGCTGGCTCCATGGCTTTCTCCGTAGTAAGGGCTATTCTACCGAGTTTCTTGCACGCTCAGGGTTGTTTGCGCAAAATCACCCGGAGTTCCCCTTGTTTGCGGACCGCCTCATGTTTCCCCTCGCACGGGCTCGTGGCGAAATCATCGCCTTTGGCGGCCGCCTGCTTGCGGGTGAGGGGCCCAAGTACATAAACAGCCCCGACACGCCGCTCTTCCACAAGCAGGACAACCTTTTCGCTCTCGACAAAGCCTTGCCTGCAATCAAAAAGGAAGGGCTTGCCTTGCTCTGCGAAGGGTATATGGATGCGCTGTCCTTTCACGCCGCGGGACTATGTCATGCCGTCGCACCGCTTGGCACCGCGTTCACTGAACGCCAGGCCCGCCTTCTCAGGCGCTGGGCTGATCGGGTCGTTCTGGCCTTTGATGCCGACCCTGCGGGACAGAAGGCGGCAGAAAAAGCGGTGGTGATTGCCGTTGCCGCCGGTCTTGAGACCGAAGTCGTCGTTCTCCCCGGCGGCAAGGACGCCTCGGAAATTCTCGAAAAAGAGGGGGCCGAGTCGTTGCAAAAGGTACGGGATTTGACTATAAATGGAGGCGAATTTCTCGTACGCCGTGCGAGAGAGCTTTTCGACATCGGCAGTGTGGAGGGCAAGGCGAAGGCGGCGGCGTTTTTGTTTCCCTACGTCGACGCCCTGGATTCCGAGGTAAAACGGGACGCATTTTTCCAAATTTTGTCCCGAGATTTAAAGGCCGATCCCCGTTCTTTGCGTGCCGACTACGAAGATGCCAAAAGGGGGCTTTCTCCCCGCAGGTCCGCCGTCGCTCCTGTTGTCGCGGGTCAGGCGGTGTCCGTAGCCCGAACCCCTGATGTGCTCTTCATGGCCGCCGTCGCCACGAACGCCGGGTTGTATGGACGCGTGCGGAGCCTCCTTTCCCTGGAGGATCTTGACGATCCCCGCGCCCGCGACCTTTATATCGCGCTCGAGGAATGCTACAGGGCCGAAGCATCCGGCATCGAGGCCGTGCTTGGGCGCGTAACCGAAGAGGCGCTCCGGGCCTTTGTGCTCGAGCGCGCCGCCTCAGGCGAATTTTCGGAGAATCCCGAGCGCTTCATCGAAGATGGCCTCGCGCGCATTCGCAGGCGGAGTCTCGAGCGCCGTCGCACAAAGGTGGTGGAGCGAATGGCCATGGCCGAGGAATCCGATGCCGAAGACGCTTCGCTCAACGATCTTTTGTACGAGAAGATGTACCTGGACGCCGAATTGGCGAAAATGAAGGGTGAGCGGGATGAACGACCTTGAACTCGATCCGGCGATAGCGAAGCTCCTCGAATACGCGAAAGCGAAAAAGTCGATAAGCTTCGACGAGCTCTCCGATTTCCTTCCGGAACATGTTCTCAACTCGGAGAAAATCGATGGGATTCTTGCTCTTCTCGAAAGCCACAACATCCAGCTTGAGGAAGAAGACATCCAGATCGAGGACGAGGGACCGGTCAAGGAGGAGGTCGAGAAAAAGCGCCTTGTCTATAATGATAAGGAATCTTCGGTTGACGACCCTATCCGCCTGTACCTTCGCGAAATAGGCAAGGAGAATCTGCTTACCGCCGAGCAAGAAGTCGAACTCTCCAAGCAGATGGAAGAGGGCGAGAACATCATCAAGGGCATCATCAAGCGCTCCGGTGTTCTCGTCTCGGAGTTTCACGCCATCGCGGTAAAGGCTACGCGCCGTGAAGCCAAGGATTCATCGCTTCAACGCAAGGAAAACACCGAAAAGATCGCCGAGCGGCGCCGCCTCAATCAATTTTACCGCGATGTGATTCGCGATTCCTTCGGCGATCTTAAGGATTACGTCGAGCAGAAGCGCAAGATTGTCGCCCGCGGTGGCGACCCGCTTGAAGATAGGGAACTCTCCGCAAAGCGCGAGGCGCTTCTTGTCCGCCTCAAGGAGGCGGAGATTCATCCTGAAGAGATCAACACATTTTCAGAAAAATTCATCAATGCGGCCAAGAAGATCAGAAAGTACCGCAAGGAACAGGAACGGCTTGAACGCATACTGCAAATATCGAACATGCGGGAGCTCCGCGTCCTGGGGCGAAATCTTACCGTTAAGGAAAAACGGGAAACAATCGAGGAGACACTGGGCCTTTCCTCCGACGAAATAAAGGAAAAGATCCGCCAGATCCAGGTCACCGAGAAAAAACTCAAGGAGCTTGAGCTCGCCTTCGAATCAAGCGCCGACGAGATCATCGCGATGGCCAAGGAAATCAACCGTGGTCGTATCATGATGAAGAATGCGAAGGACCGCCTCATCAAGGCAAACCTTCGCCTCGTTGTCTCCATCGCCAAGAAGTATACGAACCGCGGCCTGCACTTTTTCGACCTCGTCCAGGAGGGGAACATCGGCCTCATCAAGGCCGTCGAGAAATTCGAGTACCGCAAGGGATACAAATTTTCGACCTATGCGACCTGGTGGATCCGCCAGGCGATCACCCGGTCGATCTCTGATCAGGCGCGGACGATCCGCGTCCCGGTGCACATGATCGAGCAGATCAACAAGGTCGTTCGCGAGTCGCGCCAGCTTATGCAGAAGCTCGGCCGTGAACCGACAGACGAAGAGGTCGCCGAGCAGCTTGGATGGCCGGTGTCGCGCGTTAAGAGCGTCAAAAATGTCGCCCGCGAGCCGATCTCCCTTGAAACGCCGATTGGCGAAGACGAGGATTCCCTCCTTGGGGATTTTATCGAGGACAAGGAGGTCGAAAACCCCTCTGTCCAGACCGACTATAAGCTCCTCCAAGAGCAGATACGCGCGGTCCTCTCGACTCTGCCGCCACGAGAGCAGGAAGTCTTGCGGATGCGCTTCGGCCTTGACGATGGCTATTCGCTCACCCTTGAGGAAGTCGGCCTTTATTTCAACGTCACGCGCGAGCGTATCCGCCAGATCGAGGCGAAGGCGCTCAAAAAGCTCCGTCATTTCAAACGGAGCCAGAAGCTCCGCGATTACATGGACCACTAGATCCCGCCGCCCGCGGGTCGAACCGTCAATACTGCCGATGCGAGGTGCCCTATGCTGATGGAAGAAGTCTTTGACCGTCTCCGCGAGTTCCAGGAGATACTCACCAAGCGGGTCGAAATCGAGCGTGAGGTCGAGGACCTACCGAAGGCGCTCGCCGTGCAGGAGGAGGTGCTCTCCCGGGTCAAAAAGTCCTATGTCGAGCGCCGTGAGGAGTTTGAGGCCGCCGAGTCGCGGGTCAAGGAGCTTCGAGGCCAGCTTGCCGAAGCCGAAGGCGCCCGCGAGGCCGCCGAAAAACAGATGGATGTTATCTCCACACAGCGCGAATACGAAGCGCTCAACAAGGAGATCCGCGACGCGACCGATCGCGAGCATCAGCTTCGCAAGGACCTTCAGCGGGAGGAGCGTGTTCTCGCCGATGTTGAGGAGCTCCTTCGCAAAGATGAATCCATGATCAAGCTCCAGGAATCGGATATCGCCGACAAGTCCGCCCGCGTGAGCGCCGAACGGGACGCGAAGCTCGCCGAGATTGCGCGGCTTCGGGCCGAAGAGGAACGCGCGTCGGCTGGCATCGAAAAGGAAGTGCTCTTCAAATTCGAGCGCATCATCCGGTCGAAACAGGGCCTTGGCATCGTGCCGGTCAAGGGCTATGTATGCACGGGTTGCCACATGATCCTTCCTGCGCAGTTTGTCAACGAGGTGCGCTCGGGCAACCGCATCATATTTTGCCCCTATTGCTCCCGCGTGCTGTTCTACGAGGAGGCTGAAGAGTCTGCTGGCGACCAGCTCTACGTCGACATCGAGTCGGGCTCGCTCGCCGATCTTTCAGACTATGCCGAAGAGGACGAAGAGGAAGGCGAAGACGAGGGCTATGACGAAGGGGACAAAGACTCCTCGATGGATGATTCGGACGACTGATTTTTTAGTAGTGGTTTCATGAGGGCGGGCCGCGTCGCCGTCGCCTGCGTTGCTCTACCCTTCGGGGCAGAAACGTAGGCGGAGGAAAGTCCGGGCTCAAGAGAGCGCAGCGCCGGGTAACACCCGGGCGCGTCGACGAAGGCCGGTTCCTCGGGAGCCGGTACCCGGAGACGCGACAGACAGCGCAACAGAAAGTAAACCGCCCTTTGTGGCTCGCTTGTACGATACCGCGTGCGGTGCGAAAGCGCCTGAGCGCAGGTCGGAGAGCGAATATGCCGCTCGGGGTAAGGGTGAAAGGGTGGGGTAAGAGCCCACCGCGCTTCCGGCGACGGAAGTGGCACGGCAAGCCTCGCTGCGAGCAAGGCCACGTAGCGGAGGGTGACTCGCCCATCGCCAAGCCCCATAGGGGCTTAAGCTCCGCAGGGGCTTGACGAGATCCGCGGGTAGGCCGCGTGGAAGCCGTTGGGCGACCGACGGACGAGATGGATGGCGACGGCCCCTGAACAAGGGGTACAGAACCCGGCTTATAGGCCCGCCCTCTTTTTTTATTGGCCGTTCCGCATCGCCGCGGGACGGCCGCATCGTCTTATCGGGGCGCAGGCGACATTGACGGCGGACCTTCGCTCGTGGTACAAGGAACGGACTACCGGGTGTCGTGTGCCTGGTATCTGGTATCGGGTGCTTCGCGCCTCGCACCAGGCGTTTTAAGGGGCCGCGCCGCAATGATGGAATCCTTCTCACGGACACTTGACACGTACACGGGGAGCTATGTTGCCCGCCGTCGCCGTCGCCGTCTCCTCGTTGTCGCGCTCGCCTCCCTCGTTCTTCTTGCGATCGTCGGTGTCGGTGTACTGCTTGTGCGCCCCGATGGCCCCTTGGGCGGTGCGTCCAAACCCATGCCCAAACGCGAGCTTCTTGCGAAGTTCCAGGCCCACGACTGGGATACGGTGCTTGCCGCAAGCGAAACGGCGCTTGCCAGTTTCCCGCTTGATCCGTTTTACCTCGGAATGAAGGGTTTGTCCTCGTTCTACAAAGCGATCGAGCTTCCCGAAGGGGAAGAGCGGACGGTGCTCATTGATCAGGCGGTCGCCGCGCTCAGAAAGGCACTCGTCGCCGATGAGCGAACGTCTCGCGTGCTACCGCGCGCCGAATTCGAATACGTTCTCGGCAAGGCGTATTTCTGCAAAGGCGCCGCCTACTACGACGGCGCCGTCAAATGGCTTGAATCCTCCATTCAAGACGGCTACCTTGGCCCTGATAGCAGGGAATACCTCGCGGTGGCCTACGCGGGGATCGGCGATCGCGCCGCCGCGATCCGCAATTTTGAGGCGGCTTTGCAACGGAGCCGTGCCGACCTCCTCCTCCTCGCGGCGGCACGCGCCTACAAAGACTACGGGCAGGCTGATCGCGCTGAATCACTACTCCTCGAAGCACTTGCGACAAGCCAGGATGCGCTTGCGCGCGAAAAGTGCCGCTATGCGCTCGCTGACATTTACGGTGAGCGTTCCGAGGACGCCAAGGCCGAGGAGCAGCTCATGCTTGCGCTCAAGGAAAACGCCGAATCCGCCGAGGCGCACTATCGCCTTGGCCTATTATACCAGAAGCGGGGCGATCCGGTGCGCGCCCGCGCGGAATGGCGCCGTGCTGTCGCGATCGATCCCATGCACACGGCCTCGCGCCAGAAACTCACCGAGAAGCTTTAGTTCCGACGGAGGTATCCCCATCATGGCCACGCGCTCGTTTTTCGACTCCCTCTCGCTCGACATCGGCATCGATCTTGGCACATGCAACACGCTCATCTACGTCCGCGGGAAGGGCATCGTCGTGAACGAACCCTCGGTCGTTGCGGTCGAACGAGGCACGAACAAGGTGGTCGCCGTCGGTTCCGAAGCCAAGCGTATGCTCTGGAAGACTCCTGGCGACATCATTGCCAAGCGGCCCTTGCGCGACGGTGTCATCGCCGACCCCGACATGACCGAAAAGATGATCAAATACTTCATCCAGAAGGTCATCTCGCGGCGCTTTTTTGTGAAGCCCCGCATGGTCATCGGCGTCCCCTCCTGCATCACGAAGGTCGAGGAAAACGCAGTTGTCGACTCGGCCTACAAGGCGGGCGCGCGATTTGTCAAGGTGATCGCGGAATCGCTTGCCGCTGCCATCGGCGCCGACATCCCGATATCGGAGCCCGCGGGGCACATGATTTGTGACATCGGCGGCGGTACGAGCGAAATATCGGTTATCTCCCTCAAGGGCATGGTGGTCACTAATGCCATCCGTGTTGGAGGCGACGAATTCGACGAGGCGATTATCAAGCACATCCGCAATGTCCATAACCTCATCATCGGCGAGCAAACAGCGGAGCGGCTCAAGATCGAGATAGGCAATGCAAGCCCCGACAAGGTCATCGAGAAGGTGGAAATCAAAGGCACGGACGCAATCACCGGGCTTCCGCGCAGGCTCGAAATTGATTCGGTCGAGGTGCGCGAGGCGCTCCAAGAGCCGGTCACTCAGATCGTCGAAGAGATCAAGAAGACCCTCGGCCAGACGCCGCCAGAGCTCGCCGCTGATATTGTCGAACGCGGAATCGTTATGGCGGGAGGCGGCTCCCTCCTCAAGGGTCTTCCCAAGCTCGTCGCAAAAGAGACGGGCGTCCCCGTCATTCTCGCCGAACGCCCTCTTGAGTGTGTCGCGATCGGTGCCGGCAAGTATTTCGAGACCATGCGGAGCCAGGATGGCTCGCAGAGTGTCTACGACAGTCTGAATATCTAGTGCGATGCCAGGATACCCCAAGGCTCGGGACCCCGACCGCATCCGACGCCTGGTCCCGATTGTTCTGCTCGCAGCGAGCCTTGTGACGCTCACCGTTTCGACGCGAAGCCTTGTGGGCATGCCCGAGCGTGTCGGTTTAACGGTGCTCGGATTCTTTCAAAAAGGGTTTTCCGCCATTGGCGATTTTGTCGCAGAGACGGTTGCGTCGATCGCCGAACTTAGGCGCCTGCGCGCGGATTATGACGAGCTTGCGCGCAAGCTCGAGGCCTATACAAACCTCGAGCGAGGCGCCGCGGAGCTTCGCGCGGAAAACGAGCGACTCAAGGTGCAGCTTGGGTTTTCGCAGAGCCTACCTTATGAACGGATCCCCGCTCGCATCGTCGCCAAGGATCCTGAAAACCTCTACGCCACTTTTATGATCGACAAGGGGGTCGAAGCCGGCATCCGCAAAAACATGCCGGTGATCGCCTTCCAGGATGGCATCGAAGGGCTTGTCGGCCGGGTGCTCGAAGTCGGCCGTGGATCGAGCGTTGTCGTGCCGCTTTACGATGCAAGCTCCTATGTTGCGAGTCGTCTTGCGTCAAGCCGCTATGAGGGGCTTGTGACGGGACAGGGCAGAGCAGATGCACCGCTGCTCCTCCGACATGTCAAAAAGCGCGCAAAGGATGAAACCCAGTTTGGAGATCTCGTGGTCACGACCGGCTTTGAGTCGCTCTATCCCGCTGACATCGCGGTGGGCCGCGTAAAAAAGCTCAAAGTTCTTGAGTACGAAACCTCCGTGGAGATGGAGCTCGAGCCGGTGCTCGATTTTTCCCGTCTCGAATATGTGTTCGCCATTCGTTCCATCGCGCCCGACACAGGAGGGCGAACGTCCCCAGGCGGTACGCCATGATACGGACAGTTGTGCTTTCATCTTTTCTTCTTATTGTCTGCTCCTTCGTCCAGTCCACCTGGCTTGGAGCAATCTCTGTGCTCGGCGCCACGCCGGACCTGGCGCTCCTCGTGCTTATCTGGGTCTCGTATAAAAACGGTCTTGTCGAGGGGCCCGCTTCGGGATTTATCGCAGGTCTTGCGGAGGATGCCATATCCGCATCGCCGCTTGGATTCAATGCCTTTATCAAAACCTTTGTCGCATCTCTCTCGGGCCTGCTCCATGGGACGTTTTTCATCGACAAGGTATTTTTTCCCCTGCTCCTCGGCGCGGCGGGAACCCTCGTCAAAGCGCTTGGCGCCGCGGTACTGTCGCTCCTCTTTGGCGACCGTGTCCAATCCTACGATTTCCTCGATCGTCGCCTGTGGATAGAAGCCGCATATAACGCCCTCGTTGCACCTATAGTCTTTCTCCTCCTGTCGCGCGCCAAGCGGCTTCTGATCACGGAGTCGAAACGCGCATGAACCACAGCTCGGCGAATCCAGAAGCAAGCCCCAAGCGCCGCACAGAGCTTCTTGCGCTAGCTTCTCTTGCGCTATTTCTCGTCTATTCCGCCTACCTTTTTTATCTCCAGGTCGTGAAGGGAAACGAGTACCGGAACAAGGCGACCACCATCGCTCGCCAGTCACGCATCATCCCGGCACAGAGGGGAGAGATCTACGACCGCGACTACCAGCTGCCCCTCGTTCTCAACACCGATTCCTTCGCGGTGGACCTCGTGCCTGCTGGCCTGCCTGCCGCCCGCCGCGACGAGGTGTTTGAGCGCCTCGCCCAGACGCTTGGTATCCCACTCGAGGAACTGCGACGCCGCGTTCCTCCCGCCTACTATCACCTCTATCAGCCAATCGAAATCGCAGGGGCGGTTGGGTATGGCACCGTTGCGAAAATCGCCGAGCGCCTCGACGAATTTCCGGGCGTTTCCTGGCATGCCAAGCCGGTGCGAAACTATCTCGAAACCGGCTCGCTGTCCCAGGTGATTGGCTACGTGGGCGATATAACCAAGGACGAGCTTAAGCTCCTCTATAATCAGGGATACCAGAGCGGTGATGTCATCGGCAAAGCGGGGATCGAAAAACAGTACGATCTCGTTCTCAGGGGTAAGGATGGTCGCGAGTATCGCGTCGTTGACGTGCGCGGCAAAAGCGTCGACAGCGGTCCATCCACCGTCGTGCCGCCGACCATGGGAAGCAATGTCGTACTCACGATCGACTCGCGCCTCCAGCGCATCGCGGAAAAAGCCCTGGGGCAGCGCATGGGTTCGGTAGTCGTGCTCAAGCCCGCGACGGGCGAGGTGCTTGCGCTCGTCTCCTATCCCTGGTACAACCCCAACCTTTTCACGGGGCTCGGCGCAGGCAATGCCTATGCGCGCCTTCTCGCCGATCCCAACACACCACTCATCAATCGAACCATTCAGTCGAGCTACCCGCCTGCATCGACGTTCAAAACCGTGCTTACGGCGGGTATCCTCGAGGAAGACGCCTTCCCGCCTGACAAAAAGGTGCTCTGTCAGGGGGCGGTCACCTATGGCGACCGCGTATTTAACTGCCATATCAAGCGTCCCGGCCACGGCTGGCTCGACCTTGAAGGTGCGCTTGCCCAATCCTGCGACATTTATTTCTGGCAGGTGGGGCGGGACAACCTTGGCGTTGAACGAATTGTTACTTATGCGAAGGAATTTGGCTTTGGCAAGTTGACGGGCATCGATCTTCCCGGTGAAATCGAAGGTTTTGTGCCGACGCCGCAGTGGAAGGAGCGCCGATTCCACGAAAAGTGGCTGGGCGGTGACACGATGAATCTTGCAATCGGCCAGGGCTACACGCTCGTGACGCCGCTCCAGGTCGCCGACATGATGGCGATGATCGTCAACGACGGGGTCGTCTATCGGCCCCATGTACTCAAAGAACTTCGCGATCCGGCTTCGGGCGCGGTTATCCGCCGCGTTGAGCCCGAGACGATACTCCGGTCGCGCATCTCGCGCGAGACCTTCGCCGAGCTGAGAAGGGACCTTCGTTCGGTGGTCACTTCGGGCACGGTGCGCTTTCCGATGAGTACCAAGGCCGTCGAGGTCGCCGGCAAGACGGGCACCGCCGAGGTCGGCCTCAAGGACCGCTGGCACTCCTGGTTTGCCTCGTACGGCCCCGCAAGCGGTCCCGTGGAGGACATGATTGTCGTCGTGGTCATGGTCGAGGCCTCAAACGCCTGGGAGTGGTGGGCGCCGTATGCCTCGAACATCATCTACCAGGCGGCATTTGCAAACCAGAGCTATGACGAGGCTGTCGACAGCCTCGGCCTTCGCTACCTCGTACCGCGGCAGGAGCGGCAGGAATGAGTTCGCTCAAAAAGACCTTCACCGATGTCGATCTTGCAATCATCGGCGCGGTCCTCGCGCTCATGGTGATAGGAATCCTATCGATATACTCGGCGGGCGTCACCGCCGAGGGGGTGCTTGTCTCCAAGGAGTATGTCAAACAGATCGCCTGGGCGGCGCTCGGCCTCGTGCTTATGGCGCTCGCCACGCTCCCCGACCACCAGCGCTACAGAGATTACTCGGTCTTCGTGTATGCGGCATTTCTCCTCATTCTCGCCTATACGCGGTTCTTTGGCCGTGTCGTCAACGGCGCTCGCTCCTGGATCGGCGTCGGCGAATTTGGCATTCAGCCCTCGGAGTTCGCAAAAATCGCGACCATCCTCGTACTTGCCCAATACCTTTCCGCCTCGGAACACGAAAGCTCTATGCGGCGGCTCGTGGTTTCGTTTGGCATCATCCTCCTTCCCGTCGGGCTCATCCTCTCCCAGCCCGATTTCGGAACCTCGCTCGTGTTTTTTCCCATCCTCATCTTTATGATTTTTGTTGCGGGGCTCGACCGCCGCTATATTCTGTTCATCCTTCTTTCGGGGCTCCTCACCTTCGCCTTCACGGTTCTCCCGCTTTGGGAAGAATATATTCTTCCCGCCCCCACGAAATTTCTTTTTCTCTTTTATCGGGCCCCGTACGCCTATTATCTTGCGGGTGCGACGCTCCTCATCCTTGCCCTCGCGGCCTGGGGTTATGTTTCATATAAAAAGTCCTACTATTTCTGGATTGCCTATGCCTGTCTCGTTTTTGCCGGTTCGCTCGGAGCCTCGATGCTCGCGCACAAGGTGCTCAAGGAGTATCAGATCATGCGCCTCATCGTCTTCATGGATCCCAGCATCGATCCGCGCGGCTCGGGCTGGAACATCCTGCAGTCCATCACGGCAATCGGATCAGGCGGCATGTTTGGCAAAGGTTTTTTGCAGGGGACGCAAAGCCATTACCGCTACCTTCCCCAACAGAGCACCGACTTCATTTTCTCCATCATCGCGGAAGAATGGGGCTTTGCGGGGGGATTTGTGGTTTTTGCGCTCTTTTACCTCATCCAGCGACGCTGTGCGGCGATCATTGTGAGCCTCCGCGACCGCTACGCCAGCCTTGTCGTGGCGGGCGTCATGGGCATGATCTTTTTCCATTTCCTCATCAACGCCGGCATGGCTATGGGGATCATGCCGATCACGGGGATTCCCCTCTTTTTCCTCTCCTACGGCGGTTCATCGCTCTGGGCCGTCCTCCTCGCCGTGGGCCTCGTCCTCGGCATCTCCGCCCGAAGGTATCGATCGTGAAATCTATCGCTCCTGTGCGTCCGCTTGTCGACCTCGGCGCTGAGCTTCTGTCCGTGGAAAAGCCCGCCCGTTATCTGGGGGGCGAGCTCGGTGCGCTTTCCCGCGATGGTGGCGAAGGAGACCTGTTCGTCGCCCTGTCCTTTCCCGATCTCTACGAGATCGGCATGTCGAATACTGCGATTCGCATTCTTTACGGAGACCTCAACGCCATTCCTGGCGTCAGGTGCGAGCGCGTATTCGCTCCGGCTCCCGATTACGAGGCGCTTCTTGCCCGGCGCGGCCTTCCGCTCTACACGCTCGAAAGCGGTAGACCCCTTTCCAGTGCCGACATCGTCGGATTTTCCATCGGCTACGAGCTTGCCGCAACCTCGATTCTGGCTATTCTTGCCGCCGGGCACATCCCCCTCGAAGCTACTGAGCGGAGGGATGGAGACCCCATCGTCATCGCAGGCGGGCCTGCGGTTTCGAACCCGCATCCTCTTGCGCGCTTCCTCGATGCGGCATACATAGGGGAAGCCGAGGCCGAGTTCTATGCGCTTATACGCGAACTTGCGGCAATGAAGCGCCAGGGCGCGCGGCGAAAGGATATGCTCGGCCGCATTGCGGAGGCTCGCGCAATCTGGATGCCGTCTCGCTTCGGTAGAGGCGGGAAGCCTGCGACCCGAGCCGTGTTTGCGGAATTCCCCTCGACCGTATACCATACCGCCCGCCCCCTTCCGAGTGTCAAAACGGTCCAGGATCATGGAACGGTTGAGATCATGCGCGGCTGTCCGAACGGATGCCGGTTCTGTCACGCAGGCTTTTACTATCGCCCCCAGCGGATGAAACCCTACACGGTGATCCGCGCAGAGGTCGAGCGCCTCGTTCGCGAGGGCGGTTACCGAGAAATCACGCTTGCCTCGCTCTCCTCAGGCGACTACACAGGCATCGGCGGCCTGCTTGCGGCCCTCAACGCGGAGTGGGCGCCTCGCGGCGTTTCGTTCCAGCTCCCTTCGCTCAAAGTGAATTCATTCACACTTCCGCTTATCGAGGGGCTCTCCGAGCTCCGAAAGAGCGGTCTTACTTTCGCCGTCGAAACGCCCGTCGATGCATGGCAGCGTGCGCTCAACAAGGATGTTTCATTCGAAAAAACGGTGAGCATCCTCGCCGAGGCAAAAAAGCGCGGATTCAAGCTTGCCAAGTTCTATTTCATGATCGGCCTACCCCTGCCAGGCCGCGGGAGGGGAGAAGCGGAAGCCATTTTAGATTTTCTTACACGCATCCACGAAGCAGTGCCCCTTCAGCTCAATGTCAACGTCGGCGTGTTTGTTCCTAAGCCGCACACTCCCTTTCAGTGGGCCGCGCAACTTGGTGAGGAAGAGGCGCTCGAATCTTTGCAATTTCTTCGCGCCGGAGTGCGAAAGCTTCGCGCGGTAAAGCTTTCCTATCATTCGCCCTTTGTCTCCACGCTCGAGGGCGTTCTTTCTCGCGGCGATGAGCGGGTAGGGGAGCTTATCCTTCGTGCATATCGGCGCGGCGCGCGGCTCGACGCCTGGGAAGAGCACTTTGACCGCGAACTGTGGCGGCAGGTCATTGCTGAGGCAGACTGGGATGTCCTTGGCGAAGTCATGCCCGAACGTCCTGTGGATGCGCCGCTTATTTGGGATGATATCGGCATACGGGTCTCTCGGTTCACCTTTCGGGAGGAATATGAACGCGCAAAAGCAGGCGAGTTGACTTCAGTATGTAACGAAAAGTGCACACATTCCTGCGGCTCCTGCTCATCCACAACACATATTGTATATAATAATGAACAATCTGAAGCTTTTGGGGCTACTGCGCCAGGGGTGGCGACGGAGGCTTCGTCCGGCGCCGCGCCCCGGACGCGCGCGCCCGGGGCGCGGCCTCTGGCGCGGCCCCAAGCAAGCCTACGCACTGACGTCCTGAGCCGTCTTGTGTTTAGTTTTTCAAAACAGGGTATAGGCTCCTATTATCAGCATCTTTCGGTGCTTGAATCATTTTTGCGCGCCTTTCAGATGCTCGATTTGCCCTCCGCCTTTTCGGAAGGGTTTAACCCCATGCCTCGTTTTGAGACTGTTCAGCCGCTCCCTATCGCAGTCGACTCGCGCGGAGAGGTGGCCTCGCTTCTTCTTTCTGCGACTTCGTGCGGGCCCTGGGCTGGCTTTTCGGATATCTCTGCTCTTGTTTCGGCGCTCAATACGGCGCTCCCTGAGGGGCTTAGGGTTGAACGCGCCCTCGTCTTTCCTCAGGCGCCCAACTCGAAGTTGTATAGTCTTGGTGGCCTCTCCTGGGGGTCTGAGTTCCGCCTTGAGGCTGTTTCCGGTTCCGCGCGGAAGCTTGGTGGCGATGCGCTTGCCGCTACGCTCGAACGGCGCCTTACCGAGCAAGCCCGAGGTGGTGCATGGGTGCGTCTTGATCGCAACAAGGGCGAGGCGCTGTTCGTGCGGCTACCCGATCCCAAGGCCAAGGATCAGGGTTTGCTCAAACTGCTTGAAGCGGTGCTTCCCGATCGGCCCGTTCAGGCGGCGGTGCATATTGAGCGGTGCACATGCCTCGCGGCGCTTCCTGGTGACGCAGAACCAAAAAGCTACTTCGAGGTTTTTGAGGATCTGGCATCTCGTCTTGCTCGTCGTTCTTAGTTTTTGTTTGCTTGGGCTGCCGGGGAACTTTATCCTGGCGGCAGATGGTGAGTTCTAATAAGTAGACAGAATATACATTATACGAAGTTGGGCGTGTGCAAGGTTGAGTGCGCGGGGCGCCGCGTGGGACGCCTCCTGGAAGTCCACCGCTACTGTTTACGGCTGAGTGAGCTCAATTCCCGTATACTCAGTACCATTGGGAATCACCGCCGGGAGGCTGTACACCGCCCCGGTAGATCCGAGGTTAAAGCCATAGCCCAGCACAAAGGCGACGAGGTAGACGGTCGATGACGAATAAGCTGCATCAGGGGTGTAATCACAGTCGCCTGCTTTCCATGCGCTTTCCGAGTTCTCTGCAACTGCAAAGCTTCGCGCCGGACTGAACGAGGACGAGCGCTTTATCACGTTTTGTTGGTGGGTAGTATCGATGCGGAGCGTCCAGTCCGAATCATTCTTGATCTGGATATAAAACCTCGTACCCTCACTGACCTTTAAAAGTGGCGTCGGGTCGCTTCCATCTTCATTGGTGATCCTGTAAAACACGACCTCGGAGTAGCCGGGGAAGCTCCCGCTTGCAAGCTGGGCCTGTAAGACGCTTGGCGAGGCCTTCTCGCTCGAAGCTGCCGTGTAGATCGCCTGGGCGACACTCGTGGCGGTGCCTTTGTTTTTAAAAACGTGATAGTACACCTCGTAGCCTAAAAAAGAAGCATCGGCATTAGCGCTGTTATGTATAATGGTAATGCTACTACCGTCGCATGCAACGCCGGGACGGTAGTAGTAGGTATAGCTTTCAAGCCCGCAGCCGCCAAGCACGAGGGCGCACGCGGCCGCGGCGCACAGCGCCGCCCCAGATCTCTGCCACCTGTGTCGTCCCCTACTTCCGCTTTGCACTACGCGCATGCTTTTCCTTATCGAAGCTGGGAGGATCGAGGCCTTCGAGGCAGTCGACAAGCTCATAGATAAGGACCGGCTTGTTTTTGCCCTTCACGCGGATGTTGTCAAGTTCGCGTACGATGAAGTGATCCTTGACAAGGCCGTAGGTGTACTCGCTGATGATGATGTTCGTGCCGTACTCTTTGTTGGTGCCCTCAAGCCGGGCG
Source organism: Spirochaetota bacterium (assembly GCA_029265615.1). Taxonomy (GTDB): domain Bacteria; phylum Spirochaetota; class Spirochaetia; order Treponematales; family Rectinemataceae; genus JAEUJG01. Next base: position 82,399 of record JAJUIB010000001.1, read on the forward strand.
CCGAGGTTCACGTTGTCGCCCATGAGCGTATAGTTCATGCGAATCGGCGAGCCCATGTTGCCGACGGTCATGATGCCCGAATTAAGGCCGATGCCGATGTTGATCCTGATCGCCTCGGGCCACGTTTCATTGAGCTCTTTGAGCTTCTGCATCTGCCGTAAGGCGCACTTGCAGGCGAGCACCGCGTGATCCTCCTGGGGAAGCGGCGCCCCCCAGAAGCACATGATCTCGTCGCCGACATATTTGTCGAGGGTGCCGCCGTATTCGAGAATCGTGTCTGTCATCGCGGTGAGGTAGACATTGAGATGATTGACAAGCTCCTGCGGCGACATCGATTCGGAGAGCGTCGTAAAGCCGCGTATGTCCGAGAACAAGACGGTGAGCTGTTTGTCGACGCCGCCGAGTTCAGGCGGATTTTCGACGAGCTGGTCGACAACCTTGGGGCTCACGTACTTGCCGAAGGTTTCGCGGATGCGTCTTTTGTCTCGCTCCTCGGTCATGGCGCGGTAGACGACGATGGAGATGAAGGTGAAGGCCATCGCCATCGCGGGCGTCGCAAAATTGAGGAGGAAGGCTTTTTCCTCAAAGACAACGGATACACCGGCAAAATAGCCGGTGACGATGAGGAGCGTTCCGAAAAACGAGATAATCGTGGAAAGGCGCGAACTCAAAAACGCAATAAAGAAGACAAGACCGAACAGCACCAAAAGATTCGCCCAACGCGGCGCGGGGCGGATGAAATTGTCCATGAGGATCGTATTAAGGGCATTCGCATGGATTTCGATGCCGTACATAAGGCCGAAGGGCGTTGGCTTTTCATCCGCCGCCATGCCCTTGGCAAAGGCGCCAACCATCACGATCTTGTTCGTCGCCGCCATTGTCCTGCGCCAGGTGGTTGGATCGTCGCCGGGGGCCTTGTCGGCATAGCCTGCATATGAGCGCACCGGGAAAGTCTGGGGGCCTTCCGGGCTGTCGCTCGAGGGGCCACCCATGAAGTTGACGAGCATCCGTCCCTCGTGGTCGATTGGTATTTCGATAAAGGGAACCGCGCGCCGCCTCCCCTCTTTCACGAGGTTCCCGTCCTTGTCGTACTCGTCCTGCGTCTCCTGGATGACATAGGGGACGCGGCCTCCCGTGGCCTGGTCAAAGCGAGTCGGCGCATCGATGCGGATGTGCTTGCCGATGACCACCTCAGCATCATCAAGGGTCTTGCCGAAATAGTCGAGCGCAAGGGCAAGCGTGATCGAAGGAACAAAGTAGTCCTTGAATTTTCGGACGAGAAAGTACTCGGCGTCGGGCACGCCGTCTGCGTTTGTGTCTTCGACCTTTTTAGGCGCCGAACGCTCCATCGCCTGGCGGAGCGTCGCAAGGCCGCGTGCGTCAAGCGGTGTATCGATGCTGTGATAGAAGCCATCCTTGTCCGCCCACGCAAGGCGTTCGAAGGCCGCCGCATTGACGGTATATCCGGGTTTGAGGTCGTCAAGCTTGAGGGTTTCAAGGAGAACTGAGGCCTTGGCTACAAGGGGCTGGCGGCGGTAGACCTGATCGCGATCTGGCACAAAATTGGCGTGCCCGTAGCCTTTGGTTGCCTCGATGTAGGCAGGAAGTGGCGGCTCAGAACCGAGGAAGGGGGTCATGTCCCTCCAGGGACCCGAGACACGGGTCAGCGTGCCAAGGCGTTCGTAGAGCGAAAGCTCGCGCGCATTCATCTCCTCGGCCGCCGCTGTCGTGTTCGGCGCGCGGGAGAGCGCCGTCTCGAGGTATACGCGTCCCGATTCCGCGATGGCGGCCGAGAGTGTCGCGTCATCTTCGGGCGCCTCCCCGTCGGGATCGATGAAGAACACGTCAAGGAAGAGGGACTTTTCGCGCCGGGTTTGGTCCTTGATGCGGGCAAAGGCCTTTACGAGATCTGCGTGCCGCCAGCGCGGAAAGGGCCACTTGCCGTAGCGGGTCAGTGAGTTAAAATCGATACCGACGATGAGGATGTCGTCAGAAATTTTGAGGTTCTTTTCTGCGTATACCGAGCCCTCTTGAACCGTCTTACCGCGGTTTGAATTTTTGAGAATGAAATGGGTGTCGACCGTTTTAAGCTCGAGGGGTTCGAGAAGCGCGGAGATAAAGGGCACAAACGCGAAGACGACCGCGACGAAGGCCGCGATGACAAAGCCGAAGGTGCGGGTTTCGAGGAATTTCGCGCGCTTTCGTGGCATGGAGGCTCCTCCTTTTTGAGGTGCGCTATTTAAAGCGAAAGCCCGGAGCCGCAGGGCTCCGGGCCGCGATCCTCGTCAACGCGAGGTCACTTCGCGAGGCCGCGCGACTTCAAAAAGAGTATACGGTCTTTGGCGAGCTTTGTCCAATCGTCGTCGGGAAAGCTTGCCACAAGTTTCTCATAATGCGCAATCGCGGCGGTATAGTCCTTCGAACCTTCGGCAAGGCGCCCGAGCGAGAACCAGGCGTGCGGCACGCCGACCGTTTTCCCTGCATAGCCATCGACGACGCGTTTGTAATAGCCGGCGGCCGCCTCGTTTGCGCCCCGCTCTTCCGCGGCTATGGCCGCGTTCTGGAGCGCAATGGGCGCAAGGAAGGTTTTCGGGAAGCGCGAAGCTATTTCGGCCCAATCCTTTTCCGAGGCGGCCCAGTCCTTTTTCTCCTCAAAAAGGCGCGCGCGGAGCGAAAGGGCGCGGGCGGCGGCGAAAGAGCGCGGCCACTTTGCATTCACCTCGGTAAGTCCGGCGAGGATCTTTGTTTCGAGCTCGGCCTTTTTGGCGCTGTCAGCCTCGGCTGACCAGGTCGCGATGTCGTCGGCAAGCGCCTCCACGCGCGTGGTAGATGCCTCGGCCTGAGCGTTCGAGACGATGGAAAACACTGCCACCGCGGCCACGATGACGATGACGGCCGCAAGGAGGCCGAGGAATATGCCACGCTTTGCGCGGATAAAGTCAGCCAGCTTCTGTGCAAAGCTCTGCTCTTCGGCCCCCTCGGGCCGGGAAGCGCGATTGACGCCACTCATGGGATCACTCCTTGGGATTCGTGATGGACAGTTCCTTGACAAGGCGAGAAAGGTAGGTCCGCTGGATGTCCAGGACTTTGGCGGTCTCTGTTTGATTCCAACGGTTTTCTTCAAGCGCCTTCCGTATGAAATGTCGTTTGAACGTGGTAAGCGCGTCTTTGAGGCTTTTGCCGCGGTATTCGTCGCCCTGCAGGGGCTGGGGCCCGAGGAGGAGATCCTCGGGGCCGATCCGCGCGCTCTTCGCGATGACGACGGCGCGTTCGACGGCGTTTTCAAGCTCGCGGACGTTGCCCGGCCAGGAATACGACAGCATGAGCTCCATCGCACGATCATCGAAACCCTCGAAGCGCTTGTTCGTCTCGCGGGAGAATCGCTTGAGAAAGAATTCCGCGAGGGCCGCGATGTCCTCCTTACGCTGCCTGAGGGGCGGAACGACGATGGGAAGGACGTTAAGGCGGTAGTAGAGGTCGGAACGGAAGTCGCCCGCCTCGACGAGGGCCTCGATATCGCGGTTTGTCGCTGCGATGATACGCACGTTGACGCTGATCGAATCGCTTGACCCGACACGCTCGAAGCTACGCTGCTGGAGTACGCGGAGCAGCTTCGCCTGCAATTTGAGCGGAAGGTCCCCGATCTCATCGAGGAAGATCGTCCCTTTGTCCGCAAGCTCAAAGCGTCCTTTGCGCGCTTGGACCGCGTCGGTGAAAGCTCCCTTCACATGGCCGAAGAGTTCGCTTTCAAGGAGCCCCTCGGGTAGTGCGGCGCAGTTCACGCGAACAAAGGGGCCGTCGCGGCGTTCGGACATAAGATGTATACGCTCCGCGACAAGCTCCTTGCCCACCCCGCTTTCACCGAGGATGAGCACTGACGAGTCAGTGCGTGCGACGCGGTCGACGAGCTCGAGCTTTTCAAGGAGGAGCGGGCTTTCGGCGATGAGCTTGTGCCAGCCCTTCCCTTCCTGGACCTGGTCGCGGAGAAAGCGAATTTCGTCTTTCGCCTTTTCGAGGTAACGAGCATTCTCTACGGCGATGGCGGCCTGCACGGCGAAAATTTCGAGCCACTGAAGGTCGTTTTGGGTGAAGTACTTGTTGTTCTTTTTGTTGATGATCTCGAGGACACCAACCGTTTCGTCACGGACGCGCATCGGCACGGCGATGATCGAGTACGTGGGGAAACCTATCGATTTCGCAATGCCGTCAAAGTGACGGGCGTCCGCCTCGGCATCGTTGACGATCAGCGACTGGCCGTGGAGTGCCACCCAGCCTGCAATGCCCTCGCCCGGCTTCAAGGTGAAATTCTTCACCTCGCGGCCCTTGGGACCGAGGGCTATCTCAAAGCGAAGCGTGCCGGTTTCGCGGTCGCGGAGCACGAGGGAAGAGGCCTCGCCCTCGGTAAGCCGTGTCGCCGATTCGAGAATCTGCGTGAGAAGGGCGGTCGCGTCCCCGTAGTTGGAATTGATGAGCGCACTGATCTCGATGAGTGTTTCGAACTTGACAGGATCGATCGGGCCATTCATCGGGGCGCTCGCCTGACAGGCCGTGCAATGGGAAAGGCCGGCAAGCGGCCGTCGAAGGCCGCTTGCCGGATTCCCTTAGCCGTTCTTCTTGGAATTGAGGATATCGCCGAGGGTGTAGCCGTCGGACGAGTCGTCCTGCATAAAACGGGACATCTCTTCGCGCTGCTGACGCCGCACGAGATCCTTGATCGAGAGGCCCAGTTTCTGCCGCTCGGGCGAAAGCTCGACCACAAGGGCGCGAACCGCCTGACCGGGGGCGAAGCGCTTGAGCGCATCGTCGTAGGGCTCGTCCTTGTCCTCGGAAAGGTCCTGCTTTTTGATGAGTCCCTCGATGTCGCCCTGGACTTTGACGAAGACGCCGAAGTCCGTGACGGAAGACACAACGCCATCGACCGCAGAGCCGACGCGGAAGGCCTTGGCAAAGGACTTCCAGGGATCTTCCTCGAGTTGCTTGACGCCGACGCGGATATTCCGATCCTCGGGATCGCTCTCGATGACCATGACCTCAAGCACCTGGTCCACCGCAAGTTCGGAGGCCGGATTTTTGACGTGCTTGGTCCAGGAAAGGTCGTCGACATGGAGGAAGGCATCGATACCCTCCTCGAGTTCGACAAAGGCACCAGCATTGGTGAGCTTCACAACCTTGGCCTGGAGCCGCATGCCGACGGGGTATTTCACGGAAACCTGATCCCAGGGATTGTCCTGAACCTGCTTAAGTCCGAGCGACACCTTGCCAGCCTGGAGGTCGTAATTGAGGATCATGCAGTCGACTTCATCGCCGACGTTGAGCATTTCCTCGGGCTTCCTGATCTTACGCACCCAGGAGAACTCAGAAATGTGCGCCAGGCCTTCGATGCCTTCCTCGAGCTCTATAAAGGCGCCGTATTCGGTGAGCTTGGTAACGCGGCCGTGCGCGATATCACCGATGTGATAGCGCTCCTCGAAGGTACTCCAGGGGTCGGCCTGGAAGTGCTTGAGGGAAAGGTTGATGCGCCGCTCCTCAGGCTCCATGCGGATGACCTTGAGCTCAATCTCCTGCCCTTTTTTGACGAAATCCTTCGGCCGGGTCACATGACCCCAGCTCATGTCATTGATGTGGAGAAGGCCGTCGAAGCCGCCAAGGTCGATGAACGCCCCGAAGCTTGTGAAGCTCTTGACCGTGCCGACGACGGTGTCGCCGATCTGCGTGTTCGCGAAGAACTCTTCGCGGCGCTTCTCGATGTCTTCCTCCATCCACTTGCGGCGGTTCAAGACTATGTTGACCTTTTTCTCCGAGTAGAGGCGCTCAAGGTAGAAATAGGTCTTAAGTCCAAGGAGTTTGTCACCCTTCTCGATGCGCTGGACATCGGCTTTGGAGGCCGGCAAGAAGCCGCGGAGCCCGAATCCGAGATTGACCTCGAATCCGCCCTTGATCTCCTTGTCGATGGTGCCCTCGATGGGCAGGTGATCCTTAAACGCGTTGGAAACCTGACGCCAGTAAACTTTCTCATCGGCCCGCTTTTTGGAAACGACAATCTCGCCGTTCCGAGCCTCTTTTTTGACGAGAATGACACTGACGACCTCGCCGACCGTGGGTACATTGTCCCCGAATTCGATGAGGGGGATCTTGCCCTCGGACTTGTAGCCGACGTCGACGAACACGAAGTCGCCGGTGACCTGGATGACGTGACCTTCGACGAGATCACCCTCCTCAAGTCCTTCCAGGCTCTTGAGATACTGCTCCTGCAATTGTGTCTGGATGCTGTCCCGGGAGGGATCGGGCGCACCCACTTCCACTTCCTTCACCATATGGTTCCCTTGAAGAAGAATTTTCCCGTACAGAGTGTCATAAACTTCCTGTAAGGTCAAGTCCGAGCTATCCAAATAGTAGGCGTCGGGCGCCCGTTTGAGCGCGCCCACCGACTTTGCCCGGTCTATCTCGTCGCGCATCGCGATGTTGCGGGCAATGTCTGCAAGCGAGTCGCCGCTTGAGCCTTGTGCAAGCCGCCGCTTTGCGCGCGCTTCGGGACTTGCGTCGAGAAAGCACTTGAAGTCGGCATCCGGGAAGACGACGGTGGTCATGTCACGGCCTTCGACGACGGCGTTGAGGCCGGCGGCGATGCGGCGCACCTGAGCGTTGACGATTTCCCTGAGCGCGGGGATCGCCGACATCTGCGCGACTTGGGCATCGACTTCGGCCGAATGGAGGAGATCCTCGACATCCTCGCCGTCGAGAAAATGCCGCCTGTCCCGATATTCGACTCGCGCGCTACGGGCGTAGGCGAGCACCGCATCGGGCTCGGCAGGCGAAAGGCCGCGACGGATTGCTCCCAGCGTGTAGGCCCGATAGAGGTTACCCGAATTGACGTAGACAAAGCCGAGTCCATCGGCGAGCATCCGCGCGATGCTGCTTTTACCCGAGCCTGCGGGGCCGTCGATTGCGATGACCATGACGTCCTTCCTTTATATGCACGTTTTGGTTCACGCGCCGCCCTTCCGTCGGGCTAGGGCGGAGAGCGCTGCCACCTCGCCAGGTTTGAGCTCGCGGAACTCTCCCTCCGCAAGGTCGCCGAGGGAGAGAGGCCCAATGCGCACGCGGCGGAGCATAAGCGCGCGAAGTCCCGCGGATTCGAGCACACGCCGTATTTCACGGTTTTTGCCTTCGATAAGGACAATCCGTGCGCTCCGTGGACCGGTGCTTTGCGCACGGCGGGCGCGATATCGTATGCCGTCTACGACCATTCCGCGTTCAAAAGCGGCAAGCAGGTCTGCGGGGATATCGAGGTCGGTGCGGACCTCGTACTCTTTTTCGATGCCGCTTGAAGGGTGCGAAAGCGCGGCTGCGAACTCGCCGTCATTGGTGAACAAAAGGAGACCTGACGACCACTGATCAAGGCGGCCCACATTGTACACGCGCTCCCGCACCTTCTCCCTGAGAAGGTCGACCGCAAGAGGTCTGCCCTCGGTGTCGGCCATCGCGGAAAGGAGGCCTGCGGGTTTGTTGAGAACGATGTAGCGCTTTGCCTCTTCGAGCGCAAGTCGCTGTCCGTCAAGGCTCACCTCATCGCCCCACGCGACTTTGGTGCCAAGCTCGGTGACAAGGACGCCGTTGACGCGCACGCGGCCCGCAAGAATGAGCTTTTCGGCGGCACGTCGTGAAGCCACACCTGCGCGGGCGAGCCAGACGTGGAGGCGGACGGCCCCCTCGTCAGGTTCCTGCACGCTCGTCCTCCTCACGAGTTTCGCGCGGCCTCTCATCTTCCGCAGAATCACTGTTTGAACCCTGCGGTGATCCTGCTTCGGTGCGGCTTCCTACGGCAAGAAGCGAAGCGCCAGCGGCGAAGGGGCCGACAGCGGGCGCATCCTCGGCGATACCGAAGCGCTCCCGCTCAAGCTCGTCGAGCTTGGGAAGATCGGCGATGCTACCAAGCCGGAAGTATTTAAGAAATTCTTTGGTCGTCCCATACTGTACAGGGCGGCCGGGAGCTTCTTTTTTGCCCACTTCTTTGATGAAGCCCCTATCGAGAAGAAAGCGAATCATCCCATCGGCGGAGACGCCTCGAATCGCTTCGATTTCAGCGCGGGTGATAGGTTGGGAATAGGCGACGATTGACAGGGTTTCAAGCGCGGCGCGGGAAAGCCGCGAATCGGACTTTTTACCGTAGCGTTCTTTGAGAACCTCCCAGAGTTCCGCCTTGGGTGCGAGAATCCACCCGCCGCCCGAGCGTATGGGTTCAAGACCATGGCTCTGGCCTGCGAATTCCTCGGCTAGGACCTCAAGGGCCCGCTCGACGACTTCGCGATCTAGGCCCGTTGCGCGCGCGAGTGCCGCCTCGTCGAGTGGCTCCGACTCGAGAAAGAGAACCGTCTCGAGGAGGGCGGCCTCGCGTTCAAACCTGAGTTCCATGCTCACCTTCCTCCGCCGCGCCGGGCGCCACATGGTCGCCCTCGGTCTCATCGTGAAGCGCGGCCTCCTGCGGAGCCTGAGCCTCGGCCGCGACGCGGCGCCGAATCACGATGTCGCCGAAAAGGCGGTGCTGATAGATTGAAATGAGGCGGAATTTGACCGCTTCGAGTATGGCGAGAAAGGAACAGGCGACATCCATTGTCGAATGCGGCCGCGTGATAAGTTCGGTAAAAGAAAAGGACTCCTTCGTTTCGAGGATCTCATGGATGAGCGCGACCTTTTCGTTGATCGAGACTTCCTCGTAGAGGTCGATGATGCGCTCCGAGCTGAGGTTGGTGACGAGCGAAGAAAAGGTTTTAAGGAGGTCCCATACATCGATTTCTTCCCAGAGGGCGGATTCCTCGGCGAAGGGGAGCGGCCTTTGCAGTTTTTTCCGCTCGATCGCCCACTCGACCTCCATTTCTCGCTTCTCCATGAGCTCGGAAAGACGTTTGAACTTTTGATATTCGATGAGTTTGTCGATGAGCTCGCGCCGGGGATCCTCAAGTTCATCCCCCAAATCCACCTCGACGGGGAGGAGCATGCGCGACTTTATATAGAGCAGGGTTGCCGCCATCGAATAGAATTCGGTGAGATCGTCGAGGTCGATGCTCCCGTCGGCGTCGAGTATTTCAAGGTATTGTTCGGTAATCGAGGCGACAGGTATATCGTAGACGCTCACCTCGTTTTTTTTGATGAGAAAGAGGAGGAGATCGAGGGGCCCTTCAAAATCCTTGAGCCTGAAACACCGCCCTTCGCCGCCGACCAAGGCTGCAGTCTCGTCTGGCGTTCCCCGTGCGGCGTCGCGATACTCTTGAGTTTCTTCCATGCTCGACTTATGCGCCTACGAGATCATAGCGGCCTGCATCGAGCTGGTAAATACCCTGCGGCGGAAGCGCGGCGAGATATTCCATGAAAGGCCGCCCCGAAGCAGGATCGATGATACCGGGATCCAGCTCAAGAAGGGGCAAAAGCGCGAATTTCCGCTCCTTGAGTCCGACGTGGGGGATGACAAGGTTCTCTTGAACGACAAGACGGTTGCCATAAAGGAGAATGTCGAGGTCGAGACTGCGCGGCCCCTTTCTAATTTCTTCGACGCGGTTGCGTCCAAAGCGAGCTTCGATGCGGTGCAGTTCGCCAAGAAGCTCGGTCGGTGACAGCGTCGTCTCTCCGCCACAGACTGCATTCACAAAGTCGGGTTGCGCCTCGTAATACCGCGCACGGGATATCCAGAGCGACGAGAGCCTCGCCTCTTTGAGGAGGAGCGAGAGTTCCGCGAAGGCGGCGCGCAGGGTGGCCGCGGCGTCGCCGCGGTTGCCGCCAAGGCCGAGATAGACGAGCGGCATCGGCGATCAAAAAAGCCCGTCGTCTTCGACCGGCAGCGCGGATTTGCCTGGGCGGGTAGGTGCGCGGGGGGCGGTTTTTGCGGTAGCTGGTTCGACAAGTTGCGCCGTTTTTGCTGCGAGCGCGGCGCTTGTTGTATCGATCGCCCCCCTCTCCGCCCCGGCTACATGACGAACATTTGCTATGGGCGGCACTCCTGCGGTTTTCCCTGCCGAAGCGGTCTCAGGCGCCTTTTCCGATCCACCATTTGCAACGGAGAAGATCTTTTCGCGAACGCGCCGCTCGATGTCGGCGGCAATATCGGGATTCTGTTCGAGGAAGAGCTTGGCATTGTCGCGCCCTTGGCCGATCTTCTCCTCGCCAAAGGCGTACCATGCGCCTTTTTTGTCGACTATGCCGTATTTCACCGCTGCATCGATGAGGGAACCCGACGCGGAAATGCCCTTGCCAAACATAATCTCGAGTTCGACCTTTCTGAATGGCGGCGCAACCTTGTTTTTGACGACTTTAACCCGGACGCGGTTGCCGACCGCCTCCTCCTCCCCTTTTTCGATCGTCTCGATTTTGCGGACCTCAAGACGGACTGAGGCGTAAAACTTGAGCGCGTTACCGCCCGTCGTTGTTTCGGGATTGCCGAACATAACCCCGATCTTCATGCGAATTTGGTTGATGAAAATCAGGATGGTCTTTGACTTGGCAAGGGTGCCCGTGAGTTTGCGGAGCGCCTGGCTCATAAGACGGGCCTGGAGGCCGACATGAGCGTCTCCCATGTCGCCTTCGATTTCAGCCTGCGGGGTGAGTGCGGCGACCGAATCGACGACGATGATGTCGACGGCGCCCGAACGGATGAGCGATTCGGCAATATCGAGCGCCTGTTCCCCGTTGTCAGGCTGAGAAACCCACAGTTCGTCGATGTTGACGCCAAGGTTTTTGGCATAGACCGGATCAAGCGCGTGTTCGGCGTCAATAAAGGCAGCAATTCCGCCCTTTTTCTGCGCCTCGGCGATCGCGTGGAGGGCGAGCGTCGTCTTGCCTGAAGACTCCGGCCCGTAGATTTCGATGACGCGGCCGCGTGGATAGCCGCCGACGCCGAGGGCCTCGTCGAGGAGAATGGACCCAGAGGGCACGGAGTCGATGCCCTGCGCGTTGTCGTGTGAGCCGAGCTTCATAAGCGAGCCCTGTCCGAACTGCTTTTCGATCTGGAGTCGGGCAGCTTCGAGGGCTTTTTGCTTCTCTTCAAGCTCGCTCGTCTTGTCGTTCGCGCCTTCGGCCTTCTTAACCATATGTCCCTCCCCTCTTCGCTCTACGCCTGCGCCCAGACCCGGACGATTCAAGTGATCAGGCGATACTATACACATTTTGGGCTACATTGAAAGCGCCCTTTGTGCCTCTATTTCCGGTGTTTATTGCTGATATTGCCAGAATAAGGCGGTTTCTAGGTCTTCCGGAATATCTCGAGCGGTGGAAGACGTGCCGCCCGTCGTGCTGGCAAGAGCGAAGCTACAAGACAGAGAACGATGCAGAGAAGAAATACAAGGAGTAGTTTTTCACCTTCGAGACGCACGGGAATGCGCTCGAGATAGTATGCAGGATCGAGGAGCCGCATCGCTGGCGGAAGCGGTGCGCCTACGAGCAAAGCGCGGAAGCGTGCGGCGAGGTTTGCAAGCGACTCGAGGCCCGCAATAAGCTCGTTCACCCGCCATGCGAGGAGCGCTCCGAGGCCGATGCCCGCAAGCCCCCCCACCCCGCCGGTTATGCAACCTGAAAGAAGAAACACAAACCCGATCTGTGCATTCGAAGCGCCTGCGCTTTTGAGGATAGCCAGATCGCGTCGACGTTCCACCACGAGCATGACGAGGGCCGAGCCGACATTGACAGCGGCGACCGCGACCGCGAGCGTCATGACGAGGAGAAGGAGGGCCCGTGTCGTCGAAAATGAGGTAAAGAGGTTGCGTTCCGCCTCTTTCCAGGTGGCAACCGACCATCCGGTGCCGCCTCCTTCGTCGGATTCAAGCGCGGCGCGAAGTTCGCGGCGCGCGCTTTCAAGGTCGCCGAAGGGAGCAAGGACCTTGACGCCGATGAAGGAGCGGCTCGTCTCGGGCGCAAGGACGCGCCCCGCCGCACGGAGCGGAATAAGTGCCCAGAGGGCATCGAGCTCTCGATATCCGCTCGACAGGATGCCTCGCACCCGAAATGGAGTCACCTTTGGCCTCGCCGCCACCGATTCGCTCCGTTCGCTTTGCGCGGTGACGATGCTCACAAGGTCCCCCGGCCCTACGCCGAGTGTCTTCGCAAGCGCCTCGCCAAGGAGAATTTCGTTCCCCCGCTCGAGCCTGAGTTCGCCTGAGACGGCACGGATGTAGGCTTTTGCGCCTGCGTCCTCGAGGAAGCGGGGATCAACCGCGCGGAGCGCCGCGCCAGAGCTCCGGCCTGAGCGTGTGGCGTCCGCATCCGCGGCGCCGTCTGCCGAGCTTTGTCGCGGCGCTGCGATGATGACGGCCGGCCCCTGCACTTCGGCAAAAGCTCCCGTGATGCCCCTGCGGCGCTCGAGGTTTCGCGCGGTTTCCTCAAGCGCCGCGCCGCTCTTTCTAAAATACGGCGCAACCTGCAGGTGGTAGGTCGCCGTTTCGAGGTAGCGCGCGGTGATGCCTTCTATCATCCCATCGGCGACGACGAGCACTACGACGAGGGGGACAAGGGAGAGAGCGACGCCGAGCGCGGCGCCACGGAGATAATTGCGCCCGCCCCTTCGCTCTTCCCCGCCCTTTCGACCGAAGAGGTAGCGCTCGGCAATGAAAAAGGCGGCACCACTTCTCATACGGCCCCCGGAGTGCAGGTGGCCCTGAGCAGGCCGAGCGAAAGCTCGTAGCGGATGTCGGCCGCCTGTGCCAGCGCAGGATCATGGGTGACCACGATCAAGGTTGTGCCATGGCGGGCCGAAAGCCCGAAGAGGAGCTCTCGCACGCTACGAGCAGCGACCGCGTCGAGGTTCCCCGTCGGCTCATCGGCGAGCACAAGGGAGGGCGCGTTGACGAGCGCGCGAGCGATTGCCGCACGTTGGCGCTCGCCGCCCGAAAGCTGCGCGGGAACATGGTCGAGCCGCTCGCCGAGTCCGACCTCTTCGAGAAGCGCGCGGGCGCGTTCGAAGGCGGATCGGCGGTCGCCCGTCCGCATGTAGGCGGGGAGCGCGACATTTTCAAGTGCGCTAAAATCCTTAAGGAGGTAGTGGAACTGGAACACGAAGCCGACAAAGGCGGAGCGGTACTCTGCAAGATGGCGCTCGGGGAGAGCGACAAGATCATAGGGGCCAACCTGGAGGCTTCCCGCACTCGGCCGATCAAGTCCGCCGAGTATAGAGAGGAGCGTGCTTTTGCCTGATCCGCTTGCGCCGGTGATCGCAACGCGGGCTTTAGGCTCGACCACAAGATCGATGCCGCGGAGCACTTCGAGATTTTCGGCCTGACTTACGAATGCCTTGCGGAGGGCGCATGCGGAGACAATCGGCTCACTCATAGCGGAGCACCTCGGCGGGTTCGAGCGCGGAAACCCGCGCGGCGGCGCTACCCGCCGCAAGCGCGGCGGATGCGGCGGCAGCCGCAACGACAAAGAGCGTCTCGGGGAAGAGGACGCGCACGGGAACCTCCATGAGGTAGAAGTATTCGGGGGAGAACACACGGAACTGTGTGTCGGCAGAGCCTGCGATGCGGGCCCATAACTGCGAAGCCCCGTTTACAAGGGCCTCAACGATGCCGAAGACCTCGTTGACATTGACCGCTATGAGAAGGCCGACAACGAGGCCGACGAAGGCCCCTCCGCCCCCGACGGCAAGTCCATCGAGGACAAAGACGCGACGTATTTCCGAGCTTCCCGCTCCCACAGCCTTGAGAAGCGCAATGTCCTCCATGCGCTCGGCGACGGTGCGGCGCATTGCGTGGTGGATGTTCACGCCGACCACCACGAAGATAAGGCCCACGAGGAGGATCATGAGCGTCTTTTCGGTGCGGAGCGCGCCGAAAAACGCGCGGTTGTACTCGCGCCAGGATTCAAAATGCGCCGCGTCGCCTTGACGCGCCAAGCCGACGCGGCGCGCCTCGGTGAGCACCGCGCCAAGGCGCACGGCAAGCTCGCTATCGCGGTAGCGGTCGCTGAGCTTTATCCCGTAGACATACCGCCGCGTTTCCTCTCGCGGGAAGAGTTCCGCCACGGCATCCTCGGACACGAAGCCAAGGCCGAAATCGAAGTCGTAGTACCCCGAGCGGAAAGTGCCCGCGATAGTAAGCCGACACGAACGGGTTTCGACGCCCTCGGACGCACTCTGAATAACGGCGACAACATCCACCTCGTCGCCAAGGCCAAGTCCAAGATAGCGTGCAAGCTCGACGCCGATGAGCAGGCCTGAACGCGGCGGAAAGTTCGCGCTCGAGGGCGAAAGGCTACGGAACATGCCGGGGTCTCGCATTGCCGCATCCTCGGGGAGTACCGAAAGGCGGAGTGGTAGGCTTCGTCCGCTTCTCGAAGCGATAAGCACCTGTGTTTCGTGGAAGGGGAGCACCGATCGAACGCCCGGTACCGATGCGAGGCGGCGGGCTACATCGAGGTCGGGCCCGCCGCTGCGCTCCTCTTCAAACCTGAGGTGGAAGCTCGAGACTTCGAGGATCGATTCGATATATCCGAGCTGGAATCCATTCATGACCCCGAGGATGACGATGAGCGCCGCGACGCCGACGGCGATGCCGGCTGCAGCGAGGTAGGATCCCGCGGAGCCGCCGCTTGCGCGCGTTGCGGCGAACCAGCGCGCGGCGACAAACCGGAGCCACCCGCCGCGCCTCATCGGTACACTCTCGAACGCACAACGCGGCTTTGGACGATGAATTCCTCGCGCACCTTCCTGTCTCCCTCGTAAAAAACTCTCACGGCGAGCTCGCCGCGGTCGTAGAGCTCCTCGATGCAGGCGCCGCCCTTTTCGCGGAGCGTCACACGCCGCAGCACGCCGTTTTCGGAGAACTCCTCACGGATGCCATCCCTCGCATCGTCGTAGACGAGATTCCGCACCGAAAGCCGGGCTGCGGCCCGAGTGCTTTCCGTGACGAGCCGTCCTCGCTCATCAAACCCACGCTCTATCCGTTCAAGTTCACGGCCATCCTTTATGCGGCGTTCGCGGGCGGGTAGGCCGCGCTCATTGTACTCGATTTCGCGCCGCTCGCCTGAGGCGAGGTTTTCGCTCACGGACTTTGCGGGGTGGCGAAAGTCGCCTGAAAAGAAAAAACGTTCGCGTAGCACCGTCTCGCCTCGTTTCACGAGTTCGGAAGCGGTGAGCCGACCGGCCGAGTCGTAGCGACGGAGCCAGAGTTCCTCGGCGTTCTGGCTCCAGGCGGTGGCTGTCCCTGCCCGGCCTGCCAGGCTTGCGGCGAACCCCGCCGCATCATCGCCCAGTCTGCCCGAGGCCCGCATTTCGGCAAGGCGGCCGGCGGCGTCATAGCGATACTCCACGAGCCCCTGGGCGGTACCGCCGTCGTCGAATGACTCGATCCTGAGGAGCCTTCCCGATGCCGCATAGGTGTAGACGCGTCGCTCGGCGAAGGCGGGTTGCGCCACTCTCCCCGCACGCTGTTCCTGGACATCGCGTGCGGACGGAAGGTAGAACCACTCTTCGAGTAGCTCGCCGCGAAGGCCGAGCCGCCGCTCCTCGACAAGAACGCCGCTACGATAGACGCGTTCGCGTTCGATTCTCCCCTCGCGCGTCACCAGGCGGCGCTCGATTTCGCGCCCGTCTGAAAAAAGAACGCGCATTTCCCCGCGCTCGGAACTCTCGATCGCAAGGGCGTAGCCGGTCTCTGGGAGCGATGGGAGCGGCGCCCCCTTAAACCCCGAGGCATCTGAGACGAAAACTGCCGCCTTAAGGGGGGCGCTCCAGAGCTTTGCGCATAGGACGCAAAAAATAAGCACGACGAACAGCCTATATCCATCTATGCGCGAAGCGAATCCCGATCCCTCCTTCAAGCGGGGATGTGCGAGGCGGGCTATCATGTCGCTACATCAAGCCCGAGAAATTCGTCGAGAAATGCGTCGAGCTTGAAAACCTCGAAGTCGCCGTACCCCTCACCCCGTCCGACAAAGGCGGTGGGTATGCCGAGCTCCTTTGCGAGAGCGAGAACGATGCCGCCTTTCGCCGAAGAGTCGAGTTTCGTGAGCACAAGGCCGTCAAGCGGCACAGCATGAGCGAACACTTCTGCCTGCCTGATGCCGTTCTGCCCCGTGGTCGCGTCGATTGCAAGAAGGCGCCGATAGTTCGCCTCGCCGGCGCGAGATGCAACAATTTTATCGATTTTGCCGAGCTCGCGTACAAGATCCTGCCGCGTATGCATGCGACCCGCTGTATCCGCGATGACGAGGTCGGCTCCTTCGGCCTTAGCCGCTTCGAGCGCATCGTAGAGCACGGCGCCGGGATCGGCGCCCGGGCCCTGGGCCACGACGCGGAGTCCAAGCCGCTCGCCATGTACCTTGAGCTGGTCGATCGCGGCGGCGCGGAAGGTGTCGCCCGCGGCGAGCACCACCTTGCGCGCACTACCTTCGTTAAGGAAATACCGCGCCAGTTTTGCGCAACTCGTGGTCTTGCCGACGCCATTGACGCCGAGTAGGAGAAAAACGTTGAGCTTTCCGGCTTCAGGCTGGATATTGATCTCTTTCCCGTAGCCCGAAAGGATGGTTTTAAGCTCCCGCTTAATGGCCTCGGGACCCGTTATCGCTTTTTTGCGGCAGACGACCTTTAGGTCGTCGGCAACCTTGAACGCAAGCTGGGCGCCAAGATCCCCTTCGACAAGGAGGTCGGCAAGTTCCTCGAAGAACTCGGCGTCCTCCGCGGAAACGAAGCCGAAAAAGGCCTTGATGCGATCGGCGAATTTCATAGGGGAGGTCTCCTCATCGCGCCGCCGTGATGTAGCCGGCGAGGCGGATAATGGCATTCACCGCCAGAGCGGCCGAAACCGCCGCGGCGGCAGCGAAAGCAGAGGTCGTCGTTATATACGCGTTGTACGCATCCAAAGACGCGCTCTGCACATAGGCGATACGGTGGTTCGCGGATGCGCCGTAGAGAAGCGATGACGCTGGAAGCGAGAGCACCAACCAGCCGAGCGCGTCGTAAAACCGGCGCTGTGCGCGATCGACGCGCAGTTCCGCGCTCTCACCCTCATCAGGGCGAAGGACAAGGCGGAGCCCCTCCCCGCTTGTCGGGGAGAGTATCGTCCGCTCTGGCTCGTAGCCCATAGCGGAGGCTTCAAGCACGGCGCGGCGTCCGTCGAGTGCGACCTTCGCGGGTGCGCGGCCGAGCGGCAACCCGTCGAGATAGAGTCGTGCATCAGGTGGTTCGGTTTCGACGAGGGCGAAGCCCTCAGAAATCGGCTCAAGATCAAGGGCGAGGTGCGTTCTCTCGCCCGGCGCAAGTCCGAGGGTGAGGCGTTTGCCCACCCATCCGGGCGCGGTTGCCGTGACATCGATGCGGGCGGGTGTTGTGCGGTAGATGACCCGCTCGGAGGGATCGAGCTCCCGGCCATCGACGAAAAGCCGCGCCGAGGGCGGCTTGAGCTCAATCTCAAGCCGGCCCACCGATCCACCGGCGACCGCCTCCTCGATACGCGCAGCGATGGTGCGCGCAAGGGGCTCAGGGTCGGCAGGGTCCGCATATTCGCGCATGGTGAAAAGCGGCCGTCCGAGCGCCACATCAAAGCCCTCAAGTTCGACAAGGGCATAGGCACCGAGTGGCTCCACCCTACCCCGAACAAAAAGTGACACGCCTTTTTCGCGCAAAAGCGCGGAAGGATCCGCGGGACTCGGCGCGAAAAGGCCCCCGTCGCGGTTGCCCGTCCAAAGCGCCGCCGGGCGCGTAGGTTGCGGCAAGGCGCTCCCGTTTCCTGCGCCAGACTCTGGCGGCGCGGAAGCTCCTTCGAGCGCGGCAAGGGCGCGGCGCGATTCCTCCGCGCCGCGTCGGGCGGTTGCGATCGCGGCGACGCGCCGCGATTCCTCAATGCTGGGCGCAAGGGAGCGGAGCGCAAGTTCATCAAGCTTCTGCGCGAGGCTTATACCCGCCGCGTACCGCGCGCGAAGGCGTGCTCGCTCGGTCGCCTCGTGGACATAGGCTTCGTCATCGCGGCGTTCGGGAAGCTGCGAAAGCATTTCCGCGACAAGACGAGGTAGGGCCGAGAGGAAGGGCCGGGCGCTCGCGGGAAGGTCTGTCGCGGCGACAAGCTCGGCGAGGGCAACGACATAGGTCCCCTTGAGCGCCGCCTCCTCCGTCTGGTTTTGGGCCAAAGACAGCTGTGCGCTAGTAGAGCACAGCGCCGTCGCGAGCAGGGCGCGCGCGCAAAAGGCGCGCGCGCGGAAGCGGGGGAGGCTCCGGAGAGCGCCGCCCGGTAGCACGCTCAGATCTCCTCGTCCTCCTCCGCTTCGGCACCCGCGGCCGTGCCGCCCTGCCAGCGCCAGCGGAGGAAGCTCTCGATGAACGCGTCGATGTCACCGTCCATCACCGCCTGCACATTGCCCACGGAGAACTTGTTCCGGTGGTCTTTGACCATTGTGTAGGGCTGGAAGACATAGGAGCGGATCTGGGAGCCCCAGGCGATTTCTTTCTTCTCCGTGGCGTACTTGGCATTCTCCTTCTCGCGTTCCTGGCGATAGTGCTCGTAAAGGCGCGACTTGAGAACGCTCATCGCGACGTCCTTGTTTTTGTACTGGCTTCGCTCGTTCTGGCAGGTGACGACGATGCCGGTCGCAAG
Source organism: Spirochaetota bacterium (assembly GCA_029265615.1). GTDB lineage: Bacteria > Spirochaetota > Spirochaetia > Treponematales > Rectinemataceae > JAEUJG01. The sequence continues at coordinate 100,962 of JAJUIB010000001.1, forward strand.
GTGCGTTATGCGCACCGCCGAATCGGTCTTGTTGACCTTCTGTCCGCCTGCGCCGCCTGAGCGGTAGGTGTCGATGCGGATGTCCTCGGGGCGTATCTCGACGTCAATGGAATCATCAAGTACGGGGAAGATGTACACCGAGGCGAAAGAGGTGTGACGCCGCGCCGCGGCGTCGAAGGGAGAAATGCGGACAAGCCTATGGACGCCCGATTCACCCTTGAGATAGCCGTAGGCGTAGGGTGCGTCGATTTCAAGCGTCGCGCTCTTGATGCCGCCCTCGGCCTCCTGGAGATCAACGACCTCGTATTTATACCCGCGGCGTTCGCACCAGCGGCTGTACATACGAAGTAGCATCGAAGCCCAGTCGCAGGCCTCGGTGCCGCCCGAGCCCGCATGGATAGTGAGGAACGCGCCCGATGAATCGGCTTCGCCTGAGAGGAGCTCAAGCACCACGGCCTTGTCAAAGCGCGTCTTTATGTCGTCGTACGAGGCGCGGAGGTCGCCCTCCATGTCCTCGCCCCCCTCCTCGCGCGCAAGCGCATACACCTCATCGAGGGCTTCGATGTCGTTTTTGAGGCGGTTCCAGGTTTCAAGACGATCCTTGAGCTGTTTGATCTCGGTCATCACGCGGCCGGCCTTCGCTCCGTCGGACCAAAAACCGGGCTCCGCGCTCTGCGCTTCCTTGTCTGCTATCTTCTTTTCAATCACCGGGGCGTCAAAGACGCCCCCAGATGTCGAGTATCTCGCCGCGGAGCGCGGCGAGCGGTGCCTGAAGTTCTTCGATCATGGTATCCTCCTTAGCTGGCGGTGTCCGGCCCGCTGTGCGGGCTACGCGCGCAATATCATTCGCGGGGACGCTTGGGGTCGCGGACGATCACCCGTCTCCATTTGTTGTCCTTGAGAATCGTGATCGCGAAGGTGCCGTCCACCGGATACTGGTAGAGGCGCACCGTGTCATAGGAATCGGTGATGCGATCGATATCCCGTTTGAGCGAGACAAGCTGACGCTCGGTGACCGAGGCGCTCTCGAAACAAGCCTTTTGCACGCGTTCGAAGCCGTATTGCGGCAAAAGGTTGTAGAGCGCGGCCCGAGAGTCCTCGTTGCCCATGTCGCATACGACGGCGACGAACATGGCCCCATCGTAGCCGAAAGCCCCACTCCCGTCAATTCGCGCTGTGGGCTTTGTTTCCTAGCGCCGGGGCTAGTCCGGGCGGGAGGAAACGCGCGAATCCTCTGGAAGTGTAGCGTATCATCCGATATGTATTATACCATGTGGAAACAGCGGTCATTCGCCCTCGCCCTTATTTTCGCGGTCAGCCGACTGGGCGCACAGGGAATGGGAGCCTCGGCTAGCGCCTCCTCTGCCGAGGCGGTGTTCGCCCCCTTCCCCTCGAGGCTTCGCGCCGCGCTTCGTGAGGGGGCGGTCGTCCTCTCCTGGGAGGATTCGCAGGATGTTGCGGGCCGCTATGCGGTGTATCGTTCCACGATTCCACTTTCAAGTGAACTCGCCTTTGCCTCGGCGGCGAAAATCGCCGAAGTGGATTCAGGGATTCAGACCTTTATCGACACGCCCTCCGAGGGCGCCTACTACTATCTTGTGCTTGCGCTCGGTCCCGATGGATCGCCCTATCGCGTATTTATACCCGCCCGCAACGCCACCATCGCACCGGTGCAGGTTGCGCCGCGCGAGTCCTTTGCGCGAACGGCAGAGCTAGCCTCTGGCCGCGCGAACATGCCCAATTCTATTGCGGCCGTTCGCGCCGAGGATGCGGTCATCATAAGCTACACGATGCCCGAAAAGGGCAGGCGCCTCGTCCTGTACCGTGGCAGCGCCCCCATAACCGAGGCCGCAAGCCTCCTCGACGCGGTTCTCGTTGCCAGTTTCGAGGATCGAGAGGGCAAAATAGCCGATTATCCCGTCCCGGGCATCGACTACTGGTATGCGCTCTTTCTCGAGGAGGATCTGCGTTCCGGAAGAATCGTTGCAGAGCCGGGGCGCAACGCCACGCGTGCGCCGATTCGCATACCCGCGGGCTTGTACCGTGTCGGGCTTCCCGAGATTCCCCCCGTTTCGCGGACGCCGCCCCTTCCGTACTTCTGGCTGGAGCGAGAGCTCGTCGTCGGCCCGGATGGGACGGCAATGCGGCTTGCGACGCCTCAGGCCAGCCCCGAACGCCGCGAGCTGTCGCCCGAGGCGGCAAAAGCCCAAGCCCGCCTCCTTGCGCTAAGCCCGGCGCGGCTACCCGCCCGGCCCGTGTTTACGATGCTACCGGAAGATAGCCGTACCCCCTCTGGCGGCGAGGAGTATGCGCTTACACTCATCGTCCGCGACAAGCTCGGACGGGGAGCCTGGGAAGAGGGAGCGGAACAGCTTCGAAAGTACCTTTCCTTAAACCGGAGCCCCCAGGTTGCTTCCAGGGCGCGCTACTATCTGGGCGTTTCGCTCACCGCGACGGGGGCTTACCGCGAGGCGTTTTTCGAATTTTTGCGAGCGTGGGAGCACTACGCCGCAGAGACAAAGCCCTGGATCGACTATATCATCGCGGTGTTGCGCAATGGCTAAAGATCCGGGCAGCGCCTAGGTCTTAAGGTTCGAATTCGAAGAGCGTCTCGTGTCGCCAGAGTTCGCCCGATGCAAGATGGGCGGACGGGAAGTTCGGCTTATTGGGAGCGTCGGGAAAGAGTTCCGTTTCAAGACAGAGCCCCGCGTTCCTCTGGTAGTGCGCCCCGTTTTTCCCGCGCTCTCCTGAGAGATAGAATCCGTCATACAGCTGAACGCCGGGAAGCGAAGTCGAAAAACGCACCGCCCTGCCGCTCTCTGGGTCGCGTAAGCGGGCGAAGGGTATGAGTTTCTCCGCATCGTCGCTACCGCGATCGATGACAAAACAGTGGTCATATCCGCCCGCCGCTGCAAGGTCGCGGCCGATCGGCTTGGCCTTCCGGAAGTCGAAGGGACCGCCCTCGACCGATGCATATTCGCCCGTTGGAATGAGCTCGGCGTCGACCGGCAGATATCGGGAAGCGGCAAGTTCAAGCTCATGGCCAAGGATATCGCCGTTCCCCGCGCCGCGGAGGTTCCAATAGGCATGCTGGGTGAGATTGACAATCGTTGCGCTCTCCGCTCGAGCTTCAAAGAGGACGCGGAGCCGTCCTGCGGGATCGAGGGCGTAGGTCGCGCAGACATGTAGCGCCCCGGGATAGCCTTCCTCGCCATCGGGAGAGAGCCGTTCGAAACGCAGGAGGAGCTCGTCGCCCTTCTCGCCGACATCGACCGACCACAAGCGCTTGTCAAAACCGCGCTGTCCACCGTGGAGATGGTTTGCGCCGTTGTTGGTCGCAAGGGCAATTTCCCTGTCCGCAATGCGGAAACGTCCGCGCGCAATGCGATTGGCAAAACGCCCGACCGTCGCGCCGAGATATGCGGTGGAGCGTTCATAGGCGCCGGCACTCTCGAAGCCAAGAACCACATCGACCCGCGCGCCTCGGCCTGCAGGAAGCTCAAACGCAACGAGTGTGGCGCCGAAATCCGAAAAGGCTGCAAGGAAATCGCCTGCACGGAGCACATAGAGACTCGCTTCTTCTCCCGCCAGAGTCTTTCCGAACGACCTTCGCTCGATGGGCACGGGCTCCCCCCTTAGGGAAGTTTATAATAGCTGCGGTAGCCGTACTCGAAGGCGCTACCCGGCAAGAGCCGCTTGAGCATGGCGCTCAGCCGTTCGAACGCGGGGCCAACCGAATAGCGGATCCGATGACGGCGCCGCGTCAACAGGGTCTCAAGGCGCTTGGCCGCCTCAAGCGGATCGTGTCCCGCGCGCTCGTCCCGCACTTGGACGCCCATGGCCGCTTCGTACCACCGCTCATAGGCGCTACCAGAGGCCAGGGCAGCTTTCCTCCGCGCATCGGTAAAACCGGTGCGGAAGTCGCCCGGTTCAAGGAGAAAGGCGGAGAGCCCGAAGGGGCGGATTTCGTAGCGAAGCGCCTCAACAAAGCCTTCAAGCGCAAACTTGCTCGCCGAGTAGAAGGCCTGGAAGGGCATGCCGATCAGGCCCGCAAGGGATGAGAAGACGGCGATCGTGCCCTTGCCCGCCGCACGCATCGAGGGGAGAACCGCTTTCACGCAACGCACGACGCCGAAGAAGTTGGTCTCCATCTGGAGCCGGATTTCGTCCATGCTCGAGTCTTCCACGGCGCCAGAGACGCCCATGCCGGCGTTGCACACCAAGATGTCGATCCGCCCTTCCCGAGAGAGCACTTCGGCGATTGCGGCTTTGACCGACTCGTCGTCGGTGACATCCATGCGAATGAGTTCAAAGAACTCGTCGGCCTTTTTGGTGTAGGAACCGGGATTGCGGCTCGTGCCATAGACCTTGTAGCCGCGCTTGGCGAGATACGTAGCGCAAGCATTGCCGAGCCCGCTCGAGGCTCCGGTGACAACGACAACCGGATCGCGACGTTCCATGGGGAACTCTCCTTTGGTGATGCATCCTAGCCGAGCCGTGAGCCTCCGCGCAAGCGGCCAAGGTCAGCCATGCGTCAATGGCGCGGCACTGTCTTTTTTGCAAAGGCCTCGGCGATGACTGCGGCCTCATCCTCGGGCCGGAATCGCTCGGTGTTGAGCGTAAGATCAGCGGCGCTCCAGTCATCGTTGTCGATGCCATAGATGCGCCGGTAACGCGTGTGATCCTCTTCGTCGCGCCGCCGCGTGAAGGCGATCACCTCGTCGAGGCTGCCACCTTCGCGGGTATGGATGCGCGCCGCGCGGACCTCGGGACTTGCCCAGAGGTAGACGCGGAGAAGTGCGTCCGGGAGGAGCCACATCGCAAGCCGTGAGCCGATAACACAATCGCCTTCGCGCGCAAGGCGCACCTGGAGCGCATCAAGCTCGCGGTCCCAGGAGTCGTCAACCCGTGCAAGCTCGAGGATTCGCTCGAGCGACAGGCCTCGGTCCTGGGCGAGATTGCGAAACGTGTAGTTTATGACCTTAAAACCGAGAAGCTCGGCCACGAGTCGCGTGACCGTGCTGTTGCCGCAGCCTGATTTGCCGGAGATTGCGACGATGCGCGCGCCCATGATCCCTCGCTATTCTATGTTCCGTAGTTGTTCTCTGATGTTTTCGAGGGCGTCCTTGAGCTCGACGACGGCCTCTGCCACGGGGAGGAGGATGTTTTTCGAGCCGACGGTATTTACCTCGCGGTTCATCTCCTGTGCGAGAAAGTCGAGTTTTTTGCCGGGAGCGTCCTCTCGCTCGACGATGCGGCGGAACGAGGCGATGTGGGCCGCAAGGCGCGCAAGTTCCTCGTTTACCGTGTATTTCATGAGAAGCGCCGCAGTTTCCGAAAGTATGCGCCCCTCGTCGACTGAGTCGCCCATGACTTCGCGGAAGCGCTCGCGGAGCTGGGTACGCACGGTCCGCTCGATCTCGGGCACGTTGGCGGAAATTGCGGCGACGCCCGCTTCGATCCGTGCAAGCTGGTGTTCGATATCCTCGCGCGTCGCCCGGCCTTCGCAAAGACGACTTTCCTCGTAGGCCGCGAAGCAGGATTCCAGCTCTGGTAGGAGGAGGCGCCAGAGCTCGTCCTCGTCGATTTCGCGCTCATAGGCGACAACGCCGTCAAAGGCAAGGAGGTTCGAAAGTTTCACCGGCTCTGCGATGTCGCATGCGGCGGCGATTCCGCGGAGCGTCTCGGCGACGGCCTTTGCGGCCGCAAGATCGGCGCTGGCCCTGACAGGCAAATCGAGGAAGCGGATGCGGACATAGAGTTCGATCTTGCCGTGAACGATCCGCTCCTGGAGAAAGGCGCGGAAACGAGGCTCGAGGCGCGCAAGGTGGTGGGGGAGCGATATGGAAAGGTCGAGATAGCGGTTGTTGTACGATCGGAGATCCATGCTCCCCCGTAGGCGCTCGTGCGCGATTTCGCGGTGCGAAAAGCCGGTCATACTCTTGATCATCGGGGCGCTCCTTTTGCTGTGAAGCGTTCGAGGAGCGCCACGCCGAGCTTCCAGTTGTCGCCGGCTCCCATCGTGAGAAAGAGGTCGCCGGGTCTAAGCTCGCGCGCAAGCGGCTCAAGGGCCTCGAGGGGCTCCTCATAATAGCTCGTGCAGGACTTGCCGCGCGCGTTGCGACGGGCGCGGGCAAGCTCATAGAGTGCGCGTCCGCTTGTCGCTGGATCGGGGGCCTCGCGCGCGGAGGCGTAAATTTTGTGAAGGACAAGCGCGTCTGCGTCGTCGAAGCTCGCCGCGAAATCGTCAAACAGTGCCTTCGTCCTCGAATAGGTATGGGACATAAAGTCGACGATGATGCGTCTATCCGGCCAGAAGGCCTTTATTCCGCGGATCGTTTCGCGGAGGGCAGTCGGATGGTGCGCGTAGTCGTCCATGAAGAGGATGCCCCCCGCCTCGCCGAGAATTTCGGAGCGGCGCTTCGAGCCGCGGAAGTCCGCAAGCGCGGCGCGTAGCGCCGCAAGCTCCGCAACCGCGGGCGCAGCGGCCGACGCAGGGGCTGCGCCTTTCGTGCGATCGGTGGCATATAGCGACACGGCAAGCGCTAGGGCCGCCGTCGCGTCGAGCGCGATGTGCTCGCCGGGCACATGAAGCTCAAAAGGCTCGGCAAATCCCGCAAGGCGGAAGCGCGCACAACCCTTACCCGTTTCATAGGCAATGAGGCGGTACCGCCCCGCGGCACTACGGCCGTAGGGGACGAGCGAAAGGTCGGCGCGCTCCGCCGTAATCGCCGCGGCAACGGCTGCGGCGCCTGGATCGTCCGCGCAATAGATGAGCTCGCCGCCCGGAGGCAGAAGGCGACAATACTCGACAAAGGCCGAGAAAATGTCGTCATAGCTTGGGTAATAGTCCTGATGGTCGGATTCGACACTTGTGAGGACGATGCGGCGTGGGGAAAAATGCAAAAAGTGCCGCCGGTATTCGCAGGTTTCCGCTATGAGGTAGCGGCTACCGAGGATGAGCGTCGACTTTCCACCGAAACTCGAAACAGCCGAGCCTGCGAGCGTGGTGCTCGGCAGATGCAGAGCCGCCGCGAGACTGCCTGCGAGGGCGGTAGTCGTCGTCTTGCCGTGGACTCCCGCTATGCCCGAGGCATCAAAGCGGCGGGACAATTCGCCAAGCGCCTCGGGATATACCATGATCGGTATACCACGGCGCCGTGCTTCGACCAGTTCGGGGTTTCGGTCGGGGGCATAGGCGGCCGAATGAATGACAAGCGCCGTGTCCTCGGGGACATGCGCTCCATCAAAACCGATCGAAAGCTCAAGTCCGATCGACGCGAGAATCTCATCGGTGTAAAAACGATCGGCGACATCGGACCCGGACAGTCGCGCCCCTGATGCCGCAAGGATCTCCGCAAGCGCCGCCATACCCGTCCCCTTGGCTCCGACGAGGTGGATGCGCGTTCCCGCAAGTACGGGAGGGAGCTTTACATCGGTCATGGGGGCATCATAGCGAAAGCGGCCCGAGCCAGGCAAGGCGGCCCTGGCTCATTGAGTCCCACAGACAGCGCCTTCGTGCGTTGGCGTCACGCACGGAGGTCAAGGACGAGGGGAATTCGCGTGGCGCTTTCCGGGTCGAGCTCAAGGTCCCAGCCCAGAAGGAAGGAAGCGCCTTCATAGAATTCGCGCGCAAGACCGTCAGCCTCACCATGGCGCCATACGGGGGAGTGTGACACATGAAAAGGCCGCTCCGAGCGTATCGCTATGCGCTCCTCGGCTACGCAATTTTCGATGCAAAGCGCCTTCACGCCTGGATAGGCCACTTCATGCGATGCATCGAACCGGATCGGCGCGGCATCCTCAGCCGCGGGGGCGGCTTCAAGAGCGACCTGCGCAGGTTCAAGCCCGGCCGCGAGGTTGAATTCCACCGCAAAGCGAAACGCAAGCGGAAGATTTTCACGATTGGTGATTTCGTACTCCACCGTCATGGCGCCTTTTTTGAATGCAAAGGACTTTCGCAAACCGAGGAGGCGGTCTATACCCGCGAGGGCTGCATATCCCTCGCGGCTAAGCACCGCAAGGTGCGCAGAGGGCGCGGATGCATCCACCTCGTAGGTCGCCTCGTGAAAACTCCCCGCCTCCTTGCCAAAAGTGCCGACCGGAAAAACGCGGTCGTGGAAGCAGCGGCGCGAGCGCGGCTTCCCATCGGCTTGCGGCAGGTCAGAAAGCACATTGACATAATTCGTCTTCGTGCGCATCGAATCGAGTTCGAAGAGGTGCCCGCCGCGCAGATGCACATAGGCGTTGTAATCCCCCCCCTGATAGAGGAGTTCCTTTTCGCCATCAAAATCGATATCTGCAAGGATGAGGCCGGGCGAAAACGAGCCGCGCTGGCGTGTGGTTTTTTCCGCCTCGATGAGCGCGGCATAGGCCGCTGCCCGTACCGGCAAGCGCAGAAGTCCTCCCGAAGGGCCGTACCAGTAGGCCTCGCCGCATTGGCCGCGCCACAGTTCCTCCTGGGCGGTTTTCTTTCGCGATTTGTCGCCGCGTAGCTGGCCGACGAGGATACGGACATAGTGCATTTTCGCATAGAGCGCCATGCTTTCCTCGTGGCGCAGAAGAAGGCGGCGTGGATTGCCGGCGAGGTATGCGGATTCACAGCCCGCATCGCGCCCTTCGCCGAATAAAGGCATCCTTTCGTGAGCGCAGGGACTACCCCCTTCGGGCAGGCTCCGTTGCATGAGGAACGCAGAGGCCTGGCTCGGGAAATACGCCCGTCCCGACCGCTTCCCGCTTTTAAGGAAACGGCCGGGTGTGGTTGTCTCTATGTTCTCCGCTTCGCGTCGCAGGGCGGCAAAGGCGCGTTCGAAAAACACATCGGGCGATTCGAGGCCGGAGTCCTCCCACAGCCTGCGGGATGCCCGATCGGGATAAAACATTGTATAGAGCGGCAGGGCGCCGATGCGTTCGCGGAGCGCGGCGCAGGCTTCAAACGGCGCAAGCGGCCGCTCGAAGCTCTCCATGGCGTCGAACACGGGAAACACCGTGAGACTTCTGCCTTGATCCTCGGTTACGGCGGGAAGCCCGAGCGTCGCGCCGGCCAGGCGAAAGTGCCGTTCGGGGAGAAAGGTATAGTCGAAGCCACAGGTTTGCAGACTCGAGACAAGTCCGGGCTCCCACGCGTACTCCTGAATCCACGAGCCGCGGGGGCGCTTCCCGAAAGCCTTGCGGATGTACGTGGTAAGCAGTTCGATCTGGCCAAGCCGATCCGCGCCGGGTACGAGGGGAAAGAGGGGTGCAAAAAAACCGCCGCCGAGAAGCTCGATTTGCTTGCGAGCGGTCATTTCTTCGAGGAGCATGAGGAATTCTGGATGTCGAGCCTCGAGCCAGCGGAGGACCGAGCCCGTATAGTGAAGCGCCGCGTATATCTCGGGAAAGCGATAGAGCGACGAAAGAAAGGGCCGCCAGCAGACTTGGTAGGTCTCCTCGTACAAAGACTCCTCGGCTCCTTCGGGGACACTGTTATAGGTGCCGATGATGACCTGGCTCTTCTGCATGCGGCAACGTTCCTTGGATGAATCTTTGCGCGATTATAGCGCGGCCGCCCCTCCATCGGAAGCGGATTTGACCTTTTTTTCGCGAGGAAGCTCAGGTGTGCCACCTGAACGGACGATGGCGCCCGAGGGGCAGCGTGCTGCGATTGCGGCCCATGCGGAGGACTCATCCTCCCTGAGCCGAGTGGAGGCCCGCGCCCGGCCTTCTTCTAGGGAAAACTCCCAAGAGGGGGAAAGCCGCGCACATTCACCGCAGGCGTCGCAGGCACGCGTACAGTCGGCCTTGCGGCTCTCTGGCGGTCTGTGGGACGAGCAGGCTACAAACCAGCGCGCGGTACGGGGCACCAGGGCGATAAGGCCTTTGGGACAGGCGACGACACAGCGACCGCAGCCCGAACAAAGCTCGGGATCGACGAGGGCAAGCCCTTTGTCGATGGAGATAGCGCCGAGGGGGCAGGCTACACGGCAACTACCGAGCCCGAGACAGGCATCGGCACAGGCTCTGCTACCGCCATAAAGCCGTGCCGCGGACCAGCAATCGGCGCGGCCGTCGTAGGCGAAAAGCTCCCGCACCTCTCCTTGCCGTCCTCCACAGCGGACAACTGCGATGCGGGCTTCTTTGCGTTCATCCCCAAGGGCCGTGCGCAACGAGGCCTCAACCGCCTTCCCGCCCGGTGCGCACAGGGCCGGATCGGCGCCGTTCTCGACAAGCTCTCGCGCATAGTGGCGGCAGTCATCGGTACCACAGAGCCCGCAGTTGTGGCCGGGAAGCAGCGCGAGGAGGGCGTCCACAGCGGCGTCTTTTCGCCATCGACGCTTCCAGGCCGTCGCGAGGTAAAAGGCGCCAAACGCGGATAGAAAGCCTATGCCGAGCCCCAGGGGGAGGCGTAGCCACTCCACTTCACCCATGTCTACCCCACCATGTTGCGGATGAATCCCGCATCGATGCCCATAAAGGCCATAGCCATGAGCCCTGCCGAAGCAAGAATGGCGGGAGCGCCGCGCATGGCTACTGGCAGATCGGCAAGTTCAAGGCGCTCACGAAGCGCATCGAGGAGCACGAGCGCCGCCCAATAGCCGAAACTTGCCGCGGCGCTTGAGGCGACTGCGGCGAAAAAGCCATAGTCTGAGCGTGCTGTCGTGAGCGCGACGCCGAACACGAGGCAGCTCACCGCGCTTTCGTCCGCAAGGGCTCCAATTTTCGCAAAGACCGCCCCGGCGTTTGCACCCGCGCGGGCGGCGTACTTCACAAGTGGCGCGACGAGCGCCATGAACATGATCGGCTCGAGCGCGCTAAGACCAAGCGGTGCAAGGACGAGCACACGGATGCTCCATAGAAGGAGTGCAGCCATGAGGTTCGTCAAGGTCAGCGCGACGAGTGCGGAAAGGGGGCTCTTGCGTTCGCGCTTAACCGCGGGGCAGACGCCAAGACCGTAGACCAGAAGGACATTCGCCGAAAAAACCGAGATGAGAACGATGCCGAGATAGCTCACGGAAGCCTCCTTCCCCTCCGCCTGAGCGCCCATCGATAGACGGCCGCCACAAGGCCGAGAAGCATAAAGCCGCCAGCGGGGCTTGCTAGGAGCCTGAAGGGCGGCGATGTCGTAAGGACGAGCACACGCGGCGCAAGACCTGCGTGGGGCAGGCTGAGCCGCCCCAGGCCGACAAGCTCCCGGAGCGCCGATATGGCCATGGCGGCAAGGAGGTAGAATCCCGCCATGATCACCATGCCGCGGAGCCCGCCTCCGCCCTCCTGTTCCGACCGAAGCCCTCGCTTTAACGCCGCAAGGGTGAGGCAATTGGCGGCAAGCAGAGGAAGATAGATGTCGAGGCCTGTAGCAAGAAGTGGCGAGTATGCGGCGATGATGAGGGCATAGACCGCCGCAAAGCCGGCCGCAAGTACCAGAGCCCCCGGTGCGCGAAGGCGTTCGGGGGCCATGGTGCGGAGCGAACGGGCGGCAAGCCCCAAAAGGGGCACCGAAAGCGCTACGCCAAGACCGAGAATCATGCCCGAAGCAAAGTCGCGGGCGGCTGCGACCAGGGGACAGAGCCCCAGAAAGGCGCCAAGCACCGGGTCGGGGGTGAACGCATCGCGCGGAGCTCCCATATTATTCCTTTTTCGAGACGTGTTTCGCCATATCGGAGAGCCGAGTGAGAAGCTTTCCCGTGGCGGCGAAACTCTCTGTCGCACCCGCAAGCGCATCGGGCCTGCGCGCCTCACGCGGTAGCATGGGATAGGGGCGTTCGGCGCCTTTTCCGACAAAATCGGAAAACCAGCCATCGCGCGCAATGGGGATGGACGCATCGCTCTCCCCTATCATTTCCGCCGCCTCAAGTTCGCCGTCCGCGGCAAAAACAAAGGCGACCATTCTCGACCGGCCTTGAGTTCCGAGGCACGCGACCGTGCCCAAGCGCGGCGCACCCTTTCCTTCGAGCCTGTAAAGGCGCACATTGTTCAAAGCGCTTCCGGAGACGGGCCGGGTGGAAACAGACCGCCCCGAAAGCCGCTCGAGCGCCACTCGCTCACGGGCGATGGTCGCATGTTCGACAAGAATGGAGGCGGCCGTTACGAGAAGGGTGATAAGCCCTACGAGGGCCGCCGCGCTCAGATTCTCAATGAGGAGTTCTTTCCTCTGCCCATCCATTTAGACCGCCTTCGCCGCGCGCCGCGACTGCGCGCCTATTTTCTCAAAAAGCGGAAGCGCACAGTCTGCTAGGATCACTGCAAAGGCGCTCCCCTCGGCCCGCGAGCCAAAACAGCGAAAGAGGAAGCTCAAGGAACCGATCACCATCCCGTAGACGAGCATGCCGCCGCGCCGCGAGGGAGAGGTGACCGGATCGGTTGCCATATAGAATGCAACGATGATGAAGGACCCTGAAAACAAGTTGAACAGCACGTCTCCTGCGAAAAATCCCGCGCCCTGGGCAAGGCCGCCAAAGACCCAGGAAAGGAGCGCATAGCTTGCGAAAATAGCGGCGGGAATCTCCCAGCGGATCAGCTTGCGCGCAAGGAGATACACCGAGCCTGCAAGCAGGAGAATGCCCGATATTTCGCCGATCGTTCCCGGCCTGTTTCCCACAAGAAGATCCACATAGCCTGAGGGCAGGGATGCCCCGAATGGCTCGAAAAGCACGCGATTTAAGAAATCGGTGACGCTCCGGTCAAAGGGAGAAAACAGGTAGCCTGCTTGGCTGATGAGGCCGACCGGATCACTGCCTGCATGTCCTGCGGCAAGACTTTCGCGTACAAGGCCGAGGGGCGTGGCCCCCGAAATTCCCGCAATGCCGGTAAGCTGGCGCGGCATAACCCACTGACCCATAGCCTGCGGCCAGTTGAGCAGAGCAAACGCAAGCCCCGCGAGCGCAGGGTTCATCCAATTTGCGCCCAGTCCGCCAAAAGCGCCCTTGACAAAAGCGGTGGCAAAAAAGGCCGCAACGGCGGGCACGTAGAGCGGCACGCCCGGGGGCATGGCAAGTCCGAGGAGCAAGCCGCTTAAAAACGCGCTGCCGTCAACAAGGGTAAAGCGGCGCCGTACGAGGCCGACGAGCGCCTCGCCTGCGAGCGCGCCCAAAATTGCTGCGAGCGTCGTCATCGCGGCGCGGAGGCCGAAACTGTAGAGCCCCCACACAAGAGCCGGCACGAGCGCGGCGATCGTTCCCCACATGAGCGATGCGGTCGACTGGAGGGCATGAATGTGGGGTGCGTGGCCGATACGCATACGCAAATCCTTTTTCATGCGCTTTTCCCTCGTTTCACTGTCGCATCCCGCGCGCTTGCAAGCGCTTCGGACACCGTGAGGCGGGAGGGGCAAACGTAGCCACACAGGCCACAAGAGCTGCAGGACTCAAGTCCGGCTGCCCGGGCCGCCTCGAATCGCCCTGCGCTGACGAGGCGGTACAGGTGTGCTGGATCGAGCCGCTCGGGACAGCGTTCCGCGCAGCGTCCGCATCGAATGCAGGGCATGCGGCGTCTTGCCTGTGTCTCCTCCGCGCTGAGCGCGAGTACCGCCGAGGTTTGCTTGGTGACCGGCGCATCGAGATCATACACGGCAACACCACGAAAGGGACCGCCTAGGACAATGCGTTCAGGTGATCCCACAAAACCGCCGCATTCCTCGATGAGATCGCCGATCGGCGTGCCTATCCTCACCTTGAGCACCGCGGGCCGTTTTACCGCGCCGCCGGCGATAGTGACGTAGCGCTCGAGAAAAGGCTTGGCGAGCACAACTGCCTCGTAAACCGCAAAAGCGGTCGTAGGCCGAACAAACAGGGTTTCGCCTTCTGCATCGCGCCGCTTGTCCGCAAGCGCCTCACTCAGGCGCTCGGGCATATCCTGGGGATAGCGCGGCTCGAGCCTTATGCTCGCAGGTGTGGGGGTAAGCCGCGCTGCTGCTTCCTCGACACGCGCAGCGAGTTCAGGGAGCGTTGCGTCGAGGGCGAGGAAGCACTGTGTTGCTTGCGTCGCCGTGCGAAGGATGGCGAATCCTTCGAGCACCTCCCCTATCCGCCCGGCAAGGAGCATCGTTTCTGACTGAAGGTAGGGTTCCGATTCGAGTGCGTTGAGAACAAGGGTTGAGAAGCGCTTTTCTGGCCTCAGAACCTCGAACAGGGGCCGTGCAGGCTGCTCGGTCTCGGCGATGCCGCGATCCCGCAGGGTCTGGAGGATGTCTATGCGCGACATACTCTTCCAGAGATACCGTTCCTCTCGCTTGCCGAGCCGGTCAAACGAGCCCTCGAGCGCGATCACCACGGCTTCGCAGTCCCCCCCCGAGGGCAGTCGCACGCGGCGAATATCGTACACGACACCCGGCAGTGGAGCGTGAATGGCCGCCTGGCCCGGTCCATCGGCACGGCCGATAAGCGCGCCTTCGCGTACAAGTTCACCGCGCCGGACAAGGCAGTGCGCTGCCGCACCTTCATGTTGCTTAAGAAGTACCGTTGCCGTGGCAGGAAGATAGGCATTCTGTACGGCGTCGTGATCTCCGCCGTTGCGGCGGAGATCGACGGAAAGGCCGCCGAATTTAAAGCTTCTAGAGAATTTCATGCTGCTTTCGCTCGCTCCAAGGCGGCCGCCCGCCTCGCACGCGGTAATCCGGCGAGGGCGCCATAGAGGGGCGGGGCCAGAAGGATTATATACAGAAGCGTCTTGATCGGCGCAAGCGGTTGCTTTGTACGGTGCGCAGTGCCGGCAAGCCGGATGCGCACATAGCCCCCTTGCGCAAGCACCATGCCTTCGACGCTCTGCGGCTTAAGCGTGCGATAGGCATTCCGCGCCCACGCTCCGTCGAAGACAGGTCCTGCCACGGACTTCCCTTTTGGCAGGGGAATGGCAAGCGGCGCAAAAGCCTCGGTCCGTTTGTCTCCCAGGGGTATGTAAAAGAGGGCCTCCTGGTATGCGCGGTGCGCAAGCCACTCGGCAAGGCCGGGAAGTTCGTCGGCCGTTCGCACCGCGATGCGCCGGGTTGCCTCCTCGGGGTCGGGACGAGCGCTTCCGGCCACGCGCTCGGGGCGGGGAAGCATGATTCCGCTTCCCTGCGCTTGCTCAGCATCGCGCCAGGGACGAACGTCGCGTGCAAGTCCGAAGCCGAGGATGACCGCCGTAGCGCCTACGATCGCTGCGCAACGGACAAGCCTGTCATTCCGACTCGCCCGTAGCGGTGCCGCCGAAAGAATGGGGAGTGGCCGGAACGTCGGGTGGCGCGCGCCATGTGGCGCTGAAGCCCCGGCCCGGCGTGCAAGAAGTGCGCACGACGCATAGGAGAGCGCTGCGGCACACGACGCACTGATCGCCGCGGGCATGAGCGATGGATGGAGGGCGAGGTAGCCTGCAAACGGCACGGCGAGTGCGCCCACTCCGGGGCTCGCCGTGCCGCGGCGCAGTGCCCGCAGTAAAAGGATGTGTGGAGAAAGACTGTCTTTCCGCTTTCGCGCAAGTGCAAGTTCATCTTCTGCCGCTTCAAACCTTTCCGCGGCTACCGCAAAAAAAGCTGTGGCAAGGAGCGCGGCGACCGCTCCTTCGAGGCCTGAAAGCGCAAGGGATGCAAGCGGCCCAAGGAGGGCAAGCCGCGCGCGTCGTCCACGCCGACGCACAAGGACAAGGAGGGTCGCGGCGAGCGCAAAGACTGAGACGAGCCCCCAGCGTAGTACGGGGCTGGGGGCGTATCGCCCTTCGGGGAGCACATAGCGGCCGTCGAAGGGAGTGAGCGCCCGTTTGAGGTTGCCGCCGCCCTCTCCCACGAGGTAGTACACACGGTAGCGTTGCGCCGCACCATCGGCGCCTATGCCCTCCGCGTGGAAGTATTGTACAAGGCGAGCAAGGTAGGAATCGGCGCGTGGATCGCCCGCGACAAGGCGTCTTTGCGCCTCTTTTAGCGTCGTTACCGCAAGCTTCTCATAATCGGAGATGACGACGGGCTGGGTGGATTCGCTCACGACGGAAGAAAACCCCGCCGTGAACAAGGCGGCAAGAACCTCGGACTCGGGAACGGCATCGTCCACGAGGAGTACGCGGTAGCCGTGCCACAGAGGATCCGCGGCGGCATCGGGGCGGAGGACAAAGGCAAGAACTGCAAGAACCGCGGCCGCAATACCGCAAACTGCGCCCGAAAACCGCGCGCCGCGTCTCATCACCGCCCCTTAGATGGTCGAGAAGGCGAGCGCGATAAAAAAGCCGAGAAAGGCGCCGACCACCACCTGGGCTGGGCTGTGGCCCTGCACTTCCTTGACCGGATGGTAGGCGATGCCAAGCCGGGCCTGGAGCGCCTTACCGAGCTGGTTGAGCGCGCGCGCCTGAACGCCCGCAGAGCGCCGTACGCCCATCGCGTCGCGGATGACGATCAGTGCAAAAAAGAGGGCGAGCACAAAGACATCAGATCCGAAGCCGCGCTTGAATCCGATCGCGGTGGCAAGCGCCACCGCGAGGGAGCTGTGGCTCGAGGGCATGCCGCCTGTACGCCACAAAAATGTCGCAACAACCTCTTTGAACGAGCGGGAGGGATAGGTGAAGAGATTAATGATCGCTTTGATAAACTGCGCAACCACAAGGCTGAACACAGCCGAGAGGAAGACAGGATTGCCGAACAAGCCAATCGGCTCGGGTTCAACCACGCCGCTCATTTCGGGAAGTCTCTCCCGAAGCCGGCGATCTTGTCAAGGCGAAGCCGCGCGGCGTAGAGTCTGACCGTGCGAAGTGCAAAACAATTCGTCTGCGGCCCGGATGACTCAGGTCGCAGGCTTGATCGGGTGCTCCGCGTCATGTTTCCGGAACTGCCGCTTTCGGCTATATACCGCGCGCTACGGCGCAAACGGATAACCGTCAACGGCGCAAGGGCGGTCCCCGAGCGACACCTTGAAGAGGGCGACTGCATCGCCGTCGACGATTCCCTTTTGGGATTCCCCGGTGAAGGCGGGGCGACGAGGGCCGAGCCTCCGGAGATGCGGGCGCAAAGCCGCGGCGAAACGGCGGCGACGGAGCGCGATGCGAGCGAGCGTCTTGCCCCGCTCATCCTCGCTTCGAGCGCCGACCTCCTCGTTCTCAATAAGCCGCGCGGCATGCCCGCTCACGGAGAAGGCGGGCTTGACCGCTTAGTCCGCGCGGCTCTTGCGTCGCGGAGCGCCGCATCGCTGTCATTTTTTCCCGGACCGCTCCACCGTCTCGACCGCAACACCTCGGGACTCATCGTTTTTCCCCGGAGCGCCCGAGGGGCACGCTCATTCACCGAAGTCCTCAGGAGTGGCGGACTTCGCAAGCGCTATCTCGCCCTCCTCGAAGGCCTTTGGCCCTTGGGCGCGGGCGGGGCCTCCATCTGGGAGGACCGCCTTGTCCGCGACAAGCGCCGGCGCCTCAGCCTTCCGGCTCCCGATGGCCGACTCGCCCGCGCCACTGCCTGTCCCCTCCTTTCCAGATCAGGGCATACGCTTGCGCTCATCGATCTCGAAACGGGTCTCACCCATCAGATACGCGCCCAGGCCGCTGCGCGTGGGCTACCGCTTGCGGGCGACACAAAATACGGCGCTCATCCCTGGCGCGGCGGCTACATTCTCCATGCATGGATACTTGCATTCGCACATCCGCTCTTTCCCGACCTGCCGAAACGCTTTGAAGCGCCGCTTCCTGCGTCCGCGCGCGAGCGTCTTGCGGCACTGTTCGGTGCGACAAGGCTCGATGCCGCCCTCGACGAGGCGCGGAAATAGCGACGAAGGTGGCAAAAGGGCCTTGCTTTTTTCGTCGATACCAGTAGCTTGAAAGCGGAGGTAGCCATGAGCGATACGCCGCGGGGCGTAAAGCGCCCCCGTTTCCGGTTCACAGCCGGGTCTATCCTCATCGCGCTCGTCGCGGTGCTGGTCGTGGCCTTCGGGGCCACGAGTTTCTTTGTCGTCGACCAGACCGAGCGCGCCGTGGTCACGACCTTTGGTAAATTTACGAAGGTGGCGGAGCCCGGCCTGCATTACAAGCTGCCCTTTGGCATCCAGAATAGCTACATTGTCAAAACCGAGGTGGTTCAAACCGAGCAGTTCGGCTTCCGGACCGAAAGGCCGGGCGTCGGCGAGTACACCAAGGGCGACTACAGCTCTGAGTCGACTATGCTGACGGGAGATCTCAACATCGTTGACGTCGAATGGGTTATCCAATACCGGATTACCGATCCCAAGGCCTGGGTGTTCAACGTGAGCGACCGGCACAAAACGATTCGCGATATCTCGCAGTCGGTTATCAACCTCCTTGTCGGCGATCGGACCATCCTCGGCGTCATCGGCCCCGAGCGCATTGCCATCCAAGAGAGCGCGGTCCAGATGATGAATGAAACTTTTGCAAGCCTTGGCCTGGGCATACAGGTCTCACAGGTCCAGCTGCAAAGCATCGTTCCGCCCAAGGGCGTGCAGGATGCTTTCGAGGATGTCAACAAGGCTATCCAGGACATGAACCGTCTCATCAACGAAGGCAAGGAAACCTATAACGCCGAGATTCCGAAGGCCCGCGGTGAGGCGGACCGCATCGTCGAGGTCGCCCAGGGCTATGCCACCGAGCGCGTCAACCGCGCGCGAGGCGATGTCGCCCGCTTCAATTCCGTGTACGAGGAGTATCGCAAGGCCCCCGATGTCACGCGCCAGCGCCTCTATTACGAGATGATGGATGAGGTATTCAAGGGGACGAAGGGCATCGACCTCATCGACAAGCGCTTCACGAATTTCCTCCCCCTCAAGAACCTCGATCAGAAGGAGGCATCCCGATGAAGCGCCTCGTCGTTGCCATAGCCGTCATCATTGTTGCACTCATCGTGCTCGTCGCGCTTGGGCCGTTCTATATTCTGAACGAGGGCGAACAAGCGGTCGTCGTGCGGCTCGGCAAAATCGTCGCCGTTCAGTCCGAGGCGGGTCTTAAATTCCGCTCGCCCTTCCTCGACAACGTTGTCAAATTCCCCAAAAAAATACTGCCCTGGGACGGTCAGCCCGAGCGTATCCAGACCCGGGAGAATCAATTCATCTGGGTGGACATGACCGCACGCTGGCGCATTGTCGATCCCGTGAAGTTTTATGAATCGGTCAACACCCTTGAGGGAGCCTATGGCCGCCTTGACGATGTTATCGATTCCGCAGTCCGCACGATCATTTCTTCGAACTACCTCCGCGAAGCGGTGCGTAATTCGAACCGCCTCATCGGCACCGGCGCCAAGGAGAGCTTTCAGACCGGCGATGCCGAAGGCTCCGCCGCGCTCGAGCAGCTTACCCAGGGGCAAATGAGCTACGAGAACATTGAAAAGGGGCGGGATCGGCTTTCGAAGGATATGCTCGCTGTAGTTCAGTCAATCGTGCCTTCGTTCGGCATCGAGGTGCTCGACATCGTCCCCCGCCAGATCAAATACTCAGATGAGCTCACCGAATCGGTCTACCAGCGCATGATCAAGGAGCGAAATCAGATCGCACAGGCATTCCGCTCCTATGGAGAGGGCAAAAAGGCGGAATGGCTCGGCAAGCTTGAAAACGAAAAGCGATCCATTCTCTCAAGCGCCTATCAGAAGGCCGAAACAATCAAGGGCAAGGCAGACGCGGAAGCCTCGCGCATCTACGCCGACTCCTACGGACGGGATCCGAGCTTCTATGATTTCTGGCGGGCGGTTGAGTCCTATCGTCAAACCCTGCCCAATTTCAACAAAACGATATCCACCGACATGGACTACTTCCGCTATCTCTACGGCCCCCGCGGTCGTTAGCGCCGGCGCCCTGCTTGCGCTTTTTCCCGGGGTGCGGGGCCTTAAAGGGCCGCGCCCCCGGGTCCCTAGCGGATAGATCGCTTACAGTGAGCAAAGTTCGGCCTGAGCCGTCCAGGTGCCGTTTTCGAGCTTGATTTCGGCGAGCGCAAAGTAGCCCTCGCGGAGGGATCCTGGATTGATGAGGAGGGTCCTTCCCTCGCGGGATAGTGCGCGGGATTCGTGGATGTGGCCGCAGAGCCAGAGAAGTGGCTGAACCTCCCAGAGCATTGCGGCATAGGCCCGCGATCCGACATGGCTTCCATGGCGCTGGTCGGCGCTGGTCCCATGAGGGGGCGCATGCGTCAGAATGACGAGGGGGGCATGCGCTGCATCGTCTGCTGCGGCGTTGAGGGCTGCCTCGAGGCTCGCTTCAAGCTCATCGTCATGGCGTTCGTAGGGGGTGAGTCCCGTCCGGAAGGTGCCGCCGCCCGAGCCTGCGATCAGCAGGCCGCAGGCCCGTACGAGGTGTCCGTCTGCGGAAAGCGCCTCTGTTTCAAGAAGGCGGCGCGCGCTTGCGCGATCGCAATTGCCGGGAACAGCCGCAATCGCCGCACTGCCGCGCCGCATAAGGCCAAGGAGCAGGGCTAGTTGCTCCGCCCCTCCGAAGTCCGTGAAGTCGCCTGCGACGAGAACAAGCTCGGCCTTCTCAAGTTCACCCGAGAGTCGGCGGAGGCCTTCGGCGTCGCCATGAATATCCGACAAAAGCACTGCGCGCATGCTGTCACCGCTTTGAATATCGGCAGGCCTACACGCGCACCGGAGAGAGAAAATACGGTATAATTACTATAACAAGTTTACTTTTGTAGACGAAATCATCGATCTCATCTATAGGCCTGTGTTGTTTGTGTTATTTTTTATACTAGTTTGACACAATGCGGCCAATGCGCTCGGTTCCCCGGGTTTTCCACCATCCGTCGCGCGCGTTGTAGTAAAGGTACCACCTTCCATCTTCCGGGTTTTGCCGCACATCGCAGGCATAGACATGGCTTGTTCTCCACGGCTTACCATCGGGGCCCGGAGCGTCATCGGGTGCAAGGAGGGGGTCCCGATGGAGGGGCCACCACGTCTGGCCGTCCTCGGAGCCAAGCACAAAAATCGCGGAACGGCTCCTGCCCTGTTCGTCCCAATCGATGCGATTTTGGAAGCCCACATAGCCATCCTCAAGGCGAATGACTTTGATCGAGCCAGGGCTTAAGGCGAGGTTGCGCTCATAGGGATCGACCGTGAAGATGGGAGCCTTGTCGGGTACAAAGGGGCCGTAAGGAGCGTCGGACCATGCGCGGCCGATTGCGGCTGGTTCATAGAATCCGCAGTCGGGAATATATGTCAGTCCGGCGCTGTAATAGAGGACGTAGCGCCCGTCAGCTTCGCGGAAGACGGAAGGGTTGCCGACTGCGGGCCCCCGGGCGCTCCCATGCCAGGGAAGCTCAGGCGAAAAGACGGGCTTTAGCCTGCTCCAACGACAAAGATCGGGGGATTCGCTGAGCGCGATCCGGCTTCGCCACCGCGCACAGGGAATGAGCGAAAGGCTCAAGGCAAAGGGGGGATAGTGCTCGTAATAGAGCCGATAGATGTCTTCTTCGCGGCGAAGAAAGGCTCGCATGCCGTGGCGGACAATGGTGCCGCAATCGGTCCAGCAGACGCCGTCGGGCGAACTGAATCGCCGCAAACCGAAGGCCGTATGGGCGATGAGACACCAATTACCCTCGGGCGTTTCCGAAGGAAATAAAAACGTCGGGTCGGCAAGAAGGGGCGAGAGCGCCGTGGGAGCGATGAGCCAGCGCCCCTCGTCCTCCCAGGAGAGCGTTGCGAACTCGGCGAGTTTCATCCCTGTGTCCTTGGTGCGTCTGCGATTCGAACGCTGCGAGCTTCGTCGTCGATCACAAGACGTAGTGTTGGTGAGGGGGCTTCGGCGCCCCATGCGGGGCCATGCCCAGCCACAAGCTCCTCAGCACTGAGCGCCTGCCCCGGTACCGCGGGAAACAAGCCTTGCGCACACGCACAGTCAAGGCCGTGTGGCATGCCATCAGAACCGAAGAGGAGGTCGCGTCCGGGGACAAATCCCGCTTCGTCGATGAGCATGCGGAAGGGGTTGTTTTGCTCCACAAGGCCCCGGGGGAGGCGATCGCGATAGTCGATCGAATCTGAGCCAAAATTCGGCTGCATGGAGAGGACAAGCCCAAGCTCGCGCGCACGCACGGCCTGATCGCGGCGGATGAACTGCACATGTTCAAGCCGCGCGCGCGGAAAACGAAGTCCGTTGCGCAGGGATCGTTCGAACACGACGAGGGCCTCTTCGATGGCAAGGGCGCCAATCGCATGGAGCGAAAGCCCTGCGCCTGCGTCGGCGATGTAGCCGAGCATCTCCTCAAGCTTCTCTTCGGTGTAGACGAGAAATCCCTTCTCGCCGCCAAGAAAGCACATGCCAAGCGCGGCCGTCCGCGCGCCAAGGGATCCATCGAGGAAGAGTTTTACACCGAGCAGGCTCGCGCGTTCTTCGGGTGAAAGTTCAGCGAAGACCTCGGGGGTGGCCCAGGAGCCTATGCGATTGCGATAGGGCGATGAGGCGATGACGGCGAGTGCCGCGGATCCCGCCGTGGTCATATCCTCGACCGAGCCGATGCCCACCGCTTCGAGCGCGCGCATATAGGCGTCGAGTTTCTCTGCGCCGAGGCCCGCAATTTTGCCGTAGAGCACAAAAAGGCGGGGAAGATTGCGCTCTGCCCAGAGCCGGTCGCCATAATGCTGGGCGAATTCGAGGGCGAAGGATCCAAGCGTGGCGGCCCCCGCTTCGAGGAAGGGGATGGCTGCGGGTGTAAGCGCATAACCGTGGAGGCTGAAGTTAACGATGACCAGGGGTGGTAGCGCCTCAAGGTCGCGCGGCCCCAGGGGAAGACGATCGGTTCGCCAACCTTTGACAAGACCGAGGCGGTCGCGCGGCTGCGATACAAGAAGCTCAATCGCCTGCCCGGGCGGAAGACCAAGGAGGCTCGGAACGCCTTCGAGGGCCGCATAAAGGCTCGGATGGCTGTGATGATCGTGGAGGAGCGGCAATTCAATCACGTGAGTCATGGCGGAAGCAAGTGTACACCATTTCCCCGGCCTCGGAAACGTGAATCGTCACGGAAGGGCGAAGAGCATGCTCACGCAGTCCTCGACGAGGACAAGGTAGCGCCGTTCGCGGTCTACAAGCCGCGCTGACCAGCGCCTGTCGCAAGAGGGGGGGCAGCGCCCTCCTTCCGCATAGTGCTTGCGAAGGCAACCGCGTGCGAGAAAGAGCGGTGGCTCGAAACAGGAGAGAGGGCGCCTGAGCGCGCCTACAGGCATGCCCGCAAGCGGGGCAAGGAGCGGTGCCCCTGCGTGGGAAAGCCAGTCCCCCATGCGGCTTTGGCTCTCGGGGCTTCCTTCGAGGTAGTAATAGGCAAAAGCGAGCCGGGGAATGACCGCAGCCCAGGACGCGAGGGCGGCGCGGTTGGCGATATAGAGGTGGATGTCGCCGTAAAATGCAAGACGCTCGGGCCCCGCATTAAGGCGTGCAAGGAGCCTGCGCGCAAGGGCTACATGGTGGAGCGCCCCAAGGCCGACAAGCACGCGACGCCCTTGCGCAAGTTCTCGTGCAAGCCGCGCCTCGACTGAGTCCGCATAAGCGGGAATGTCGGCGACGAGGGGCATAAGCGGCAGAAAGCGCGCACCCGCCGCCTCGGGGAGTGGCGCATCTTCAGCGAGTACGCGCGGGCTTGCGAAGGGCATGCCACAGGGGAGTTCGGCGTGCGGAAACACAAGCTCTGCACGAGGTGGCAGCACCTCAAGGCGCGGCCCTGCATCCTGGGGAAGGGCGAAAGGCCAGTTTTTTCCGCGGAGTGCATTCGTAGCTTCGGCCTCGGCGATAAGCTCCCCTGCACGCGCATAGAGGCGATTTTTTGCCTTTTTAAGAAGCGAAGGCGGTATGAACACATCTTCAAGTGCGACGGATCGCACCCTTCCCGTGGCGTCGGGGATGAAGAGGGTGTATCCAGGCGGGAAAGCGGCCTCAAGGCGAAAATCGGCTTCGTCGTTTTCGGCGAAAAGCGACAGCGCCTTTACAAAGCCTCCGGCCCGCTTCCCCTCGGCAAGCGGCACTACCTCATCGTCGACGAGTGTACATCCTGCATAGCGTCCGCCTAGTGTGAGCGCAAGCTGACCCTCGGCCTTCCCGGCCTCGACGCGGATGGCAAGCGTCGCCTGAACGCGCTCTACCGCAGGCGGATATTCTTCGCGGCTTACCGCACGGCGATCGAGTTCCCGTGCGGAAACGCGCCAAAGCTCCATGCCGACCCGCAGGCCGGGAGGCGCATCGAGTTCGATGCGGCCACCTCCGCGCGCCCGAACCAGGGGCGTTCCCCGATCCGCAGCGACAAGTCCTGAGACGGCGAAGGGAATCGGCGCATCCCCTCCCAGCGCAAGGAGGCCATCCCGCAGGCCAAGAGGGGCGGAAAGCTCGATTTCCGCCCTGCCCCGCCCCACCCTGAGGATGCGCCCGGCAGGAATGCCGCGATGACCGGGAAACTCCGCATCGAGGAGGGTTTCACCCGATGTGGAGCGCAAAAACGCTTTGGTCGGCGATCGGGCAAAACTCAAGCGCGCAGCCGTTCGGCGCGCGGCGAGCTCATCGCGATCGGGGGCTCCCGGTTTCTCTCCAAGGCGATCAAGGGCGCCACGATACAGGCGGGCGACCGCATGGGCGTATTCGGGCGACTTCATGCGCCCTTCAACCTTGAGCGAAGCTGCGCCGGCTGCGACAAGCGATGCAAGCTCATCCTCGAGCCAAAGATCGCGACAGGAAAACCAGTATCCGGTATCCCCCGCGATGCCGACGCCCGATTCGGCGCGATAATACGAGCGGCACACCTGGGCGCACTCGCCACGATTCCCCGATCGCCCCAGGAGGCGCCCTGAAGCGAGGCAGAGCCCCGAGAATGAGTAACAGAGGGCGCCATGGACAAAAAGCTCATATTCGAGTTCAGGAACCTCGCGTTTAATCGTGGCCAGTTCGCTTATCGTGGTTTCCCGAGGAAGTACCAGGCGCTGCACTCCACGCTCTCGGACAATCCGTGCAGCATCGGCCCCTTGGGCCGCAGTCTGTGTGGAGGCGTGGAGCACAAGCGAGGGAAAGGCTTCGCGGATGATCGTCGCAAGCCCCCAATCCTGAAAGATCACCGCATCGGGCCGATGGCGATCCAAAAACGCAAGAATGGCGGTGGCGCGATCGAGTTCGGCATCTTCGATGATAGTATTGAGCGCGACGTACACGCGGCATCCGCGATCCCGGGCAAGGCCCAGAATACGCCGATAGTCCTCGAAAGAGAAGTTCCGCGCCTGTTTCCGCGCGGAGAATTCCGCAAGACCAAGATAGACTGCATCGGCTCCGCCCTCGAACGCGGCGACACCGGCCTCGAAGCTACCGGCGGGAAGGAGGAGTTCGGGGAGCATGGCGCTATTTCTTTCCATCGAAAGGTGGCATAGCACAAAGACGAAGGCGCGCGCTAGACCCTTAAGCCGAGCGGCCATGCAAACGGGCCACATCGATTGACGCCGGGCATTCGGCGAGCTAGGTTGTAGGCGGGGCGTGTGCAGTAAACGCATGAGCCCCGATCGGGGGAAGCATGAAAAGCACAGAGCCGCTCCGCATGCTTTGCAAGCCGGGACTTGCGGCGAATCGCATCAACATTCACCCCAATGAGGGGTTTGACCTCGGTTTTATGACCACCAACTACCGCGTGGAACTAGAAGGCTTTGGCGCAACGGAAGTCTGGCTCCTTAACGACTGTCCGAAGCAGAGCGTCGAGCTCAATCCCCAGGTATGGGAGCGCTGTGGAAAGCCGAAACAGGCGGTACTCAACTTTGATGGAGCTAAGCTCTCCATCGTTCCCTGGGCGGGTGCAAAATGAAAGCTCCGGGGTTCCGAACCAGCCTTGCAGGCGGAGTGACCCTTCCGCGGCGTGGCGCGCTTATGCTCTTCGCCCTTGGGATGTGTGTGGCACGGCTTTTCGCCGAACCGGGCGTGGGCGCACTTTCGCCAAATGCGGCCCGACGCCGCCTCGTCGACACCGCCCAGGCCTATCTTGGCGCACCCTATGTGTACGGCGCCGAATCGCCTCCCTCCTTCGACTGTTCCGGTTTTGTCCAGTATGTCTACTTGAAGGCCCTCGATCTTGAACTTCCGCGCAATTCACGCTCTCAGTATGCGGCAGGAAAGGCCGTCACGCGCGGCGAACTCAGTCCTGGAGATGTCCTCGTCTTTGACACGGTGGGAGGCGCGCCGAGCCATGTCGCACTCTATCTTGGCGACAGTACGATGATCCATGCTGTATCGGCGGGACCAAAAACCGGCGTCATCGTCTCGCGGCTCGATGATTCCTATTTTGGGCCGCGCTATCTTGGCGCGCGGAGGTTTCTCTCAGATGCCGCACCCGGCGGCATAGCCGCGACGGATCGGACGACCCAAGCGCCGCCAGCTGAAGCGGCGCAGTCGGTTCTGCCGCCAACGGCACCTCCAGTGTCGCCGCCAGCGGGAGCCACTGCGCCAGCTAAAGCGCCACTGACACCGCCTGCTTCTGGAGCCCTAGCCGCCCCCAAATACGACAAGACTCCCCGCGAGGCGGCGATCGCCCAGATTGGTTTTGTCGTGCCTGCGGAACGCGCATCCTATACGGATACTATACCGACGCTCAAGGGCACGCACCTTGCCTTTACCGTAACCAATGGAACGGGTAAGGATGGAACGTTCACGGTCATTTTCTACAAAGCGGCGATTGATTTTTCAAAGTCGACCGAAATACACCACGAGCTTGTAAAGCTTCGCGCAGGCGCGGGTACCGAGCTACCGCCCTATCGCTTCGCCGAGGCGGGAGTCTACAAACTCATCGTGAAAGACAACTGGAACACGCAGCTGTTCGAGCGGATATTCAAAGTTATCGACTAAAAAAGCGCGCCCCACATCTACGTAATCTGGCCGAAGGGAGATGTGGGGCGGACCGTTTGCGAACAGGAAAAGCGGCGCCGCTTGGTCTCTATCCGACGAGGTGGCAGGCGCAGTGGTGGCCCGGCGCCACTTCGCGTAATGCGGGCTTTTCTGTCTCGCAACGCTCGATGCGCTCGGGGCAGTTCAGGCGGAAGGGGCAGCCCGAGGGAAGGTCGATCGGCGAGGGGATTTCACCCGTAAAGGGGATTTTGTCGAACCTCCGCGAAGGATCGGGCTGCGGAATCGCTGCGATGAGCGCCTTGGTATAGGGGTGCCGCGGCTCGTGGTAGATTGTGAGCGAATCGGCAAGCTCCATAACGTTGCCAAGATACATGACAGCGACGCGGTCGGACATGTGTCGAACGACCGAGAGCGCGTGCGAGACAAAGATCATCGTGAGCTTGCGCTCGCGTTGGAGCTGCATGAGGAGGTTGAGGACCTGGCTCTGCACGGAGACGTCGAGGGCGGACACAGGCTCGTCGCAGACGAGCACCTTGGGCTCTAGTGCGAGAGCGCGCGCTATCGCGATGCGCTGGCGCTGACCGCCTGAGAACTCGTGCGGATAGCGCAGGTAGGAATCCTCAGGCAGGCCCACTTCGCGCAAGAGCGCCAGCGCAATCTCCTTACGTTCCGGGGCGGAAAGTTTCGTTTGGATAAGGAGCGGCTCCTCGATGATGTATCCAACGTTGAGCCGCGAGTTCATCGACTCCGCAGGATCCTGGAAGATCATCTGCATGCTCCTCCGCACGAAGCGGAGATCGCGCTCGCGGAGTTTCGTAATGTCCTTGCCTTCGAAGTATACCGAGCCGGAGGTGGGCTTATAGAGTCGCATCATGGCGCGACAGAGCGTACTCTTGCCGCAACCCGTTTCGCCGACAAGCCCGAGGGTCTCGCCCTCGCGCACCGCGATATCGACGCCGTTGAGGGCGTGAACGATTCGGTTGCCGGAAAACCGGCCCTGCGCAAAGTGTTGCACAAGGCCCTTGACCTCGATGATGGGCGTCGCGGCGCTCATTATACCCTCCCAGCCTTGAAGCAGCGTACTTTGCGCCCCGGGGAGAAATCCTCAAGGGCAGGCGTATTCGCGCGGCACGATTCGTCAGCGTGCGGACAGCGATTGGCGAAGCGGCAGGTGGCCGGATAGTTGTGCGGTGAAGGCACCTGTCCGTGGATGGTGGGTAGCTCGGTTTTGGGCACCGAGTCGAGTAGGGGCATCGAACGGATGAGCCCCTTGGTATAGGGATGTATGGGATTTTTGAAAACGTCGAGCACGGCGCCTGTTTCGACGATCTGGCCCGCATACATGACGACGACATCATCGGAAATCTCGGCGACGACGCCCATGTCGTGGGTGATGTAGAGAACGCCCATGCCGTTCTTTTTCTGAAGGTCTCGGATGAGCGCAAGTATTTGCGCCTGGACCGTTACATCGAGCGCGGTAGTCGGCTCATCGGCGATAAGAAGGCGGGGATGCCCCGCGAGCGCCATGGCGATCATCACCCGTTGACGCATGCCGCCCGAAAGCTGGAAGGGGTAATTACCCATGCGCGACTCGGGCGAAGGCATTTCGACCGCCTTAAGCATTTCGAGCACCTCAGGCTCGCGCGCCTTTTTGGCAATGTCTGCGCGGTGGAGGTCGAGTACCTCGGCGATCTGCGCGCCTGCGGTGTGCACCGGGTTGAGCGCTGTCATGGGCTCCTGGAAGATCATAGAAATCTTCCCCCCGCGGAGGCGGTACATCTCCTCCACGGGGAGATCCAGGACGCTCTCTCCTTCAAAGGAGATGCGCCCCCGTGTGACGCGGCCGTGCGGATGGGGAAGAAGCCGCATGATCGAGGAGGCAGTGACGCTCTTGCCGCAGCCGGACTCGCCGACGAGGGCGAGAGTCCTGCCAGGCTTGATCTCGAAAGAGACGTCGTCAACGACCTCTATCGGCCCCAGGTCCGTGTCGAAGGACACCGAGATTCCCTCGACCTTGAGTAGCTCTTTCCCATCCATGCTGTAGCCGCTCCCGTTTTAGTTCGCTTTGTTCGTCGTATCCATCCAGATGCGCGGCTCGTACGCCTTGCCTGCCTTCTGGGCTTCGAGGACCTCTTTGCGGATATCCTGGTCTATCCACTGATATCCGAAGTAGGCGCCATAACCGTTGTAGGGCGCCATAGCCTCAAAGAAGTCGTCGTTGAATTTGTTGTTGAGCCACTTCGGGAAGCGCACCCACTTCCAGGTGCCACCGCGATAGTAGGGCACATAGTAGTGGGGGATAACGAGGGCTTCCTGGTCGACAAGCCGCTCAATCTTTTTGGTGAGCTCGGCCTTCTTCTTAAGGTCGCCTTCGGCGCGGAAGGCGTCGAGGAGTTTGTCCATTTCGGGATTGGCGTAGCCCCAGAAGTTGTTCGTCTGAGTTTTGTCGGCGTTCGTGGAGTGGAAATACTCCCAGTAATCGGGGTACACGCTCGTCGACATACCGCCCCAGTAGGCCTGGAAGTTCTTCTCGCGGAGTGCGGTAAACGAACCCTTCTGCATGAGGTTAAGGTTGAGCTCGAGACCAGCCTTCTTCGCCTCCTCCTTAAGCACGGACAGACGCTCGGTGTGGTTCGGCGAGGCATAGATGAGCTCGACCGAAAGCCGCTCACCCTTCGCGTTGACGCGGATGCCATCGCTTCCAATCTTGTCGAAGCCGCCCTTGGCGAAGAGCTCGCCCGCCTTGGCGGGGTCGAAATTCGGCTTCCTGATCGTCTTGTCATTGAAGTCGATGCCTGCAAAGGTGTGGCCGACGCCGATGTTGTGGTTCCGTGCATATTCGCCGCGGAGGACGGTGTCGATCATCTTCTGGATATTGATCGCGTAGTAGAAGCCCCTGCGCACGTTGACGTCAGAGAGGAACTTGTACTTTGTGTTGAGGAAGATGCCCTGCACGCCCTGGAGCGGCACATAGAAAGCGTATTCGCGGTCGATGTAGCCTTTCTGGATCTCCGGAGCCTTGGCCTCGTCGGCCCAGACCTGCGGAATGATCATGTAGAACTTGTCGAGCTCGCCCTTGTAGAAATAGTTTTTGATGATGTCGTTGCCGCCCGTGATGACCTTGTACTCGAAGGTTTCGATGTTGAAGCGGTTCTTGTTATAGGCGTACTCGTGGCCCCACCAGTTCTTGACCTTTTTGAAGGTGAGGGACTCGCCCTTCACAAA
Source organism: Spirochaetota bacterium (assembly GCA_029265615.1). Classification (GTDB taxonomy): domain Bacteria; phylum Spirochaetota; class Spirochaetia; order Treponematales; family Rectinemataceae; genus JAEUJG01. The sequence continues at coordinate 130,895 of JAJUIB010000001.1, forward strand.
ATCGGCGAGGTAATAGGGGCCGGTCGTGGGCTCAGCCTTCCACTGGTAGGTGTCGACGTAATCCTTGTCGATCTTACCGCCGTAGAAGTGCGCCGGGCGGGGGCTGCAGGCGGTGTTGAGAAGGAGGTCGGCCGGAGCCATCTTCGCGTTCATCGTGACCGAGATGACGTAGGGGCCGTAGGCTTTGAGGTCGACCATCTGCTCGGTGTAGAACTCATTGTACCAGGGATCCTGGATGTCGGGGCTCCGCATCATCTGATACATGAACGTGAAGTCGGCGCTCGTGAGCGGCTTGCCGTCGGACCACTTGGCCTTCTCGTTGAGCTTGTAATAGACCGTCTTGCCGTCGGCGCCGAAGGCCCAGTGCGTTGCGAGACCGGGGAGGAATTCGCGGGTCTCCATGTTGAGCTCGACCGTCGCAGGGTTGGAACCGAAGAAGGTCCTGTAGGCGTGGTTGGCGTTGGGACCGACCGTCCTGAAGGTGTCGGGGAATTCGGCGATGTAGTCGCGGAAAGTGCCTCCCTGCTTGGCGCGCGAGGAGCCCCAGACTCCCGGCTTACTCGTGTACCACGTGAGGGTCTCGGGAAGACCTGAGACCTTCACGGACTTGTCTTCGACCTGGGGCGAAGAGAAATCGGGGCGCACCTCGGCGGCCATCGCCTTTTCATCGGCGCTGACCGCTTTCGAAGTGTAATACTGCGCGAACGAGGGCGCGGCGACGACAGCCGCGAGCCCGAGCGCGAGCGCGGCGGTCCGTAAACCTTTCTTCATTGCAGCCTCCTTACTTGGTGCAATTCTCAAAGCGGGCCCCTCTGGCTCACTTGTAGACGGTGAATTTTTTCGGATCGAAGGCGTCGCGGAGGCCTTCGCCTATAAAGGCGATCATTACGAGAATGACGGTCATCGCCGACACCACCGAGGTCAGAATCCAGGGAGCGGTCTTATAGGCGGAAATGCCCTGGCTGATAAGCTCGCCCCAACTCGGGGTCGGCGGCCGAAGTCCGAAACCGAGATAGTCAAGCGCGGTGAGCGAGCTGATTGCGCCTGAAATAGCGAAGGGAAGCATGGTGACGATGACGACCAGGACATTCGGTACGATGTGCACGGAGATGATCCGCCATGTGCTCGCGCCCATGGCCTTGGCGGCGAGAATGTAATCGCGCTCACGCTCGCGGTAGGTCATGGCGCGGACCCGCCAGGTTCTCGAACTCCAGCCGAAGATGATGAAAATGAGAAGGAATATCGCAAAATTCGGCTTGTAAATCGAGCCGACGATCATCACAACATAGAGGAAGGGAACCTGTTCCCATATCTCGATGATGCGTTGGAAGATCGTGTCGAACCAGCCACCCCAGTAGCCCATAAGGCAACCGATGACGGTTCCGATGAAGAAGGTTATGAAGACATAGGCGAGCGAGAAGAGGATGGCGATGCGGAAACCGTACACGAGGCGGGCGACGATGTCGCGGCCGATGCTGTCGGTGCCGAGGAAATGGCGGCTTACGAGCGAGGGGGCGTAGGGCGGATAGACCCCCTCCTTGAAGTCCTGTTCATACGCGCTATAGGGGACAAGTGGCATGAGCACCCAGCCCTTGCCATTTGCCTTAAGCGTCTTTGAAAGCTCGCGATAGTTTGTTTCGTATTGGTAATCAAGCCCGAAGGTCGTGCCGGGAATCACCGCGCCATAGGTCGGGAAATAGAGCTTCCCTTCGTAGGAAACAACAATGGCGCGCGAGTTTATGAAAAGCTCGGAAAACAGCGATAGGATGACGAGCACGAGCAGAGCGCGCCAGGACCAGTACCCCCGCTTGATTTGCTTAAACCGGTCGATTCGCTTCCTGGTGAGTGGGTCGAGCGTGAACATCGGTTTCTTCATGGTCTTATTTCCCCATCCTGATGCGCGGGTCGACGAGCGACACGAAGAAGTCGCTTAAGATGTTGCCAAGGAGCGAGGCGAACGCGGTGATCGAGAGCACGCCGAGGACCATGGGATAGTCCTGATCAAGGAGCGCCTTGTAGCCGAGCATGCCCATGCCGCGGATGTTGAAGATGTTCTCGACGAGAAAGGAGCCGGCCAGGAACACCGTGATGATACCACCGAAACCCGAAGCGATGGGTATGAGGCTATTGCGGAAGGCGTGGAGCCACATCGCCTCCTTGAAGGTCCGTCCCTTGGCGACGGCGGTCTTGATGTAATCGGCGGCCATGTTCTCCATGAGCGTGTTCTTCATAAGCAGGGTCATCACCGCAAAGTCGCCTATCGTATAGGCAATGAGAGGGAGGACCATGTGCTTGAAACGGTCGCCAATCTTCTCAAGGAGGCTCATATCCGCATAGAGCGAGCTTTGGAAGCCGCCGAGCGGCAGCCAGCCGAGGCGGAAGGAGAAGACTGAAAGCAGGATAATGCCGACGATGTATCCGGGAAGGGCGTAGCCTATGAAGACAAGCGTCGAGGTCGCGTTGTCGTACAGCGAGCGATGCTTGAGCGCCTTACTCACGCCGAGCGGTATCGAGACAAGATACGCGAGAATTGTCGACGTAAGGCCAAACCAGAGCGCGATGGGAAAACGCTCGACGATGGTCGGAAGGACAGGATCCCCGTACCGCGTCGACTTGCCGAAATCGAGCCTGAGTATCTTGCCGAGCCACTCAAAATAAGCGGGGATCATGGGCTTGTCGAGCCCATAGTACTTTTTGAGCTGCTCAAGCTGTTTTTCATTGAGCGTACTGCCACTCGCTCCCCGCCCCGGGCCACTTCCCGTCGAGCGTCCCTCGCTCGCCACGCCCGCCTGCCGGGCCTGTATGGCCGCTTCGAGAGGTCCTCCCGGCACCAATCGTGTAATGATGAAAATCATCAGCGTGATGCCGATGAATGTCGGGATCGTCAAAAGGAGACGATGAAGGAAATACCTCCGCAACGGCGACCTCCTAACTTTCCGGGCACGATACCACGAGTACTTGTAGCACGCAAGTGAAATTTCACCCGTTAAGGAGCTAGACTGTGTTTCTTTGTGTAACTAAATCTATTTTGCAGGACTAAATTTACCGCCTATGCAGGCTGTCATCCCGTGCGGAGGTCCTCGTGACGGTAACCTGGCTACCGCGTGCGGATTCACCTATACTCTTTTCTGTGAGCCACGGAAAACCCTCGTCATACACGGTGCTCGTCGTTGACGATTCGCCGACCAATCGAAGCTACCTCAAATACATCCTTGAAGAGGACGGTTATCGCATCGTCCAGGCGGCCGATGGGCTGTCCTGTGTCGAAACCGCCCGTGCCGAGCGGCCAGTGCTTGTTCTACTTGACGTCGTCATGCCCGGCATCGACGGCTACGAAACCCTGGCGCGGCTAAAGGATGATCCTCTAACCGCGCGAACGCCCGTCATCATGTTGACGAGCCTTGAGGACCAGGAGTCTAAACTCAAGGCCTTCGAGCTCGGCGCCGTCGACTACATCGTGAAATCGGCGAACCCCCTCGAGGTGCGGGCACGGGTCAGGGTGCACGTCCGGCTTGCGCTTGCGAACGAAGAACTCGTTGCCGCGCGGCGCGAGAGCATCATGCAGATTGCGCAGGCACAGCGTTCGCTACTTGTCCGGCCGCGCGACTACCCCGGAGCGCGGTTTGCGGTCTACTACCGTTCGCTCCACGAAGCGGGAGGGGATTTCTACGACGTTGTCCCCGTGGCTGACGAAGTCTTCTTCTATCTCATGGCGGACGTCGCGGGACACGACCTTGGAACAAGTTATGTGACGCCCGCGGTCAAGGTGCTCCTCAAACAGTTCGCAACCCCCGCGTATTCGGTCGAGGAAACGATTAGTCTTATGAACGGCATTCTTTCACAAACGGTCTGCGAGGACACCTACCTCACGGCCTTCGCGCTCCGTTTGAACCGCAAATCGCGCAAGGCGGTGTATCTCGCGGCGGGGCACCCTCCTGCGCTCTATCTGCCACGCGGCGGGGCTGGCACCAATGTCCAGCCCCGCTTTCTCGAATGCGAAAACGGAATGATCGGCATGCTCGAGGAGACAACCTACCATGCGGAATCCATGGATGTAGAACCAGGCGACCGCTTTGTGCTCTTCACCGACGGCCTTGTGGAAAGCGGGCCTAACCCCGCCGCGTGGACCGAGGCGAGATCCGCCCTCCTCCCTGTCGCGGAGCGCCTTGACGACGCCGAGCTCGACGAGCTACCTGAGCGCTTCGTAATCGCGCTCGGCGCCGAAAATGCCCGCGACGACGTGGCGGTTATGGCGATCGAGGTATAAAGCGCCTAACGCCCGAGTGAAGCGACGAGCGACTCAAAGCGCGCAACTTTGCCGCGCACGATCTCGACGCTGGCGCGCCAGAAATCGGGATTTGCAAGATCGACACCCAGGTGCTTTTTCGCAAGATCCTCCGTCTCCATTCTGCCCGTATCCCTAAGGAGCGCCGCGTACGCGGCGTGAAAGCCCTTGCCAAGCTCGGCCCGACGCGCATAAACACCGAGGCTGAAGAGGTATCCGAAGGTATAGGGGAAGTTGTAGAACGTGAGCCCGCTCATATAGAAATGGAGCTTGGATCGCCAGAACCCTTCGTCGTAGACGTCGAGTGTGTCGCCGTAATGCTCCCGCATCGTCTCCGCCATGAGTGCGGTGAGCGAGCCGGGGCTGAGCGGCCCCGCTACACGGCGCTCATAGAGCGCCTTTTCAAAGGCGAACCTTGCGGGAATATTGACGAGGAAGGTCGCCGCGTCCTGGGCGTCGGCCCAGGCAACCTCGAGAAGCCCCGCGTCGACGACGCCTACACCTTCACCTCGTTGTGCGTCGAGGTAGTCGGCGAGCGCCGTTTCCGCGAACGTGCTCGCCGTTTCCGCGAGGTTCATGGGATACGCGGTTTCCGCGAGCGGGAGGCTTGCAAGGAGCCTTCCATGGTAGGCATGGCCGAGCTCGTGCGCCAGTGTGAAAACATCGGAGAGGGCGCCCCGATAGGTGAGGAAGACGTACGGGGTTCGAGACTTGGGAAAGCGCGTGCAATAGGCGCCAGGTCGCTTCGTGGGGAGGACGCGCGCCTCGATGCGGCTTGCGTCGCGCATCTCGCGGACGAAGTCGCCCATCGCCGGATCGATGGCGGCATAGGCGCCGCGCACGAGCTCGAAGCCTTCGTCGAAGCAGTAGCTACGGGGCTCCAGGTCCGCTACGTGCGGTGCAGGCGCAAGCGTGTCGTAGCAGGAAAGGCGCGGAAGGCCCATGAGTCGCGCCTGGAGCTGTAAAGCGCGCCTTCCGAGTTCACGCGATTCGGCGACGACGCCGAGCATCGTTTCAAGCGTGTCACGCCTCATGCGATTTGCCGCCAGCGCCTCGTCGAGGAAATGGAGCGCCGCGCGGCGCGAACGGGCCTCGTATTCGGCAAGGCGGAAACCTGACAGCGAGTTGAGAATTGCGGCGAGACTTTCCTCGTGAACGCGGAAGGCCTCAGACTGCGCGCGATAGGCGGCAGCGCGAACATTGCGATCGGGATCGCGCAGAAGCGAGGCGGCTTCCGAAAGGCCAATCTCGCGCCCCTCAGGCGGCACCGGAGCTTCGCCTGAGGGTGCCGGACCGCGGTAAAGCGCCTTGGCGGTACCGGTTATCGCGTCATAAAGCCGCCCCCAGGCGTCCTTTCCGTCGGGCGAAAGAGCGGCTATGATCTTCTCCTCGGGAAGTTCAAGCAGGCGATCGCGATACTTCCGCGCCTGGGCGACCCTAAAGCCCTGCCCGGCCGCTTCGGGCAGAGCGAGCGCCGCGCGGGCGAAGGGCTCGGAGGCGCGCGCAAGGAGAAGCGAAAACGCGGATTCTGCCTGATCGATGCGGGCGCCCAGGGTGGAAAACAAGCCGCGGAGCTCCTTTGCCCGCGCATTCCCCCCATCCACGGATGCAGTGCAGTTCGTGTACACCCTGAGGCTGCCGAAGCGAGCATCGATCTCGTCGCCGATGGCGAAAGAGCGTGCGAGAACTGCAAGGAGTTCGGGCTCCCGCTCGGGGTCGAGATCCGCGGCGTGCGGAAGCGCCGCGGCGGCACACGGTGCAAGCGACTCAAGCTCTGCGGCGAGTTCCCGGACTCGCTCAAGGTCGGCGGCAAAAGCGGGAGCATCAAACGAAAGATACTCAGGCGTCAAGTCCCAGCCGGGGACGGCAAGGCGCTCCTCCATGGAGGAACATTCGGTATCGGTGTGTTGGCTCATGGGAAAGGAGCCTAGCACGGCTTTTCCTAGGGGAGAAGGCCCCCGGGGAAGGTCGCACTAAAGACCGTTCCCCTGGAGCCAGTGTGGAATTCGAGCGTGCCGCCATGGGATTCGACAATGGCCTTTGCCTGCGAAAGGCCGAGGCCGGCTCCCTCGCCCATCGTCTTGGTCGTGAAAAATGGCTCAAAAACCCTTTTCTGATGCTCGGCGGCGATGCCGGGGCCCGAATCCTCCACGTCGACGCGAAGGCCGCCTGATTGGGAGGCGCAGACGATGCGGAGCCGACCGCGATACGCCATGGCCTGGACAGCGTTGCTGATAAGGCATTCCCAGACCTGGCAGAGAAGTTCGTGGTCGCCGAGTATGGAGAGGCTCTCATCAAGCTCGAGGAAGATTTCAAGCCCTTCGCGCTTGAGCCGCGGCCCGAAGCGCTCAAGCGTATCGCGAAGCGATTCGGCAAGCGAAATACGCCGAGCAAGGCGCGCTTCCTCTTTGGGGAGATAGCGCTTAAGCGAGGCGATCACGAGTCCCGCACGGCGGGCGGCCTCCCCGACTACGCGAGCGTTTCGCGTAAGCGCGACCGCCTCGCTCGCGGCGCTGACAACCAGCCTCACGCGCCCCGGGGACAGCGCCGCGAGGATTGCGCCTATCTCCTTAGCTGATCCGATTTCGGCCGCTTGTTCTGCTAATTCCTCGGCCCCCGCAACGCCCGCTGTTTCGAAAAGAACTTCGAGTTCTTGCTGTGCCGTGTAGCCTTCCGGAAGGGCAAGAGATTCGGCTCGCTTGTTGCCGAGGCGGACAAGCTCCGTATAGGCCGCAAGTTCCTCAGGCGAAAAGCCGCGAACAAGGGCTGCAAACCCTGCGACATGGTCCGGCACTTGCTGTCCAAGCCCCTCGGCCGCGGAAAGAAGCGCGGCAAGCGGGCTGTTCACCTCGTGAGCGATCATCGCCGCAAGGCGACCGAGAGCCGCAGTCTTTTCCGTGGCAAGGAGCTCCGCCTGGGTTGCCTTAAGTGCCGCAAGCGTCGATTCGAGCGCCGCATTGCTCGCCTCGAGTTTGGCGACGGAGGCCTTAAGCGCCGCAGTGCGCTCATCGACAAGCCGCTCAAGCTGTGCGTTGAGTTCCGCAAGGCGCGCCTCGCCCGCAAGTGCCCGCGCTCGCTCCTCTTCGAGCTCGGAAAGGCGCGCCTTGAGCTGCGGATAGTAGCTTTTAACAGAGTAAGATTCTTCGATGCCGAGAAAGCGCTCGCGGAGCGCCTCGTCTTCCTCGGGAATGCCTTCCCGGGGAACGGGCGGGATCTCCGAAAGGGAATCAGAGCGCACGCTCAAGGATGGCCTCGAGCGCGGCTTCGTCGAGCCGCTGGGGGTTGGTGACAAGGCATGCATCGCGGCGCGCGGCCGCGGCGAGCATGGGGATATCCTCGTGGCGAAGTCCGAGTCGGGAAAGTCCAAAGCCGAGGCCAACCGCATTGCGCAGATCTTCGACAAGCGCAAGGAGGCCGTCGAGGCCCGGAGCACAGGATTCGTCGCGTCCCGCCGCAAGCGCACGCGAAACCGCATTGTAGCGTTCAGGAGAAGCCTCGTAGTTCGCCGCGATGACCGGGCCGAGGAGGAGTGCATTACACACGCCGTGCGGAAGATCGAGAAACCCGCCGAGGGCGTGGGCGAGCGCGTGCACCGCGCCGAGGCTTGCATTGGAGAATGCACGCCCCGCAAGGAGGCTTGCAAGCGTCATGCCGGCGCGTGGTGTCGCATCGGCGCCATCGGCCACTGCTGCCGCTAGATGCCGCCCGACGAGTCTGATCGCCTCGAGCGCATCGATATCGGTGAGTGCCGAGGACGCGGTCGAAACATAGGCTTCGATCGCGTGCACAAGGGCGTCCATGCCGGTCGCTGCGGTGAGTTCAGGCGGCATGGTCATCGTAAGGCAGGGATCGATAAGGGCGACATCGGGAATGGCTTTTTTCGAGACGATCGCGATCTTGATCTTCCGCGCGGTGTCATTGATGATGGCGAACTGCGAAACGTCCGCGCTCGATCCTGCGGTCGTCGGGATGCAGACGAGCGGAGGCCCCGGTTCCGGAACCGCGTCGATGCCCTCGAAGGACAGGATATCACGACGGTTCGCCGCGGAGAGCCCAATGCCCTTCGCGCAATCCATGGGGCTACCGCCTCCGAGTGCGACGATGAGGTCGCAGCCCTCTGCGTGATAGACTTCGACACCTGAGCGCACTTCTCGATCCCGCGGGTTGGGAGTCACCGCATCGAAGATAACACAGGCAAGGCCCTCGTCGCGGAGCGACTGTTCGACGCGCTCCGCGGCACCTAAACGGATGAGGCCGGGGTCGGTAACGAGGAGGACCCGCGAGGCGCCAAGGCGGCGAGCATATCCGCCGACCTTCGCGGAAGCCCCTTCGCCTAGAAGCAATTCGGGAATCGTATACTTGCGGAGTGGAAAGGCATCGTTCGGCATCATCACTACCAGCATCGTGCCATTTCCTTTCCAATGCAACAGACTGAAACCGTAGGCGCAGAATGCTTGCGACATTCTGCGCCCCCTTGCATATCGTGCGCTTTTCTGCGAAAACTTTACCCGTGATAACCGTAACTGACCTTGCGCTCGGTTTTGGCGAGCGCTCTCTCTTCAAGGATGTCAATCTTAAATTCACCCCCGGCAATTGCTACGGCATTATCGGGGCAAATGGCGCCGGTAAATCGACCTTTCTCAGGCTACTTTCGGGCGAAATCAAGCCGGACAAGGGCGACATCATCATCAGCGCCGGCAAGCGTATGGCCGTTCTTGCGCAGGATCACTTCGCCTTCGAGGAGCAGTGCGTCCTTGACACCGTCGTCATGGGCTATCCCAAGCTCTATGCCGTGAAACGGGAGCGCGAAGCGCTTTATGAGAAGGCGGACTTTACCGAAGCGGATGGCATCCGCGCGAGCGAGCTCGAGGGTGAATTCGCCGAACTCGGCGGTTGGGAGGCGGAGGCGCAAGCTGCCATTCTGCTTTCCGGCCTCGGCGTCGCCGAGGTACACCATGAAAAGCTCATGAAGGAGGTGGACGAGGGCATCAAGGTCCGCGTCCTCCTTGCTCAGGCGCTTTTTGGCAATCCGGACATCCTCCTCCTCGATGAGCCGACTAACGGTCTCGACCTCGAGTCCATCGACTGGCTCGAGGAATTCCTCATCGAATTCCCGAACATCGTCATCGTCGTCTCCCACGACCGACACTTTCTCAATGCGGTCTGCACCCACACGGTCGATATCGACTTCGGCAAGATGCGCATGTATTCGGGCAACTACGACTTCTGGTATCGGATGAACCGCATCCTCATCCAGCAGCAGAAGGATCAGAAGAAGCGGAACGAAGAGAAGGCAAAGGACTTAAAGGAGTTTATCCAGCGCTTCTCCTCCAATGCGTCGAAGAGTCGACAGGCGACCGCGCGAAAAAAGATACTCGAAAAACTCGAGCTTGATGACATCGTCCCCTCTTCGCGGCGTTTCCCCTATATCGCTTTCAAGCCGGAACGCGATGTGGGCAACAACGTGCTCAAGGTCGTCAGCCTTGCAAAGAGCGTCGAGGGCGAGCGCGTACTTTCGAATTTTAGCCTCACCGCGAACCGCGGCGATAAGATCGCCTTTGTGGGACGCGAACATCTTGCAAAGACAACCCTTTTCGAGATCGTCGCAGGAGCGCAGAGCGCGGAATCGGGCGATGTCTACTGGGGCCAGACGATCAGCTTTTCGTATTTCCCGAAGGACAACACCCGGCTTTTCGACTCCGATGAGTCCATCGTCGAGTGGCTCGGGCGACATGCGGGGTCCGATGACGAAACCTACCTCCGTTCCTTCCTTGGACGCATGCTTTTCTCGGGCGAGGAGGCGCTTAAACCCGTACGCGTTCTTTCAGGCGGCGAAAAGGTGCGTTGCCTCCTTGCAAAAATGATGCTCTCGGGTGCGAATTGCCTCATTCTGGACGATCCGACGAACCACCTCGACCTTGAGGCAATCACGGCGCTTAACGACGGCCTCATCGAATTCCCGGGTGTCATTCTGTTTACAAGTCACGACCATGAGTTCATCACCTCGATTGCCAACCGCATCGTCGAACTATGCCCGGGAGGCGTGATCGACCGCTACATGACCTTCGACGACTATCTCAAAGATAAGCAGGTCGCGGAGTTACGGGACGAATACTACGCGGGACGCTCCGTCGCCGGGCACGTCGTTGCGGAGTTGTGACAGTCCTTGACCATCACGAAGCGGCTCCATATCATGCCTGGCATGGACCGCGGTTAGCGCGGCCCAATCACGTACGGAGGAATACGTATGAAACGTTCCGTCCTCGCTCTCCTTTCGATCGGTCTCGCCCTTGCGGCGAGCTCCTGCGGCAAGCCCGCTGCGAAGCCCGCGGAGACCTCTAATCTCCCCACCGTCCGGCTCCTCACCGATGCTACCGGCATTGATGACAAGTCTTTCAACGCGGCCGCGTGGCGCGGCATCCTCGAGTTCTATGGCGACAGCTGGGAAAATCAGGCTAAGAAGGGCAAGTCCTACGATGTCGTCACCGCGCAGACGCAGGACATGTATGTTCCTAACCTCAAGCAGGCCTCGGATGAGAAATACGATCTTATCGTCGTGACCGGCTTCACCTGGGCCGACGCCCTCAACGAGGTTGCGAAGCAGTACCCTAATCAGAAGTATATGATCGTCGACGTTGACTGGGTTCCGAACCCCAACGTCATGCAGGTGACCTTCTCCGAGCACGAGGGATCCTACCTCGTCGGTGTCGCGGCCGCCCTCAAGGCCAAGGCTGACGGCATCAAGGATCCGAAGTTCGGCTTCATCGGCGGCATCCCCGACCCGGTCATCACGAAGTTTGAGGTCGGCTACATTCAGGGTATCAAGTCCATCCTTCCCGAGGCCAAGATCGTCGACTACTACGCGAACGACTGGGGCAAGCCTGAGCTTGCGAAGGCTCAGGCCAAGAACTGGTACGACTCCGGCGTCTACGCGATCTTCTCCGCCGCGGGCGGCACCGGCAACGGCACGATCGCGCAGGCCAAGGAGTACCGCAGCCAGGGCAAGAATGTCTGGGCTATCGGTGTCGACTCCGACCAGTTCGCCGACGGCGTCTATGCCGAGGGTAAATCCGCTGTGCTCACCTCGATGCTCAAGCGCGTCGAGACGGCCTCCAAGTACGCGCTCGAGGCGGTCAAGAACAAGGCCTTCAAGGCCGAGGTCGTCGTGCTCGACACGAAGAGCGAGGGCGTTGGGTTCTCCGACAAAAACCCCGAGCTCGGCGCCGACATCGTGGCCCAGGTCAACGCCGCCAAGGATAAGATTGTGAAGGGCGAGATCAAGGTCGTGCCGACCTACGCCGAGGCGAAGGCCCTCCCTGGCTTCCCGCAGAATCTTCAGGCAAGCGACAAGCAGTAAGCGTTCAAAGGCGGGCCGCGTTTGCGGCCCCGCGCACGGGCCGTAGAGGAGCGCTCTCGCGCCCCAGCGGCCGGACGGCGGAGGGCTTTGCTTCCCACCTCGGGACGCAAAGCCGCCGCCGTCTTCGCATTATCCTTCTCCACATGGAATCAACATGGACGAGTACGCCATCGAGATGCTCGAGGTCACGAAGGTCTTTCCCGGCGTCGTCGCAAACGACAAGGTGACCCTCCGCGTCCGCGAGAACGAGATTCACGCCATACTCGGCGAAAACGGCGCGGGAAAGTCGACCCTCATGTCGATCCTCTTCGGGCTCTACGACCCCGACGGCGGCTCGATCCGCGTCAAGGGCAAGGACGTCCGCATTAGGGATCCCAACGAGGCGACGGCCCTCGGCATCGGCATGGTGCACCAGCACTTCAAGCTTGTGCACAACTATACGGTTACGGAGAACATCATTCTCGGCCTTGAGCCGAAGAGGCGCGACGGCACAATCGATCTCTCAGGCGCGGAGCGCCGCGTGGCCGAACTTTCCGAGCGTTATGGCCTTTCGGTTGATCCTCGCGCGAAGATCGAGTCGATTACCGTCGGGATGCAGCAGCGCGTTGAGATACTCAAAATCCTCTACCGCAACGCGGACATCCTCATTTTCGACGAACCTACAGCGGTGCTCACCCCGCAGGAGATCGACGAACTCATGTCGATCTTGAAGCGCCTCAAGGCCGAGGGGAAGACGATCATCCTCATCACCCACAAGCTCCGCGAAATCAAGGAAGCTGCCGAACGCTGCACGGTACTCCGCCGCGGGCGCTACATCGGCACCGTCGATGTGGCCGGGACGAGCGAGGAAGAGATGGCGGCGATGATGGTTGGTCGCGCGGTCAAGTTCCGCGTCGACAAAGCGCCCGCGAAGCCGGGCGATGTGGTCCTCTGCATCGAGGATCTCACGGTGATGAGCGCGAAAGGCCACCCCGCGGTGAAGGGGCTCTCGCTCGACGTACGCGCAGGCGAGATCGTCGGCCTTGCGGGCGTTGACGGCAACGGCCAGTCCGAGCTTATTCAGGCCATTACGGGCCTTGCGAAGGTTCACACGGGACGCATACTGCTCGAGGGCCGAGATATCACGCGGCTTTCGATCAAGGAGCGGGTCGAGGCGGGCATCGGCCACGTGCCCGAGGACCGGCACAAGCACGGTCTTGTCCTCGACTTCCGCCTCGACGAGAATTTCGCGCTCAAATGCTACGACAAGGCACCCATCTTGCGAAAATTCGGTGTTCTCGATTTCGGCGCGATGGCCGATAAGGGCGAAACCCTTATCGGCGAGTACGACATCCGCGCAGGGCGGGGGCCTGCGACAAAGGCGCGGAACATGTCGGGCGGCAATCAGCAAAAAGCGATCATCGCGCGGGAGATCGACCTTTCCCCCCGCCTCCTTGTCGTCGCGCAGCCGACGCGCGGCCTCGATGTCGGCGCCATCGAGTATATCCACAAGCGCATCGTCGCCGAACGCGACAAGGGGCGCGCCGTGCTCCTCATCTCGTTCGAGCTCGACGAGATCATGGGTCTCTGCGACCGCATTGCCGCGATCTCCAAAGGCGAGATCGTCGGCGTGGTAGACGCGGCGGCGGCTGAGGAGCGCGCGATCGGCGCGATGATGGCGGGCGTCCGTGGCGGCGTCCGCGATGGCGGCCGCGGAAGAGAACAAGGAGCTTCTTGAAAATGGCATCCGACACCACGGGCAAACCCCAACCCGCTACGCTAAGGGTAGGCGCGCTTGACGCCTTCATAGCATCCGATGGAGCGATTTCGCTTCTCGTCGTTCTTCTCGGATTCCTCTGCGGCACGGTGCTTATCCTCGCCGTCGGTAGGAATCCCGCCAACATGTACGCAGCGCTCCTCCAGACGCTCACAGGCTTCGATATAACGCGCGGCACATGGAATGCCCGCTACATCGGCGAGTGGCTCACCGCATCGATGCCGCTCATCCTATGCGGCCTTTCCATGGGATTCGCCGCCCGGACGGGACTCTTCAACATCGGCGCCGAAGGGCAGTACGTCATGGGTCTCACCGCGGCGCAGTTTGTCGCGCTCTACGGTCCGCGGATCTCGGGTCTCCACTGGGCCCTCGCCCTTCTTGCGGGTCTCGTTGCGGGTGCGCTCTGGGGCGCCCTCGTCGGCTGGCTCAAGGCGCGCTACTCGGTCTCCGAAGTCGTCGCGACGATCATGCTCAACTATGTCGCATATTTCCTTTCGCGATTTCTCACCCAGCTCATCCCTGCGGCGAATACCTACCGTACGCCGGCCTACCCCGAGACCGCCCTCCTTAAGAACGCGCTTTTCGAACGCCTCACCAACGGATCGCGCCTCAACACCGGTCTTTTCGTCGTTGCACTCTGCGTCCTCTTCTACTGGTTCGTCATCGAACGCACAAAGCTCGGCTATGAGCTCCGCGCGACCGGTTTCAACAAGGAGGCGGCGCGATGCTCCGGCATCAAGGTCACGCGGAGTATTACCGCTTCCATGGCTATCTCAGGCGGCTTTGCGGGGCTCGCGGGCGTCATCGTGGCGCTCGGATCCTTTGGCTATGGCCGCGTCCTTGGCGGTCTTGACAACTACGGATTCAACGGCATCGCGGTGGCCCTCGTCGGCAACAGCACGGCGGGCGGAACACTGCTCTCGGGCCTACTTTTCGGCATGCTCGCCTCGGCCCAGCCCCTCATGCAGTCGCGTCAGATTCCCAAGGAGGTAACGTGGATCATCTCCGGCCTTGTTGTCGTCTTCATCTCGCTCCGCGCCGGTTTCAGGATGATCGCGGAGTGGCGCCAGAAACGTATTGCGGAGAAGGGAGGGACGCGCGATGAATAGCCTTTTTCGCATGATCCCCTCAGTCCTCATGATGGTCTCGCCCATACTGATCGCAGCGCTCGGTGGCATGATTTCCGAACGCTCGGGGGTGACGAATATTGCACTTGAGGGCCTCATGGGCATCGGCGCCTTCACGGCCGCGACTACGCACGTACTTCTCGAGGCTACGACCCCCCTGTCTGTCTGGATCGCCCTCCTTGTGGCGGCAACTTCAGGCTGCATTGTCTCGCTCATCCACGCCTACGCCTCGGTGAGCCTCAAGGCGGATCAGACCGTCTCAGGCACCGGCATCAACCTGCTCTCGATGGGTGGCACGGTCTTCCTTTGCCAGGTCATTTTCCGGCAGGAGCGCACGGAGCCCTACAAGCTCGGTATGATGCCCGGACTTGGCGGCATATACCCGACCGCGTACATCGCGCTCGCAATGCTCATCGCAACCTGGTATGTGCTCTATAAGCGGCCCTTCGGCCTCCGCCTCCGGGCCTGCGGCGAACACCCGGCGGCAGCCGCGAGCGCCGGCATCGATGTGCGGAAGATGCGCTATATCGCCGTACTCGCCTCGGGGGCCTACGCCGGGCTCGCAGGAGGCTGCCTCGTCCTCACTCAGACGATCCAATATACGAACATGACCATCAACGGCGCGGGCTTTATCGCGCTCGCCGCGGTGAGTTTCGGCCGCTGGCTACCTAAGGGCATACTTGGCTCGAGCCTCCTCTTTGGCACCGCCGTTGCGCTCGCGATCTACATGGTCAACATCGAATCCTTAAGGAGCCTACCGCCCGAGTTCTTCAGCATTATGCCTTACCTCATCACCCTCGTGACACTCGTTATCTTTTCTGGAAAGGACTATGCGCCGCGGGCCTGCGGCCAGCCCTATGAAAAGGGCGGGAGTTGAACGCCATGCACGACAAAAACCTCGAACACTACCGGTTAGGAACGCCGCACAATGCGGCAAAGGCGGGGGACATCGCGTCGACCGTACTCATGCCGGGCGACCCCTTGCGCGCTAAGTACCTTGCAGAGAATTTCCTCGAGGGGGCGCGGCAGTTCAACGCGGTGCGCAACATGTTCGGCTTCACCGGCACCTACAAAGGGAAGCCGGTGTCGGTGATGGGTTCGGGCATGGGCGGCCCCTCGATGGGACTCTACTCCTACGAGCTGTTCGCGTTCTACGACGTCGAGCGCATCATCCGCATCGGCACATGCGGCGGCCTCACGGCCGATGTCGATGTCGGAGACCTCGTGTTCGCGATGGCCTCATCGGGCGATTCGAACTACGCACATCAGTACCGCCTAAGCGGCACCTTCAGCCCTTGCGCCGACTATGGGCTCCTCGAGGCGGGCGTTCGGGTTGCGCGGTCGCGCAACATTCCGTTCTGGGTTGGTAATGTCTTCTGTTCGGATGTCTTCTCGCTCTACAGTGCGCTTTCCCCCGCCGAGGGTTGGGAAAAATGGGCGCGCATGGGCTGTGCGGCGACCGACATGGAGAGTTACGCGCTCTACTGCAACGCGGCCTACTTGGGGAAGAGGGCGCTTGCGATGTTCACCTGTTCCGATTCGAACGTTTCCCGCAGGGAAATGAGTCCCGACGAGCGCCAAACCGCACTCACCTCGATGTTCGAGGTGGCGTTGGAGATCGCCTGATGGCCGGCATCCCCGACGATCGCCCCTTCGACGAGCCACGGGGGCGTGAGCTGACGAAGGGCGCGCTCGAGGCTCTTCCCCCTAACGCTCGGGTTTTTCTTGCCGCGATGGAACGGAGGTTCGCGTGCAAGCTCTATGACGGAAGCCCCCTTGCGCCCGAACTAGAGCGCTACATTCTCGAATGCGGACGGCTTTCGCCCTCCTCGTTTGGCCTTGAGCACTGGCACTTCGTCGCTGTGCGCGACGCCGAACTCAAGGAAAAGCTCTATGTGGCCTGCTTCTCCCAGGAGAGCGTCAGAAGCGCATCGCTTGTCGTCGTGACGCTTGCGCGGCGCGGCGCGGCGTATAAGCCCGATTCCGCGTTCATCAAGGGCCGCGCCGCGCGTTTCCCCGGTGGATGGCCTGTGTTCCGCGCGGATTACGAGGGATACTACGACTATCTTGCCGCAAACAATCTCCTTGAACACTGGGCGCGCGCACAGACCTACATCGCCTCAGCAAACATGATGACCGGCGCTGCCGCCTGTGACATCGATTCCTGTGCAATCGAAGGCTTTAAGGAGGCCGATGTGCTCGCCGCGCTCGGCCTTGATGCACGCCTCTGGCTTGTCGGCATCATCACCGTTTTTGGACGCAGGGCCGAGGAGTCCCGGGAGAAGATCCGCGAACCCCTTGAGTCGGTTGGTGAGTACCGCTAAACGACATTATGCTGTAGTGCCCGCGACACATGTCGCGGGCTTTTTTTAAGCTTTTCGCTTGACAAATAATGGTCTTTTGCTCATATTAACACCGAAGCAATAATAAGCATATGCTTATTATTGTCGTGCGCATCGGCGCGCGTAGATTTTTACTGTAAGGAGAGTGGATCATGCCTAATCTCAACGGACAGGGTCCCGCAGGGTGGAATATGGTGAGCGGCAGGGGGCGTGGCCCCTGCGGTGGAGCCTCGGCCGCACGGCGCGGTTTTGGCTTCGGCCGCGGAGGCGAAGCCAAGATAGGCGCCTGTGGTTGGGGACGCGGCTTCGGATATGGCCGCGGATGGAACCTCGGTCTCGGACTCGGCCGCTTCGCCGTGGGCTATGGCTTGGAGGATTCCGAAATACGCGCCCGTAGCCTGAGACAGGTGCTCGAGGCGCGCGTTGCAATTCTTCGTGCCGAGCTTGAAAGAGCCGAGACTCTGCTCAAGAAAAGCGAAGAAGCAAGTACAGGGGGAGAAACGCGGTGAGCGAAATTTCGCGGGTGATCATCGCGGTCGCGAGTGGCAAGGGCGGCACCGGCAAAACGACGATAGCGAGCCACCTTGCCCTCGCAGGATCGATGAAGCGCGCTGCGATCCTTGTCGACCTGGACGTGGAAGCACCTGACTCGTTCGGCTACTTTCCCGCAGCCGCGCCGCTCGGTCCGCCCGAGGCGGTATCCGTACGCTTGCCTACTGTCGACGCACAGCGCTGTCTTGGCTGCAGCCATTGCGCAAAGGTTTGCCGTTTTGGAGCGCTCATTGCGATAGGCGGTGTCGTTACCATCGACGAGCGGACCTGTAAGGGCTGCGGCCGTTGCGTTGCATCCTGTCCCGCAGGGGCGCTCATCGAGCAAGACCTTGAGGTCGGAGAAACACGCGCAGCTCGGTCCGGCACGCTTGTTTTGCTTGAAGGTCGTATGAAGGTCGGCGACATCCGCTCAACCGCGGTGATCGAGGCCGCAAAAAAGCGCGCTGAGCGCTCAGGGGTAGCACTTGAAGTCCGAGACTGCCCTCCTGGCACATCTTGTCCTGCTGTGCATGCTCTTGCGGGCGCGAATTACCTCGTACTGGTTGCCGAGCCCACGGAATTCTCTCTTCACGATCTTGGTGCCGCAATCGAGCTTGCGATGTCGCTACACATTCCGGCGGGGGTTATCCTCAACAAAGACGGCTTTGGTTCCGCCGACGTGGAGTCGTTCTGCGCTGCCCGTCGCGTGCCGGTTATTGGACGCATTGCATTCGATCGTAAGCGAGCGCAAAAAGGCGTAGCAGGAATGCTCTGGCAAGAGGATCAAGAAATGATGGCGTGCATGGACGCGGTTCTTGCAAGTGCAGACACCGCGATGAGATTCTGTGTCCCTGCCGAGGAAGGAGGAAAACCATGACAATCGCCGTCGCAAGCGGTAAGGGCGGCGCGGGAAAGACCTCCCTAACCTCGGCCATCGCTGCAGCGTTCGGAGAATCTTGCGTTGTCGCGGATTGCGACGTGGACGCGGCCAACGGCGCGATCGCCCTCGGCGCGTTGCCGTGGGAATCAGAGCCCTACTTCGCTGGACCGGGCTTCTCAATCGAGATCGCGGCCTGTATCGCCTGCGGCGCCTGCGCGGAAGCCTGCCGCTTCGGTGCCATAAGACAAAGGCCGGGGGGAAATAGCTATGCCATCGTGCCTGAACTCTGCGAGCGTTGCGGCGCCTGCGTTGACCGCTGCACCGCGGGGGCGATTGTCACATCTGAGAAGGAAGCGGGAAGACTCTTTGTCTCCGATACCCGTCTTGGCGCGCGACTTGCACACGCGGAGCTTTTGCCTGGCGAGGATACAAGCGGCAAACTCGTCCGCAAGGTCCGCGAACGGGCCGACAGGCTTGCGGGGCATGAGGGTATTGTCCTTGTCGATGCGCCGCCTGGGATCGGTTGCCCGGTCATCGCATCCCTCACAGGGACTGAATGTGTCGTCATTCTCGTCGAAGCGAGTGTCTCCGGTATTAGGGATGCGAAGCGCCTCATCGAACTTGCGGCTTCCATGGGACGTAAAATGGTTGCCGTCATCAATAAGACGGGACTCGATACTGCCATGGATGAAGAGGCTCGCGCGGCAGTGCGCGAGGCTGGCCTGCCCCTCGCCGGCGAAATTCCCTTCGATCCCTCGCTGCGTTCCGCAGAGGAGCGTGGCATGACCTGGCTGAACGTAGAAGGTGCGGCGGGCGACTGTGTCCGCGCTGCGATTGCGGCGCTGCGCAGCCTCGTCGACAGCTACGGCCGCCGTTAGGCAAAACACGACTCAAGAAAGGAGTGCACATGAAGTACGCAATTCCAACCGACGATGGAAAGACTGTCGGTTCGGTGTTCGGCAGGGCGATAAACTTCGCCCTCTACGATCACGAAGACGGTAGTTATGCAATTCTCGCAAACGAAGGAGCCAACTCCGAGCATGGCGCCGGAACGGGTGCTGCGGCCTTTCTTGCCGAAAGGGGCGTGGGAACGGTGATCGCACCCGAAATCGGCCCCAAGGCGGCCGCGGCGCTCGCGGCTGCAGGCATAGCCATCGTTAGTGTTCCCGCAGGCATTGAACTCGGCGAGGCGATGGCGAGAACAATTGCCCACACATCGTAAAAGTCTCCCGGTTTCCAGACTCATGGAAGTCTTGACTCCGCGGCCCATGCGCCGCTAGTCTGACCCCATGAAGCGGTGTGTCGTCGTCATCGACGGTATGGGCGGCGGTGTTGGGGCCCAGCTCATCGAACGGCTCAAGGCACAGGTGGGTGACCGTGTAGAGGTTTGGGCCCTCGGCACCAATTCGGGAGCGACCGACCGCATGCTCAAGGCGGGGGCCGATCGCGGCGCTTCGGGCGAAAACGCGATACGGGTGTCCGCCGCTCGCGGCGAACTCATTCTCGGCCCCATCGGTATCGTCCTTGCCAACGGGATGCTCGGTGAAATTACGCCGACAATGGCCGAAGCGGTGCTGGGCGCTCCCTGCGGCCGCATTCTCGTTCCGGTTCCTCAGGAGCATTTCACGCTCGCGGGCTTCGAACAGAAGCCGCTTGGCAAACTCATCGAGGACGCCTGCACCCTAGCCATGGAACGGCTTGGCATGGTAAAATGACGCTGACGTCAAAATAGACATCGAGCCGCATGAAGCGGACTCGCCCGGCGAAGTTCGCCGACTAAACAAGCCTGGCACGCTGAGAACTTGCGTCGCTAGATCAAAGCATGCCTTGAACGCCTAGGGGGCACGCGACGTGTCCTTGCGCGCGACCGCGCGGCCGCGCCTTAGTTAGTCTTCGTGTGCGGCGCAGAGGATAATGCCGCACCGGTGAACCAGGAAACGCCATGAAACGCAATCCAATTTTTCTCGCCCTGGCTGTATGCCTTGCAAGCCGTTCTCTTACCGCGGAACCGCTAGGTCGCGTCATCGCTTCCACCTCGTGGACGGCCGCCTACGCTCGCGCAGCAGGCGCAAGCGATGTGTTCACCATCGCCCCTCTCGAGCTCAAGCATCCGCCTGAGTACGAGCTTAAACCCTCTGATCTTGCGGCCGTGAACGGAGCGCGCTTTCTCGTCTATTCCGGATACGAGCGCTTTGCAAAGCGTCTTGCAGAAACCGCAGGCTCCGCGGGGCTCTCGGTGACGACCGTGTATACCGACAATATCCCTGCAACCTTCAAGGAGGAAGCGAAAAAACTCGCTCTTCTCTTTGGTACCCTGCCCGAGTACGAGGCGTGGGCTCGCTCCTTTGACGCAATGACAGAGGCTATGCGGAAAAAGGTGGCCGCAGCTTATCCCGACAAACGGGTTGTTGCGCACAAATTCCTCAAAACCTACGCCGAGTGGCTCGGCTTTGAAGTGGTCGGCACCTTTGGTCCCGGTGAACCCTCCCCCGCCCATCTCCTCGAGCTTGCGTCGGCGAAGCCTGCGCTCATTATCGACAACTACCACAATGCATCGGGAGCCTCCATCGCCGCCGCCACCAAGGCCCCGGTCGTAACGCTCATCAATTTCCCTGGCAAAGACGGCACGCGGAGCATTGAAGACGTTTTTGCACACAATGAGCGCGCCTTTCTCGAAGCGGCGCGGCAAAGGGACGCGGCGCACAAGTGAGCACCCTGCTCGAAACGCGCGAGCTTTCCCTCGCCTATGGGCCGCGCCTTGTGCTCAAAAACACCACGCTCGCGCTTAAGGGAGGGCGGGGACGCATTGTCGGGCTCCGTGGACCAAATGGTGCGGGAAAATCGACCTTCCTCAAGGCCTGCCTCGGCCTTCATGCGGCGCAGGGCGGCGAGCTTGCGCTCCTCGGCGCACGTCCGGGCTCGCCTGGATTCCGCGCCGTGCTTGCGGACATAGGCTATCTACCCCAGGCGCGGCCTGCCGGACAGCTCCGCATGACGGTCGCCGAGGTGGTGGAGCTCGGCCGCTACGGCCGGCTGAGGCAGCGGCGCAGATTGAACAAGGAGGACCGCCGCGCGGTCGACGCCGCCCTCGAGGCGGCGCAGGTGACGGGCCTCCGCAATCGCGCAATCCAGGAGCTTTCGGGCGGCCAGTACCAGCGCGTTTCGCTCGCACGGGCGCTCGCCGGCGAGCCAAAACTGCTCCTCCTTGATGAACCGAGCTCCCATCTCGATCTTGCCTCGCGCACGACGGTGGTAGAGCTCATCACGTCGCTTGCGCGAACGCGCAAGGCCTCGATGCTCCTCGTATCCCATGACGAGGAGCTTCTTGCGCTTTGCGATTCGTTCATCGACTTTTTTGAGCATCGTGCGGAGCTGCGCGATGCGTGAGCTGTTCGCCTTACCCCCCTTTCGCCGCGCGCTCATCGCCCTCGCGGCGACCGGTGTCTCATTCCCCGCACTCGGAACCTACATCCTTGCACTGGAGCTTGTATCCGCGCGCTTTGCGGTGATGCATGCCGCCCTTCTCGGCGCGGCCCTCGGGCTGCTCGCCGGTATTCCCGCCCTGCCGGCCGCCATCGCCGCCTCACTCGTTGCGGGAGCGGGCGTAGCTCGCCTTTCGGAGAAGAGTTCGACCTCGGCGGGTGGCGCCCTTGGCCTTGTGATGACGCTCTCGCTCGGACTTTCGTTCATCGTGTTCTACAAGGCAGAAATCAACGCGATCGAGGCCTTCGACCTCTTTTGGGGCTCGGTGCTCGCGCTGTCCCAGCTCGAACTCGTTCTCACCGTCACCGGCGCGGTCACGGTGCTTGCGCTTTCATGGTTGTTCATCCGCGAAATCGGCGCCGTCCTCTATGATCGCGAACTTGCACGAACCTTCGGCATACCCGCGCGCACGGTCTATTACGGCATCGTCATGGCGGTCTGCCTTGGCATCGCCCTTGCGATGCGGGTGACGGGCGCCCTTATGGTCGACGCAGTGACGATCCTTCCCGCCCTTGCCGCGAGATCGCTGAAAAAAGGCCTCAAGGGCAGCCTTCTCTGGGGTGCGTTTTTCGGCCTTGCCATGAATTTCGGGGGCTTTACCCTCGCGCTCGTACTTGATCTTCCCGCGAGTCCCGCCATCATCGTACTCGGCGCAGTTATTGTCGCCGCGGCGCGGATTGTTGAAACGCGCCGTAGCCGGGGCGCCGTGAGAAAGGAGCCTTGAGGCATGCTGAACGCCGAAGCGGTATCCTCTTCATCAATGAGCGGAACGTGTGCGTCGCGCGATATTTCGCGAGAACTCTCGCGCGACGCTCAGGTGTTTTTTGATCGTCTTGCAGAAACGTGGGATCACATAGCACATCATCCGCGCGAGCGTGTCGAACGCGTCCTCGGAACCCTTGGAACACTTCAGGGCAAGATGGTCGTTGACGTCGGAACCGGGACGGGGGTGCTCATCCCCTACCTCGCTTCGCGTGTCGGCCCCGAAGGTTCGATCCTTGCGCTCGACCTTTCGCCGCGCATGATCGAGGTTGCCCGGGCGAAACATCGTGCGGATAATCTCTCGTTTGAAGTGGCGGATTTTCTTGATTGGCAGGCCACGCGCCCTGCTGATGTCATCATCGCCTATTCCTGCTTTCCTCACTTTGACGAGCCGGGCGCCTTTTGGGATTCCGCTGCGAGGAACCTCGTCGATGGAGGTCTTGCTCTTGTGGCGCACATCGAAGGCCGCATACGCATCAACGCGATGCATGGGACGCGCGCCCCCGGCGTTTCGCATCCTCTTCCGCCCGCGAGGGAGCTTGCGGCAATGGCGGAACGGCGGGGCTTCGAAACGCTCAGCCTTGCCGACGAAGAGGACGCCTATCTAGTTCTCGCGCGGCTCGACCGCGGCGCCTTTCACAGATCCTACTTTCTGCAATCGCCACAGAGTCCCGAAAAATAGAGCGTGTGCTCCGTGACGCGAACGTCGAATTCGCGCTCAAGTTGGTCGCAGAGTCTCCCTAACCTGCAAACACCGAGATCGATAAAGCGGTGGCAGGACTCGCAATGGAACCAGTGGTGGTGCCGCTCGCCTGCGGCGATATAGTAGCGCTCCGTTCCGTCCCGTGCGCAGTGAAGGACGAAGGACTCTGCGCTTCCCGTCTCCTCGAGATAGGAAAGGGCGCGATACACTGTCGCCTGGTCGCAGATATCGCCGATGCGCGCAATGACGCCAGCGGCGGAAAGCGGTTCTTCCGCACTGCGAAGTGCATCAAGAACGGCCTTTCGTGCGCGTGTCACGCCCCCTCCTTGGGCCCAGAAAGAGAAGCTCCCGAAACGCAATCCTGAAGTCCTGTCTTCGCATGGGCTGTTTTTCGTACGCGCCGCATGCGCAGTGCGCCTGCGGCAAGCCCCGCCCCACTTGCGCCAAGGAAGACGAGGCCGGAAATGACCACGACCGTGGCACCCGCAGGCAGATCGAGCGCCCAACTTGCGCCGAGGCCGAGAAGCGAAAATATGACCGAATACAGACTCGCAAGGAGCATCATCCCGGCAAGGCTTTTCGCCGAGCGACTCGCCGTGCCGGCTGGCAGGGTGAGCATCGCAATCACCATGACGATGCCGACGAATGTCTGAAGAAGCACCACGGCGACTGCGACCACCGCAAGGAGAACAAGGAACACCAGATCGGTCTTAACCCCGCGGGTGCGCGCGAAATCCTCGTCAAATGCCGAGGCCTCAATCTGCGGCAGGAAGGCCCAAGCGAGCACAATGACGAGTGCGTCGAGCGCGGCGAGAAGGATGAGGTCACGACCGGAAACAAGAAGTATGTTGCCAAAAAGATAGCTCATGGGATCGGCATAGCCCGGTGTCTTTGCGATAAGAAGGACGCCGAGGCTCATGCCAATAGCCCAAATCGCATTGATGACCGTGTCCTCGCGCTGTTTGGCCTTGAGCGACACAAGGGCGATGAGGAGCGCCGCAAGCACCGCAAAGACGAGTGCGCCGACGATGGGAGGAAGATCGGGCAGAATGCCGCGCGAGGCGAGGAAGATCGAAAGGCCCACACCGCCTAAAACAGCGTGGGAGATGGCGCCCGCAAGGCCCGCCACGCGTTTCACCGTGACGACTGCGCCCAGCACCCCGAAAAGCAACGAGGACAGAAGACTTGCGAGCACCGCATTTCGCACAAAGGGCATAGCAGGATCGAAAAGCGCCGTGAAAAAGCCGCTCATCGCCGTTCCTCCCCCTCGAAGCAGGCGTCCTCGCCCAAGTCGGTCTCATGGAGAACCCGGAGCACAGGGCCTGCGCCGCGCTCGCGAAGCCCCTCCTCCGCGACTGGCTCCACGGGATGCCTCACCACCTCGCCGCGTCGGCCCCCGCGTTCGCGGATGCAGAGCGCCGCATCGGTGAGGCTCGAAACAAAGCTCGTGTCATGCGTGACGATGAGGATTGTCGTCCGCCCCTTAAGCGCGCCGAGGCTCCGAAAAAGAAGTTCCTCGCTCTCGGTGTCCATGTTTGAGGTTGGCTCGTCAAGGATGAGGAGCCGCGGAGAAGAGGCAAGGGCGCGCGCGACAAGAACACGGCGGCGCTGGCCGCCTGAAAGCGCCGCATAGGAGCGGTCGGCAAGCGCGGCGACACCCGCCTCATCCATTGCACGCCGTGCCGCTTCTTTGTCGTCGCGGCAATACCGGCCGCTTGCGCCGGGGAGCCGCCCCATAAGGACCACGCGTTCAACGGACACGGGAAAGGCGGGGTCATAGACCACGGCCTGAGGCACATAGCCCACATCTCCCCGCGCCGCCTCGGGGCTTTGCCCAAACACGCTCACCCGGCCGTGCGCAGGGCGCGCAAGGCCGAGGATGAGCTTAAGAATGGTGGTCTTGCCCGCTCCGTTGGGACCGAGAAGTGCGGCGAACTCGCCCTCATGGATATGAAAACTTGTGTGATCAAGCACCTCGATGCCGCCGTAGGAAAACGACACCGCATCGAATCGGACCGCGACATTCATCGGATGCCCTTTTTGAGCGCCTCGCCCATCCGCTCCAGGTTGGCAAGCCAGTCGCCTGAAAGATCGTCGAGCGGCAACACCACTCCACCGAGGGAACGGGCAAGCGTGGTGGCAGCCGCGGTGGGGAATTGCGCTTGGACAAAAATCACCGAAACGCCCTCAGCCTTCGCCCGTGCGACAAGGGCGGCGAGAGTCCTTTGCGTCGGCTCTTTGCCGCCTGTTTCCACCGACACCTGGCGAATGCCGAATTCATCAAGAAAATACCCAAAAGCCGGGTGATAGACAAACACCGGCCGCCCTTTAAGTGGCGCAAGTTCGCGCGAAAGGCGTGCGAAAACTGCGTTCACCTCGCGTTCGAGCGCAGTGTAATTCGCGGTATAAACCGCCCTTCCTGCAGGGTCGAGCATCACAAAGGCATCGCGCATGCGCGCGGCCATCGCAAGCGCCTCATCGCGGCCAAGCCAAACATGCGGATCGAGGCCCCCCCCCTCGACATGCCCGCCAGAGGGCGCTTCATCGTCCGAATGTCCTTCATCATCGTGATCGTGCGCTTCAAGCGGCCTGCGCGCTATGCCCTCGGTCACATCGATGAGCTTGAGCCGCGGATACGCCGCGGCGACTTTGTGCATAAGCGCCTTTTCAAACTCGATGCCGATCGTAAACCACGCGGCAGAGATACTAAGATCGGCAATCTGACGCGGACTTGGCTCGTAGGCGTGTGGGTTTTGTCCTGGCCCGACAAGGGTGAGGACGGAAAAACGACCGCCTGCTATCCGTTCAGCAAGATAGGCGGTGGGGGGAATACTCACCGCCACCTGTGGACGCGGAGCTGCGGCGCAAAGCCCGCCGGGGGAAAAAAGCGCAAAAAGGGCGACTGTGGTCAGCGTGTAAAGTCCGCGATGCCGCATGATATTCTCCTTGAACTGTCCCAAGGGGCACAGGTTGCAAATGATTTGCAAAAATGAAATATACGTCACACACCGCCGTTTTGCAAGTGATTCGCAGAACAAGAGTGGTGCGCAGAACTCCTCAGCTTAGGATCTGGCGGAGGCCCCTCAAGGAGCGCCCCGTTGACTATCGGGCATATGCCTGTTATCTTCTTCTTCAAGTCCATGCAGAGTCGAGCTTATGGTGAGCTTTGGCGCACCTAAGCTTTGGGAGGAACACATGCACGAAAATCCAGGTTCGCCTATAGCACGGCAGGGCAATAGGGCGAGCTATGTCATTGGCGTTGGCTCGGGGAAGGGCGGTGTCGGCAAATCGACTGCCGCCGTTCTCCTCGCCGAAGCGCTCTCCGTCAAGGGCCTCAGGGTCGGTCTCCTCGATGCGGACATCACCGGGCCAAGTGCGCCGCGCCTCCTCGGGCTTGAATCGGCGCGCGCCGAATCCGACGGCGAAAAACTCTTTCCCATCCGTGCGGAGCAGGGCTTTGGGGTGATGTCGATCAATTTCCTCGTCGAGGACGAGGATGCGCCGGTTATCTGGCGTGGTCCCCTTCTTTCACGCGCCGTCGAACAATTCTGGCAGGACGCCGAATGGGGCGAGCTTGACGTCCTTGTCGTCGACCTGCCGCCAGGCACGGGCGACGTGGTTATCACCGCCCTCACCTCGCTACCGATGACCGGCGTCGCCTTTGTCGCGACGCCGCAGGACCTCGTCTCCATGGTCGTCGCCAAGGCGGTCGGCATGGCCAAGGCGGCTGAGGCGCAGGTGCTCGGCGTCGTAGAAAACATGGGCTCGATCGTCTGCCCCGCATGCGGCAAGGAGCACCCTCTCTTTGCTTCCGGCGAGGCGGGAAAGTCGGGGGCCGCGCGTCGGGGCCTGCCCCTCCTCGGAAAATTCCCCTTCCGGCCCGAGATCGCGCAGCGCGGCATTATCCGCTGGGACGAGCTTCCAGCGGGGCTCAAGGCCGAAGCGCTTGCATTCGCGGACGCGACCCTTGCCGCCGCGAAAAAAGCAGCTGCCGTTCCAGGGAGAAACCGGACAAGCCGCGCCGAGGCAGGCGAAGCGCACGAAAAGTGCGAAGGCTGTGGATGCTCGGGCGACTGCTCAAGCGGCGAGGGCTGCTCGGGCGGCTGTGCGAACTGATGCCCCGCCCCTTTTCCGGGCGTCGCGTCTATCTTGAGCCCGCCGCGACGCTCTACAAGCCAGCAGGGTTTCCAGGCCGCGGACTCGAGGAAATATGTCTCGGTCTCGATGAACTTGAGGCTCTCAGGCTCGCTGATAAAGAAGGGCTGTACCAGGAGGCAGCCGCGATGCGCATGGGTGTGTCGCGGCAAACCTTTGGCCGCATCGTCGAGGCCGCGCGCCGGAAAGTGGCGACGGCTCTTGTCGAGGGCAAGGCGCTCCGCATAGGCGGAGGGCCCGCAATACGTGACATAGAAGAGGAGCGAAGCATGAAGATAGCAGTCCCCACGCGCGACGGCGCGGTCGATGCGCACTTTGGCCACTGCGCCTATTTTTCTATCTACACTGTCGAGGATGGCAGGATAGTCGGGGAAGAACGGCTTGAGTCGCCCGAAACCTGCGGGTGCAAGAGTGGCATTGCAGGCGAACTCGCACGGAGCGGCGTCAAGAAACTCATCGCTGGCAATATCGGCGAAGGAGCAGTCCGCGTTCTCGGCTCTTTCGGCATCGAGGTCGTCCGCGGCGCCACGGGGAGTGCCCGTGGCGCGGTTGAAGGTTTTCTCGCCGGGAAAACCTTCGAACATGGTGCAAACTGCCATGAGCACCACGGAGATTGCGCAAACCACTAAGGGGCCCCACCCCCTCGGGGGCGCAAGGCCCTGTGACTAAAAAAGGCCGCCCGGATGCTCCGGGCGGCCTTCATATTGGGGTGCTTACTGAGCTTTCGCAGAAGCTCAGTAAGCGCGAAAGGACTAGCGCACCCTCGCCCACTTGAGGATTTCCTTGAACGTTGCGCGTTTTCCGGTCATGAGCATGCCAACTCTGAAGATGCGCGCGGCGAATGCAACCATCGCGTAAATCGTCCCTGCAAGGAGCGAAAGGGCGAGGGCGATTTGCCAAAGGGGCGGCGGAGAGACGAGAATGCGGATGAGCATCACAATGGGACTCGTCATGGGGAAAAGCGAGAGCGCAACAGAAAGCCCGGATCCCGGGTTCATCACGAAGGACGAGATCATCACGAGGGGGATAATCAGGAAGATCAGGAGCGGCCACGCAAGTTGGCCGAGGTGGTGCTCATCCTCCGCGGCAGCGCCAATCGCGGCGTAGCCCGAAGCGTAGAGGAAGAATGCGAGTACAAAAAAGAGCACGAGCCATCCGAGATTTGCTGCAGAAACGGCATGCGGCGCGGCAAGCCCGAGCGCGGGGAGAACGAGTTTTGAAAGCAGCATCGCCATCCCCGTCCAAACCGCGTACTGGAGCAGGCCCGCGATTCCGAGACCTAAGATCTTACCGAACATGAGTTCTCGCGCGGAGAGACTCGAAAGCATGATTTCGACAGTCTTGGATGTCTTTTCCTGGACCACCGAGCGCCCGATGAGCTGCCCGTAGAGAATGGTCGTCATATAGATGAGCATCACAAAAGCCATCGCGGTGAACAAGGTCGTCTCAAAGTTCGATTCTGCATGCTCCTCCTCGACGGCTCCGCCGCCGACCTTCCGCACCGACAGATCGACGCCCTGCACAAGCGTGCGCGCAAGCTCAGGATCGATGCCGCTCTGTGCCGCCCGAGCGCTCCGGGCAACGGAACCCAAGGCCTCCCTGACGGCGCCGTAGAGGAACGCGTCGGTTCCTGTTTTTGTGTAGAGCGTGACGCCCGCATCGATCCAGTCGGCGGGGAGCAGGATAAGCGCGGCGTAGCTTTCATCGAGGACTTTCGCCTTGGCCGCCGACCGGGCGTCATCCGCATCGACAGACATAACAACGAGGCTGCGGCCAGCGTTTGCCGCGACCGCCTCAAGTGCGGCGAGGCCTGCTGCGTCGCCGCCAGAAACCGCGATCGGTGTGCCGCCCGACAATGTCTTCGGGTTCATCGACAACAGGCCGGGAAGGACGGTGATCGCGAGAATAAGAAAGGGGCCAAGAATCGTGAGAACGACGAAGGTTTTATTCGCAGCGGCAAGCTTGAATTCGTGACGAATGACCGCAAACAGTTTGGGCATATTAGTGCTCCTTCGAAGATGCCACCGGCACGCCACCGTCACGGTCGACACCGGCTCCTGCATCGTTCACAAGACGGACAAAGATAGAATGAAGCGACGGGGTCATGAGCTCGAACCTCTTTATGCGGAGGCGCCCGACCAGCGCCGCGAGAAGCTCGTCGGCGCTCGCACCGGCCTTAAGCCCCACTTCGATCCACCGCGGATAAGCGCGGACGGATTCGACACCGGGCAGGCCTGCGACAAATCCCGCGTCGCCATCGAATTCGATTTGAACCGAATTCGAGCCATGCCGCGCCTTGATCTCGGCGACGCTGCCGGAAAAAAGTTCGCGCCCCTTGCACACGAGCAGGAGCCGGTCGCAAAGACGCTCGGCGTGCTCCATCACGTGGGTCGAAAAAAGCACGGTCTTGCCCCGAGCTTTGAGTTCGAGCACTGCCTCGAGCAGGAGGTCCTGAGAAACGGGATCCAGCCCGGAAAACGGCTCATCGAACAGCACAAGGTCGGGATCGTGGATAATCGAACCGATGAATTGGAGCTTCTGGGCCATGCCCTTCGACAGATCCTCGATCTTGTGGCCCCGCCAGTCGCTAAGCTTGAAGCGCTCGAGCAAGGGAGCGGCCTGCATCCGCGCCTCAGCGCGGCTCAAGCCCTTGAGTTCGGCGAGATAGAGGAGCATCTCCTCCACCTTGGCCTTTTTGTAAAGCCCCCGCTCTTCGGGAAGATAGCCAATCCGGGCCTTCATGGCCTCGGAGAAGGGCTTTTCGTCAAAAGAAATCGATCCTGAGTCGGGCGCGATGACGTTCATGATCATGCGGATTGTGGTTGATTTGCCGGCGCCATTTGGTCCAATAAGACCGAATATCTCGCCAGGTCGGGCTTCGAACGACAGCCCGTCCACCGCATGAACCGTCTCATAGGTCTTTACAACCTTTTCTACTTTGAGCACGGTACACTCCTTTCGCGATACGCGGTAGTTGCGCGATACTGGCATGGTAGTGCTCTTCGGCCATGTTGAACAAGGCATCCACAATGCGGTGGTTTAAAACGAAAAAGCCGCCCCGGTTTCCGGGCGGCCTTCCTCGCCTTTCGCGCCCTATGAATGGGCGTGCTCGTGGACGCTAGGCGCTCGTGTCCAGGCGAGACCCGAGCGCCGGATCGGACGCTGTCTCCACGCTTTCAAGGAGGGTGCGGAGGTCATCCCCGCCGCTTTTTGCCGTTTTGAGCGCAAGTGAGAGCACTCTTGCGCCCAGCTCTTGGGCTAAACGCTCCTCGGAAAGCCTCGTGGAGAGCGAAGCGATATCCATGCTCATACTATACTGCGAAATTTGGCCCGCAACAAGGACACATCGATCCCCTAGCGTGAAAAATCCGTTAATACATCCCGCACGCAGAACGCGCACCGTGCCCAGGGCGGCTAGCGGCGCAGGATCCTGAACACGCGCTTTTTCCCCGCACGGAGCATGAGCGCTCCCTCGGCATCGAGCCACGAGCTATCCACGACGGTCTTTTCGTCATCGATTTTGCGGTCGTTGATGATGGCGCCGCCCTGTTGGACGAGCCGCCGGGCTTCGCTCTTGGAAGGGACAAGGCCTGCATAGACAAAGAGATCGAGCACTCCCATGCCGTGGTCAAGCTCCTCGCCTGAGAGTTCCCGCGAGGGTATCTGGCTGACATCGCCCGCCTTGGAGCCGCCAAAGGCCGCCTGAGCCGCCGCAAGCGCCCTGTCTGCCTCGTCCTTGCCATGGATGAGCGCAGTGACCTCCCAGGCGAGGCGCTCCTTTGCCTGGTTGATGCCGGCATCGGTTGCGTTGCCGAGCGCCCTGCATTCAGCGGCCGGCAGAAAGGTGAACATGAGGAGGAAGCGCTCGACATCGGCATCGGCGACATTGCGCCAGTATTGGAAAAAGTCATACGGGCTCGTGACTGCCGGGTCGAGGAAAAGCGCTCCCTTTTCCGTTTTACCCATTTTCTTCCCATCGGCGGTGGTGACCAGTGGGAAGGTCAGGCCGAAGCACTCCGCCCCCTCGACGCGGCGTATGAGCTCGATGCCTGCGACGATGTTGCCCCACTGGTCGTCGCCCCCGATCTGGAGGCGGCAACCGCGGCGCTTGTACAGCTGAAGAAAATCATAGCTCTGGAGTAGCTGGTAGTTAAACTCGATGAAGGAGAGGCCGGTCTCCATGCGCATGCGGTAGGCCTCGAACGAAAGCATGCGGTTCACGGAGAAATGCCGCCCTATGTCCCTGAGGAAGTCAATGTAGTTAAGATCGGCCAGCCAGTCTTTGTTGTTCTCGGTGTAGGCGGTCGTACCGTCGAAACCGATGAAACGATCAAGTTGCGCCGCAATCGAGGCGCTGTTTGCATCAAGCTGCTCGTAAGAGAGCATCTTGCGCATTTCGCTCTTACCGGAAGGGTCGCCGATGCGCGCCGTACCACCGCCAACGAGCGCGATGCCCCGGTGACCGGCTTCGTGGAGATGGCGGAAGGCGAAAAACGGCACCATGTGCCCGATATGGAGCGATGGACCCGTAGGATCGCAACCGACGTAGAAGGTGACCGGTCCCTCGTCCATGAGCTTGGAAAGTCTGTCAAGGTCGGTGCACTGCTTAAGGAAGCCGCGTTCCTTAAGCGTCTCAAGGGCGGCGTTCATGCTGGTCCTCCGTGGTCGTATCGGGTCCAAACCGCGAGCGCGCGGTCGTTTTCGCGATTATATCGGGCCCAAAGAGGGCTGCGCAAGGCTCGCACCCATCTGTTTTGGAAGTGCGCGCTCTTGCGAGAGCCTGCAAGGAGCGCTATTATTGAACAAAACCTGCCAAGGAGTGAGTATGCCCGCTGCAACCCCCAAAGCCCTGACAAAGGCTCAGATCATCGCCCAGCTCGCGGAGAAAAACGAGCTCACGAAAAAGCAGATCGCTGCCGTGCTCGAATCGTTCGCCGAACTCGCCTACAAAGAAACCAAAAAAAACAAGAAGTTCACGATTCCCGGCATCGGCATCCTCAAGCTCAACAAGCGCAAAGCACGGATGGGACGCAACCCCGCCACCGGCGAAGCCATCAAAATCCCCGCAAAAACCGCAGTCAAGATGACGGTGTCGAAGGCCTGCAAAGAGGCCATTCTCGGCGCCACGAAATAAACGGCCTTTCATTCCGCTTAGGTGGTTGCCGGTCTTTCGGCAACCACCCCGTACGCAAACGGTGGATGCATGAAAAACGCCGAGGCGGTCGTCGCGAAGCTTTCTGAAGCGGCGATTCGGCGTTACGGGATGATCGAAGCGCATGACCGCATCCTCATTGGCGCCTCGGGCGGCAAGGATTCCACATCCCTTGCTTACGATCTCTCCGTAAAACGCCGCTGGTG
Source organism: Spirochaetota bacterium (assembly GCA_029265615.1). Lineage (GTDB taxonomy): Bacteria > Spirochaetota > Spirochaetia > Treponematales > Rectinemataceae > JAEUJG01. Next base: position 163,634 of record JAJUIB010000001.1, read on the forward strand.
GCCCCTCCCCTTCGACATCGCGGCCTTGCATATTGCAACCGACGTAGGCGACTCCCAGGACATCGCGCCGCTCTCCGCGCTCTTCGCGGACTGGGGGATTCCGTTCGAATCCGTCTTCGTGCCAGTACGCGAGCGCATCAAAGAGGGCCACACAATGAACTGCTATTGGTGCTCAACCCAAAGGCGCACCGAGCTCATTCGCTTCGCGATGGAGCGCGGGTTCAATAAGATAGCGCTCGGCCATCACCTCGACGACATCGTCGAAACGCTGCTCATGAACATGCTCCATAAAGGCGAATTTTCGACCATGCCTCCCGTCGTTCGCTATCGGAAGTACCCGCTTGCGGTCGTACGGCCCCTTGCACTCCTCGAGGAACGCCAGATTCTCGCCTTTGCCGCGGAAAAGGGCTTTAGTAGCATCACGTGCACCTGCGGCTTCGATGGCGCATCGCGCCGCAGAGAGGTGCGTGCGAAGCTTGCCGCCCTCACGGGAGGATCAAGCGAACAAAAGCGAAACCTGTTTGCGGCGATGTCGAACGTGAATGTCGAGTATCTGGCCTGACAACTTACGGCGATGCTGCCCTCTGGCTTAGGCCCCCCGCTTATTTAGCCTTGCGCCTGCGTTCGCGCTCTTCAACTATGGCGGGAAGCTGCGGCGAAGCGCGCCTGTATGCGGTGATTTCCGCAAGCACGGCGACGGCTATCTCTTCGGGCGTCTCAGCCCCCACGTCGAGGCCAATGGGTGCGGCGAGCGCATTGACACGCGCAGGATCGAAGCCTTCCGCCACAAGCGCATCACATACCATGCGCACCTTGCGGCGTGAGCCGATGAAGCCTGCATACCGATACTCCTTACCGAGGACGGCACGAATACAGTCAAGGTCGGAGAGGTGGCCGGGGCTCACCACAACCGCGTACGCATGGGGGCCGAAGGGAAAGTGCTCGATGATCGCGGGAAAAGGCGCACACTCGACCTTGACGTCTAAAGGGAAACGTGCAGGATCGGCGAGTGCGGGCCGCGGATCGCCGATGGTGACCGAAAACCCGAGGAGCGGCGCCATGCGTGCGATGGCGCGGCCGACATGCCCCGCACCGAGAATGAGAAGCCGCTCAGGGGGGCAAAGCGGATCGTAGAAGTGGCCAGCCTCATCGAAACAGGGGCGCTCCGCCTGGAGCGCAAAGCGCGCACGCTCGAGGTCGAACTCGCCGTCCGCCGCAATCGCATGAGCTGTCCCGAGGGGGATGCCGTCATCGTCAATCGCGGCGATGAGTCCGCAGTTGGCGCTTGCATCACCAAGCACAAGGACGGTCTTCCTCCCGGCATCGACACGCGCAAGCGCGGCGCGTAGCGGAGCAGGATCGACTTTCCATGCGATGAGCCGGACGCGGCCGCCGCAAATTGCCTCATCGCCGCGTGCGTTACAGCCTGCCAGATCGAGATCGAGCTCGATGGAGCTCTGTGTCCCTTCCGCCGCCAAAAGCCCCCGTGCACGCTCGATGGCAACCGCCTCGACTATGCCCCCGCCGACTGTTCCTACGGTACGACCGTCGGCAAACACTGCCATTTTGGAGCCGGCCCCCCGGGGCGTTGATCCCTCCACTTCAATCACCGCAACAATGACCGCCGGTTCATCACCTGTTGCGGCACGCAAGACCTCAAGACTCACTGACATCCGTCCTTTCCCCCACATGGCGCCTAGGCCGCGCCACGGAAAGGTCCAGCATACCGTACGCACATGAACGTCCTCAAGCGGCCCTGCAGTCTCTTCCCTTGGAGGCCACGCATGTGCGAGAGTGGGCGGGGCATTCCCGGTGACGGCCTCCCTCCGGATCGGGATGCGCCGCGAGGAAGCAAAGATGCCGCGAGAAACCTGTTACCGTTGTAGAAGGCCCAAGAGCCTGTGTCTCTGTCCGTCTCTGCCCCCGATGGAGACGAAGACCCGCATTGTGCTTCTCATGCATCCTATGGAATGGCGACGGGAAAAATGCACCACGGGGCGACTCGCCTGCCTCAATCTTGCAAACAGCGAGATTATTCCCGGCATTGCCTTTGACGATCACCCGCGCGTCCGCGCGCTCATCGAAGATCCCGGCACCTATGCCGCGCTCCTCTACCCCGGAACCGCAGCGCGCAATCTATCGGCCGAGGGTTTCCTCGCCGCCGAGTTAGGCGGCCGCCGCCTCGTCGTCTTCCTCATCGATGCAACCTGGGCATGCGCCAAAGCCATTGCGCGCGCAAACCCTCGACTCCTTTCCCTTCCTCGGCTCATGTTCACCCCGCGAGAACGGAGCCGATGGATCATCAAGCGCCAGCCCGCCGAATACTGCCTTTCCACCATCGAGGCGGTGCATGAGCTCCTCATCGCGCTCGAGGATGCGGGTGTAGATCAGTATCCCGACAAGACGCGCCTCATCGAGGCATTTATGCGCATGCAGGCGCTGCAGGTTGAAAAAGCGGCGACGGAGAGGCGGCCACGGCACTTTGAGCGTCGCGGCGGCGGCCTCAAAGACATGCCGAAACGGGAGGCAGAGTCGCGAGAGCAGAGGCGCCTACCGGCGCAGTCTTCCGACGGTGCGCGAAGAACGGCGCATGATTCGAAGTAAAGACTAAAGGTGTGCGGTTGAGTATCCCGCGGAGCCGGGGCTCTCGTTCAAAGTCACGTGAAATGAACTCGCGAACCCTGTTTCGATTCCACCCCCGAGGATGCTGGAAATCCCGGTAGAGTGCAAGCTCGCCCTCGTAAAAATCCCTTCCAGGGTAGCGTGTGGCTTCGGGGCTTGAGATGGGCATGTTGAAGATCGCGATATTGAGAAAATCGACGAGGGAAGCCCGTTCCGCAACGAAATCACGAGTGCGGAGCGCGGCCGAGCGGTCTTCGGCGGGCGTGCCAAACAGCAGGTAGAGATAGACGCCGATTCCTGCATCGGCGAGGGCATGAAGGGATCGGTCGATGAGGTCGAGCGTGGTTCCCTTGCCGAGTGCGTTAAGAACGTTCTGGTCCCCTGATTCAAGGCCGAGCTGAAGCATAGCGCAGCCCGACGCAGCGAGCGCGCGACAAACCGCTTCATCGGCGAGGAGGGGGGTAAAGCGGGCGAATCCATACCACGGCACACCGAGCCGCGCTTCGGCAAGGGCGCGGAGATACAGCGGCGCGACCTCGTTATCGGTAAAATGGAAAAGCCCTGGTGCATAGCGTTCGGCAAGTTTGCCAAGATCGGCGAGCGCCGTCTCCTTCCGTTGACCTGCATAGCGCGTGGCTTCGGCCGTCTCGGGACAAAAGCTACACTTCCGCCAGGGGCAGCCGCGCGAAAAGTTATACGGCACTATCCGCGTGGGGGCGAGATAGCGAAGCTCTGCGAAATCCGAAAAATCAGGCACGGAGCCGAATGCCTGCGTCACGCGGCCGTTCCGACTTGAGGGCTCCGAAATGGCGAGAATCGCAGGCAGGGCATCCTCGCCAGATCCGCCAACAAGCGCATCCACAAAGCCCTCGAAGCGCTCCTCGCGCGAAATGCGGCCCTGCGCCAGCCAGGAGGTAATAAGGCCTCCGCCAAGCACGATGCGAACGCGAGGCGCCAGGGCGCGAATGATGCCTGCGAGCGCGAAGGCAGGGAGGGCCTGGGATAGATAGCAGACCGAAATGCCGACCACATCGACTCTGTTTTCCTCAAGCTCGGCTGCGATGCGCGCGTGAAAAAAGCGGTCAAAGGGACCTGGGACAAAGGTCCCTGGGGTAAAGGTCCCATCTCCTCCATCGCAGCGTCCTGCGAGCGCAGGGTTAACACAAGCCGTAGCCCGACGCGCGACAAAGACAAGGTCGGCGCGGCGGTGGGGCGAACGCCCCGCTTCATGATAGTCGGCAAGTCCGGGCTCAGCCCCCGAGGGACGACAGAGCGTTTTGAGCGCATGGTTGAGATCGCGGACCGCACGGACATAGGCGTCTTGGCATGCATAAATAGCGGGCGCGCGGAGCGCGGCAAAATTTGCATCTCGGCGACGCACGGCGACGCGGGCCCAGGTATCAAGTAGCGCTTCAGGCTCAGGTTGCGCAAGAAGCGCCTCAAGCCCCTCGTGATTGAGATCGAGCGACCGAACAGGTACGCCGCAAGCCCTTAGCGAGGCAGCCAAACGGGCAAGACCGAGGGGCGGTTCCGTGCTCCGCGCTCCGGGCGGATAGATGAGGAGCATGAGAAGGCGCTATGCTTTAGGTGCGTCGCCGACCTTCGACGAGTCGCGAAGGGGCGAGCATCGCAACGCCATCCTCATTGAATAAGTCCAACTCGCCGATCCAGTCGGGGCGAAAGGACTCGGCAAGCCGCCCGCCTGCAAGCTCAAGCCGTGCAAGGCCCAAGCCTCCAAGTTCAAACATGATGTACGCAATGAGGCCGCGTTCCACGTTTTGTCCTGCATATTGGGGAGCCAGTACAAGCTCCTCAAGGACGGCCCGGCCGGGAGCCGGGCGGTCGACCACCGCATAGGCGGCAAGACTCCCTTCGTCGAGAGAGCAAAAATAAAGATGGCGCTCGTCGGTGGAGAACGCGCCTTCGTTTCCGGAAAGTCGGGCGTGTATCGCGACCATCTCCTCGCGGTCGTGGACCATGTGGTTGGTGATGTACATATTTTGTACTCCTTGAGCAATAAAAACCTATAATGAGAATATACCGCGGTCACGATCCATGTAAAGCAACATCATACTGCGTCACCGTCGATATTTGCACCGCCGCGCTGGTCTGGCGGAGGCGGGGCTGGGGGGCGTGGCTCGTCCGGTTCGAATTCGAGTGCGGCGGGATACACAAGCCTAAAGCGCATGCTTTCGGAACTTGATGCCGTTTCAATCCGTCCAAGGATTTGCGCCATCGCCGCCATCGCAATGCGCAGTCCCAGCCCGGCCCCGGCCATGAGGTCGAAATCCGGGGCAAGGCCGGGGCCCTCGTCTTGGACAATGAGCGCCGCCTCGACACCCTCGGACTCGCGGTATATCCGGATGCGGATGCGGGACGAACCGGGTCGACGGCCATAGGTGAGCGCATTGGAAAGAACTTCGCCAAGAGCCAAGGCGAGTGGCATGGCGCTGTCGGCGGAAACACGAAATGAAGGAAGCTCATTTTCCACACAGGGGGCGTTCTCGGGAGACAGACCTCCCTGCTCGGGATGGCGTAGCGAATCGGCGAGCGTAAGCGCAAGTTGCGCGACATCGACGCTCCGAAAATCTGGTGAACGCTGGAGCGCCTCGTGGACGAGCGTCATGACCAGGACCCGATCGCGGAACCGGGCCAGTGCATGAGCGGCATCGGCAGATGCCGTCTCGCTCGACTGCAGGCCGACCAGGCTGAGGAGCACCTGGAGGTTGTTCTTAACCCGGTGCTGCACCTCGTGGAGAAGCGCATCGCGCTCAGCGATGAGTCGCGCCAGCCCCGCGCGGCTCGCTTCGAGCGCCTCCGCCGCCGCTTTGCGCTCCGTGATATCGACGATAAAGCCGTCGATCCATGATTCGCCTCCCGTGCGGCCCGTAACGATGCGCGCACTTACAGAAGCCCAGATCACGCTGCCATCCTTGCGTTTAAGACGTGTCTCCCGTCCGATTACCATACCGCGTGCACGAAGCTCGTCGAGGACGAGAGCCCGGTCGGAGACATTCTCGTACACCTGGTTTCCTAAATCGCTCACCTGGGCAAGAAATTCGGCGGCGGAATCATAACCGAGCATGCGCGCGAGCGCCGGATTGACGGCAAGCGGGCGACCGGCAAAGCTCGTGCGGTAAATACCTTCGAGGGCGTTTTCAAAAAGGCCTCGATAATTCGCCTCGCTCTCGCGAAGCTCCCCAAGCGCCGCGGTGATGCGCTCGTTCATGCAATTGAATGCCGATGCAAGCGCGCCAAGCTCCCCGCCCGAGACAGGCTCGATATGGCCGACCGCCTCGCCTCGTGCGAGTGTCTCGGCGGCTACCGTCACCCGCGCAATGGGAACCGCGATAGTCCGCGCTAGCCGGGCGCCGACAAAGCCGACTAGCAGTGCAAACCCAAGGCCGGCGAAAACCATCGTACGAACGAGCGCCTCGTTCCCCCGCGTGAGCGTTGAGCGGTAGATGTCGACCTCGTCCTCGTACACGCTCGCGCCGATGACCCAGTCCCATGGCGCGTACCGCGCAAGCCGTGCGATTTTCCAGCGTGGTGCCGCCTCTCCGGGATTGATCCAGCGGTATCGAATGGTGGTCATCTCGCCGGGATCAAGCGCGAGCGCTGCTGAGACGATCTCGCGCGTCACCTTGCGGCCGTCGGGATCGGTTGCGTCCCAAATATCCTCGCCGTCGCGAAGTCCGCCTTGCGAGATGACATAGCGGCCCCGGTCAGCCCCCGTACCCGTGATCACAAAAACATAACCGGATCTGCCGAGCTTTAGATCTATGATGGCATCGCGAATTCTGCTTTCGGCGGCACGTTGATTGATACCGACGTAGAGCGCGCCGATGACCTCCTGCTGTGCATCGACAATGGGCTCGTAGGCGGTGAGATACCATGCATCGACGACGTAGGCCCGGCCTTGATACGCCCTTCCGGCGACAAGAGCGGCGACTACAGGATTGGGCTTACCGTCGGGTTCACGCGCGGGAATATAGGTTCCGACGGCGGGACGACCATCGGCCCGACGAACCGTGGTCGCCACTCGCACAAAATCCCCATCCGCATTTGCGCGAAGGAAGAGCGTGGCGCTCGCCCCGATGAGGCGGGTCACTTCGTCGACGAGCGGCTGTTCCTTGGCTGCGGATTCGGGAAAAAGCGCCATGCCGCCGAGCGATACGCGCGGAAGCTCGAAGCGCGCAAGACTTCCATCAAATTGGTTTTCGGCGGTCAAAAAACGCCGTCCGCCTTCGAAACGCAGGCCACCTGCGCGGTCGAAAATTCCGCGGGCGACCTTGACGCTCGTCCGCACATACTCGCGAATCGCTTCGTCTTCGGCGCGTACAAGGTTGTAGGCGCTCCGCGTCACATGGGAAAGATCCTCATCGACGAGGGCGTTCACTTCGCGGAGCGCGAGCGCCGAATATGCGGATGAAAGATGTGCGGCAAGAGCAACGAGGATACAGGCAGTGAAGCAGGTCGCGCTGGCAGCGAGTAGCGATATCTTGGTCTCAAGACGCGCAAAGCGCAGAGCCTTCCCGGACACGGTGCTGGTCATCGGGGAGCCCCTTCTATGGGTGGCGTATCCTTTAAGTCTAAGCCTGCGATGGCTCGACATGCAAGGAAGAGTCACGAGGGGTTTGGAGGCACAGGTGTGATCAGACCGGCTTTGGCCTCTGGCGGAGGCTCGTGGCGTAGCGTGCAAGATACGCAGCATAGAGTGCTTCGATCTCGGCGCTCCAAGCGGATTGCGGGAGGGCGAACGGCGCCAATCCCTCCGCAAAGATGCGGCGCACGGGGAGGACTCTGCTTGAGGTGCTCGTCACAAGGAGCGTCAGCGCCCCGCTCCGAACAAGCCCCAGGGGGAGCGGGCTCTCCTCAACGACGATTCCCCGCTCGCTAAGCGCCTCGCGCAAGGTGTGGCGCGTGATTCCGGCAAGACAGTCGGTCGCAGGCGGCGTGTAAAGACGGCCAGGGGCACTCGTTTCATAGAAAAAAACATTGGTACGGGTTCCCTCGGTCACTTCTCCACGGCGATTGACAAGAAGGGCGTCCCAACAGCCCTGCGCGGAAGCCGCTCGAAACGCCACCGTCGAAAGCAGCATGGAAAGGCTCTTGGCCTGGGGAAAATGCCGCTCGCCCGAAACGACAAGGCAATCGACGCCTTCAGCCTCGGCGCCCGGCGGAGGGGCCAATGCGGGGAGGGCGAATGCGTACCACTCCGCATCGCGTCCTTCGTGACCTATGAGCATGAGCTTCAGATTGCAATCACTCAGCCCGTTGGCCGCAACGAGCGTCTTAAGGCCGCGTAGGATCATGGCCGTCTCGAGGGAGTGGCGGATGCCGAGTAGCGCGGCCGAGGCGAGTAGCCGCTGGGCGTGGAGTTCCGCAAAGTAGAGGAGCCCTTCGCGCACCTTGAGGGTTTCATAGCACCCGTACCCGTAGGTAATGTCGGTATCGTCAAGACGGAAGACAAGCGCCTCGGGCGAGGCGAGTTTTCCGTTCACAAGCACCGAAGTTCCCAGCATCGAATTCCTCCTCAGTCCGAGAGAAACGCGGCAGCCTCTGCACGATGCCAGGTTGCGAGTATACGCTCGATCGCGGCATCGGTTTCAGTGTCGATGATGCGACGGGAGTCATCCTCGAAAAGCCAGGCAAGCGATTCGCGTAGACCTTCTGCAAGTGAGACCGTTGTGCGGAATTCGGGGACGAGCCGCTTGAGCTTTGCGCAGTCAAATACCGAGGACCAGGCTTTGTCGCCTAAAAGACGCTCCCCCATCGCAGGATTGGCGCGCGCGATAAACTCCGAAGGAATATGGACGATGCGCGCCTCTTTGCCGAGCGCCCGTGCGAGGGCGAGGTGGATGGCGTCCCAGGTGAGCGCCTCGTCGCCGGTGATCTGAAATGCCTCGCCGATCGCTTCGGCTCGGCCGAGCAAGCCTAGTAGGCCAACTGAAAAATCGCGTGCGTGCGTGATTGTCCAGAGCGTTTGCCCGTCGCCCGGAACGACAATCTCCTTGCCCGCAAGAATGCGGGCGGGAACCGTGAAACTTCCCGAGGAAAAAGCGGAAGGTATCCAGCCCCTCCCGTAGGTATGGGAGGGACGGACGATCGTATAGGGGAAGCCCGATGCGGCGCCCTCCGCCTCAAGGCGGCGTTCGCATGCAATTTTTGCTCGGGCGTAGCCCCAGTATGGATTGTGAAGGCGGGTCGACTCGGTGATCACTTGTCCGGTTCCGGGTTTACGATACACCGAGGCGCTCGAAATAAAGACATACTGCGCAGCCCGGTCCCGAAAGAGTTCGATGTCGCGTGCGACGTCTTCGGGGGTGTAGGCGATAAAATCCACGACGGCATCGAAGCGCAAGCCTGAAAGCACACGCTCAAGCGCATCACGATCCCGGACATCGGCGTGCAAAGTGCACAAGCCAGGGATCGCCCTGTCAGGCCTCGAACCTCGATTGAGGTGAAACAGTTCGATGCCTCGGTCGAGGGCTCGGAGCGAGGCTTCGTAGGAGAGATTGCCCGTTCCGCCAATGAAGAGCACGCGCATCGCAAATGCCTCCGCAAGACGGTGGAGAAAGGGGGCAAGGCCCCGATGCAGATTTGCGCAGCAGGTCGCTAGACCTGCAGGTCGCCAGCCCTGCCGCGCAAATCCGATAGCTATTAGACGCGCTTATATGCGCGAATCGCCTGCTTGAGTGTCGCTTCGAGCTCGCTCCGGTGGACACGCACCTGCTCCATGGAATCGCGGAAGCGGACGGTGACGGTTCCGTTCTCCTTGGTCTCGTAGTCGACCGTGACACAGAAGGGCGTACCAACCTCATCCTGACGCCTATAGCGGCGGCCGATAGCGCCCGACTGGTCGTAGTCGGTCGAGAATTCCTCCTTGAGCCCCGCCCTGATATCCTGGGCGAGTTCCGCAAGACCGTCCTTCTTCATGAGGGGAAGGACCGCGACGGTGATCGGGGCGAGATTTGGATGGAAGTGCATCACCGTCCGCCAGTCGTCCTCGTTGCCCTTGTCCGCGACCTTTTGTTCCTCGTAGGCGTCGCACAGAATCATGAGGAGCTGGCGCGTGAGGCCGGCGCTCGTCTCGATGATGTAGGGGATGAAGCGCTCGTTGCCATTGTCCTGATCGATATACTGGAGGTCTTTTCCTGAATACTCCTGATGGCGTTTGAGATCGTAATCAGAACGATTGTGAACGCCCTCAAGTTCCTTCCAGCCCATGGGAAACTCGTACTCAATATCGTAGGCATCTTTCGCATAGTGGGCGAGCTCACCGGGACCATGCTGATGCCAGCGGAGTTTGTCCATGCGAACGCCGAGTTTTTCGAAGTACTTCCAGCGTTGGTCGCGCCAGTAATTGAAGAACTTTTCGTCCTCGCCCGGCTTTACGAAATACTGCATCTCCATCTGCTCGAATTCGCAGGTGCGGAAAATGAAGTTCTTGGTGACGATCTCGTTGCGGAAAGCCTTGCCGATCTGGGCGATGCCAAAGGGGATCTTCATCCGGTTCGACTGGACGATATTTTTGTAATTGACATAGATGCCCTGGGCGGTCTCGGGACGCAGGTAGATAAGCCCCGTGCCGTCGTCAACGGGACCGATGTTCGTCTTGAACATGAGGTTGAATTTGCGCGTGTCGGTAAGCTCGCCACCGCACTCGGGGCACTCCTTTTTGGCGAGTTTGTCCTCGGGGATCATGTCCGCGCGGAAGCGTTGCTTACACTTCTTACAATCGACGAGGGGGTCGGTGAAATTCTCGACGTGCCCCGACGCCTCCCAGGTGCGCGGATGCATGAGGATGGCCGCATCGAGGCCCACGATATCATCGTGGAGCTGGGTCATCTCCTTCCACCAGAATCGCGCGATGCGGTTTTTGAGCTCGACCCCCATGGGACCGTAGTCCCAGGCACCTGCCTGGCCGCCATAGATTTCGGAAGACTGGAAGACGAATCCCCGCCGTTTGGCGAGCGAAACGATCTTCTCCATGGTCACCTCGTGACCGTTCGCGGTGGCATCCATACCACGACTCCTTACTCATCGCCGAACGGAGAACGTCCGGCGCCGCGGGTGAACGGCGTCCACCCGCGAAGGCCCTGATTTCGCCCCGCCGCCGGCTGCGGTAGGACGCCGGAAAGGCATGGCCCCTTCCCGGGCCTGTCGGGAAGAGGCGCCCTCCGGCGGCTTCCGGAGCGGCATTTCCGCGCCGGAAGCGTAGGCGGCAGTATACACGAGGACGCAGAAGGAAGCTAGCGGAAAGCCGGTCGCCGCAACAACGTGTCGCCCCTAGGAGGTGAGCCTTTCGAGCCGATCCACGAGGCCCTCAAGGACATCGAAGGTTTTTTCCATCGCCTCGGGCGTACGCATGTCGACGCCGGCGCGGCGAAGCACCTCGACAGGGTAGTCGGAGTCCCCCGCGGAGAGGAAGTCGATGTACCGCGCGGCGGCAGCGGAGTCACCCGCAAGAATCGGAGATGCGAGGGCGTGGGCGGCGCTGATGCCTGTCGCATACTGGAAGACGTAGTAGTTCATGTAAAGATGGCCGAACTGCGCCCAGGTCGAACCTTCGCGGTGCCGGTCTACTTCAAGCTCGCCGCCGTACCCCTCGGCGAAGAGGTCAGCCATAAGGGCGTTCATATCCTCAGCCGTGGCGGTGTCGCCCTTCTCAAGGCGTTCGTGCATTTCGAGTTCGAAGCGTGCAAGGGTCGGCATGATGAAGAAATAGCGGTGAAGGTTCTCCATCGCCTCCTCGATGACGGCGATTTGGAACTGCGGGTTCTTTTCTTTTTCAAAGAGACTTGCGCGGACCATCGCCTGGTTGAAGTTCGAGGCCACCTCCGCGACAAAAATAGAATAGTCCTGATACACCGATGGCTGGTGTTTCCAGGTGTACCAGCTGTGCATCGAGTGTCCAAGCTCATGGGCAAGCGTGCTCATCGACGAAAGGTCGTCGGTATACTGCATTTTGATAAAGGGGAAGGTTCCCTTCCATCCCGATGAGAAGGCGCCCGAGCTCTTGCCAACGGTCGGGTACACATCGACCCAGCGCTCTTCGAGGCAGCCACGCCTCAGTGTATCGACATACTCCGCACCGAGCGGCTTAAGCGCATCCGTTATATAGGCGACGGCCTTTTCATAGGGGATGCGGGGCTGCTCTTTCGCTATCGGCGCCCAAATGTCGCAATGCTCGAGCTTTTTAAGACCAAGCGCCTTGCGGCGGACGCGCCAATAGCGGTGCCAGACGGGAAGCCGTCGCTTGAAAGTCTCGATCGTCCCCTCGAACACCGAACGAGGGATGTTCGCCTGGAAGAGTGCGGCGTCAAGCGAGGTAGAGAAGCGACGGGCGCGGGCGTTGAAAATGTCGCGCTTCAGCGCCGTCGCAAGCGAAGCTGCAAGGCTGTTTTCGTGGGCAATGTGGGCGTCGCAGTAGCTCTGCCACGCCGTGCGCCTGACCTCGCGGTCGGGGCTTGCAAGAAGTGCCTCAATAGTGCCCTGGGCGACCTCAGAGCCATCCGCGGCGGGCGTGAATTTCATGTCGGCATCGACGAGCATGTCGCGTGTGTTATCAGCGCTCCCGAAGACCTCGGTTACAAGGCCAAGGAGTTCCTCGACCTCAGCGGAACGTACATGGCCCTCTTTACGGAAGAGATTTTCGATATAGTGGCGATACGCTGCAAGCCGAGGTTCGGCGGCCATCCAGGCCTCAAGTCGTTCTCGCCCAATGGCAAGAAGCTCAGGATCGAGGAAAGCGACCGCCGCGGAGGCCTGGCCGAACAATCCCACAGCCTGGCCGGCCATCCCCTGTGCCTCGGTATCACTCGTGTCCACAGCCTGCGACATGGAGGCATAGACGTACAGTGCGCCGACACGGTCGATAAATCCGAATATCGTTTCAAGGGTGTCGGCAAGTCCGGAGGCCCCGGCCTCTCCGAGCTTGCCCGCACATGCGGCGATGGCGGGCACTTCGGCCATGAGGGCCGTGTACGCAGCGCGCCAGGCGGCACGATCGGGAAAAATGCTTTCAGCATTCCACAGATAGCGCTTGTCGAGGGAGGCTCTGTCCCTGAGTGTGGTTTCGCTCATGCTGGTATATTAGGCGTATTTTTCCCTTCGGTCGAGAGAGAAAATGATTCTTAAAAAGGCTATCTGCGGCCGCCTGCATTGGGCGACCGCAGATCCAAGATCAGTCGAGCTCGGCGAGGCGGCGCTTTACAAGCGACTCGAAAGGTAGCGGCAGGATGAGGAAGAGGAGGAGAGCGTTCGTAACGCAGAGGAGCATCACGGCGAGGTTACGGCCAAGTTTGTCGATATCATGCCCGTCCGCATAGGCGAGAATACAGACGAGGCCGATCATCGAACCAAAAAAGGCCGCGACCAGGACCCACTGCCGCAGAAGCGCGAAGAAGGTCCGCGACTTCTCAAGCTCCTTCCGCTCCGCCCTCTCGTCGAAGGGAGCGGAGAAGGCCCGCCCGATATCTCGAACGGGCCATGAGGCGAAGGCGATGGCCGCGGGTATGACGACGATCACGACGAAGGTCGGGATGTCAAAAAAGGTCGTAAGTCTTCCACCTGATCCCAGAACGGCCAACACCGAAATAGCAAGGACGAGAAAGACGCCAAGAAAGAACTTCAGTTTCATGGGTTACTCCTTTCAGCGATAGCGGCCCGCGGTGGCACCGCCTGCTTTCGCACCCTTGAGTTCGCAGAAGCCCTCGACGGCCGATGTAAAACGGCCGCCGATCGCGGCGCCCACGACCGCAGCCCGCCCCCCTTTGATGGTAGCGTCGGCAAGCGCGGTGCCGAGGGGGCCGCCGCGCGACAAGACGGATAGGCCGGCCGAGAGGACGAGTAGCGCCGCTGTAGCGGCCTCGAGAAGAAATCTTGAGCGGCGCCGTCGCGGAACTGCCGCTACGGGCGGGGATGGGAGCCATTCCCCTGCGTGCGGCGCGGGAGGACAGAGACGCCTTTCCTCTTCGAGTTCAGCCGCATAATGCGCGCGGAGCGCCACTTCCGGGTCGAACCGAACATTAGCCGCCATATTCCCGCTCCCAGGCCTTGCGCAAGGCCTTTCTCACCTCGTAAAGCCGCCACTTGGCGGTCCCTGTCGGCATGCCTGCAATCCGCGCTGCTTCCCCTATGCCGAGACCCGCGCCGTAAATAAGGCACGAAAGCTCGCGGTCGCGTTCAGGAAGCGCCGCGACGAAACGGCGCACAAACTCCGCCTCCTCCTTACGGAGGGCACCGCCTTCGGGCCCTTCGTGGTGGGAGGCGGAGCGGTCGAAATTCTCCGGAGAGGCGGAGAGCTCACGGCGGCGCCTGAGCGTGTCGAGGGCAAGGTGCCGCACGATAGCGAAAAACCAGGGTGCGAAGGGACGGTTACGGTCGCGACGCCCCTCCGCGAGCCAGGCCCGTGTCACAGCCTCCGCGGCGAGCTCCTCGCGATCCTCCGCCGAAAGCCCCCCGAAGGCCCGCGCATAGGCCGCGGCCCGCGGGCGCCACTCGCGCCAGAAGGCCTCGAAGCCAGCGTCGTCGGCGCCTTCCCCCGCCCAAGGGCTACCCTCGATCAGGCTCTCCATACACCGCACCCTACGCAGCGTCCGACCGATCGGTTGGGAAATTCGAATCTGAATCCGCGCACCCGCGCGCAGGTGTGGACTTCCCCAAAAAAACGGGGCCCTCGAGGGGGCCCCGCGCGCGTCCTTGCATAACCGCGGTCGTGCGGCTCACGCGTTCTTCTTTTCGATCTTTGCCCAGGTGTCGCGAAGCGACACTGATCGATTAAAGACCGGCGCACCGGGCTTCGTATCGGGATCGCAGGCAAAGTAGCCAAGACGCTCGAATTGGTAGCGATCGCCGGGCCGGGCCTCTGCGAGGGATGGCTCGCCCACGGCACCCTTCACCGCCTCGAGCGAACGCGGGTTGATCGTCGTCACCCAGTCCACCCCGGGGGGGACATCCTGCGGCCGCTCGGCAAGAAAGAGGTGGTCGAAAAGACGAGCCTCAATGTGAACAGCATGCGCGGCAGAGACCCAGTGAATGGTGCCCTTGACCTTACGGTTGTCGGGCGCATCGCCGCCGCGGGTCGCAGGATCATAGGAGCAGCGCACGGCGGTTATCTCGCCGGTGGCGGGATCCTTGTCGAAGCCCGTGCAGGTGACTATGTAACCGTAACGGAGGCGCACGGCGTTCCCCGGGAAAAGGCGGAAGTACTTGGGCGGAGGAACTTCCTGAAAATCCTCGCGCTCGATGTAGAGCTCGCCCGAGAAGGGGATCTTCCGCGTACCCGCGCTGGGATCCTCGGGATTGTTCACCGCGTCGAGCATTTCCACATGGCCTTCAGGCCAGTTTTCGATGACGAGCCTCAAGGGGTGGAGCACGGCCATAACGCGGAGCGCGCGCTTGTTGAGATCCTCGCGAAGACAGTGTTCGAGAAGCTGGATGTCGACCAGCGAATCGGTCTTTGCGATGCCGATGCGCGCGATAAAGTCGCGGATGGCTTCGGGGGTATAACCGCGGCGCCTGAGGCCGGAGAGGGTCGGCATGCGGGGATCGTCCCAGCCCGAAACATATCCCTCCTTTACGAGGCGGAGGAGCCATCGCTTCGAAAGAACCGTGTGCGAAAGATTAAGGCGCGCGAACTCTATCTGGCGCGAGGGGAAAACCTCCGCTTCGCGGATAAACCACTCGTAGAGTGGCCGGTGTATCTCGTATTCAAGCGAACAGAGCGAATGGGTCACACCTTCGATCGCGTCGGAGAGGGGGTGCTGAAAATCGTACATTGGATAGATGCACCATGCGGTCCCCGTGCGATAGTGCGGTTCGCGGCGGATGCGGTACATGACCGGATCGCGCATGAGGAGGTTCGGGTGCGCCATATCGATCTTTGCACGGAGCGTCTTGGCGCCATCGGCGAACTCGCCTGCGCGCATGCGGACAAAAAGGTCGAGATTTTCCTCGATCGAACGATTGCGATAGGGGCTGTCACGTCCCGGCGGCGTGTAGGTGATGTTGTTCTTGTCAGGAACGTTCGTCCCCCGATATTCTTTAATCTCCTCCTCAGAGAGATCGTCGACGTAGGCCTTGCCCTTTTTTATGAGCTTGACGGCGAACTCATAGAGCCGCTCATAGTAGTCGGAGGCGTAAAACTCGCGATCCTCCCAATCGCAGCCGAGCCACTTGACATCGCGCTTGATCGCCTCGACATAGGACATGTCCTCCTTTTCAGGGTTTGTGTCGTCGAAGCGGAGGTTGCACTTTCCGCCGAAGTCCTTCGCGACCTCGAAGTCGATGAGAAAGGCCTTGGTGTGGCCGATGTGAAGCCATCCATTCGGCTCGGGGGGGAAGCGGGTGCGAACTTCCGTGTAGCGCCCGCTTGCAAGATCGGCCGCAATCGCCTCGCGGATGAAGTCGGCGCCCGGCGCGGCTGTCGCGGCGGAGTCGGGGGCGGCCGCGGCGGGGCCTGCGGTCTTCGTGCTTTCGCTCATAGCGTTCTCCTTACCGCGCTTCAGGGGCGCGGCAAAGCCATTGTGCCCGTTTGCACGCGACGCAGTCAAGGAGAAGCGCGAGACGGCCCCTTCATACCACAAGCGGCTCGAGCAATGCGACGATACGCGAGAGAGGCCCGACATCGTCCTCGTCAAACTGCGCAAGCTTGTCCGAATCGATATCGAGCACCGCCACCACCCTGCCGTCCTTTTTGAGTGGAACGACGATCTCGCTTTTTGAGCGGGAGTCGCAGGCGATGTGGCCGGGGAAGGCTTCGACATCGGGAACCACGACGGGGCTGGCGGTTTTCACCGCATGGAGGCAGACCCCCCTACCCTTCAAAACCTGGCAGGCGACCGCCCCCTGGTAGGGCCCGACATGAAGCTCATCATCGCCTGCGACAAAATAAAAGCCTGTCCAAAAGTGGTGCCTGAGCTTCGCGTGGAGGAGTGCCGCAACGGTCGCCATGCCGGCGACGAGGTTGGGCGACTTCTCGCGAATGAGCGGCTCAAGCTGTGTATAGAGCCGTTCGTAAACACCCGATCTTCGCTCTTCGACCATGGATCCTCCTTCGTACGAGCCGCACTCAGGATGCAAGTAGCGCCCGGGCGCGTTCAACACGCGCGAGCGTCTGCTTAAGCCCGATGAGCCTGATCGATTCGAAAAGCGGGGGACTCACCCGCGATCCGGTCACCGCGACGCGAAGCGGCATCATGAGGTCGCCGAATTTTGCGCCTGCAGCATCTGCGGCGGCACGGAACGCCGCCTCGCAGCCGTGTATATCGGCAAGATCGCAACCGGGAAGCAAGGTGGCCGAAAGTGTGAGGAGCTCCGCAGTGCGCGCGGCGTCGAGCTTTTTCGGGATAAATTCGTCCTTTGCGGGGAGCTCTGGCTCCTCAAATAGATAGCGCATCATCGGAGCTGCGTCGGTGAGGAATTTAAGCCGCTCGCGGACAAGGGGCATTGCGCCATGGACAAGGGCCGATTCTTCGGCAGTCGGCCGTGGCATGCCATCCTCGCCGCGCCCGACAAGACCCGCATCGGCGAGGAAGGGCAGAACGAGCTCCGCGAGAGCGGCATCGTCCTTCATGCGAATGTACTGTCCGTTGTACCACTCGAGCTTCGCATAATCGAAAACCGCCGAAGCCTTGTTGAGCTTCTCGATTCTGAAGAGCCGTGACAGCTCCTCGAGGCTAAAAATCTCGCGTCCCTCCTCGTACGAACAGCCGAGATGGGCCACATAGTTGATGAGTGCCTCCGGAAGGTAGCCGTTTTTCCGAAATTCGTTGAGGCTTGTGGCGCCATGGCGCTTCGAAAGCTTCGACCCATCCTGGCCTAGCACCATGGGAAGGTGGCAGAACCGCGGCGGCTCCCAACCGAAGGCCTCGTACATGAGGATGTGCATAGGTGTCGAGGATATCCACTCCTGAGCGCGCATGACGTGCGTTATGTGCATGAGATGGTCATCTACGACATTCGCAAGGTGGTAGGTTGGGAAGCCGTCCGACTTGAGGAGCACGGGGTCGGGTGAGACATCCGCATTCCGCCACTCGATGTCGCCTAAGAGCGCGTCGTGGAATTTCGTGGTTCCCTCAAGGGGTATCTTGAGTCGTATGACGGCCCTTTCGCCGGCGGCAACCCGGGCTGCTGCCTCGGCGGGATCAAGGTTACGGCAACGCCGGTCGTAACCGAAACTCGAAGGCTCATCCCCGCCCTCACCCTGCGCGTCCGCGTGAAGCTTCGCAAGCCGCTCCTCGCCACAGAAGCAGTAATAGGCCCGCCCCATCGCGACGAGCTTCTCGGCGTGCTCCTGGTAGAGGGCGAAGCGTTCGGACTGCACATAGGGCGCATAGGGACCGCCGACGTCGGGCCCCTCGTCCCAGTAGAAGCCCAGCCATGCGAATGTGTCATAGAGGTTTCGGACGTATTCGTCCGCGTAGCGCGTCCGATCCGTATCCTCGAGGCGAAGGATAAAGGTCCCGCCCTGGGACCGAGCGAACAAGTAATTGATGAGAGCGGTGCGAACACCGCCGATATGCTGGTTGCCCGTCGGAGACGGGGCGTAGCGCACTCGTACGTCCATACTCTCTTCCTGCCTTGCGCCGCGCATCAAAGGGGCGCCCTGTGCGATGTGAGGAGCCTCAGTATAATCGGCTCGCAGAAGAGGGGTCAAGAACGGCCGCAAGGATAGCGCCACATGGCATGTGTAGCAGCCGGACTCGCAGAAAGGGCTTATTTAGCGGCGGGGATGCGAACCGCAAGCTTGGCGTCACATGTGGCGTTGAGGCCGAGATTCCTCAGCCCGGCCTCGTCGCCTGGACCAGGAACGTGCGACACGTGGATCTCGCAGCCAGAAAGCTCCTTGAGGCTCTCCATCGCGGCCTGCGCGGCGGGGTTTGTCGCGGCGCTCACGGAGAGCGCGATAAGCGCCTCGTCGAGATTAAGGCTCTCACTTTTCCGACCAAGCACCTCTCGCTTGAGTATCGCGACCCCGGTGGTAACCGCAGGAGGCAGGAGGTGGATGCGGTCGGGAATTCCGGCGAGCCTCTTCGCCGCATTGAGGACGACGGCACCCGCGGCATGGAAAAGCTCCGAATTGCGGCCCGTCACGATGCTCCCGTCGGGAAGCTCGATCGCCGCGCCGCAGTAGACGCCCTTGTCTCCCTTTTTCAAGGTTCGTGCCTCTTCTGCGGCCTTCCGCGCAGGGATAACGACGCGTCGGTCCTCGGGCTTGAGCTCGAGCTCCTCCATGAGGGCCTCGATGCGGCGGAGCACCTCGGGCTCGGAGCTGCCAAAGGCGTAGGCACGGGCCTCGCGGAAGTAGCGCCGGATGACCTCTTGTTTCGCGGCCGCGCGCACCACCGTGTCATCGATGATGCCGGATGCGATGCGATTGACGCCCATGTCGGTTGGAGAACGGACATCGATCTCGCCGCCCGTCATCTTCTGGATGATGCGGCGAAGGATGGGAAAGACCTCGACATCGCGATTGTAATTTATGGCAGTCGCGCCGTAGGCCTCGAGGTGAAAGGGGTCAACGCAATTAAAGTCGCCAAGGTCGACAGTCGCCGCCTCGTAGGCGAGATTGACCGGATGTTTCAAGGGAAGATTCCAAACGGGGAAGGTCTCGAACTTCGAATAGGCCGCGGGCCTCCCCGCGAGGCGGTCGTGATAGAACATCGTGAGCGCAGTCGCAAGCTTGCCCGAGCCGGGGCCGGGGCCGGTCACGACGACAATGGGCTTTGTCGTCGGCACATATTCGTTGGCTCCGTATCCCTCCTTCGAAAGGATGGTGTCGACATCCGAAGGATAACCCTTGGTGGCCCTGTGCGTATAAACCTTAATACCGCGTCGCTGGAGCTTGGTCCGGAACTGAGAGGCGGCGCCCTGGCCCTCGTAGCGAGTGATGACGACGCCGGCGACGGGTACGCCCCAATCGCCAAGCTCTTCGATGAGGCGCAAGGCATCGGCGTCGTAGGTGATGCCAAAGTCGCCGCGGAGTTTTGAGCGCTCGATCGCCCCCGCATGGACGCAGATGATAACCTCGGCCCGATCGGCGAGGCGGGCGAGGAGGCGCATTTTCACGTTGGGGTCGTAGCCCGGCAAGACGCGGGCGGCGTGATAGTCCCAAAGAAGCTTGCCGCCAAATTCCAGATACAATTTCTCCGTGCGGCAAGCGCGCTCCATGATGAGTCGCGCCTGCTCGTCGAGGTATTTCTCGTTGTCGAAACCGATCACCCTGCCCATGCCGCCCCCCCCTTGCATGGGAGCCCATCATAGCGGAACGAGCTGTGCGCATCAATGCGCATCGGCTACTGTGCCCTTGCCCCTCGCATGGATGCCGGGGTAGTCTGAGCGCATGCGAATCCCCCTGATTCCGAGCGAGCTTAAGGACTTCGCGCAGGTCTTTCGAAGGGCGGGCCGACAATGCTACATCGTGGGCGGCGCGGTCCGTGACGGCCTCATCGGACGCCTCGTTGCCGACTACGACGCTGCAACCGATGCGCCCCCCGAAGAAGTGATGCGCCTTTTCAGGCGCGTCGTACCCACGGGGATAAAACACGGCACCGTGACCGTGCTCTGGAAGGGCCGCAACATCGAGACAACGACCTTTCGCCGCGACCTCGGGTACTCGGATGGGCGCAGGCCCGACAAGGTTGAATTCGGCGCCAGCCTCGAGGAAGATCTTGCGCGCCGCGACTTCACCATCAACGCTATGGCGCTCGATCCGCTCGAATCAAGGATCATTGATCCGCACGGTGGACAGGCCGACCTTGAACGGCGCCTTGTGCGCGCCGTGGGCGACCCAGTCCTGCGCTTCGCTGAGGACGGCCTCCGCCCCCTGCGGGCGGTCCGTTTCGCCACGCAGCTCGGCTTTGAAATCGAAGCGGCTACCTTCGCGGCTGTAAACGGTGCGCTTTCCCGCCTGAAGGCCGTCTCCGCCGAGCGGCTTCGCGAGGAAATCGAGAAAATTCTCATGGCGAGCGAACCTTCGCGCGGGTTGAGACTCATGGAGGAGTCGGGCATGCTCGCGATAGTCCTTCCCGAGCTTACGGCCTGCCGCGGAGTGGAACAACGGGGGCTCCACCGCTTCGATGTCCTTGACCACCTTTACGTGAGCCTCGACGCGTCGCCGCGCGATCGCGAAATCCGCCTTGCAGCCCTCTTCCACGACATAGGGAAGCCCGGAACACGGCGACGTGAGGATGACGGCGTTTTTACCTTCCACCGCCACGAGGAGCTCTCCGCACGCCTTGCCGAGGGCATCCTCAAACGGCTTCGATTTCCGAACGCCGTCATTGATGAGGTGACGCACCTCATCCGACAGCACATGTTTTTCTACGACGAGTCCTGGAGCGATGCGGCCGTGCGCCGCTTTCTCGCACGAGTCGGCACCGACCACGTGGACAAACTCCTTGCGCTTCGGCTTGCGGACAGCACAGGCATCCTGGGCCACCCCGCCGACCCGCGAAGCATCGAGCCCCTCCGCCGAAGAATCGACGCGGTCATCGCCAAGGATGAGGCCCTCGGACTTAAGGATCTTGCGATTGGAGGAAGCGAGCTCGCCGCCCTGGGCGTTCCGCGCGGCCCCGTCATGGGGCGAATCCTCGCCGAACTCCTTGAGACGGTGCTCGACGACCCCGAGCAGAACACCAAGGAGCAGCTCCTCCGCATCGCGCGGGGCATTATGCCCAAATACGGGCTTTAGGGGGGCAGAAGACGGCCAGAACGGCGATGCCAGGGGTTACTGGTTTTCCACCTGCAAAAGCCGGGCGGCCTCGAGCCCCCCGGCCGCCACGATGGCGTCATAGGCGACCTTGGCCGCGTTTTGCTCGGCTTCCTTTTTGTTTTTTCCCGACGCCGGACCAAAGAGCGTTCCATTCACTTCGCAGTTTATCCAAAAGGTCCGGTCATGATCGGGGCCGTCTTTGCGCTCGAGGGTGTACTTGGGATAGCCGCGATGGTACTTTTGCACATATTCCTGGAGAACAGTCTTGTAGTCTTTCGCGTGGCGGTTCTGAAGCACCTTGCGGATTTCGGGCTCGACAAGCGAAAGGACGAAGTGCTCGGCAGCCTCGAAGCCCTGATCAAGATAGTATGCTCCGATGATCGCTTCCATCGCGTCGGCGAGAATGGCCTTTTTTTCGCGGCCGCCCGACTGCTCCTCACCTTTGCCGAGAAGAAGGTAACGGTCAACCGCAAGGCTTCGGGCAAGACCCGCGAGCGTGGTCTCAGAAACCACGAAACTCTTCACGCGTGCAAGTTCACCCTCGGGACGGTCGTACAAAAGCTCAAAGAGCTTGCGCGCCACCACCATGCCAAGCACGGAATCGCCGAGAAATTCAAGTTTTTCATTGTTGGAGCCACGCGAGATGTCCTCGTTGGCGCAGGAGCGATGGGTAAAAGCAAGGTTCAGAAGCTCAAGACTCCTGAACCTGATTTGTGCTTGCTTGAGGAAAGAAAGGAGTTCGCTTTTTCGCTCCCGGGAAAGCCCGCCTTTGACGTTCAACAACACGACGCGCCATCCCGGGGGAAAGCTAGCTCTTACTTCACCTGCGACTTGATAAACTCGTAGGCGTCCTTGACGGTCTCGAACTCGTTGGCCTTCTCGTCGGGGATGCTGATGCCCAGCTCTTCCTCGATGCCGTAAACGAGCTCGTAGGTGTCGAGACTGTCCGCGCCGAGATCCTGGCGGAAGCTCGCCTCAAGAGTGATCTTGTCCTCTTCAACCTCGAGCTTCTCGGCGATGATTTTTTTAATCTTCTCGAACAGTTCGTCCATGGAAAGTCTCCTTTAGGCGTTCGTATCGGGCGTGATAATCTGGCGCCCGCGATAGAAACCGCACTTCGGACAAACCCGGTGCAGGAGGACGGGATTACCACAATTCCCGCAGGTGACGAGCGTCGGGGCGGTGAGCTTCATATTGATGGAGCGCCGCCTGCGCGTCCGGGCTTTCGAAGTCTTGAATTTGGGTACAGCCATCGCTAAAACCTCATTCCCGTAAGAAAATTCCGTAAACGGTATGCCGATCACCTACACTAAACAAAGCGGCGTAGATTGTCAAGACCGGCGAATCCTGCCGACTTAAGGGCGGCTACGCCGCGGCGCGGCCTCGGAGGAACCGCCCTAGGGGCGGGCGGCCTTACGCTTGAGCGCCTCCGCCACATTCGGTGGCACCATGCTCGAAAGGTCTCCGCGATAAAAGGCCACTTCCTTGATTGCGCTTGATCTCAGAACGAAATACTTAGGATCGGTTGGCATGAGGATGGTCTCGATGCCGGGATCGAGACCCTTGTTCATAATCGAGAGGTCGAACTCATAGGAAAAGTCCGGAACGCTTCGGACTCCCCGAACGAGAATGCGGCAGCCGTGTTCGCGGGCAAAATTGACGATGAGGCTGTCGCAGAGGTGAACGGAAACATTTTTATACGGAGCAAGCAATTCCTGAAGAAGTGACAGACGCTCTTCTGGGCTGAAAAGGCCCGACTTTTCACGATTCACCGCGACGACAACATAGAGCTCTTCGAAAATACCTCGCGCGCGCTCGACAATATTGAGGTGGCCGTAAGTCGGCGGATCGAAGGACCCCGGGAAGACTGCCTTGACCATTGCCGCATGGTAGCGGCAGGTGCAGCATCGGTCAAGGCCGGAAAAAGCGGTGGATGAGGGCCGCCGTCTTTCAGCGCGCGTTATTTCAGGGTACACTGCGTACACATGAAAAGGCAGACTATCGTCATCCGCGCCTTCGTAGCCGCGGCACTTTTCGCGCTCGGGCTACCAAACGAGTTCTTCCACTACGGTTTCCCCGCTTTGGGCTATGTCGCGCTCGTTCCCCTTTACGGCGCACTGGGTGCGGCGCCTTCCTACGGCATGGCCGCACTCGCCGCAGGCCTGTACGGCGCCCTCCACCACGCACTTTCAAGCTACTGGCTTTATTTTTTCAAAGACTTCGCCCTATGGACGATCGGAGCTACGACGCTCGCCTATTTCATCGTCTATGCCGTACTCGGACTGTATCTTGCCTTTTTTTTGAAAAAGGCAGAAAGCGTACGCCCCTTCGCCTTTGCGCTACTCTGGGCAAGCTTCGAATACCTCAAGTCCTCAGGCTTCCTCGGCTACCCCTGGGGCCTCATTCCCTACACCCAGACAAGGGTCCTCGCTCTTCTGCAAATCGCCGACACGACGGGTGTGTACGGGTTGTCGTTCTTTCTCGCCTTGGTCAACGCGACACTTGCCGAACTCCTTGCCGACCACACACGAAGGGGGCTCTGCGCCATATCGCTCCTTGAGTGCAGGCCCGACCGAGGAGAGGGCCAGGGCTCAGGCGGGACCCATCGGCCCCGCCTGAGCGCAAGGCACCGCCTGCGGGCAGCGCTCCTGCCTCCTAAAGCGTTTGCACCCGGACTGCAAAAAGCCTACATCCTTTTCACCGCCGTGCTCGCCCTACTTATAGTGGGCTATGGGGCCTACCGCCTCGCCATCCCTCCCCGCCCTGAGGCCGAACTCGACGCCCTCCTCGTCCAGCAGAATGTCGACCCGTGGATTGAAGGGGAAGAGGCTGCGCTTGAGGCGAACATCCTCCTTGCGCGCAGTGCGCTTACCGATACGCACAAGCCGCCAGAACTCATCGTATTCAGTGAATCGAGCCTCAAGCGGCCTTTTGCAGAATTCCGGCGTTGGTTTTCTGCAAAGCCGGAAAAGGCTCCTCTCATCCCCTTCATCAAGGAAACAGGTGCCTATCTTCTTACGGGGGCGCCGGTGGTCCTCGACTGGGAGAGCCTTGCGATGACCAACTCGGTGATTCTCATCGATCCCGAGGCGCACCTTGTCGCAGACTACGCAAAAACCCACCCCGTTCCCTTCGCGGAAGCCATCCCTTTTTGGGAGTACGAAGCCTTTCGCCGTTTTATGCAGGAAAAGGTAGGTCTCGATGCGGGCTGGACGATGGGAAGCGAGCATACGGTGTTTGAGCTCCCCACGCAAAACGGCACGCTCCGCTTCGGCTCACCCATTTGCTTTGAAGACGCCTTCCCCGATGTCTGCGCTGTATTTGTCAGGCGAGGCGCAGACCTCCTCATCAACCTGACCAACGACTCCTGGTCGCGCACAGTGAGCGCGGAGATTCAGCATTTCGCCGCGGCCCGCTTTCGGGCTATCGAATTCCGCCGAAGCCTCGTGCGCTCGACCAACGGCGGCCTCACCTGCGTCGTGGACGCACGCGGCGCGGTGATCGACGAGTTGCCGCTTTTCACCGGCGCGGCACTCCGTACGACCGTCCCCATTTACCGCGGAACGACAACCGTGTACCTGCGTTTTGGCGACTGGTTTGCCCTTCTCTGCCTGTTACTTTCGGGCTTAGGCGCGCTTATACTTATAGCAAAGGATCTGCGAGAAAGGAGGAGAGAACCATGAGCATCCGCGATTACCTCGAAGCCGAGCCGCTCTCCGAGCTCGTCAAGTACCGATCCGAGCCCCCTTCCGATGCGGTGCCTTTTGCAGGCACGCTCAGGAAGCATCCCTACGACGAGAAAAAATGCCTCCTCATTGCGGATCCGGCGGGGAAAGAGGCCTCGGTGCTGGAATTCCGCGTCGAGGATGTTTCTGCCATCGAGGAGCTTCCCTCACCCGTGGACGAGGCGGGCAAAAGCCGCCCACTCGTAAAACTCTGGGTACGCCGCGGCGCCTTTGGCATCCGCTATGTGCCTTTCGAGGTCGACGAACCGCCCAAGGGCGTAGGCGAATCCCTGCGCCTCCGCGAGCGTCTCATGACGAGCGTGAAGACCTGGTCCTAAGCGATGGCTCAGGCGGCGTTCTGGGAGCCCATAGGGGAGGGGAAGGTTCGCTGCAGACTCTGCCCCCACCGCTGCACGCTTACACGGGGCGGAACGGGGTTGTGCCGCGCACGGCACAATCTCGACGGCGAACTAAATCTTCCCCTCTATGGTCGCATCTCGGCCCTTGCGCTCGATCCAATTGAAAAAAAGCCACTCTATCATTTCCTTCCAGGAACGGAGGTCTTTTCCGTGGGCTTTTACGGATGCAATCTCCGTTGCCCCTTCTGCCAAAACTGGGAAATATCCCAGCGCGCCGATCCCTCTGCCCCTTTTTACTCCCCCCACGCACTCATCGACGCAGCACGTGCATCCGGAGCGCCACAGATCGCCTTCACCTACTCCGAGCCGCTCATTCATTTCGAATATCTTTGCGAAGCGGCGATGCTTGCCCGAAATGCCCACCTCGGCACAGTACTCGTGACCAACGGCTATATCGAGGAGGAGGCTGCCGAAGAACTCCTTCCCTTCATCGACGCCGTCAATGTCGACCTCAAGTGCTTTTCCGCCGAAGCCTATGCACAAAAGCTCGGAGGCGACCTTGAGACCGTGTGCCACTTCATTTCCCGTGCCACGACAAGCTCCTTCGTCGAGGTGACGACGCTTGTCATCCCAGGGCTTTCCGACGATGTCGAAACAATAGTCGACATCGCGCGCTTTCTCGCCGGGATCGACGCAGACATTCCGCTTCACCTTTCCGCCTACCATCCCGCCTTTCAGTACAAAATGCCGCCTACCGATGCGGCAGATCTCCTCTTCCTCGCAGAACATGCGGCCCGGCATCTTGCACATGTCTACACGGGCAATATCCCCACGCGGAGCGGACGCTTTTCCAACACGAACTGCGCAGCCTGCGGGGCCCTCCTCGTAAGCCGTCGCGGATACCGTATCGACGCATCGGGTCTCGCGGTGCAAGACATTGATAAACCGATTGCCTACGAACCGTCACAAGATCGAAGCACCCCTTACGCCTATGCGCGCTGCGCCGCATGCGGAGCCCCCTCCCCCATCGTAATCCGCCGTTCTCCTCCGCAGGTCAGGTAGCCTAATCTTTCCCCGCTACAGCGACGATATGCGCCGCTG
The DNA here is from genome assembly GCA_029265615.1 of Spirochaetota bacterium. GTDB lineage: Bacteria > Spirochaetota > Spirochaetia > Treponematales > Rectinemataceae > JAEUJG01. Next base: position 190,162 of record JAJUIB010000001.1, read on the forward strand.
CCGTAGCGTTTCCATGCCAACCGTCCCGCAAGAAGCCATCTGCCAGAGGTATTTCTTGCGTTTTTCGCCGCGATGCCGCTTGACTCTTTCCGGCGTTTCCGGCATGCTGGGCTCACCGATTGCGCGGTGGGTGTAGCTCAGGTGGTAGAGCGCCAGACTGTGGATCTGGCTGTCGTGGGTTCGAGTCCCATCACCCACCCTACGGCTGCACCTCGCAAGGGGTTCGGTCGACGGCCTTGCAAGGGCCGGGCGGCAATAGCCGCTACGCGCGCCCGTAGCTCAGCTGGATAGAGCGACGGACTTCGAATCCGTAGGTCGCAGGTTCGACTCCTGTCGAGCGCACGGCGTGATTGGTGTGTATATGGGCCGCTAGCTCAGCTGGCAGAGCAGCAGACTCTTAATCTGCGGGTCGCAGGTTCGATGCCTGCGCGGCTCACAAAGCCTTATGCCCCAAAAGCATGGGCACCTTTGCGGGAATAGCTCAGTGGTAGAGCGCCACCTTGCCAAGGTGGATGTCGCGGGTCCGACTCCCGTTTCCCGCTTTTAATGCAAAAAGGCCGCTCGCTGGCGAGCGGCCTTTTTGCATATGCATATTTGCATATGCACCCCCTCCACCAGCGCCGACCCACAACGCTCGAGCTCTATCCGCAGCCCCTTCCGGCATTCGGCATGCAAAAACCGCGCAAAACCGCTTGACTCTTTCCGCCTTTTTCGGCAATCTACATTCACACCGAGGACATAAACATTGCGCTCGCGCAATGCCAAAGTTCTGGGAGTATGGGCCGCTAGCTCAGCTGGCAGAGCAGCAGACTCTTAATCTGCGGGTCGCAGGTTCGATGCCTGCGCGGCTCAGATGGCAATTGCCGCGAGGGCAAGCCCTCGCGGCGAAGCCTGCAAAAGGACGGCAAGGTTCTCCGATTAATGCGGAGGACGCGAGCCCTTGACAGCCGACGGGATGCAAGGCTACCATAGTCCCCGCTTTAAGCGAGAGTGGTGGAATGGCAGACACGCCAGACTTAGGATCTGGTGCCGGAAGGCGTGAGGGTTCAAGTCCCTTCTCTCGCATCCTCCGGGTGCGCGAGGAGCCTACAACGTGCGGGAATAGCTCAGTGGTAGAGCGCCACCTTGCCAAGGTGGATGTCGCGGGTCCGACTCCCGTTTCCCGCTCTGCGCGTACGAGGCGATTCGGGCAAAGCCGGATCGCCTCTTTTTTTTGAACGTGGGGACACTGGCGGATAACGCGCGTGCCGCGTAGCCGCCCGCGGCCGTAGGGTCTGCGCTACGTCATACGGTCCTTCGGGCTCGCCACAGGGAAGCCCGATTCTATAGGACGAGAGAGGGTACTCCGTGGTAGCTACAAAGAACGTCGAAAAACTCGAGCGCTCCGCCGTGAAGCTCACCGTCACGGTCGGTCGCGAGGACGTCCGGAAAGAATACGCCGCCGTCATCGCCGACTACACGAAACACGCCCGCATCCCCGGCTTCCGTCCGGGACACGTGCCTGCCTCCGTCCTTGAGCGCAAGTTCGGCGAGGAGCTCAAACTCGACGCGATGGGCCGAGTCATGGAGAAAGCGGTCGAAGAAGCGGTGAAGGACATTGAGGAAAAGCCCCTTGCCTACTCCACGCCGGCGCTCGAGGGCGAGCCGAAATTTGACCTTGAGTCCGATTTCAGTTTCGCCGTTACCTATGATGTTTTCCCGACGGTTCCTATCGCCGACTACCAGGGCATCGAGATTGAGCTTCCCGTCGTTGAGATTACCAAAGAGGACGAGGAGCGCGAGCTCAACGAAATCCGCGAGCGCAACGCAATTGTTGTCGATCGGGAGGATGGCGCGGCCGCCGAGAAGGGCGACGTCGCTACGGTCGATTACAAGGAAATCGCCCCCGATGGGTCGCCCGTCGCGGGGAGCGAGCGTGCTGATTTTACCTTTGAAATAGGTTCGGGCTATAATCTCTTCAAATTCGACGACGACATCCTTGGCATGCGAAAAGGCGATGTCAAGCGCATCGAGAAGTCCTTCCCCGAGGATTACGAGTACAAGGAGCTTGCTGGCCGCTCCGTGCAGATCGAAGTAAAGCTCTCGGGCCTCAAGGCAAAACAGCTACCCGCCCTCGACGACGAGCTTGCCCAGGACGTCTCCGAGCGTTTTAAGACCCTCGACGACCTCAAGGCGGACATTCGCAAGGGGCTTGAAAAGCGGCTTGAGCAAAAACTCCGTCAGATCAAGGAAAAGGCGATCGTCGACGCGCTTCTTGCGCGAACCCCCGTCGAGCTTCCTGCGTCCATGGTCAATGCCGAACTTGCGATGCGCTGGGAAAACCTCAAGCAACAGATGGGCATCGACGCCGATGACAAGCTCGACCGCCTTCTCTCCTTCTCGGGCAAAACGCGGGCGGACCTTCTTGGCGAGTGGAGGCCGAACGCCGAGCGCGCCATCGCCACCCGCCTTATCATCGAGAAGCTCGTCGAAGTGGGTGCCTATGAATGCACGGAGGCAGATCTCGAGGCGGAGTACCGCCGCGTTGCCGAAGAGGCGAACCTCTCGATTGACGAGGTGAAGGCCGAGTACGGAAAGCGCGGGAATCTTGAGTACCTCCGCGACCGCATCAAGGAAGACAAACTCATGGAGGCAATCGCCGCCGCCGGCAAAATCAAGAAGGGCAAGAAACTCGCCCTCGTGGACTTGTTCGCCGATAATGAGTAAGTTATCGATGTCCGCATCCCGCCTGTGCCGTGCTGCGGCGGGATGCGAACATCGAAACAGCGCGAAAGAGGGGCAGAACGCGTATGGATGAGAGGATGCACAACCTGGTGCCGATTGTTATTGAACAGACCGGCATCGGCGAGCGCTCGTACGATATCTACTCCCGGCTCCTCAAGGACCGGATTGTATTTATCGACGGAGAGATTAACGATCTGACCGCGGATCTCACGGTCGCGCAGCTTCTCTTTCTGGAATCGCAGGATCCTGAAAAGGACATTTCGGTTTACATCAACTCGCCAGGCGGCTCAGTGACCGCGGGTCTTGCGATCTACGACACGATCCAGCACATCAGGCCTGACGTCCAGACGATCTGCCTTGGACAAGCGGCCTCGATGGCCGCCCTCATCCTCGCCTCGGGCAGCGCCGGCAAACGATTTGCCCTCCCCTCCTCGCGCGTCCTCATCCACCAGCCATGGGGCGGTGCCCAGGGCCAGGCCTCCGACATCAGCCTTCAGGCGCGCGAGATAGTCCGCCTCAAACGCCTTACCGTCGAGTATTTCGCCCGCCACTCCGGAAAATCGGTCGAAGCGGTGGCAAAGGACATGGAACGGGACTTTTTCATGTCCGCTGAAGAGGCCCTTGCGTACGGCCTTGTAGATCGGGTGCTCGAGCGGAGAAAGCATGGCAAAGACGAAGCAAAGTAACCCCGAGGAGCGCGTGTGCTCCTTCTGTGGCAAGAGCGCGCAATATGCGCGCAGGATCATCGCCGGTCCCGGCGTGTACATCTGCGATGAGTGCGTCCGCGTCTGTGAGCAGATTCTCGCAGAGGAAGAGCAGGACCTCTCTTCGGGGTTCACTGGCGAGGTACCGAAACCGCGGGAGATCAAAGAGTACCTCGACCAATACGTCGTGGGCCAGGACTATGCGAAAAAGGTCCTCTCGGTCGCGGTGTACAACCATTACAAGCGCATAACGCACCTCCAGTCCTCCGATAGCGGCGTCGAACTTGAGAAGTCGAACGTGCTCCTCATAGGCCCGACGGGCACGGGCAAGACCCTTCTTGCCCGCACGCTTGCAAAAAAGCTCAAGGTCCCCTTCGCGATGTCCGACGCCACGACCCTGACCGAGGCAGGCTACGTGGGCGAGGATGTCGAAAACATCCTTCTCAAACTCATCCAGAACGCGGGCGGCAACATCGCGGCAGCCGAGCGCGGCATCGTCTACATCGACGAGATCGACAAGATCGCACGAAAGACCGAAAACGTCTCCATCACGCGCGACGTTTCTGGCGAAGGGGTTCAGCAGGCCCTCCTCAAAATCATCGAAGGCACGGTGGCTAATGTGCCGCCCCAGGGTGGGCGCAAGCACCCCCAGCAGGAATACCTCCGCATCGACACCACCAACATCCTCTTTATTTGCGGAGGGGCCTTCGTCGGCCTCGACAAGATCATCGAGGGGCGCGTCGCCAAGCATCCGCTCGGCTTCGGCGCCGACGTGAAGCCGCGCGCCGAAAAGGACTTCCGCGCCCTCTTCTCCCAGCTCCACCCGGATGACCTTGTGAAATTCGGCATGATTCCTGAGTTCATCGGCCGCCTTCCCATCCAGGTCGGCCTTGAGGATTTGAAGCGCGAAGATCTCAAGCGCATCATCACCGAGCCCAAGAACGCCATTCTCCGCCAGTACCAGGAATCGATGCGCATCGACGACGTCGAGCTTGTGTTCGACGAGGGTGCGGTCGACGCCATTGCGGACAAGGCAATCGCGCGCAACACCGGCGCTCGGGGCCTCCGCGCCATCGTTGAAGCGCTCATGATGGACGTGATGTACGACATTCCCTCGATCGAGGGTTCAAAACGCGTCGTTGTCACCCGCGGCACTGTCGAGGGCACATCGCCCCCCGCCGTGGAGATACTCAAGAAGAGCGCATGAGCGTGTTCGGGGTCCTCGCGGGGACCGCGCAAATCGAGCTCCCCCTCGTGTATGTGCGGGACTCGGTCGTCTTTCCCAAGTCCGTCGTCCCGATAGCCGCCTCCACAAAACTTGCCGTCGCCGGCGTCGAGGAGGCTATCCGCGGCGAAAAGCGCGTGGCCGTCTCGCTCCTTAAACCGCAGGGCGAGGAGAAAAAGGCGGAGATCGAGGTCGAGGAGGTCGGATGCGTCGCACGCATCGTGCAGCATCTCAGACTCCCCGACGGATCGCTCAGGCTCCTCGTCGAGGGCGAACGACGAGTCCGCATCAAAAGGACAGCCTTTCGGAAAGACCATCTTGCGGCCTTCGTCGAGCCGCTTCCCACCGATGGCGCGGAGCCGAACCCCGACAGCCCCGAGGCAAAGGCCGAGCTCGATGCCGCAATGCGCCTCGTGCGCCGTTCCTTCGCGCAGTACGCCGAACTTGCGAAAAAACTCCCGCCTGAGTCCCTCGCCGCCGCAGAAAAAGCGCCGGGGCCCCATGAGCTCTGCGACATTGTGGCGGCCGTCCTTCCCCTCAAGGCCGAACGGAAGCAGACCCTCCTTGCGCCCGAAGCCGCGCTCGAGCGGCTCGAGGCCGTCGAAACCGCGCTCGAAAGCGAAATGGAGCTTCTCACCCTGCAACGCAAGATCAGCGCCAAGGTGAAAAACCGCATCGACCGCAATCAGAAGGAGTACTTTCTCCAGGAACAGCTTAAAGAGATCAACAAGGAACTCGGAAGGGGCGACGAGGAGCCCGAAAGCAAGGAGCTTGAGCGGACGCTCCTTGCCAAGAATCCGCCTGAGGAAGTGCTTGAAAAGGCGCGCCGCGAGTTGAATCGTTTAGCAAAACTCCAACCCTTCTCTCCAGAGGCGGGCGTTTTGCGCGTCTATTGCGAGTGGCTTGCCGATCTTCCCTGGTCCACGCGGAGCCTCGATAACAAGGATATTGCCCGTGCGCGGCGCATCCTGGACGAGGACCACTACGGCATGGAAAAACCCAAAGAGCGCATTCTTGAGTTCATCGCCGTGCGGCAACTCTCCGAACGGGCACGAGGCCCAATCCTCTGCCTGGTTGGGCCTCCCGGCACCGGCAAGACAAGCCTGGGACGGTCCATCGCACGAGCCCTGGACCGCGATTTTGTCCGTGTGAGTCTTGGAGGGGTGCGCGACGAGGCGGAAATACGCGGCCACCGGAAGACCTATGTTGGCGCCCTGCCCGGAAAAATCATTCAATCGATGAAGAAAGCCGGCACGACAAATCCCGTTTTTTTGCTCGACGAAATCGACAAAATGTCCTCCGACTTTCGGGGCGACCCTGCGAGCGCCCTCCTCGAGGTGCTTGATCCCGAACAAAATTCGAGTTTTGTCGACCACTATCTCGAGGTCCCCTTCGATCTCTCGAACGTGATGTTCATAACGACGGCCAACTCGCTACACGGGATCCCCCACCCCCTCCTTGATCGAATGGAGGTCATCGAGATACCCGGCTATAGCGAATACGAAAAACTCGAGATCGCGAAGAAGTTTATCATTCCGCGTCAACTTGAGGAAAATGGCCTTGCCAAGGCCACCGTGCGCTTCCGCGATGCGGCAATCCTCGAGATCGTACGGCATTATACGATGGAATCAGGGGTGCGAAATCTCGAGCGCGAGGTCGCTCGCGTCGTACGCAAGCTCGCCCAGGAAGCGGTCGAAAAAGGCTACGCCGCTGAACCGGAACGCCTTTGTGAGTGGTCGGTTCTGGTCACTGAAAAACGGGCCGCCGCCCTCCTCGGCAAGCGGAGGCGCGAAGACGAGGTGCTTATAGGCGATGCGAAACCCGGCGTCGCCTACGGCCTTGCGTGGACCGAAGCGGGGGGATCGCTCCTTCCCGTTGAATCCGCAGTCTTTGAGGGGGGCGAGGGCCTCATCCTTACCGGAAATCTGGGCGAGGTGATGAAGGAGAGTGCACGGGCTGCGCTGACCTTTATCCGCTCCCGTGCTGCTGATTTTGGCCTTTCAGAAGCCGACTTTCGCAACAAGGCCGTCCATGTGCATGTGCCGGAAGGCGCCATCCCAAAGGACGGCCCCTCTGCAGGTGTCACCCTCGTCGCCAGCCTTGTCTCCGCCTTCACCGGCGTGGCTCTTCTCCCCGGCCGCGCAATGACTGGCGAGATCACGCTCACGGGGCGCGTTCTTCCTGTCGGCGGCGTCAAGGAAAAAATACTCGCCGCACACCGCAACAAAATCACGACGGTGCTTCTTCCGAAGCGCAACGAACGCGATCTTGACGAACTTCCGAAGGAGGTGCGTGATGCGCTTTCCTTCATCTTTGCCGAAACCGCGGCTGATGTCGTGGGCTCGCTTTTTCCTGTAAACGCCTTCAAAGCTACGCGCAATCCCGGCAGGCCGGCGTCGAAGTCCAAACGCCGTGCCGCTGGCCATTGACCTTCTCCGCCACAGAGGCCTATAGTACATCGCGAACCGGGGTGGCGCCCCTTCCCGTCGGGAAAGTGCGGCGTCTGAGATCATACCCGATGAACCTGATCCGGATAATGCCGGCGGAGGGAGTCATGCGCAGATTCGCGCGCAGATTCGCGCACACACTCATCATCGTTCCTTTCATTGTCGCGACGCTCGCCTGCTCAAAGCCCGAAGAGCCCGAGCTTGTCGTGTACACCTATGATTCTTTTGTCTCCGAGTGGGGAGCCGCGCCGAAGATCGCGCCCCTTTTCGAGAAAGCCACTGGCATCAAGGTGCATTTTGTGCAAAAGGGTGACGGCGGGCAGCTCCTTGCTGCAGCTTTGCTCGAAAAAGACAAGCCGCAGGCGGACGTCATCCTCGGGCTCGACAACCATCTTGCCCCTAAGGCGCTTGGCGTCAATCTCTTCGAAGCCTATGCGGCGAAGGCGCTTGCGGACATCCCCGTCGACCTTCAGATCGACCCCGAACATCGCCTTGTCCCCTACGACTATGGTCATTTTGCGATCATTTGGGATTCAGAGAAGCTCGCACAGCCGCCCCTGAGCCTCGAGGATCTTACTAAGCCCGAGTTTGCGAAAAAGCTCATTCTCATGGATCCCCGCACCTCCACGCCTGGTCTCGGCTTCCTGGCCTGGACCAAGGCGGTCTACGGACAGGCATGGAAAGACTACTGGGCGCGGCTTAAGCCCAATGTGCTTGCGATGACGCCGGGCTGGGATACAGGCTATGGGCTTTTCACCGCGGGCGAGGCGCCGCTTGTCCTCTCTTATGCCACAAGTCCCGCCTACCACAAGGAATACGACAAGACCGAGCGCTATCGCGCGCTGCCCTTCGCCGAGGGCCATGTGCGTCAGATTGAATGCGCAGGCATCGTCAAGGGCGCAAAGCACAGGAAGAATGCCGAAAGGTTTATCGAATTCCTCCTGTCTCCAGAATGCCAGGCCGAGCTTCCGCTCACGCAGTGGATGCTGCCCGCGAATCCCCGGACCGAGCTCCCCGCGAGCTTCTCACTTGCGCTCAAGCCCGAAAAGACACTTTCAAGCGCTGAAAACTCGCTTACGGACGACGCGGTCACCGCCGCGGCCATCCTGGCGGCGCAGTGAGCCTCTTCGCCAAGGCGGGACGAGCGCCTGGCAGACAGCCCCGTCTCGCGTCGACCGCCGGAGTCTCAGCGGCGGAAGACCGCGGTGCGCGGGGCATGCGCCCATCCCTGGCGGGTAAGCTCGCTCTTTTTGTGCTCGCGGCCATGGCCGCGGCACCGCTAGGAGGCGCACTTATCCGCGCTGCGGGCGACGAGGGGGCCGCGGGACTTGCGCGGGCGCTTGGGAGATCGATTGCACATCCCACAACGCTACGTGCCCTTGCCTTTGGCCTCAAGGAGGCCGCGGCAAGCGCCCTCCTTGCCTTGCTCTTCGGAATCCCAGGCGCCTACCTCACTGCCCGCTACGAGTTCCCCGGACGGCGACTCCTCAAGGCGCTCGCCGCAGTTCCATTCTGTGTTCCGCCCATTCTCGTCGTCCTGGCCTTTGTGCTCTACTTCGGACGGAACGGTTACCTGAACCGTACGTTTATGACGCTTTTCGGCCTTTCAGAACCGCCCCTTCGCTTTCTCTATTCCTTTTGGGGGCTTGTCCTTGTCCACGGTTTTTACAACTTTCCTATCGTCCTTGCAGGGGTTGGCGAGGTGCTAGGAAGACTTCCGCGCGATCGCGCAGAGGCCGCGCGGACGCTTGGCGCGGGAAGGTTTCGCGCAGCGATGACCGGCCTGGTGCCGAGTCTCGCGCCGGCGATTGTCCAGTCCATGGTGCTTGTCTTTCTGTTTTCTTTTTTCAGCTTTGTCGTCGTTCTCGTTTTTGGCCCCCTCGGGGGGAGTACGCTCGAGGTTGAGGTCTACCGCGCGGCGCGCATGCTCGCCGACGAGCGGCAGGCGGCGGCGCTCGCCCTTATCGAAACGACGGCAGCCCTCTTCATCGTGCTTGTCCTTAGCGCCGCGGAACGGCGCAGTCTTGCGGCGGCTAGAAAGGGCGGTTCGGCCCTCCCCCGCCTGCCTCCGCGCGGCGGCGCTCTTATCGCCCTCATTGCCTACGGACTCTTCCTGCTCGTCTTTTTCGTTGGCCCTCTCGCGGCGCTCATCGCCGAGGCGTTTTCCGTCCGGCGTGGTATGGGCGGCAGTGCTGAGCTCGGCTTGGGAAATTTCGCCCGCCTCGTGGGAACGCTCCGGAGCCCGGGTCCGCTTATTCGGGCAATCCGCGACAGCCTCGCAAGCGCGCTCCCTGCGGCGCTACTCGCCACTGCTCTGGGCGGCGCCGTGGCGCTCCTCCTCCGCACACAGCGTTCGGCCCTTGCCGAGGCAGTATTGAGCCTGCCGCTTGCGGTATCGGGGGTAGTGCTCGCCCTCGGCTGGAGTTTTCTCGTTCCCTCGGCCGTCTTCCTCCGGATCGGACGCGGTCTTGTTATCCTCGTGGAAGCTCTGGCCGCCCTCCCCTTTGTCGAGCGCTCGGTCGCGGCGGCGCTTGCATCAGTTGACCGCTCCCCCAGTCTCGCGGCGCGTAGCCTTGGCGCAAGCCGCCTCCGCGCCGCGCTCGATGTCGACCTTGCCTCTGTCGCTCCCGCCTTGGGCTCCGCCGCCGCTTTTGCATTCTCCATGGCATCAGGTGACGCATCCACGCCGCTTCTCGTCGCCGCACCCGGATTTGAGCCGCTCCCCTTGCTCATTTTCCGTCTTGTGAGCGCCTATCGCTTTCCCGAAGCCTGCGCCGCCGGCTTAATTCTCGCCCTTATTGCGGGGCTTGTGTTCTTTCTCAAAGACCGGGAGGCACTGTGTGCTTAGCATCAAAGGGCTCCGTTTCACACGAGCGAATTTTCGGCTCGAACTCGCACTAGAGCTTCCGCGCGGCGCGTACGGCGTCATCCTCGGTCCCTCCGGCTGCGGCAAATCCACCGCGCTCAGGCTGATCGCCGGCCTCTTGCGTGCCGAAGCGGGGAGCATCGAGCTCGCAGGTCGTAGGATAGAAGCCCTACCGCCCGAACGCCGCCGGGTCGGAATGGTGTTCCAGGATTATGCGCTCTTCCCCCATCTCAGCGTCCGCCGCAACATCGAGTATGGCCCGAAGCTCTCAGGCGAAGCGGGGCCCGCGCGGCGCCGTCATGTCGAGGAGCTTGCCCACGCATTCCGGATCGACGCGCTTCTCGAACGCCGCCCAACGGAACTCTCAGGCGGCGAACAGCAACGCGTCGCGCTTGCCCGAAGTCTCGCCGCCCGTCCCGAGGTGCTTCTCCTCGACGAACCGCTTTCATCGCTTGATGCCTCGCTCCGTCGGGAACTCCGCGCCGATCTCCGCGCCCGCGTGCTCGAAGCGGGACTCTCGGCCCTGCACGTCACCCACGATCTTGAGGAAGCGCTTGCCATTGCGGATAGGCTTTATGTGATGGATGGCGGTCGGATAGTCGAATCAGGCCCGCCAGAGAAGCTCTACGCCCGTCCCCTGAGCGCCTTTACCGCAGGTTTTTTGGGACGAGGGCCCCTTCTTCCCGTCAGCGCACTTCTCGATGAGCCGGACTCCGACGCAGGCATGACTCAGGCACGAAAAATCTACCGTGTCGAGACCGCCTTCGGCCCCCTCTCCGCCGAAGGCCCGCTTCCGTCCGGCTCGGGGGAGCTTTTTCTTCACTTCAGTGCCCAGGATGTGCGCGTATCCCCTGGTGAAACGCGGCCTCACATGAACCGACTTCGCGGACGGGTCGTCGAAACGACCTTTCTTGGACGTACGCAACGTCTTGCACTTGCTCCACCAGAGGGAGGCGAGACCATCGAGCTTGAGCTCGATCCCCTCATTCATCTTACAAGGGGCGAGCTTGTTGCCCTTGACCTCCCCATTGATCGCTGTATGCTACTCCGATGAGGGGCTAAGGGGGCGCGGAATGATCGAGCGCATAAAGGAGCTCGCAGGCGGCCGTATTGTGGTCGCATCCGGCGATATCACCGAGTTTGACGGGGACGCCATCGTCAACGCGGCGAATTCGAGCCTGTTAGGCGGGGGCGGCGTGGATGGCGCCAACCACCGCGCCGCGGGGCCCGAACTCCTTGCAGCATGCAAGGAACTTCGCGCGACGCGCCTTTCTGGCGGCCTTGCGCCGGGAGAGGCCGTGCTCACCCCCGGCTTTCGCCTCCGCGCACGGGCCGTGATCCACACCGTCGGCCCCGTGTGGCGGGGCGGCGAGGCGGACGAGGAGGCTACCCTCGCCCGCGCCTACCAAAGCTCCCTCGCACTCGCCGCGCGCGAAGGCTTCCACTCGCTGGCTTTTCCTGCCATCTCGACCGGGGTCTATGGCTATCCGCCCTCGCGTGCGGCACCCGTCGCTTATCGCACGGTCCTTACATTTCTTGCAGGCTCCGCCCTTCCTGAAACGGTCTGGCTCGTGTTTTTCCGCGCGCAGGACGCAGGGGTCTTCCTCGAAGCACTAGGCTCTGTGCTTAATCCTCCGCCTCACGGCCGGGCACTTCGATCGCATACTCCTTGATTTTATTAAGAAGGGTGCGCCGCGTTATGCCAAGCTCCTCTGCGGTCTTTTCGCGGCGATAGCGGTTGCGTCGCAGTGCGGCAACAATAGCCTCCTTTTCAATTTCGGCGAGCGTCCGCGGCTGGGAAAAGCACTCGGCATCGGCAGGGGCCGCGGTAGCCGCGGCTCCAGAGTGGAAAGAAGCGCCCAGGGAGCTCCCCTTTGCGGCGGCGGGCATGAGCCCCGCGCCACCGAGCTGAAGGTCGCGCGCCTCGATCCGCGGCCCCTCCGCAAGGATAAGCGCGCGCTCGATGGCGTTTTCAAGCTCGCGGACGTTACCCGGAAAGGGATAGGCATCGAGAAGCGCAAGCGCCTCGGCGCTCATTCCCTCGACCTTGCGCCCGAGTTCTGCGGAAAGCTTGCCGAGAAAGTAGCCTGCGAGGAGCGCGATGTCGCCAGAGCGTTCTCGAAGGGGCGGAAGCCTGATTCTAATGACATTGAGCCTGTAATAGAGGTCCTCGCGGAAGCGACCTACGCGGACTTCGGCCTCGAGGTCGCGATTGGTCGCCGCCACAAGGCGGGCGTCGACTGGGATGGGCTTTGAAGCGCCAAGTCGCATGATCTTCTTTTCCTGGATGGCGCGAAGCAGTTTGACCTGGAGGTGGAGGGGTAGCTCGCCGATTTCATCGAGAAAGATCGTGCCGCCTTGTGCGGTCTCAAAAAGGCCGGCTCGCCGCTGCTCCGCGCCGGTAAAGGCTCCCTTTTCATGACCGAAGAGTTCGCTTTCAAGAAGGTTCTCAGGTACGGCGCCGACATTGATCGGGACAAAGGGCCCTTCTCTTCCGGAGCGCTCGTGGATGAGGCGGGCGGCGACCTCCTTGCCCGTGCCGCTTTCGCCGGTAAGGAGAACATTCGCACCCGTCGGCGCAGAGCGCTCAATAAGGTTGAGCACGTCGCGCATCGCGGAACTTTCGCCGATAAGGCGGGCGCCCTCCTCATAGCTGCGGGAACCCGCGGAGAGCCTGCGTGCAAAGCGGCGCTCCGCAACCGCCTTGTTGAGACGGATGACGAGCTCCTCGGGATCAAAAGGCTTCACAAGATAGTCATAGGCGCCAAGCCGCATCGCCGCGACGGCGTCGCGAACCTCGCCGTGCGCCGAAATAACCACGACAGGAACCTGGGGCCCCTCGTCACGGATCCACGATAAAAGTCCAAGTCCATCGAGACGCGGCATCCGCAAATCCGTGACGAGCGCATCAAACGCCTCTTCGCCGAGCGCCGCCTTGGCCTCAAGACCGTCGGCGGCCGCCTTTCCTTCGATGCCTTCAAGCGCAAGATAATGGATGAGCGACTCCGTCATGCGCTTTTCATCGTCGACAATGAGCACCCGCACCGCATCCGCTCCTTCGAGCCTCCATGGCGCCTTGCACAGAGGGCCGCCTCGGCTATACTTACGACTATGATCGAGAGTAGCGAAAAGCGGAAGCTCCGGGAAGCGACCGTCGCGGGAATTTTCTACCCGGAAGAGGCAGACGCACTTAACGCGGAGGTGGACCGTCTCCTTGCTCAGGCTGAACCGCTTTTCGCGGAGCGTCAGGTAAGGAGAGCCCGCGCGATCTTCTCCCCGCATGCGAGTCTCGGCTATTCGGGCGACCTTGCGGCGCTCGCGTGGAAGGCCGCGACAGGCGCCGCCCTGACCCAGATCGTCATTCTGTCCCCCTATCATCGAGCAGAGACCTCGCTCGTTTACCTGCCCGAGGCCGAATACTTCGAAACCCCCCTAGGCGCGGTCCCCGTCGACCTCGGCTCGATCGAAGAACTGCTTGAGTGCGGCACGCTCTTTACGCGGACCGACATCCCGCATTTTGAAGAGCACGGCATCGAGATGCAGCTTCCCTTCATGCAAAAGCTGTTTCCTCGCGCCACCCTGGTGCCCATCCTCGTGGGAAAAACGACTAAGCCCCTCGTTCGTGCGCTTGCATCGGCGCTCGGCATTGTCTTTTCCGAGCGCGCGGAGGAAACCCTCTTCGTCGTATCGAGTGACCTTGCGTCCTGCGGTCGCAGGGGAAGCGCGGAAACGCGCGCAGAGGCGGAAGAGCGTGCCGAGCGGATTCTCGAATGCATAGCACAGCGCGATTGGCGCGGCCTCCTTGCGGAACACGACCACGACGCGCTCTCCGCCTGCGGCGACGGCGCCATGGCCGCCTTACTCGCCTCGCCCCTTGGCGCGGAACTCGAGGGCCTTGTGCTCGGAAGACATGATTCGGCGGCATACCGGGAATCGGAGGAGGAGCGCCTTGTGTTTTATGCGGCGCTCGCCTTTGTGCCGCGGGGAGAAGGCCTGTGAATTTCGATATCGACGAAGAGACGCGTAGGTGCGCACTGTCCTACGCCCGCGCGGTCATCGCTAGAACTTTTGGCGGCCCCGAGCCGCGCGAACCTTCAGGCGGCGCCCTCGACACCGTGGCGGGCGCCTTTGTGTCCCTCCACAAGCGCGGTGCGCTCCGTGGCTGCATCGGCAGGATGAGTGCCGATGTGCCGCTTGTCCGCACGATAGCCGACATGGCGCGTGCGGCAGCCTTTGAAGACCCCCGCTTCCCACCTCTCCGCCGCGAGGAACTCGACGAGCTTATAATCGAAATAACCGTGCTTTCTCCGCTTCACGCGATTAAAGACCCACAGGAGATCGAGATCGGACGCCATGGGGTGCAGCTCACGGTTGGTATGCGCTCCGCGGTGTTCCTTCCGCAGGTGGCCCCCGAACAGGGATGGGGCGTGCATGAACTCCTTGACAACCTTGCGCTCAAAGCAGGGCTACCCCCCTCGGCATGGCAGCGGCCGGATGCGCGGCTTGCGGTATTCGAGGGGGTTGTCTTTAGCGAAGCACGCTGAAGATCACAGGCGCCTGCCACGTCGCTTGCGAAAGTCCTTGAAGTACCAGGCCCGCGCGGCCTCGGCGAAACGGAACAGCCGATAGGGAATGCGCTTAAGCGGGCGGTCCCACGAGCCTGCATAGTGCACGACGGTGCCGCCGAATCCGGTCTTGAAGCGATAGAGTCCCGCCATGGGATGAGTGGGGTCGTCGACAGGCGGGATCCCGTAGAAGTCATACACCGAACAGCCTGAAGCCTTTGCCGCGCGGATCGCCGCCCACTGGAGCGCATAGGCGGGCATGAGGTTGCGCTTGGAATCGGAGGAGGCGCCGTAGAGGTAGACGGCCTCCCCGCCGCGAAAGAGGGTGACAATCGCGGCGAGCGCCTCACCCTCGTGGCGGGCAATCCAGAGCCGCAAATCCGGCACCGCCGTGCCATCCTGGGTCGCGCTTTCTGCCTGCGTAGCCGTATCAAAGAGCGCGGCATAGTAGGCCTCGGGGTGGAGCGCGATGCGATCGCGCGCCGCGGTCGCCTTATAAAGACGGTAGAACTCCGGGAGCGCCGACGCGGCCGCCGCACCTGATAGGCATTCGACAACAACGCCTTTTTTTTCCGCAAGGCGCGCGTTGTACCGCCACTTTGGCTTCATAGCGGCGAAAATGGCCGCCTCGTCGCGCATAAGGTCGAGGAGCACGGTATCGGGAGGTTGCACATCCACCGAAGCACGGACGAGGGGCAGGCCGAGCTCTGGTCGCTTAGGTACAGGGGTGACGCCCTTCCCCCTGGCTTCAGACGCAGGCTCGTCGGCTTCGGGGCCACGCTCCTCGGCAAAAAACCAAGGCAGATCGAAGCGGACAAACATGCAGGTATGCGGCACATGAGGCTTCAAGGCCGCGCCGAGCGCATCAAGGACCGCGGCGCGGCACGAAGGGGGAAGCTCGAGTTCGGGTCCGCGTGGCACATAGGCAAAAGACAGGCCGGGGCCCATACGCCGCACAAGGACAAGGAGCGGCGTTGCGAACGGCCGGCCAAGGTCAGCCCCTTCGACCGCGAGCGAGAAAGAGAGCGGCGTCCAGCCATAGCGAGATTTGAAGCGGGCCCAAAACCCCGACTGGAGAAAACCCCGCGCGCGATCGCAGTCGGCAAGGGGGGCGGGTTCAAGACGTATCGTCATGATGTTCGAAGAGTGCGCACCTGCGCGAAGAGCTGCATACGCCCCTCGCGCAGGCTTTGCCTCAGCCGACCTCGCCCTCAGAAACCTTGGCCAGGGCGAAAGGCCGGCCGGCCGCAACGAGGCGCCGGGGACCAACAAACACGGCCCCCTTTTCCGCGCGTATGGGCACCGAAAAGAAGGTGTCAACGTCTATTTCCGCCTCTGCGGGAAGGGCGGGATCCTGCCCTTCGAGCACGACGCGGGTCCCAGGGGCAATATCGCCCGCATCGAGCACCTCGACGGCCTCCTTGGCAAGGCCGCCTTCAGCCTCCACTTTGCGCGACGCGGCAAGGAGCATGCCGCGGCTCTCGATGCCGCGAAGCTTTGCGGGTTTGAGGTTGTTCACGAGGACGATGTGCTTACCGAGAAGCTCTTCCTCGCGGTAATAGGGGACAAGACCGGAAACAATGACCCGCTCGGCTCCCGACCCATCGTCGAGGGTCTCGATGTAGAGTTTGTCAGCCTTGGGATGACGCTCAATCTTGACGATTTTCGCGACACGGAGGTCGACAAGCCGCACAAAGCGCTCATCGACAGGGAGGTCGGCATAGGGGGCGGGCCGAGCTTCGGGCGCGGCTTTTGCAGGCGGGACCACGGTAGCCTGAGACGCCGAGGTAGGAGCCACTACTCCGGCCGAGGTCGCGGATCGCTCGGCGCGCTCCTTCTGCGAACCTGAATACCGTTCGCGGAGCATTGCAACCACCTCATCTTCGAGCTTGGCAAACAACACCTCGGGCTGTCCGACACGCTCAAGCCCCGAAAGCTCGCCGAGGCTCGCCCAGGAAAGACCATCTTTCCCTACAGTCTTTCCGAAAAAGCCCGCAAGCCGTTCGGCGGCACGGGGCATGTAGGGATGGATGATCACCGCAAGATCGCGCAGGACATAGCAGAGGTCGCGGATGAGCGATGCCGCGGCAGCAGGGTCGCTTGTCCGTGTCTTCCAGGGCTCGCCGTCCTGGAAACGCTTGTTCGCAAGATCGGCAATTTCGAATGCCTGGCGGAAGGCGTCGCGGAGCTCTGCGCGCTCGAGCTTTTCGGCGATGCCAGCCTCAAGCTCGCGCACCCTGGCCCAAAACTCCTCGCTTGGACGGCCCTCGGGAATGACACCTCCATAGTAGCGCGCGACAAAGGTGAGGGTGCGGTTGGCCAGATTGCCGAGGTTGCCAATGAGCTCGCCGTTCACCTTCTCCTGAAAATCGCTCCAGGTGAAAGTGTAGTCGGCCTTTTCGGGGCGGTTCCAGAAGATGTAAAAGCGCCACACGTCCGCCGGAATGCCTGACTCGACAGCATCGGTGCCGAAAACGCCTATACCCTTTGATTTTGAGAACTTTCCCGCTTCGTAATTGAGATACTCGGTGGAAGACATGTGGTGGAGCATCGTCCAGGTTCCCCCTGTCCCGAGGAGACTCGAGGGGAAAATGACCGTATGGAAGGGTATGTTGTCCTTGCCGATGAATTGGAAGAGTTCGACCTCGTCCGGCTTTTTCCACCACTCACGCCAGTCAAAGCCCTTTTCGTCGCCCGCGCAGGCCGAGATCGATATATAGCCGATCGGCGCGTCGAACCAGACGTAGAAAACCTTATCCTCGAAGCCGGGCTTGGGAACGGGGATACCCCACTTGAGGTCTCGGGTGATAGCCCGGGGCTTAAGCCCGTCGCGAATCCAGGCCTGGGTCATTTGGATCGCGTTATTCGCCCAAAAGCCCCGCACCGAGGCTTCCTTCATCCAGGCCTCGAGCCGGGGGCGTATGGCGGGAAGATCGATATAGAGGTGCGTCGTCGCGCGCGGCCGCGGCGTCGCACCGCAGGTAGAACAATGAGGCTCCTTGAGCTCGGTCGGGTCGAGCAGTTTGCCGCAGTTTTCGCACTGGTCGCCGCGCGCGCCGTCGTAGCCGCACAGAGGGCAGGTGCCCTTCACATAGCGGTCGGCGAGAAAGCGGCCGCAGCTCTCGCAGTAAAGCTGTTCTATCGTCTCTTCCTTGATGAAACCCGCGGCATCGAGCTCCTTAAAGATGGACTGGACGACCTCCGTCTGACGCGGCGTCGAGGTGCGTCCGAATTTGTCAAAGGCGATCCCGAACCAGGCATAGATGTCTTTGTGCACCGCGTGAAAACGGTCGCAGAGCTCGCGGGGCGATACGCCCTCCTCGAGCGCCTTTGTTTCGGTCGCGGTGCCGTACTCGTCGGTGCCGCAAACGTAGAGCGTATCGTAGCCGCGGAGGCGGCAAAAACGTGCAAAGACATCGGCGGACAAAACCTGGATAAGGTTGCCGAGATGGGGGACATTGTTGACGTAGGGAAGTGCAGAGGTTACGAGTCGGCGTTTCATAAGTTGAGAGACTACCCGTCCCGTGGGAGCGCTGTCAAGCTTGGCCTGCAGAGCGCGCAGAGCGGTTCAAAAGAAAGAAGCCTCGCGCAAAGGCGCATCACTCGCTACGCATCCCCTGTATGCGGTTCGCCTTGTCACCCTTCCTTGTGCGCGTTCACTATTCCGTTATGGTGAAGGAGAGGCTACTCACCGCGGTTTTCTCCCCGCTACCGCGGCGCACAAGGTAGTAATCGATCCGCCAATGGCCAAGCGCAGCGCCACTTGCCACGTTGAGGACCATGGCCGCAAAACCCGGTGCGTAAAAATAGGAAGGTCCGAACTCCTGGACTGCGCCGTTCGGCGCGGTCAACGTAACGGCATAGAGCCAGCGAGGGTTCCCGCTCGCATCGGTGAAGGTCGCTATGGGCGGCCCCTTGATCCAGGTCCCGAAGGTCTTCGAGCGGTTAGCCAAATAGCCTTGCTCATACAGCCACTTCTGCGACCAGCGGGTCCCGCGTTCCAGAATGACCAGCTCGGTATCGTAGTTCGTCTGATCGAAAAGGCCGACGCCGGCATCGAGGAGCTGCCACGAGTCGGCCTGCGGCCTTCCCCATGTCGTGGAGAACTCGACCGAGCCAACCGACCTAGCTTCATTGGTTTTTCTATTCCAGATGGTGAACTCGATTTTCCACTTCCCCTCGGTGTAGGAACCGGTCGATAGAGAAACGGTTCCATGGCCGCCCCTATAAAAGCCGTACCGGCCAAAGGATGCCGTTTTGCCGTCGGGATAGGTGATGGTGTAGGCATAATCCCAAAGGGCTACATCCTGCACAGGGCCCTGAATCCAGGCGGCAAAGCGCTGGTTTCCCTTGTATTTACCCGCAAAGGCTCCCTTTTCATACAGCTCTTTTGCATCCCAGACCGCCCCTCGCTCGGCGATTTTGAGCACCGTATCGTATTCAGCATCCTCGATGACAAGGCCGACACCCATATCCTTGAGTTGCCAGGACTGGGCCTGAGCGAAAGCCTCAAACGCGACAAGAAACACAAGCGCCAAAGGGATTTTCCGCACCATTGTCAAAATTATACGCTATACAACGCCATCTGCCAAGCGCCGGTTTTGCAAAGCCGGGCGCATACTTTAAAAACTCACAACAAGGCCGAGGCTTACAAGGAGGTCGAAGGTGAGCGTCCCCGTCTTGCCGTCATATTTTTGGCTACATGCGGCCTTGGCCTTCAGCGTCAGTTTCTGCGGTACGGTGAGTTTCCCCTCGGCGGATTCTTCAAGCGAAAAGCTCAATGGCGGCGCGGATGCATCGCTTTGCTTTGAGGATAGTTCGCCCGAAAAACCATAGGTGCTTCGCGCCTGAGGATGTTCATGCGCAAGGCTTTCAAGATAGTGCGAAAAAAGACTTTTTTTGCCACGGTCGCCTTCAGACTGCGGTGTCCCGTACGGCGCGCCTCCTGCAGATCCGGGCGCAAGACCGAGCGCGAGGCGATAGAGATCAAGAAGCCAGTGTCGCTCGCGGAGAAAGGAAAGGCTCGCCGAAAAGCGTTCAGACCACTCGCGGAGCGCCGGCTCCGAGGCAAGGGAGAAGCGATGCTCGATGCCAAGGCTGTCGCGATTGTCACGCGCATACAAGGTCGCAATTTGCTGATGGGTGAGCTTAGCCCGCAGAGCAGACTCGCCGTCCACCTGCGCGACTTTCCCCTGGAGCGCGCCGAAATACTCGTCGCTCTCGAAAGGAAGCCCAAGTGGGCGAACACCAAAGGCACCAAAGAGGTTAAGCGCGGCGGTCTTAAGGCCCCACTCCCAGGTCAAACTCGAACTTAGGCTGTCGCCCGAGCGGACGAGCTCGCGACGCAGGGCGAGGGAGAACGAAGAGGGCAGAAAAAGGTCCCACACGAACGAACCGTAGTGCCGGGAGAGCGCAAGGCCGAGTTCGGGCGTGTATGATACTTCAGGCGCATCGAGCGCAGTGGCTGATGCCGCTGCGCTTTCGCGAAAAAGCTCGTAACTACGAGCATCCCAGAGCTCAAGGAATGGATAACTCTCCCACAGGGGCCGCGCCGAAAAAAGATCTTTAAGCGCGGATTCGGCTCCGTAAAGGAGGTCAAGGCCCGCACCGGCGCGCTTTTCTTTCCAGCGACGCTCATAGTAGGGAGTAAGGCCGAAGTCGCCTGGAAGGCGGAGCGGCAGGGCGAGCCTGAGCCGCGCCTCATCGCGGCGCAGGCCGTCCGAAGCGCCCGGCTCGCCGACGTAGCTTGCCTGCGCAAGAGCGAATTGACGATCGGCGCCCGCTGAGCATGAAAGTCCGAACGAGACCTCGCGCCGCGTCGCTTCGTCCTCGGCTACGGGGATAAGGAAGGGGAAAGCCGCGATCCAGGCGGCAAAGTAATCCTTAGGCAGAACGGGGGGAAGCGAAGGCCGTGCGCTCGTTGCGGCCTTGAGGGTGGCGACAACCGCGGAGCCCGCGGCGATGGTGCCATTCCAGTCCTGCCTGAGGAGTCCGGACTCCCCTTCGACCGTCGAGGGCGTAAAGGTCGTGGTGCTCTTTGCTTCGAGCGAAAGAGCCGCGGGAAGACGTAGCCCGACTGCATCCTCCCGCCCAAAGGACCCTTCTTCGGGGTTGTAATCGAAGCGATCGGCAAGGCTCAAGGGGCCAAGCGGCAACTTGAGCTCATGACCGCCCTGAAGTGCGACTTCATTTTCGTTCGCACGACCCCGGGCGCGGGCAACGAGGTCGAGCATCCCGAGCCGCGTCCCGAACACAATGCCACACGCGGCGTACGGTGCGTCGTGGGAGGCCGCCGTCGCATCGGCCTTGAGGGCAAGCCCCGAGAGGAGGTGAATTTCGTCACGGCCGAGTTTGAGCGCCGGGCCAAGCGCCCATGCATCGCGCTCGTAGGAAAGGGTCCCTTGGCCAAGAAGGGCTGCGCGGCCGCTTGACTCCTCAAGGCTGATTTCGTCGATCCAGAGCTCGGAATTCGCATCGAGCCCCGCCGCGTCGAGGACGAGGCGCGAGGCAGACGTGCAAGAAAGATCGACCGTCGTTTCGGCGCCATCAATCTTTATAAGGGCGCCGCCTTCGGTTGCCTGATAGTACAGCGTACTGTCCCCTCGGCCGTAGCGGAGCACAAAGCGCCGCCAGGCCGAATTAAGCGCCTCACGCGGAACCTTCATAGACAAAGCAGAAGATCTCCCGCCATCATCGATCGTGAGGCTGAGGGAGGTAGGCGCGTTTCCTTTTACACGCGCATAGAACGAGACCTCCTTGAGTTTAACAAAGGGCGGCGCCTCGATGAGCTTGGCGAGCCGAAGGTCACCCCCTTGAGTTACAGCGATTTTGAGCGCCTTTTGGACGCTTCCATCGCGGTGGGTTGCGTTCACAAGGCGGGGAAAGACGAGGGCGAGTGCGTCCTCCTCAAGCTCGGTAACCGAAGCCGTGGCCGGCTGGGCGAGCTCCGTAACAAGGCTGAACGAGGTCGCATAGCGCGAACCCGACTCCATGCCCTCGATCCTGTAGCGGCCCGAGGCCTCCTCGGTGGTCCAGCTCCCCGCAAGCGCAAGCGAGGAACGGAAGTCCCCCTCGGCGTCGCGCGCTCCTAGAGTGAGCGTGAGGGTGCCCGGATTGGCAAGGCCATCAGATGCATAACTTTGTCCGGGAAGGCTCCAGCGAAGGCCGAGGGCGGCCCATGCCGAACGGTCGGCGCCAAAATTGAACGATCCACCAAGCCCTGCGGCAAGGCTCCCCGCGCGACGCTCGGCGCTCTCGCGCAGGTAGGAAACCCTGATCTCCTCCTGGAGGCCGGGCGGGTTTGCGAGCGTGAGAATCCCCGCGGTCTTGTCAACCGTGAAGGCATAGTCGGGAACACCATTCCGATACACCTCGACAGAGCCTTCGACGAGATTTTGATCGAGGGTGATCTCTTTAGCCGCGCTCAAGCGCCGCACAACGATCTCGTGCGTAAGGAGGGGGGCCGGCCCTGTGGGATACTTTTCGGAAAAATCAGTCGTATAAAGCGTAGGCATGTCCTCGACAAAGGGCTGCCTCCCGCTCGTCGCGTCGTCATCGGTCTTTCGCACCTCGATAAAGCCCGCAGGATCAAAACGCGCCTCGTACCCTTCGTCGCGAAGGCCCGAGGCGCGATTTCGGACGAAGACCTCGTCGGCCGCGGTGAGGACGAGGGGATAGCGTGAAAGAAGTTCCGCTCCACTACCGAAAACCTCGGGGTCGTAGAGGAGGCATGTGGCGCGCTCGCCGATTTGTTTCGTACCTTCGACGTTCTCATACCAGGCGTAGAGCTTCGTCTCTGCGGCGCGAGCAAGACCGATAAAGCCGGTAGCCACGCTATAAGCAAATTCACCCGCCTCGAGCCTGCGGTACTTCGTGTCTCCCGACACGAGCGTTCCCACAGGGCTTTCGGCATAGAGCTCGAGATTTTTAATGGTTGCTGAGAGCTTGAACCAACGCCCGCGCTGAAAGGAGTTCGCGGCGATGATGGTTTCCGTCACTTCGGCGCGGCCGACAAAACGCTTTTCGACCCGGTCGGCCTGGTCGTAACGTAACATCGCATGACCCGAGAAGGCGCCAGAGCCTGCCCGGGCGGCGATGCCGAAGGAGCGCGAACTACCCGGGCCCAAAGAAAGATAGGGATAGGAGGGAAAGGAGATGCCATCATTGCCAAGACGGACTTCTTCGAGCACCTCGCCTTGCGCACCGCGATAGCCGAGCGCGTAGCGCGCTTCGGCTAAATTTTCGGTGACGCGCGCCTCGACAAAGAGCTTCTTAAAAAGGAGGAAAGAGAGAAAGAGGTCGGGGCGCTGGGTAAAGAGGAGGGGCTGCGCGCCGGAAAGGGCAAGGCCGCCTGAGGGGGAGATGACGACGCCGAGATTCCCCGTAGCGCTTGCCTCCCAGGCGCCTGAGACGATGAGCTCCGCCTCCTCGCCCTTTTTCGCTTCGTCGAGGTCGAGCGAAAAGAGGCTCTTGGGCGCCTCAGCCTCGAGGACCGAGACAGAGGTCCCGGCGGCGGGTGCGCGAAGGCTCTCGGCGCTGAGTCCCTCGCCGAGGAACGCGCATACAAGGCTTATGAGGCCGAAGGCGGGGTATATCCGTAGCCCTCGGCGAAGGGCCGCACGGCCAGGTCCCATACGTGTCTTTACCATGTGCGTCGGCCCGTGATAGTATTATACTTCAAGAATCCCGTAAACCGGCGCGGCAGACGACATGACGGAACCGAGACGCGAAACAAGCATTCGCCTCATGCGCATCGCGCTCGACATAGTCGTCGTCGCCGCGGTGCTCCTCGTCGTGATCGAGGAGGCGAGCGCCGCCTTTGGTGCGACCTGGGGTCTGCGACGCACTCTTTCGCTCGCAAGCGTTGTCTTTGACCTCGTTTTTTCGATCGAGTTCGCGCTGCGTTTCGCCCTCGCCGCCTATGAGAGCGACGCGCGGTACTACCTCATTGACCGCGGC
This sequence comes from Spirochaetota bacterium, assembly GCA_029265615.1. Taxonomy (GTDB): domain Bacteria; phylum Spirochaetota; class Spirochaetia; order Treponematales; family Rectinemataceae; genus JAEUJG01. The sequence continues at coordinate 213,651 of JAJUIB010000001.1, forward strand.
GGATGGATCGATGGGCTGTCCTCACTCCCCCTCCTCATCTTTGTCTCGGGCCCCTTCCTCTTCGCCGCTTTAAGCGGCACCTTTCATCCCCTGGCCGCGACGGGCGCGCTCGGAACACTCCGCGTGCTCCGGAGTCTGCGCCTCCTTCGCTCGCTCCGCCTGCTTCGTTTCTTCCGTAGGCGGGAAGGTGCCGACCAAAGCGTCGCCGACCAAAGTGTCGCCCTTTCCCGCCATCTTTCCAAGGCCGCCGGGCTTGCCCTGGCCGCAAGTCTTGCGGTTGCCCTCGGCGTCGAGGCCGCCACTGCCCTGGGGCTCTGGCCTGACGCGCGCGCCGCGCTTGAAGGAAAGCGTCGCCAGACTATGCACAGCCTTCTTGCCGCGCGCGGCGCGGATGGCGCTGAGGCCGCAGCGCGCGTTGATGCAGACTTACTTCTCGTCCGCGACAACGGCCGGGTCGTCTACACGCGGCATTCGGCGGAGGAGTTCCGCCGCCGCTTCGGTCCCGACGACATCGGCTATCTTGCCGACGCGCGCGGCGTCGAAGCGTTTTTCTCGATCGCGGCCGAAAACCGCGCAGGTGCCGCCGCCGCGCTCGCCTCAGCCCTCGCCGCGCTCGCCGCCTTCCTCGCGGTGGTGCTCGGCTACGGCCCGTATTTCGCACAAGGCGTCGTGCGGCCCCTTCGGGCATCGCTCGACCTCGTGCACGGCGCACGTGAGAACCTCTGCCTTGTCCCTCCGCCCGGCAGCGAGGATGAGGAGCCCTACATCCTCGCCCTCGCCCTTGCCGAACGCCTTGCACCACCAGCGGAAAGGATGGCATTCGATGTGAATGGCGACGGCATCGCTATGCAGGTCGATTCGCTCGCCACAAACCCTTCCGCTCGCGTCCTTGCGGAAGATGTAGCGGAGCATCCGGCGGGTGCGTCAGCGGCATCGCCCGCGGACGCGCCAACGCCGCGGGGATCCCTCCTCAAAGCCGCACTACGCGCGCGTGGCGGCTTCGATGCCGCGGCGCCAACGGGGAGGGATGAGCTTGCCGGCCTCCTCGGCAGTACGCAGGAGCGTGGCCAGGGATGATGGTCGTCTCGATGATCCAGATCGTCATCGAAATCCCGGAGGCCTCCTCGCTCAAGGACAAACGCCGGGTTGTCAGCATGACGAAGGAGCGGCTTAGGACGAAGTTCCGCCTTTCCTGCGCGGAAGTGGATCTTCTCGATTCGCTCCGCTTCGCGCATCTTGGCTGCGCCCTTGTGTCGAATTCGAAAGAATACGGGGAAACAGTCATGCAGAAAGCGCTTTCCTTCGTCGAGGACGGGCTCGCGCTCAAGGTCCACGACGCGCAGATACATTCCGAGCTCTATGATTGACGGAGGTTTGCTCATGAAATCCCCGCGCCGGACCGCGAAAGGCGCCATTGCGGCCATCCTCGTCTCGATCCTCTTTGCCTCTTGCGTCGGCGTCGACGCGGAGGCCACCATTGCACGCGACGGCTCCGCGCGGCTTAAAATGCGTTATGCGCTTTCTAAAATGCTCGTGTCACTCGGTTCCCTTGAAGCGAACGATCGGCTCCTGCCCTTCCCCGTCTCCCGCGAGGATTTTGAGCGGACGGTGCGCGGGAATGCGGGCACAACCCTCATCTCCTATGCGCAGAAGGAAACCTCCGATGATCTCGTCGTCGAGGCGGAACTCTCGTTCGCCACCCTGTCCGCCCTTGCCGCCTTCCTCGACCCCAAGGGTGAACGAGCAATCTACAGCGAATCAGGCGGCGAGCGTCGCCTTACGCTCACCCTCGCAGGCGGAGGCGCAAAGCTCGATCCAGAGCTTGAAAAAATCGTAAAGGCCGCCTTTGCCCCCTACACGGTGTCGCTGACCATCAAGCTACCGCAGGCGGCGAAGTCCGCGGGTATCGGCCTTGCAAGCCGCGGGGGGCTTGAACTGTCCTACTCGAAACCCGTCACGGAGCTTGCGACGAGCGAGCGGCCCATCGTCTGGGACATCCGCTGGTAAACGCCACGCAAACGGCGAAAGGAGCGCGTATGGGTCATAGGAAGGGCTTCCGCCCTCTTAGCATACGGACAAGTATCCTTGCGCTCGCCGCGGCGCTCCTTTCCGCCTGCGTAGGCGCCCCCGCGCCTACGGAAAAGGCAAGCGATGCACGCCCCTCGGACGCGGCAGTCGCCGTGTCGGCTGCCGTTGTGCCGACGACCTCCGCGGCACAGGGCACCGGCAGCCCTGCAGTGCCTAACTCCGCAAGCGCCGAAGCCGAGGCTGGGGCCTTTCTTGCAAAGGCGCGCGAGGCCGAGGATTCGCAACACCTTGCCGAAGCGATCCGTTCCTATGTCGCCGCCATCGCCATTTTTGAGGAGAGTCCCTTGCCCGCCACGCGCGCGATCGCCGACAAGGCCGCAAGCGCGCTTCAGAAGATCGGCCAACGTCTTTCGATCGAGCCCGCAGGCGAGTGGCTCGACGCGCGAGGAAGCCAGATAAGTGCTTCCACGCGGAATCTCGGAAAAGGCAGAAGCCCCTTCCCTTCAGTCTACCTTTTCGAGAATTTCGGCGCCGGCAAGTCGCCCGTCGCCGATGCGCCGATTTTTTTCGAATTTGTGAAAAACAGCGGCTCGCTCCTTCCGCTTGTCAGCACCGACGCCTACGGCAAGTCGAACACGACCATCGCCCGCATCGATGAACCAGGGAAGGAGGCCGTGATCCGCGCCTATCCGCTCTTCCGCGTGCGAGGCAAGTCTTATGCGTTTCGAAGCGTCTTTCGGGACTTCTCGTATCTCCCGCCTGCGCCCGTCGCGCGAGTGTTCGCCCTTGAAACCACGCCTCTGGGCGCACGCGACAATCCCCAGTCCGTCGATGCCGTCGCTACGGCGCTCAAACCGCTTGGCCTTGCAATCCTGCCTTTCAACGGCAAGCTCGCGCCCGAGGCCTTCATGCGGGCCTTTGGCGGAGACACTTCGTCGCTCGCCACCCTCGGCGCAAGCATTGAGGCGCCCTACACCGCCTTCGTCCTCGTGGAAGCCCGCGAACCCAGACAGATGGAGCTCAACGGCGTGAAGTACAACATCTTCACGAGCGCCGTCGATGCGAGCTTCCGACTCGTCCGCGCGGAGGGAACGATCGTCTTCGCCCTGCCGCTTTCGGGTCTGAAAGGCCAGGGAGGCACGCCTGAGGCGGCTTTGCAGGATGGACTCAAGCGCGGACGGGAGGCGATCATCGCCGAACTGCAGAAAGAGCTTGGTGCGCTCAGGACCGCCATCGAAACGGAGTAGTACGAGAAAGGCGGGCTAGCCCCTCCTCCACCTGCCTTCCTCGCTTCCATCGGCGCCGTCGCTCCGCTCAGCGCCGTGTGCGCCGCCTCTGACAAGGCGGGCGCGCGTGAGCCTGCCGCGGCCGCGCCGAGCAATTTCGAACACCGCCTCCTCGGCGCGGCGCTTCCGCTCGTCGCCGTGCGCAAAAAGCTCGCCCTGCCGCGCGTTTAAAGCGCTTTCAAGACCGCCGAATCCGAGGCCGAGCAGTCGGACCGCAGGACGGCCGTCCCAGCTCGCCGCAAGAAGGCCGCAGGCGTCATGAAAGACCTCGGATGCACAGCGGTAGCACTCATCGCGCGAGAGCCGCCGCGTGATCGTCGTAAAGTCTTCAAAGCGTAGTTTTATGAACACGCACCGTGAGACGTAGCCCTCCTTCCACAGCCGGTAGCAGAGCTCGTCGGCGAGTTCAAGAAGAAGACTCTCGAGCGTTTCGCGCGACAGGACGTCGCGTTCAAAGGTGCGTTCCGCGCTCATGGAGCGGCTTTCCGCCTCGGCGCGAAAAATGCCCGGGTCGCGGCCATGGGAGGCCTCGTACAGAAAACGACCCCCCGCGCGTCCAAAAAGCGATGCAAGGCTTAGCTCGCTCATGTCGGCGAGGTCGGCCACCGACCGTATGCCGAGCTCGGCAAAGCGCTCCTGCGTTTTTCCGCCGGCGCCCCAGAGCTTGGAGAGCGGCAACGCGCGCATGAACTCAGCTTCCCTTCCCGGCTCGACGACGACGAGGCCATCGGGCTTTTTGAGGCCCGATGCGATTTTCGCGACATAGCGGTTCGTGGCGACGCCCACGGAGATGCCAAGGCCCGTGCGCGCGCGAACCGCGGCCTTGAGCGCGGCCGCCGCCTCGGCAGGGGGTCCGAAGAGCCGTTCGGTGCCGCTCATGTCGAGAAAGGCCTCGTCGATGGAGACCTGGCAGAGCTCGGGGGAGAATTCCGAAAAAATCGCCATAACCCGTTCGGACATCTCGGCATAACGGGACATGCGCACGGGAAGGAAAACCGCCTCGGGGCAGCGCCTGTATGCCTCGGCAATCGGCATCGCCGAGTGAATTCCATAGGCGCGCGCCTCGTAGGAACAGGTCGAGACGACGCCGCGCCGACCGGGGGCGGCGCCAACCACCACGGGCTGACCGCAAAGGCGCGGATTGTCAAGCTGCTCGACCGATGCAAAAAACGCGTCGAGGTCGACATGAAAAGCCACGCGACTCATCGCTTCGCTTCACCCGCCTGTACGCCGCCCCCGCGTAGCGGAGCCGAAGCGGCAAGCTCGTAGGTCCCGGGGAGGAGTTCGCCAGAGGGGGGTACTTCGAACGAGCCGAGCGGCTCAAGGTAGCGTGCGACAAGGACTATACGTGCACTCGTCCCCTCGGGCGTGGCAAGTTCGACTTTAAGGGGATTGGGCGGGTTTTCGCCGACGAAAATTTCGACCGAGCGGCCGTCAAGTGCGGAGAGATACGGGAGCGAGCAGTCATGCACGTGGAGATCGCGCTCGCTCTCGAGCCGAATCGCAAGCGCCACAGCGGGCCGGGCGCAGGCGATGCGCACCGTGAAAAGCTCGCGTCCCAAAAAGGCGCGGCTCTTCGACGATATGTCCACAAAGCGCCGTGCTTCGGCGACCGACGCGTAGGCACGATCGGACCGAGCGCCGGGCGCAGGTGAAATTTTGAGCGGCACGCCGTTTCGCGTAAGCACAGGAGCATCTAGGCGATGGTTCGCCGCGACTTCGACAGAGGCCAGCCCTGCATCCTGATCAACGCGCTCGGAAAGGCGGAGCCGGGCCGTCTGGGCTTCGCCGAGGATGGCGGCGAAGCCGGCACCCAACGCAACCGCCTCGACGAGGGCCGCGGCGCAGAGGAAGAACAGCACTTCGACGCGACGCCCCCGGACGCTGTGCGGACGGAAAAAGAGTAGCGGACTTGCGGTGAAGGTATTGAAGGGAAGGACAGCGGCGGCGAGAAGAAACGCCTCGCCAGCACCTGGCGCGACAAGGCGCCGGAAAAAGCCAAGCGGGGGCCGCGCGACAAGATCGCCTGCGAGGAGGAACAGCGGCGCGTACATGAGGAGGCATGCGGCAAGACTCGCCCATGGCTTTCGCGCAAGCAGCGAAAACCCGCAGGCAAAAAAAGCCCAGACAAAGTAGAACGCAAAGGGTGGAGAAACCGCGCCAAACACAAACACATCGGCGCCGAGGCAGACCAATGCGGCGAACTCGTAAAAATAGGGGTTCGGGCTCAAGAGGCCAAAGCGCACGGCAAGGGAGATCGCCGCGAGCGTGAGAAAAAAAGCGCCTGAAAGCCGCGCCGCCGCAAAGGACCGCGGCGCAAGAAGCACGTAGTCGGCGGATCCGAAAGCCGCAGCCTCGAAGCGCGCAACAATGGCGCCGGCTAAGTAAACGAGGGCCGTCAGCACGAAGAGGGAGGCAAGTTGTGTAAGCGTCGCGGGGAGGCGCGCGTAAAACTTCCCTGCTGCCTCGGGCTTCACCGCGGCGAAGAGGATCACAAGGCCGCCAGTACAGGCGATCACGATGACGAGAAAGACGATGTAGGGCTTTTCACGAAGGACAAACGACGCCCTTCCGAGCTGAAAGCTCAGGTAGTGGCGGTCCCAGGTATCGCGAAAGCCCTCCGCCTCCGATGCATAGAGTGCATCGGTAAACCGGAAAAATCCACGTTCGAACTCGGTCATGGTAGCGGGGGCCCGCCCCTCCCCCGCAAGCTCGACGGCGGGGATGCCCGCCTCGAGATAGGGGCGAATCGGACTCTCGGCCTCGGAAAAACCGAGCCGCGATATCTGCATGCGGTTAGCCGCAAGACGATACGGGAGGCCCGAGTCGGCGAGGGCCGAACGGACACGTTCGTAATGCCAATAGGGAGACAGGGTCGTACCGCCTGAGTTCCGTAGCGCGACACTCTCAGGTGGCGCGTCGAAGGAGAGGTACACGACAGCGAGCGGCTCGCGGCCAGACGAGGCATCGATCCACGAAGCCGATCCGTACGCAAGGCCCGCATCCTCGGCGCTATGCGCGGCGTAACGTCCGCGCCGTTCCGCACCAAGAAAGACAAAGGACACCGTAACCGGAAGAGCTTCTCCGCACGCCGCGCGAGCGCCTAAGCGCTCCATCTCGGCAAGGGCGACCGCGAGGGCGGCGTCGCCCTCGTCATCGGGACCGTCGGCGTGCGCGCCAAGCGGAACCGTGAACACAAGGCGGTCCTCGCGCAGGCCCGGAAGCGTCGCCTCAAGGAGACTTGAATAGGCGTGCCCAATGCCGGATCGCGCAAGCGGGAGCGCGACGAGCGACAGGCCCGCACGTTTGGCTACATCCGTTACCAGTGCCGCCGCAGCGCGCTCTCCGTCCGAGTTTTCGACACGGCGGCCGAAAGAAGCAAGGCGCTCCCGGTACATAAGCGCGCGGGAGGCGGCCTGCGTCCCTTCCGCCGCGGCGGGGACGGCTAGCGCGAGCCCAAAGACGAGCGCAGCGAGAGAGAGGAGGAGGCGGGGCGCAGAATTCACGGGAAGGAGCATAGGGATGCGCGAAGGCTTCCGTCAATACTGTTTACCCGGCGCCGATAATGGGGTATACTGACCTCCGCCGATTCGGGGGAACCAGGGCCGAGATGCAGGAAAGAAAAAGCCTTCTTGATTTACCCATCAAAGCCGTCCTCACCGAGGAGGGGACGACGTTCTTCATCCGCAAAGGGAAGAACCTCAAGAAATTCAAGCTCGCCGACAACGTCGAAGAGTATGGCATCATCCTCGACAGCTTCAGCCCCGCCTCGCTCCAAAGGATGATACTCGTCGACTACATCGCCAAGGTGGAGATATCGAAAGGCGAGTTCATGTCCTCCCGCCAGGAGATCATGGATCTCTCGAAGCTTATCGTCTATTCGATGCTCTACCGCCAGTACGATTCCTACATTTTCGCGCGGGTACTCGCAAGCGACGTGATCAAAAAATGGAACCGCCTCAACCCAGCGAACATCATCGACGACAAAACCCGGATCAACGACGCATTTCTCCAGTCCGTCCTCAAGGACAAAGAGAAGGACCTCCGCGAGATTAAGGAACAGATACTTGCGCCGATGTGCGCCTACATAAGCAAAAACTCCTCGCTGCTCCCCGAGGAGAAAAACATCCAGCTCCTCCTTTCGGAAAAATTCCTCGGCAACTTACGGCCCTTCACCTGGTTCATCATTGCAAAATTCAGGGGCTCTGAAGGCTACGACCAGCTACTCAAGGACATCCGCACCTCGCTCGCCGAGTACATGGAAAAATCGAAGATCGCCGAATACGTCTCGCTCATGATTATGGAGCTTGCGATGAACGCCGAGAACTCCAACCTCAAACGCGAGGCGAAGGCGATATTCAAGGGCGCGGTCGACATGAACGCCGTGCTCTTCGATCCCAATATCCGCAGGCAGGTGATCGACTCACTCGAGCGCCGCGGCGAGCTCGTCTACCTCTCGTGGAAGCTCGGCTCGCGGAGCGCCTCGATCGGCACGCAGGGGCGGCTTCAGATCACGCTTTACAACAAGGAATCCGAGTATCGCGACATGAAAGAGGCCTTTGACGACCGCAAAAACGCGGATCTCAAGAAGAAAAGCCTCCTCGACTTTTACAAGCAGCTCCCCGACGGCGAGGCGAACGCCGAACTAGGGCTTTACTACCTTTCATATCTTTCCGAAGCCTGCGAAAAGGTGAACGTAAAATTCGAATCCCTCGTCAACCAGCTCCCCGGCTCCGATCTCACCGTGATCACCCTTGTGCTGAACCTCTAAGTCCCCGCGCAGAGTGACACGTTGTGCGATTCATTCTGCCGCGGCGCGGCCGATCCGGGTTTGACAGCATTCCTTGACACGGAAAAGCCTTTTCTATAGTTTTATGCGGTATTCATACGTCCAGCACGGAGGAATCAGCACAGATGGCCAAGACCAAGTTCGTCTACGCCTTTGGCGGTGGCGTCGCGGAAGGCGCCGGAATCAGTAAGGACATTCTCGGCGGCAAGGGCGCCGGCCTCATGGAGATGACCGAGATCGGCCTCCCCGTCCCCGCCGGCTTTACGATCGGTATTCCCGCCTGCGAGGAATACTACAAGAACGGGAGGAAGCTCCCGAAGGCCATCGTCGACGAGGTGAAGGCCCACGTCGCGAAGCTCGAAAAGACCGTCGGCAAAAAGCTCGGCGACCCGAAGGACCCCCTCCTCGTCTCCGTGCGTTCCGGCGCCGCCCGCTCCATGCCCGGTATGCTCGAAACGATCCTCAACCTCGGCCTCAACGACAAATCGGTCGAGGGCCTTGCCGCCAAGACGAACAATCCGCGCTTCGCCTATGACTCCTACCGCCGCTTCATCCAGATGTATTCCACTACCGCCATGGGCCTCTCCAAGGAGCCGATGGAGGAGATGCTCGGCGAGATGAAGCGCAAGCTCGGCGTCAAGAACGATACCGACCTCAGCGCGGAGAACCTCAAGGCGCTCTGCGAGGAGTTCAAGGCCTTCTACAAGAAGCACAAAAAGGAAGAGTTCCCGCAGGATCCAATGCAGCAGCTCTGGGGCGCGATCGACGCGGTCTTCAACTCCTGGGAGGCCGAGAAGTCCGTAACCTACCGCCGCGTTGAGAAAATCACCGATCTTAAAGGCACCGCGGTCAACGTCGTCCAGATGGTGTTTGGCAACAAGGGCGACACCTCCGGCACGGGCGTCTGCTTCACCCGCGACCCGAACACGGGCGAGAACGTCTTCTACGGCGACTGCCTTATCAACGCACAGGGCGAGGACGTCGTCGCCGGCATCCGCACGCCGATGAAACTCGCCGAGCTCGAAACCCGCCTACCCAAGGCCTACAAGCAGCTCTGCCAGGTCCGCAAGATTCTTGAGAAGAACTTTAAAGAGATGCAGGACCTCGAGTTCACCATCGAGGACGAGAAGCTCTACATGCTTCAGTGCCGCACCGGCAAGCGCCTTCCTGCGGCGGCCTTCAAGATCGCCGTCGACATGGTGAACGAAAAGCTCATCACGAAGGAAGAGGCGATCGCCCGCATTACCCCCGAGCAGATCGAAGGCGTGTTCTACCCTGTTATCGACGTGGCCGCCGTTGGCGCGGCGAAGCTCAAGGAGCTCAAGATCGCCACGGGTATCGATGCCGTCCCCGGAGCCGCTGCCGGTAAGCTTGTCTTCACCGCCGAGGAGGCCGAGCGCCGCGCCAATCTCGATGAAAAAGTGATCCTCATCCGCAAGGAGACAAGCCCCGAGGATGTCGGCGGCATGCACGCCGCCCAGGGCATCCTCACCGCGACCGGCGGCAAAACCTCCCATGCGGCGGTCGTCGCGCGCGGCTGGGGCAAGTGCTGCGTCGTCGGTTGCGAGGCGCTCGATATCGATGAAAAGTCGAAGACCGTCAAGGTTGGCGGCAAGGTGCTCAAAGAGGGCGACGAGGTGACCCTCAACGGCACGACGGGCGAGGTTTACCTCACCGCGCTCCCCCTCAAAAAGCCCGAGCAGACCAAGGAATTCAAAACCCTCCTTTCCTGGTGCGACGAAATTCGCGCGCTCAAGGTCCGTACCAACGCCGATACCCCCTATGACGCCGCGAAGGCCGTCGAACTCGGCGCTGAGGGCATCGGCCTCTGCCGCACGGAGCACATGTTCTTCGACACCGAGGAGCGCCGCCTGGCCATCCAGGAGATGATCGTCGCCGACAGCCTCGAGGCGCGCAAAAAGGCGCTCGCCAAGCTTCTCCCCTTCCAGCAGGCCGACTTTGAGGGCATTTTCAAGGCGATGGACGGGAAGCCCGTCACCATCCGCCTCATCGACCCGCCGCTCCACGAGTTCACGCCCAAGGATGATGCGGGTGTCCAAAAGCTTGCTAAGGTGACCGGGATGACGCCTGAGAAGATCAAGCTCCGTTGCGATCAGCTCCACGAGTCTAATCCGATGCTCGGACACCGTGGCTGCCGCCTCTGCATTACCTACCCCGAGATTCTCGAGATGCAGGTGACCGCAATCATCCAGGCCGCCGTCAACATGGAGAAAAAGGGCATCAAGGTCCTCCCTGAGATCATGATCCCCCTCACGATCGATCGCAAGGAGCTCAAGATCCTCGTCGATCAGGGGCGCGCCATTGCGGATGCCATCATCAAAAAGGCTAATTCCAAGGTCGAGTACCTCATGGGCACGATGATCGAAATTCCGCGCGCCGCGCTCATGGCCGATGAGATCGCCGAAGTCGCCGAGTTCTTCTCCTGCGGCACGAACGATCTCACCCAGATGACACTTGGTCTCTCCCGCGACGATGCGGGCAGGTTCCTCCCCGATTACGTCAAGTCAGAAAAGGAAGGCGGCAAGGCCATTTTCGCCATCGACCCCTTTGTCAGCCTTGACCAGTCGGGCGTCGGTCAGCTTGTCAAAATGGCGATCGAAAAGGGTCGCGCCACGCGGAAGAACCTCAAGGTCGGCATCTGCGGTGAGCATGGCGGCGAAGCCAGGTCGGTCAAGTTCTGCCACGCTGTGGGCATGAATTACGTCTCCTGCTCGCCCTACCGCGTGCCCATAGCGCGCCTCGCCGCGGCCCAGGCGGTCATCGAGCAGAAGCAGGCCGCCAAGCAGGCAAAGGCCGCTCCTGCCACAAAGGCGAAGACGGCGACGAAAGCCGCTCCCGCCAAGGCCGCCGCAACCAAGACGCTCGAGAAAAAAGTCGCCGCCCCGAAGACAAAGGCCGCGACCAAAGTCGCTTCCACAAAGACCGCTCCCGCCAAGGCCGCCGCAACCAAGACGCTCGAGAAAAAAGTCGCCGCCTCGAAGGCGAAGGCCGTAGCCAAGACTCCCGCGGCCACGAAGCGGACGACAAAGGTAGCCAAGCCCGCCCCGAAGAAGGCGAAATAGGCGCACGCCAGCTACTAAGGAGGCCGCCCTTGTTGGGGCGGCCTCTTCTTTTTTGTGTGTACTTTAGAACTGGCGCTTTGAGTCGAGAAGAATGGTCACGGGACCAAGATTTGTATAGGAGACGCGCATCTCGGCCTGAAATTCACCCGTTTCGACACGGAGCCCTTCGCCGCGTAGGCACTCGACAAAACGCTCGTAAAGCGCCTTCGCAAGTTCGGGAGGCGCCGCATCGGAATAGGAGGGGCGCCGTCCTTTTCGCGCATCGGCATAGAGCGTGAACTGCGATATCACGAGCGCCGCGCCCCCCTCGTCGAGGACCGAGCGGTTCATTTTTCCCTCGGCATCCTCGAAGATGCGGAGGTTGGCCGCCTTTTCGGCGAGCCACGCTGCATCCGTAGCTTCGTCATCCCGACCAACGCCCAAATAGACAAGAATGCCGCGCGTAATCGCGCCAACGGACCTCCCCTCGACCGTCACGCGCGCGTCTTCGACGCGCTGCAGCACCATCCGCATACCTTACTCCTCTGGAAGCTCATGCACGGCAAGCGCCTCGAGTGAAAAGCCCGATCCGTCGCCCGCTGCGCGAATCACAGCGAGGAGCTCGAAGGGGCGCTCGGGCGGCACCGCGACGGCAGGATCCGCGAAGCGGGACGGCACAACGCCCTCAAGCCGGGTCTTCTTCTCGTACCCGACCAAAAAATCGAACGAGGAGCCGCGTGCATCAACAATGAGGTTGGCCGCCCGGCCCTTCCATGCAACCGCGCATCCTTCGTAGAGGCGCGGATCGCGGCGCACCTCAGCGTAGCTTGGCACATCGCGAAGGCGTTGCCAGTCGGGCACTTCGGCATAGGCGCGGAGAGAACGCGCTTTTTCCTTGATCGCAGCCTGCGCGTTCGAGCCTTCAAGGCGGTTAAGCTCGACGAGAGCGGCGTTGTCGCGGAATGCCTGGAAGAGCGCCTTGGCGCGGTCGAAGGCGGCAAGCGCCTCCTTTTCGGTGAGCACATAGCGACTTGTCCCGGCGGCCCCCACGGGGTCGGCACGCTCGCGCGCAGAGAGCTCGACCGCCGCCACACCGGGCCGGGGAACGCGAGAGGCAGAAAGCCGCGCATACGCGGCCCTGCCAAGCGGCAGGGCAAGCGCGACGGCAGCGAGAAGCGCCAGCACGGCAAGAGCGCGGAACAGCGCGGGGCTGAGTCCCTTGGGGCGCGGGTAAAACCGCGTTATGCCCCCCGAATCTATAAGCTCGGCAAGCCGTTCAGCCGAATACCCTCGTCGGATAAAATCGAGCCCCCGCCGCGCACAGCGGTCGCGCGGCCGTGATTCAAGAACCGCAAGGTAGAGCGCGACCGCCTTTTCCGTTTCGCCCCGCCTGAGCGAGAGGGACGCCAGGGCAAGCTTCACCTCGGGATCCGCGGGCTCAAGCTGTTCGGCGCGCTTAAGGTACGTGAAGGCGCCACTTCCATCGCCCGTCCAGAGACAGGAAAGCCCGAGAAGGCGGTAGAAGCGCGCCGAATCGCGATAAAGGGGGACTTGGGGTTCGAGGAGCGCGATGACCTCCGCAAAGCGGCGACGGGCCGCGAGGCGGCCTGCGCGGTCGAGAACGGATCCTGCCATCGGCTAGTAGCCCTTTTTGCGCTCCTCGAGTCGGTCGAGGATCTTTTGCCATGCCGCGACTTCCTCGGCCGAGGGCGGAAGCCCCGAAGCGAGTACCCGGTCGATGCGCGAAAGGAGGTCGCGAACGGCGACAAGGTCGGCGGCGAGGAGATCGGCCCTGCTCGCGCCGGGCGTTGCAAGAACCGTCTGGGCGAACAGCGCCTCGGTGGCCGCGCTGACACTCGGGCCTGAGCTTGGCTCAGGATAGCCCTTTTCATTGAAGGCGCCGAGGAGCGTTCTGATGACGCGGGTTGCGCCGCGCGGAACAAGGGCAGGCTCCCAATAAAGCGCAAGGGCCGAATCGTTCACCGAGTAAGGAAGTAGCGTAAAGTTACGCGCCGCATTCGCCTCGAAGGACCAGGGCTCGTCATTGAGCCGCTTCCAGTTGGCAAGAAGCGCGCGGTCGGGGCGATCGAGTCCCTGACCCGACAGGAGCACCATGAGCTCGAGACGGGGGCCGGGAGTCGCTATCCAGACATCCTTGTCCGCCGACGTGATTGAAGTCTCCTGGACAACCCGTGCACGCTGGTCGGTGCGAAAATGGACGCCAGACTTCTCGGCGAGCCAGGTGTCGAGAAGGAAGCGGAGCCCCATCGACGCGTCGCGCTGCGACACGTTCTCAAGGGAAAACGTTATGCGAATGCCATCAGCGAGCGCCGCCCCCTCAGAACGGGCGAACTCGAGATCCTGGCGCACAACGCATGCAGCCGACCGGAATTCGACGCGGACTCCCGATTCGGTCCGAGACGCAGCCACGCGGAATTCGGCTGAGTCGCCGAGTCTGTAGTTTTTGCCGTCGAGCGAAAGCGTCACATAACTCGTCCTGGGATCGTCGGCGAACACGAAGGGCTCGTAACGGTCTTTGGCAACGTCGACGAGTCGGAAGAGCGACACGCGCCCCGTCGACTCGTCGGCGACAATCTTGACAAGCCCCGCTTTCGCTTCAAGCGCGAAAAGGCGAGCCGCGCACAGGGTGCAGGCGAGGAGTACGGCGAGGGAGGTGGCGTTTTTCCTCATTTGCTGGCCTCACGGGCAAGAGCTTCGAGATAGAAGGCAAGGAGGTCGAGCGCCCGGGCCTTTGCGGCAAGCGCGTCCGCGGCGGACGACACGGGTACGGCGGGAGCGGGCAAGGACGCGGGTACCGTCTCGCGCGCGGCCGCCTCTGGCGCGGCTTTGGCGGTCTCAAGAGCTAACTTCGTCGCAGCGAGTTCGGCTTCGGTCGATGCAAGACGCCGTGCAAGTTCCTCAAAGCGGGCTTTTAGCTCGGCGAGGGCCTTTTCCGATTCGCTTGCGACGCCGCGTTTTGCATCGGCGGCCTGCTTCTGATAGGCCGCGATTGCCTGCTCGTAGGAGCGCTCGCGACGGCGGAAGTCCTCGACAACGCGGAGCGACTCCTCATGGCTCCAGGTGAGGAGCTTGAGGAGCTCGCGTTCGCGGAATTCGAGGCGGATGAGTTCTCGACGGTAGTTCGCCGCCTCGACTTTCACGCTTGTGGGGTACTTCTCCGCGACGGCGGCGAAGACGCGCTCAGCCTCCTCAAGCCGCCCGAGAGCATAGAGCGACTCACCGCCCCAGTACAGGGCGGAGGGCATAAGATCGTGGTTTGGCGCGGTTTCGATGAAGGCGGTGAAGGCGCGGAGCGCGGCGTCGTAATCGGCCTTGGCATAGAGAAGGCGCCCACGCTGATAGACGAGGTCGGGAACACGCGGGCTTGCGGGGAAGTCCTTGAGAAAGGCATCGAGCGCACGCTCGGCAGCGGCGCGGTCGCCTGAGGCGATAAGGCTCATCACCGACCAGTAGGCGGCCTCGGGCCGCTCGGCCGAGGCCTTGGGGTCGGAGAGAACGCGGCCAAAGGCTTCAAGCGCGTCGCGATAGCGCGCCTCGCCAAAGGCGGTAAGGCCCACGTCAAGCAAGGCCGCGGCGGCTGAAGTAGACGCCGCGGAAGAGGGTGCGGGAGGCAGGGCGGGAGCACTCGACGCAGGGCCCTCGGCCGCCGCAAGCCCAACGGCGCATATCGCGAGGAGGGCGAAAGGCGCTTTTTTCCTATGCATCTACGGGCCTCCGGTTCATTATCGGCCGTGCGGCCGCAAAACTCAAACCCGCCGATCCTTTAAGGACATCCATAAAAAAGGCGATCCTCAAGGCGGCGCCCCGCCTGGCTCGCGGTCACCACGGGCGCAGGATGGCCTTGGCCGCGGCGACTTCGGCGGCGGGATCCGCGGCGCCAAAAAAGGCCGATCCCATCACGAGGACGTCGGCGCCCGTCGCGCAACATGCATCGAGAGTTGCGCGGTTCACGCCACCGTCGAGCGAGATGAGGAAGGGAAGACCGCGTTCCTTCCTGAGCGTCGCAAGACGCCGCGCCTTGTCAAGACAAGCGGGGATGAGCGACTGGCCGCCGAACCCGGGATTCACGGTCATTATGAGCACGAGATCGACAAAGGGCAAAAGCTCCTCGAGCGCAGAAAGCGGCGTCGAGGGCACGATGGAGACGCCGGGGCGCGGCCCGAGGGCGCGAATACGCTCGGCGAGACGGTGGGCGTGCACGGTTGCCTCGAGGTGAAATGAGATCCAGTCGGCGCCGGCTTTCGCAAATGCTTCGATGAGCAACTCAGGCTCGACAGTCATCAGGTGGACGTCGAGGGGGAGCCTGGTGCGCGCGCGCGCATCGGCGGCCATTTTGGGGCCGAAGGTGAGGTTTGGCACAAAGCGGCCGTCCATCACATCGAGGTGGGCCCAATCCGCCCCGGCCCGCTCCATGAGCTTGAGCGCCCCCGCGATGTCCGCAAAATCGGCCGAAAGAAGGGAGGGCGCGACGCGCAAAGTTTCCATGGCGGCGGATGATACCACATCCCGCGCCAGCGCGCCAGCGCCTTGCCCCAACGGCAGATCATGTCGGCACAAGGCTTCCGATTGACCAAGGGGGGGGCAATCGGGTAGTATCGAACGGAGTATCCGACACTGAAAGCTGCATTACAGCGGAAGAGCATGGCCGAGCAAGAAACCGTTGCCGTTCTACTATCGAACGCGTACGAAAGCCTCAGGAGCGTCGACCTCCCCGCGGCCTCGCGCTTCCTCGACCGGGCCCTTGCCGTCGACTTCGAGGATCCCGAGGTTCTTCACGCACTCAAATGCGCGAACTTCTGGTCCGAGCGCTTAAGCCGCATGGAATCGATGCCCAACCCCTTCGAACGCGGCGAATATGTGCTCGCCCAATGGAAGGGCTTTTCCTCCTTTGCCGCAAAGCTCGAGGGCGATTTCGAACGCTGTCGCTATGCATGGAAGCGCTTTGCTTTTTCACTCGCGCTCGCGCAATACCGCTCGCTTCCCCGGGAGGAGAAGGACTTTCACGAGGCGGAGCTCTCCCTCCGAATCGGCCGCTGCCACAAGGGGGCGGGGGACTTCGACGAGGCACTCCGCTGCCTGGAAGCCGCGACGCGCACGCGCCGCGACGATGCCGAGGTTCTCGCCGAACTCGCCGACACCTATGCGCTCAGCGGTGAAGCGCGCGCGGCTAAGGCGCTCTTCCGTGAGGCGTTTTACCTCGGGCCGCAGCGAATTGATCTCGAGCTCCTCGAGTCAGAGATGATCCGCCGCCTCGTCGAGCGGGTCGCCGCACTCGGCCATTTGGGTCCTGAGCTCGCCGAGTGGGTTCCGGTTTACGGGAACCTTTGGGGCGTTTTCAGTGTCAAGCGCGAACTCAAGGCCGTCGAAGTCGGAAAACTCCGCCAATCGATCTACCAGCTCGAAAACGAGCTCAAAGAAAACGCTAAGGATCGCCGCTTCATCGTACCGCGGCTTATCAATCGATATTTCTGGCTCGTCGACCACACGGTCGCCGCGCGGGAAGACCGGGCGAAGGTCGAGGAGATACTCCTCAAAATACGTCTCGTCGATCCTGCAATCCATAAACAGTATACAGCCTAGGGAGGAGAAGATATGGCCGAATCGCCGCTCGCCGTGAAAGTCCAGGACATGCTTAACGAGGAGAAATGGACCCGCGCCGCCTTGGGCTCCTATTCGATCACGAGCCTTAAAGAGCTTGACGCCCTCCTCGAGGAGGCAAGCCGCGAGAAGGCCATCGACGAGATCAAGGCGCTCTGCGACGAACACCTTGGTCACACGAAGAACTCGGTGGTGGCACTCTACCTTTCCGGCGTCATCGCGCTCATGCGGCAGCAGATCGACGACTCGGCGATGGTCGGCCTCATTGATCTGTTCGTCGACAACAAAAAGTGGAACGTGGTCGAATTCGTCTGCCAGCGGATGCTCGACTTCGGCGAGAATAAAACCGCGCTCCGCCGCCTCGCGGAATGCTACGAGGCCGACAGCCGCCCTGACGACATGTATGCCGTCTGGGAGCGGCTTGTCCGCGTCGACTACGACGAGGCGGACATTGTCAAGGCGCTCGCGGAGCGCCGCGAAAAAGAGGGCAAGACCGAAGAGGCAGTGGATTTCTATAAGAAGGCCCTCCACCGCTACATCAACAAAGGGCTTTTCACCAATGTCAAGGAGATATGGACCAAGCTCGTCGAGTCCTGTCCCGAGGACATCGACTTCTTCTTCCACGTTCAGCGCAAAATCGCGAAGCAGATCTCCGAGGACAAGGCCGCGAGCCTTCTCCTCGACCTCTACCGGCACTACAAGACGACCGCTGACTGGAACACTGCGCTCGATATCCTCCGCGTCGTCATCGACTATGACGACAAGAACCCTGCACTCCGCAAGGAGGTAGTTGAATGCTACCGCGGTAAGTACGCAGGCCACTCTCACCTCGAGGACTACATTCGCCTTTCCAACATCGGCCAGTCCTACCGCTCGATGCACGAGGCGATGGCCGACTTCGAAAAGCACATCGCCTTCGACGCGGGCAATTTCGTTTACCATCGCACCTGGAACGTCGGACGCATCGCAAGCGTGAGCGGCGACGAGATTGTGATCGACTTCGCAAAGAGCCGCGGACATAAGATGACGCTCAAAATGGCCATCGACAGCCTTGTCACCCTGTCGAAGGACCACATCTGGGTCCTCAAGGCGATTTGGAGCAAGGAGAAGCTCCACGACAAGGTGAAAAACGACCCCGCATGGGCGCTTCGCA
The DNA here is from genome assembly GCA_029265615.1 of Spirochaetota bacterium. Classification (GTDB taxonomy): domain Bacteria; phylum Spirochaetota; class Spirochaetia; order Treponematales; family Rectinemataceae; genus JAEUJG01. The sequence continues at coordinate 231,588 of JAJUIB010000001.1, forward strand.
TCCTCATAAAGAGCTTCGACAATCGTGCCGATCTCAAGCGGATCAAGGCGGAGCTCGTCCCCTCCGTGCTTACAGCGAGCGAATGGAATTCCTGGAGCGCGAAGGCGCGGGACATCCTCAAAACCGACTCAATGTTCGGTAACGCCACCGACGCCATCGGTACCTACATTGTCCGCGACCGTCCGCTCTCCTACGAGGAGAAAATCTACAACCAGTTCAAGGCCGAGAAGAATTTCTTCGCCCGCGTGCAGTGCCTTCGGGACTTCCTTGAGAACGGTGAGCCCGATTCCGATTTCTTCGCCGAAATGCTCGCGTTTTTCACCGGCTTTGTGCGGTCCTACCAAACAGCGAACGAGCAGGTCGTCGCGGCGTACCTCTTCCTCAAGGAACTCGCCGCGAAGTACAGCTTCCTCAAGGGCGCTGCCGCCCTCGGGTTCGCTGAGCTTTTCGAGGACATCGAAGATCCCGTCTCCGTCTACGAGGGCATCAAAGACGCCGAACTCAAGCGCTCTTTCCTGCAGCATGTACGCACCTTCATCCCCGACTGGGCGGATGTGTATGTGCGTATCTTCCCCTACTGCCTCAACGACTCGATGCTCGAGACGCTGAAAGCGGCGGGTCACGAGGACAAGCTCGTCCGCATGGTTCTCGATATCATCGAGAACTACCGTGACCATCGCGAAGCCTTCATCTGGGTCGTCCGCAATCTCCGGAACGAGGAATGGTTTAAGGCGATCGGTCTCTCCTACGAGAAAATACTCATTACCCTGGTGCACATCCTCGACATCTCCTTTAAGGAGATCGAAAACCACCGGGACACGACCGAGAACCGCAAGATCAACAAGCAGGTTCAGACGATTCTGTTCTCCGAGGGTGCCCTCGACGCGTTTGTCGAAGAATCGGACGCGGACACGGTCGAGCGCGTCTACACCCTCGTCGCTGATGTGAAAGACCTGGATCCTGCTATCAAAATGCGGCTCCGCCGCAAGATCATGGACAAGTGGCCCGAATTCAAGGTCTCGGGCGAAGAGGAGAAAACCGTCGTCTCGCGGGGCCTCATGGTGACCGCGGAGAAATACGAAGAGAAGAACAAGCTTCTCGCGGAGATTCTGGAAGTCGAGGTTCCTGCGAACCAGAAGGAGATCGCCTACGCGCTCTCGCTCGGTGACCTCCGTGAAAACGCCGAATACAAGGCCGCGAAGGAAAAGCAGGACGAACTCAACGCGAAGGTCGCGAAGCTCAAGAACGAGATTGAGCGGGCACAGATATTCGACAAGTCGACGCTCAACGCCTCGAAGATCGCCTTCGGCACGGTGGCGACCCTCCTTAACGAAACAACCGGCGAGACGGAGACCTACACAATCCTCGGCCCCTGGGAGTCAGATCCCGAGCGCAACATCATCTCCTATCTTTCGCCGCTCGGTAAAAAACTCCTCAACCACAAGCCGGGTGAGCGGCTCCAGTTCGTCATCCACGAACGCAAGTTCCAGTACCGAGTCGAGCGCATCGAAACGGCGCAGTTCTAAAGGCACGCGCATCGCGGCCCCGATATGGCCCGCACTGTGGGCCTGCACCGGGGCCGCAACGAAGGGCACGACGATGAAAAAGCACATTGCGAAATGTCTGTGGGTCCTGGCGCTCGTCGCGGCCCTTTCCGCCTCTTTCGCCTTCGGTGCGGAGGGGGGCCAAGCGACGGGGGCTGCGGACGTCGTCGTCCTCCTCGACGTCTCCCAGAGTGTGCTTCCGTATTTCGAGGAGGCGGTCGACTACGTTGTCGCTTCGGTCGTGCGGGACTATCTGAGACTCGGCGACACCTTTCACCTTCTTACGTTCGGGGAAACGACCCAAGTTGAAATCGCGCAACGCATTTCCGACGAGCGCGACGTTAAGTCGGCGCTCGGGCGGCTCTATCTCCTATATCCCCTGTCGCGCAACACCGATCTTGTCGCCGCCCTCGGCTACCTCTACCAGTACCTCGCCGACCTGCCGAATAGGCAGAAAATCGTCGTCGTGGTGACCGACGGAATCCAAAACCCTTCCGACAAGAGCCCCTCGCACGGAAAGAGCGAAAGCGAACTGCACGCCGAAATCGCCTCCCTTGCCGCGAAAATCCGCCGCGAAGGCTGGCCGGTCTACCTTATCAAACTGCCCTTCTCGCAGGAGCGCGGCGGCGCCGGGAAGAGCGACACCGAGCAGCGCACCGCCATAGCGGCAGGCACTGCGCAGCCGAGCTCAGGTGGCGCTCCAACCAGGCCCGCCGCCGCGGCTGCCCCTCCGTCCTCGAACGCGGGGGGAGAGACGGCGCAGGCAGGAAGCGCAGGCACTGACGGCGCAATGCCCGATGTTGTGTCCGAACTCGGCAAGGCGCTCGGGACACCCGTCACCGAATACAGGCCTGAGGACAAAGAGGAGCTTGCCAAGAGGAGCCTCGCGCTTCCCGAACTCAGATTCCCCGACCGACTCGGCAAACGCGGCTACACATTCTCGTTCGATCTCGGCGTGCGAAACCGCGCCGACACGGAACTCAGGCTTGAGCTTTCCCGCGTCATACTTGCCGATCGGAACGTCCTTGCGCAAAAGAGCTTTCTGTCACTCGGCCCCGGGAAGTCCGGAGTGCTGACCGTCGCCATCGCACTTCCGGAGACGCTCGAGCCGGGGCCGCAAGAACTGCCCGTAGAACTTTTTTTTGCCGACGGCGTGCGCGCGGTCCCCGCGAAGGGCATTCTTGCATTTACGCTTGCCCCCTCGCCGCTTGCAGGCATTCTGCGGACGGGCGCCAAGGCTCTCCTTTTCGCACTCTTGTGCTTCATCGGCATCGCCGCCGTCATCGTCGTGCTCCTACTCCTCCGAAAGACGCCAGCCAGGGCCGCAGCTCCCGTGGTGGCGGCGGTGCGCGCATCCGCGGCATCCAAGCCCGGCGCGACGGCATCCATAGCGATGCCCGCCCGAAACGCAGCGCCTACGGCAAAGGAGGCGCCCGCCGCCACACCGGCGCCTGTTCCTGCGGAACGCGTTGGCCCCAAGCCTGTCACGGCATCCGGCCAGGCCGCGACAGTCGGCCAAAGCCCGGCAACGCACGCGCATACCGGCGCAATTCTTCCTCCACAGCCGCGCCCCGCGGCTGTGTCAGCGCCCGCTCCCGTCCCGGCCGGGACGCAGGATTCCTCGCCGCTTTCCGGGCTCAGTCTTGCTCACAGCACGACACCTTCCCTCACGAGGCCGCCTATTACAGCCGCACAGAAGGCGTCCTATGTCCCGCGCATCGCGCGACAGGGCTCACTCGAAGTCGAGCTCCGCGTTGTCGATCAGAATCCGCACATTGGAAGGCGCAACATCCATCTTCTCCATGCCGGCGCCTCCAAAACCGTCGGCGGCGGACGAAGCGACTACCTGGTGTTTCTCGTACCGGTTCCCGCCCACGCCGCCGAACTCCACTTCGATGGCGAAAGCTGTGTCTTTGTGCCGCTCAAGCCGGAGCTCTTCCCCGACCTTGAGGGGCCGGTCGCCGATTGTCTTGGAAGGGATATCCGGATGGTTTCACGCCGCGGCTACCCGCTCATCCTGCGCTTTACGAAATACGAGCGCCCCGAGGACAAGATCAACCGGCTTCTCCACTGCATCGAGACCCCCGGATTGTTCTCGAACCTCGATCCTTAAAACACGCAAGGGAAACGGCAGCGGCCTGTCTCGGCGCCAAGGCGGCGCGGCGGCGCAATTCCTGCAGTGTGCGGCAAGCTTTTTAGAAGCTTGCTAGTATTTCCGCCGCCCGTTTTCGCACCGTCTCCGAGGGATCGCTTTCAGCGAGGGCGGATAAATCGCCGCGGATGTCGGTCGATTTCGATTTGCGCGCCCACTCAAGCCCGCCGAGCCTGATCTCGAATTCCTTGTCACGCAAGAGAATGCGTACAAGCGGCTCGATACCCGCGGCCTCCGTTGCAGACGCTACTTCGCGTGCAAGCGCCTTGAAGAGCGACCTTTCCTTCTCCGCGCTCGCCGCAGTGAAGCGCTCCACAAGCCAGGCAAGCGATGCTCGGTCTTTTCGGACAAGTAACCCAAAAACGAGAGCGCGGAATTCGGTTTCTGATTTCGGCTCGTCGTAAAAACTCCGCATGAAGGCGAAGGGCTCAGCGAGGGCCAATTCGGATCCGATATCGGCAAGGGCCCGAAAGGCTTCTCGGCGTACGGCCTTGTCGGGATCCTTTGCCGCTTTGTACTCGAGGACGGGCAGAGCGGAGGAAAGCCGCCGTTTTGCTGTCGCCTGACACGCTGCAATCCGCGCCTTGACGAAGGAATCACGAAACGCCTCAAGGAGCGCACGCTCCGCTTCCCTGGACTCGAAGGCACCAAGCGCCTCGATGGCCGCGGTACGGACGTTCGGATCATCGGCATTGGCCGCCTTGACGAGGGCTGTGACGGCGCGTACGTCGCCGATTTTTCCGAGCGATCCTGCGGCATAGATCCGGTTCATCTTCGGCTCTTCCGCGCCCTCGACAATCTTCATAAGGGCCTCGACACTTTTGCGCGAACCAATTTCCCCGAGCGCGAGAATCGCTTCGAGCCTCAGCGCCTCGGTCGGCGCGTCTTTGGAAAGCCAGGAGAGGAGGAGCTCCTCCTCTGCGGGACCGCCTGCGCGGCCCAGCAACTTCACCACAGCGGGGAGGAGCTTTCTGTCATTCTCTTCGATGAGCTTTGGCGCAAAGCGGAGCGCCTTTTTTGATCGCAGGGCCGCGAGATAGGAAAGCGAGGCAGAGACAAGGCCCGCATCTTCAAGATCGCGCTCCTCGACGATGCGCACAGCCTCGTCCTCGGCAGAGGGCCATTCAAGGTTCCGGAAGAACTCGAGAATGGCGATACGGAGTTTGGAACTCCGCGAGGCGGAGAACAACGCAAGAAGGTCGTCGTTGTAGCGGCCTTCCTTTTCGCCTGAAAGCGTTGTAAGGAGATCCATGATCTCGGCGTCGATGCCGTAGCGGATTGTATCCTTGCGCTTTGCATCGCGCTCCGCCTCGGTGACAGGCGGGGCTACCTCCTTGCCGCTTGCGGCTTGGGCATACGCCGCTCCCAGCGCGCCCAGGAGCAGTGTAACGGCGATCATGCGCCTCGTCGCCTTCCTCATTTTGCATCCCCCTTAAGGCCGGCGCGCGCCGACATAGGTCTTTTTCCAAAACGACTCGTCCAGATTCGATATGATGACACCGCGCACGGGGCCTTCCGAGGCGGCATGGATGAACGCATCTTTGGAAAGCGCGATACCGACGTGAAACACCGCATCATGCCGGGCAAAGAGGAGTATATCGCCCGGACGAAGCAAGCCGGCTACGCGCTCGCCATAGACCGCGAAATCCTCGCTTCGACGCGGAACGTCTTTTAGCCCCGCGGTCGCAAGCACCGCCTGCACAAAACCCGAACAGTCGACCCCTTCACGCGAAGCGCCGCCATAGGCGTAGGGGGTCCCGAGCCAGCCGAGCGCCTCGACGACAAGGAGCATGGTTTTTTCGCCTTCGGCATCGCACGAAAATTCGTGAGGCGGTGGAATGAGCGGAAAGGCGCCCAAGTCTTTGACCGTGAGGATGGCGAAGGCCAGGAGGACTATCCGCCTCTTTCCGAATACCGCCCTACTCCACACCGCCCTGATATGCCGTGATGAACGCGCGCTTATACTCGCGGAACGAACCATTCTCGATTGAATATCGGATGTTCCGCACGAGCTCGTTGAGAAAGAAGAGGTTATGGTATGTCGCGAGCATCGCATAGAGTATTTCCCCGTTACGGAACAGGTGGCGCAGATAGGCCCGAGAGTGATTTCTGCACACCGTGCAGGAGCAACGGGGGTCAATGGGGCCAAAGTCGCGCTCATAGCGTGCTTTTTTTATGGTGAGAGGGCCCTGGGCGGTGAAAAGGAGGCCATTGCGCGCCGTTCTTGTCGGAAATACGCAGTCAAAAAGATCAACGCCGTTTTCCACCGCTTCAAGAATGTACTCGGGCGTGCCTATGCCCATGAGGTAACGCGGCTTATCCGCAGGGAGCAAGGAGGCCGTATGCGCAAGAAGCTCCGCGAACACATCGAAGGGTTCGCCCACCGAAAGTCCGCCGATCGCAATACCCGGCAGGTCGAAGGAGAGGATCTCTTCGGCGCTTTGCGTCCTGAGGGAAGGAAAGAAATTGCCTTGGACGATGCCGAAGAGCTCACCTCGGTAGCCTTCATCGCGCCGCATAAGCCACTGAGCTTTCGCGCGACGCGCCCACTCGGTGGTGAGGCGGAGGGCGCGTTTTGCCTCGCGCTCGTCGATTCCATAAGGCGTGCACACGTCGAGCTGCATTTGCACATCGCTGTTGAGCGCGGTCTGCACATCGACGGCTATCTCGGGCGAGAGGAAGCGCAGCGAGCCGTCGATATGGGAGCGAAATTTTACTCCCTCCTCAAGGATCTTGCGGAACGGCGCGAGGGAAAAAACCTGAAAACCGCCTGAGTCGGTGAGGAAATTCCTCCGCCAGCCTGAAAAACCATGGAGCCCCCCCGCCGCGCGGATGACATCCGGGCCAGGGCGCAGAAAGAGATGATAGGTGTTCGCGAGAATGATCGGAAAGCCTATTTCTTCGAGCGCCGCAGGCGCAATCGCCTTCACCGTCGCGTTTGTTCCGACCGGCATGAACGCGGGCGTAGGCACGCGCCCATGGGGGAGATCGACATAGCCCGTGCGCGCACGGCTCGTCGCATCATGCTGAAGTTCGGTGAAAATGACTCGTCGTTCCATACTAGGTCCTGTCCTTTATACCAACGTCAGGTACGAGCATGGCGAAAGAGCGCCGCGCCCGCCACAGCGAAAATGCACAGCGGCGCCCATGCGCCAAGCGCGGCGGGGAGAAATCCCGTCTTCGCCATGAGCATGGTCACCATCTGGGTCACGTAATAGCCCGTCGCCGCCGCCAGGCTCGAAAGTAGACTCATGAGGAGCACGTTTTTGCGGAATCTTCCGCCCAGGGCCGAGGAGAGAAAGGCGACGACAAGAGGGGCGAAGGAGAATGCATACCGCTTGTGCCGCTCCGCCTCGACCTCTGCGCGGGGCAGGCCAGATCGCGCGAGAAACGATGCATAGACTGCAAGTTCGTCCACGCTCATCTCCGCCACATCGTGGTTCTGGCTCCTGAAGGCCGCTGGCGGCTCGTCGATGGACGCCTCAGAATAACTTCCGTAACTCGCGCCGACCCAGAACCCGTCGTCGCGACGCTCGAACCTGCGAACGCGCGACAACACCCATTTGGCGCCGTCCCAGCGGGCGCTCACCGCGTCGGTACGGGCGAGGGGCTCCCCCGAGCCACTCCGCTCTACAACCGTCAGCCCCGACAGCACCATAGACGCATCGTCGTAGTAGTCGGCGCGGTAAACGACACGCCCCTCGCGCGCGATGAGCGCCACATCGGCATTGCTCCTCGACTGACCTTGGCCGAGAAGCTCGCGGGAGTAGCGCGCCTTCTCGCGGAAGCTGGGAAGCGCGACGCGATCGGCGAAAAAAAACGAGGCGAGCGAAAGTAGAGCGGAGGCAAGCAAAAGAGGCGAAACGAAGGCGGCAAGGCTTGTGCCTGAGCCGAACACCGCAGCAAGCTCATTCCGGGAGTAGAGGCTACCGAGTGCATAGGCTGTCGCAAAGAGAAGAGCGGCGGGAAGCGCGTAAGAAATACAGGTGGGCAGGTACAAAAGCGATACCCGCGCGATTGCAGATGCAGACACGTCGAGCGCAAGGTAGCGCCACAGGTTGGCAAAAAGGTCGATGAGCTCGAGGAGCAACACGAAAAACGCCATCGCGCCGAGGAAGACTGGCCCGAACGAGAAAAGCAGATAACGCGCGAAGATGAGGGAATATCTCCCCCGCCGGGGCCGCAATGGCCGCTTGAGCCGCGGATCACGAGAATGCGCGCCGCGTATCATCGCGCCGCGTATCATCGCGCCGCGTATCATCGCGCCGCGTATCATCGCGCCGCTCCCCAGCCCCAAAACGCAGCACCTGCTAGGAGCACGAAGAAATTCGGCAGCCACATCGACCAAAACGGGGACCATCCAAGGCGCGTGCCAAGCGTCTGTCCTCCGAGGAGAAGAGCCCAATAGAGAACCGCGATGAGGAGACCGAGGCCGAAGCCGACACCCTTGCCGGCGCGCCGCGCGCGGAGTCCGAGCGGGTAGGCGAGAAACACGAAACAGAGCGCACCGAGGGGGATGGAGAACTTCTTATAGAACTCGAGCCGGTAAAGTTGCAGGCTCCTGTCGGCGGGAAGCGGCGTGACAAGAGAACGGACTGCGGCAAGAGGCCGCTCAAGACCGCTTCGCGCATTGTCCCAGGAGAGGTTCGCGATCTGCGCCGCGGCGTAGGCATCGCGGAGCGCCTCGCGGGCCGATTCGGCCTCTCTTTCGCGCGCCTCGGTCCGTCGCGTGAAGACGCCCTCCTTTTCAACGATCGCACGCCACACGTCCTTCGAACTCATTTCGCGCGGCCCCACGGCGGTTCCCGCTTCCCCGCGCCCTTTAAGCTCGATGCGGTATTCCATCTCATCGGCCGAGCCATACTCAAAGCGTTCGGGCGACTCGAGGTTGGCGCGCTGCGTCCATACCCCTTCGAGCACGAGGGTGAGCGACATCCCCTCATCGTCCGCGGGCAGAAGTCGTGCGGAACGCGCCGCAATAACGCGCCCCGCACCGGAAGGATCCTTGTCGAAAATGAGGATGTCCCTCACCGTATCGCCCTCCACCGAGCCCGTCACAAGCGTTAGATCGCGATAGCGCCTGACGGCAAAGGCTTCAAGCTCCACCGCGGGCGATGAGACGAGAAGCTCGCGATACAGCTTGCCGAACTCTATGGTGCCGAGGGGAAGGAACACGTCGTTCATCACGAAGGATACGAGCGACACGACAAGCCCGAGCGCCGCAAAAGGCGCAAAAATGCGCCGAGACGGGATTCCGGATGCCTGGATGACAAGGAGCTCGTTCGAGGAGGCAAGCCGACCGGCGGCCATAAGCCCGCCAACAAGAGCGGCGAAAGGCGAGGCCATCGCGACCACCGAAGGGGTTGCATAGAGGAGAAGAAGGAGCACCGTGCCAAAGGGTGCGCGCTTAGCCAGGATGTCCTCCGCCATAAGGAGGAGCTGGTTCACAAAAAAGACGACAAAAAAGAAAAGAAAGGCGACAAAAAAGGAAAAGCCGAACTCGCGGGCGGCGTAGGCATATAAAATGCGTGGCCTTCCGCGCCCAGGGAAGGCCGCCCCCCTTGCTCCCATCGCTAGACTCCGGTGGATCCGAAGCCGCCTGAGCCACGAACCGTCGCGGCAAGGCAGACAGCGGGCTCAAAACGTGCACGCGAGACTGGCGCCACGACAAGTTGCGCGATCCGGTCGCCCGGCAAAATCCTAACGGATTCGCGACCGAGGTTGATGAGAATCACCTTGAGCTCGCCGCGGTAGTCCGCGTCGATGGTGCCGGGCGAGTTGAGGCAGGTTATGCCTTTTTCGAGGGCAAGACCGGATCTTGGCCGCACCTGGGCCTCGTAGCCCCGCGGAAGCTCGAGCCGCAAGCCCGTCGGAACCGCCATACGCGCTCCCGGCTCCAAGTCGATCGGCGCGGAAAGAAAAGCGCGAATGTCAGCGCCGGCGGCGCCATCACTCTTGTACTCGGGAAAGGGGGCGCCTTCTTCCGCAAGAATCAGCACAACAGGCTCATCCACCGCCTACTCCTTTCGCGCCGCCCTGTAGCAAGCGGCTACCCGCCTTGGTAGGCCGTCCGTAGGCGAACCGCGCGCGCACCTTTCCGGCGAAGAGACGTTCAGCCATAGCATTGACGTCGGCCGGGCGCACTGCGAGGATGCGTGCGCGCGTCTCCTCCACGTCGAGCACCTCGTCGAGGTACAGATACTGCCGTGCAAGCCGCCGCATGCCATACTCAGGATCGTCGAGCGACAGCTCGTAGCTCCCCTCGATTCGCGAAACGGATTCAGCGACCTCATCGGCAAAGAGGGCGTTTCCGCAACTCCGAGCGATTTTGTCGAGCTCTTCATCAAGCGCCGCAAGGAGCCGGGGAAAGTCGCGCGGAGCGCAGCTTGCCGAGGCGAGCCACAGCCCTTCGCTGCGGCCAAGGGAAAAACCCGAGTAGACCGAGTAGCAGAGCCCGAGCCGCTCGCGAAGGCGCTGGAAAAGACGCGAGCTCATGGATTCCCCGATGGCGCCATTGAGCGTCGACAGGGTGTAGTAATCGCTCAGCGCGAAGGGCGGGTCGAGCTGGAGCGCCTCGTAGAGATAGACCTGGCTTGCCGAGGCCTCGAGAAATTCGTCAACCGCATGAAAAACGGGCGTCGTTTCAGGGACAGGAGGGGCCGCCGAAGCCGCTGGGAAAGACGGAAGGGCATCGAGGGAGCGTGCAAGCTCGTAAGCGACCTCGGCGGCAGAAAGGGGGCCCGCCACGCTTGCGACGAGGAGCTCGGGGCGAAGGCGCGCGCGGTAGAACGCGTATAAAGCCTCGCGGCTTATGGCATCGATGTCCTCAGGTTCGCCCGCGATTGTGCGGCCAAGGGGGTGGCCACTCCATATCCGCTCGAGAAAGGCATCGTGCGAAGACTCCTCAGGATCATCGCGCGCGGCAAGGATCTCGCTCCTAATGACGCCCCGCTCCCTTTCGAATTCCTCCTCGGGGAAGGTGGCGCGGAACGTCATGTCGACGAGCAACTCGAGGGCGAGCCGCCAGTACGCCGCGGGAACCACACAGTGGACGCAAAGGCAATCACGCTCGGTGAAGGCGTTGAGCCAACCGCCGACGCGGTCAGCCGCCCGCGCGATGTCGAGAGCGCTTCTCGTCTCGCTGCCTTTGAAAATCATGTGCTCGGTAAAATGCGCAAAGCCCCGCTCGTGCGGGGCCTCGTGGCGGGACCCGAGCCTGAACCAGAGCCCCGCGGCAAAGGACCGCGCCCCCTCCGCCGTTTCCGCGAGGAGGGCGGCGCCGCGGGGGAGCGCGATCGGTTCGATCAATCAGTATCTCCGGGGGCCATCCCTGCGTTCGCCACGGCGCTCGCCGCGGTCCGGATCCCGTCCGCTCTCGCGCTGCTGGTCGGCGACAACCTGACCGTTCTCGTCGAGGGCGTCTACCAGAGCGAGGTTGAGGCGGCCGAGGCGATCGACCTCGAGGAGCTTGGCCTTCACCCTGTCGCCCTCATGGACGACGTCGGTCACGCGCTCCACGCGCGTCTTCGAAAGCCGCGATATATGGCAAAGACCCTCTTTGCCGGGAAGAATTTCAATAAACGCGCCGAAGTCCATAATCCTCTTGACAACGCCTTCGTAGACACGTCCGACCTCGGGATCCTCCGCGATACCAAGCACCGCATCCTTGGCGTCGTAGGCGGCCTTCTGCGAACTACCATAGATCGTGACGGTTCCGTCGTCTTCGACGTTGATCTTGACGCCGTAGGTGTCACAGAGCGCCTTGATGTTCTTGCCACCCGGCCCGATCACCGCACCGATCTTGTCGACGTCGATGCGGAGATTCACCACCTTGGGCGCGTACGCGGAGATTTCGGCCGCAGGAGCCGGAAGCGCCTTCTCCATGATTCCGAGAATGTGGAGGCGGCCGCGCTTTGCCTGCTCGAGCGCCTGTTTAAGAATGGCCGTAGAGACGCCCGCGATTTTGATGTCCATCTGGAAACCGGTGATGCCGCGCGTCGTGCCCGCGACCTTGAAATCCATGTCGCCGAGGTGGTCTTCATCGCCGAGTATGTCCGAAAGGACGGCAAAACGCTCGCCTTCGGTGATGAGCCCCATCGCGATACCCGCGACAGGCATTTTGAGAGGAACGCCCGCCTGCATAAGCGAGAGCGTACCTCCGCAGACCGATGCCATGGACGAAGAACCATTTGACTCGAGTATTTCGGAAACAACGCGGATCGTATAGGGGAAGCGCTCCTTGGGCGGGAGAACCTTTTCAATCGACCGACGCGCAAGATTACCGTGGCCGATTTCGCGGCGGCCGGTGCCGAGACGGCCTGTCTCACCGACGGAGAAGGGCGGAAAGTTGTAGTGGAGCATGAAGCGCTCGCGCCGATCGCCCTCGATGTCGTCGAAAATCTGCTCGTCGAAGACGGTGCCGAGCGTGGTTACCGCGAGGGATTGGGTCTCGCCGCGCGTGAACAGGGCGGAGCCATGCGTTCGCGGCAGGACATTGACCTCGCAGGTGATGGGCCGTATGTCTTCAAGACCGCGGCCGTCGACCCGCCGCTTCTCATTAAGAATGCCCTTGCGGAGTATCTCGTACTGGAGCTCTTCCATGAGCGCGCCGAAGAGCTTTTTCTGGATGTCGTCGGTGAGGACCGATGCGAATTTCTCTTTCGCGTCGGCGATGGCGGCGGCGACAGCCGCCTGTCGTTCCTGCTTCACCTTCGTAAAGAGCGCCTTTTCGAGCAGGGGCCGGGCATAGGCCTCAATCTCGTCCTTGCGAGCAAGCTCGGCCTTAAGCGGAGCGAGCGGGAGCTTGTCCTTGCCCGCGAGCCTCCTGAGCTCTTCAATCGCGGCGCAAATTTCCGCGATCGGCTTTTTGGCCACTTCGATGGCACCGAGCATCTCGTCCTCGGAGGCCTCGTCCGCATCACCCTCGACCATTGTGATGCCATCTTTTGTGCCCGCGACGACGATCTCGAGCTTGGCCTTGGCGATCTGGTCATAGGTCGGATTGATGACATAGGCGCCATCGATGAGACACACGCGCACGCCTGCGATTGGTCCCGCGAAGGGTATGTCGGAGATATGCACCGCCGCGCTCGCGGCGTTGATCGCAATGATGTCGGGCGGATTCACCGAATCAGTGGAGATGCAGGTGGGTACGACCTGGATTTCACGGCCGAAGGCCTTGTCGAAAAGCGGCCTCATGGGCCGGTCGATAAGCCGGGAGACCAGGATTTCGCGGTCCTTGGGGCGGGTCTCGCGCTTGATAAAGCCACCGGGTATCTTGCCCGCGGCGTAGTATTTTTCGTTGTACTCGACGGTGAGGGGAACGAAGTCGAGCCCCTCCTGAGCGGTCGAACCGCAACAGGCGGTGGCGATGATCGCTGAACCGCCCATCTGCGCGAACACCGAGCCGTTCGCCTGCTTGGCCATGCGTCCGGTTTCGAGAACGAGCTCCTCATTGCCCGCCTTGTACGATATCTTCTGTACCATTGCTTCCTTCTATTATGCCAACACGAAAGGCCCGAACTCGGGTGGCGAGTCCGGGCCCCGGGTTTTTCCCGATCGTCCCGGATGGAACGGCTCCAGCGCGCGGCATACGGCGCACCTGGCCAACTCCGGGGGTGGGAATTACTTGCGGATATTGAGCTTCTCGATGAGGGCGCGATAGCCCTCAAGGTCCCGACGCTGCAGGTACTTAAGGAGCTTGCGCCGCTGACCGACGAGCATGAGAAGCCCGCGGCGGGAGTTTGTATCCTTTTTATTCACCTTGAAGTGCTCGGTAAGACCGTTGATACGCTCCGTAAGGAGGGCGATCTGAGTCTCCGTGGCCCCCGTGTTTTTTTCGCTCTTGCCGTACTCGAGTACGACGCGCGCCTTGTCCTCTTTGGTAAGAGCCATTTCTTTCACTCCTTCTATCGCTTCGTTTCTTTGGTAAGCCGCAGTAGCGACACCGCCTCGGGCAAGACACCTTTCGCGGTCTCGAACGAAATCCTCCCCTCCTCGAGACGGAGTATCGTCTCGTGCATCCCTCCCTCGGTCCGCACGCGCCCGACATAGAGCCCTTCAGGAGGCACCACACGACCTGAGGGGAAGGGGAAGACGAAAACATCATCGTCCACATCGAGCGCCGTAAGAGCACGAAGGTCGAGCTCATAGGGACGCCCGAGCATCGCCGCCGCATCTTCAAGCCGTCCATCCATCACTGCGTGCCGTATGCGGCTCGAGGAGACCGGATGGCCGTTCCACTCGACAGGCTCAACAATATCCGCCTGCACACCCTGTGCCGATAAAAAAGCAGCGACAGCGCGCGCATCGGTGTCAAGCCTATGCCCGCAACGGAAATTCGATCCAACCGCAAGATAGGACAGACGACCTCGATCTTTAAGCAGGGAGAGGAAATCCCTTCCCGCCAGTTTACTGAAATTCCCAGAAAAGTCAATGAGGACGACAAGATCAAGGCCGAGCGCCTCGAAGCCCTCAAGCTTTTGCGCGAGGCTTGCAAGGTCGCCGTGATAGGTGGCAGGATACAAAAGACGCTTGGGGTTGTCCTTGAAGGTGACCGCCGCGGTGCGGTAAGCGGGATCAGAAGCGCGCACCTTGCCGATGAGATGGCGGTGTCCGGCGTGGAGGCCGTCAAAAACACCCACGGTCGCGGCGAGGGGGCGCTCGTTCGGAGAGGCGAGAAATGCCTCCCACTCGACAACGATCACTCACGCCTCCCCGATGACAAGGCGGTACTCGAAAAACGGGCCGCATTCCGCCACAAGGCCTAAAAAATCGCCAGACGTGTCAAAGACGGCGGAAAGCTCAGAGATAGGCGCCTGATACGCCTGCATATCGGGAAGGTCGCCAAGCACACGCGTCTCGAGGCGTAGCCCGTTGCAAAACCCGCGTCGGTATCGCTCGGCAAGCATGCGTGGCCGGAAGCCTAAGGCGCAAGCCAGGCGGGGGTCAAGACACCGAAGGTCGCGCTCGGCTTCAAAGGACATCGGTGCGGATGCCGCAGAAAGTTCGAGCGGGCCGATCGCCCTGCGTTCCAAGGCGACAAGACTCGCCCGCGAACCGGCAGCCACGGCAAGATCGCGCGCGAGCGACCTGATGTAGGTACCCGACGAGCAGTGTACGAGGAGCTCGGCGTCTTGTCCGTCATACGAAACAAGCTCAAGCGCATAGATGGAAACTGGGCGTTTCGGCATGTCGAGGCGCTCGCCCGAGCGAACGCGCTCGTAGGCGCGCTTTCCGTCGAGGTGGATCGCCGAATACGCCGGGGGAGCCTGGAGGATCGAGCCCCGGAAAAGGGGTAGAACCGCCTCAAGAGCCGCACGCGAGGGCGGCGGCGCCTCCGCGATCACTTCGCCCTCCGGATCCAGCGTCGCAGTCTCCGCTCCAAAGCGCACACGGGCGGCGTAGTGCTTGTCCAAGGCGGTAAAATAGGGGGCAAGGCGCGAATAAGCGCCCGCCAGCACCACGAGAAGACCTGTGGCAAAACGATCGAGTGTCCCGGCGTGGCCAACCTTGCCGCTTCCAAGCCGGGCTTTGATCGGCCCGAGCGCCTGAAACGAGGTGATCCCCGCCGGCTTCGCAAGGAGGGCGAGGCCGGAAAGCCGCTTCACGAAAGAAGTCCCTTGATCCTCTCGTTCATCTCGAAGCCCTCTTTGATGCCATGATCGGCGACAAAGGCAAGCTTGGGCGTAAGCCGCGTATGTAGTCGCTTGCCGATCTGGGCCTGAATGAATCCCGCCGCGTGCGACAAGCCCTCGACCGCACGATCAAGCCGCTCGGCCTCCGCAGCTTCGGCATCGCCTGAGTCGGAAGTCGAGCCGGTCTCCGCCCTGGCGGGCAGGCCAAAGGCGGAGATATAGACCTTGGCGTGCGACAAATCACGTGCGGCCTCGACCCGCGACACCGACACAAAGGGGCCAACGCGGGGATCCTTCACCTCGCCCGAGAGGACGAGGGCGGCGATTTCCTCGCGAAGTTGCTCCTCGAGCTTTCTACGCCTTATCTCGTCCATCGCTGTTTCCGGCCGACTTCTCTGTCGAAGGCGAAGACAGGCTCCGCGCGATTTCGATCATCTCGTAGATCTCGAGGGTGTCACCCGGCTTCACATCCTGGAGCCCCTCGATGCCGATGCCGCACTCGTAGCCGGCGGCCACCTCTTTGACATCGTCCTTAAAGCGTTTGAGCGAGTTGATCTTGCCTTGGTGGATTTCGACGCCTTCGCGGATGACGCGAACCTGGCAGTTGCGCCGCACCACACCCTCGAGGACAAAGCATCCGGCGATGATGCCGACCTTCGGCACCTGGAAGGTCTCGCGCACCTCCACCTGGCCGATCTCCTGCTCTTTGAGCTCGGGTGCGAGCATCCCCTCCATGGCCTTACGGATTTCCTCTTCCGCGCGGTAGATGATGTTGTACTTACGGATATCGACCTTTTCGCGGTCGGCGAGCAGCTTTGCGGCGGGGCTCGGCCGGACATTGAAGGCGACAATGATCGCATCCGAAGCCGCAGCCATGTTGACATCGTCTTCGGTGATCGTGCCGGCCGCAGCGCGAATGACGTTAAGCCTGACCTCGGGCGTCGAGAGCTTTTCGAGGAGGCCTTTGAGCGCCTCCACCGAGCCCTGCACGTCGCCCTTGATGAGTATCTTAAGCTCCTTAACGTCGCCCTGCTGAATCGTCGTGTAGAGGTTGTCGAGCGTCACTTTCTTGACGTTGCGCGCCTCTTCGTACTTTTTGAGCTCCTGACGCTTCATCGATATCTGGCGCGCGTACTTCTCGTCGTCGACGACCTCGAAGGGGTCGCCCGCATTCGGAAGACCCTCAAAACCGATGACTTCCACCGGCATCGAGGGAGGCGCCTCCTCGACACGCTCGCCCCGGTCGTTGAAGAGTGCACGGACCTTGCCCGCATAGATGCCGGCGGCGAAGGAGTCGCCGACTCGGAGCGTGCCGCGCTCGACAATGACCGTCGCCACGATGCCGCGCCCCTGGTCGATGCGCGACTCGATGACCTTCGCCTCGGCGGCGCAGTCATAGTTCGCCGTAAGCTCAAGCACCTCGGCCTGGAGGAGGATGGCGTCGAGTAGCTCGGGAATACCCTTCTTTTGGAGGGCGGAGATCTGGCAGTACATGGTCGTGCCGCCCCAGGCCTCGGGAATGAGCCCAAGCTCGGAGAGCTGTGTCATCACGCGGTCGGGATTGGCTTCGGGGAGATCGATCTTGTTCACCGCGACGATGATGGGGAGGTTAGCGGCCTTGGCGTGATCAATGGCCTCGCGGGTCTGGGGCATCACGCCATCGTCGGCGGCGACAACGAGGACGACGATGTCCGTCACCTGAGCACCGCGCGCGCGCATCTTGGAGAAGGCGGCATGACCGGGAGTATCGAGGAAGGTGATTTTTCCTTTCGGCGTCTCCACCTGGTAAGCGCCAATATGCTGGGTGATGCCGCCAAACTCGCCCGCGACGACATCAGTCTTGCGGATCGCATCGAGGAGCTTGGTCTTGCCATGATCGACATGGCCCATGACCGTGACAACAGGAGGCCGAGGCTTGAGCTGCCCGGGTAGGTCTGCCACCTTTTCGATAACCGTCTCGTCGTAGAGCGAGACTATGTGCACCTGGCAGTTGTATTCAGCCGCGAGGATCGTCGCCGTATCGGCGTCGATCTTCTGGTTGATCGTCGCCATCACACCGAGCTTCATGAGCTGGGCGATGAGGTCGGCTGGCTTGAGATTCATTTTTTTGGCGAGGTCGGACACGGAAATCGTCTCCATGATGTCGATTTCCTTGGGAACCGCCATCGCCTGGGCTTCCTGCTTTTTCTTGAGTCTGAGCGCCTTCTCGGCCTCTTCCTCCCGCTTGGTATAGACGGGCTTCTTGCCACGAACGGGTTTTTTGACCGCTGTCTTGCCGGTACCGGCGATAGGCGCTCCGCCGGGGCCGCCGGGCCTGCCAGGTCCGCCGGGGCGGGCGCCATAGCCGCCAGGGCGAGCGGGACCTGCGGGGCGGGAGCCATAGCCGCCCTGGCCATAGGGCCGAGAGCCAGCCCCACCCTGGCCGTAGCCGGGCCGCGGACCTGAGCCATAGCCACTCTGGCCTCCCTGTCCGTAGCCGGACCGCGGGCCTGAGCCATAGCCGCCCTGGCCTCCCTGTCCGTAGCCGGACCGCGGGCCTGAGCCATAGCCGCCCTGCCCTCCCTGTCCGTAGCCGGACCGCGGGCCTGAGCCATAGCCGCCCTGCCCTCCCTGTCCGTAGCCGGGGCGCGGAGCAGGCGCAGGGCGCCCCTCGGATGCGCCGGTGCGAGGACCTGGCTGTCCTGAGCCCTCGCGCGGCGAAACGCTACCTTCACGCGCACCGGGGCGCGTCGCGGCCTGCGTCGCTCCAGAGCCGCCCGCGGCACCCGTGACGGCGGTGCCCGCAGATGGCAAACCTGCAGAAGTGGCAACAGCGCCCGCTGTAGCTTCAGTCGCCGCAGCGGACGACTCTGCGGGGCGGCTTTCAGCCTGCACGGCGACGGGCGCTTTTTCAGGCGTTTCCAGGGAGGGGGCCTTAGTCTCCTCCTCATGGTGCGCGACAACCCGCGCCTTTACGGGTGCAGCTGGAGCGGAAGCGGAAGAAGGTGGCGTAGCCTTTTTGACAACGACCTTCTTCTTGACGACGACTACCTTCTTTTTGTCGGCACCTGCTTCGTTCTCGGCACCTAGTGCCGCGGGACCAGGTGCCGATACACTTGGTGACGATGCGCCATCCTGTCCCGCAGCCGCCGGCTGCGGGTGCGCCTTCGGCTGCTTTATGAGATTAGCTTTCTGTTTCTGCGGGTTCTCGGTATTGTCCGTCATACGCTCCCTTTACGCTTCCTCTCCATCCTCGTACTCGAAGCTGAGCTCGACGCCACAGCTCGGGCACCGAGTCATGTCGGGGGTCACAGCCGCTCCGCAATCCGGGCACTCGTACACCTCGGCGGCCCCCTCTTCGCCAGCGACTGGCTCCTGGCCTTCTTCTTCCTCGATGATCTCGACGTTTTCGCTGACCACACGGCGGATACGCGCAAGGCTCGTCTCGTCGAGCCCGGCACCCGCAAGGCGCTCTTCGGCCGCCTCGAGAAAATCCTCGACCGTGACGATACCCGCAGCCGCGAGCGCCTCGACCCAGGCAGGCTCAAGCTCCGGAAGATCGGCGAGGCGGAAAATCTCTTCCTCAGAGCTCTCACCAAAGAGCTCGGAAACCGCGCGCTTATACTCGCCGGAGAGATCCATTTCGCGGAACTGCTCCTCGGTCTTCACGTCGATATTCCAATCGCAGAGCCGATTGGCGAGACGGACATTGAGGCCCTGCTTGCCGATGGCGACCGAGAACTGGCTTTCCGGCACGACCGCGATGGCGATATGCTTGGCCTCGTCGAGGATATGGACATCACGTACCTCGGCAGGAGAAAGCGCATTTCGAATGAAGCGCTTCGGATCGACCTCATATTTCAAGATGTCGACCTTTTCACCCTCGAGCTCGCGGATGATTGCCTGGATGCGGATACCTTTTAGACCGACGCAGGCGCCGACTGGATCAATATCCTCACGATGGGAGAGAACGGCTATCTTCGTGCGGTAGCCGGGTTCGCGAACTATTTTGAACACTTCTACGGTCTTGTCGTAGATCTCGGGCACCTCAAGCTCAAGTATCTTGCGGACAAACTCTGCATGTGTGCGAGAAAGGATAACCGCCGGGCCGGTGCGGCCCTTTTCCACTTCGACGATCATCGCCTTGATACGGTCACCCATGTGGTAGCTCTCGCGCGGAGACTGGTACTTCTTCGGGAAAATGCCCTCGATTTTGCCGAGGTCCACAAAGATGTTGTTATTTTTCTCGCGCTGGTAATAGCCAATGATGATCTCACCCACCTTGGACTTATACTCCGCGTAGAGCGTGTCGCGGCTGATTTCGCGAAGGTTCTGGCGCGTCGTCTGCTTGGCGAGCATGACCGATTGGAGGTCAAATTCCCGCGGATCGACAGGAAGCTCGAGGATGTCGCCGACTTCGGCGCCCTCGGCCATTTCCTGGGCCTCCTCGAGGGATATTTCGAGAACGGGATCGTCGACCTCCTCGACGATCGTCTTTTTTGCATAGACATCAACACCCTCATAGCCGTCCTTAAAACGGACGACCGCGTTCTCGTTGGTGCCGTACTTCTTTTTATAGGCGGCAAGGAGGGCATCCTCGATGGTCTTGATGACGAGGTCTTCGGAGATGCCTTTTTCGTTGATGAGCTGGCGTATCGCTTCGGCCATTTCGGAAGCCATAGGACTTAGTCTCCCTCCTGCGTAGAGTCTAGCCGGGCCTTGGCGACGGCATCGATCTCGAACGTCGTCGGCCCCTCCTTAGTGAGAAGAGAAAGCCGCGTTCCTTCGACGGCGACGATACGCCCCCGGATCCACTCGCTTTCGTTGACGGGCAGAACTTTCACGTTCCGGCCCGCGAAAATCGAAAACTCGCGCGGCGTCCTGAGGAGTCGCTCGATGCCAGGGCTCTGCACTTCGATGTGTGGATCCTCAACACCGAGAAGCACCGCGAGCCTGTCGGCAATGATGCGACTCGCTTTGGCGCATTCAAGCGTCCCTGTACCGCCTGCGGCGTACACTGTGGCCCGCACCTGGACCGATGCGCGGTGGCGACTCAAGGAAAAATCCACAAGCGCAAGTCCGGCGGCCCTGAGAAGCGGCTCGACGTCGGCAAAAACGGTTTCTTGTTCCTGCATACCTATAAAAAAAGAGTCGCCGAACGACTCTTCTTATTCCTAAGGAGAATCTTTTGTTATTACCTACTCCGGATAGTATCCGTTTTCATCCCGCGCGTCAAGCTACACGCGCGGCGGAGGATGCGCGAGGCACAGTGCGCAGAGATCGGGGCGCATCAATCCGCCGCGAGGGCTAGTACGGCGACCCAGGTCGCTCCGCCTGACTTGAGAGCGCGTGCGCAGGCCTCGGCGGTCGCGCCTGTCGTATAGACGTCGTCGAAGAGGACGAGCCTCGCGGGCACGCAGGATCCAGGTTTGAGCCGATAGGCGGCCGCCGCATTCGCAAAACGCGCAGGCCGGTCAAGCCGTTTCTGTTCGGCCGAGGACCGGCGTTCAAGAAGCCTACATACCGTAAACCCGCCGCGCTCAAGCTCGCGGGCCAGTAAGGCCACCTGATCCCAGCCGCGCGCGCGGAACTTCGCCTTGCGCGGTGGAACGGGCACGATGGGAAGGCCAGGCCAGCGCTCGGTGAGCGTTGCCGCGACAAAAGCCGCTATAAATGGCGCAAGCGAGCGGCGTCCTTTCGTCTTATAGGCGCGGATGAGTTCGGCGGCTTTACCCGAATAGCGAAAAAGAGGAAGCGCCTCGTCAAAGGCATACTCCTGGCCGCGGCAACGCATGCAACGCGCCGTCTCTGATATAAGAGCCTTGCCGCAGCCATCGCAGCGCGGCCCCGTGATCGGCACAAGCGCCCGCGCACAGGCCTCGCACAGTGGTGCATTATGTCCTTTCCCGGCAAGGCGCTCGCCGGGAAGGAGCGCAACACCGCAGAGCGCACACACGCGCGGCAAACAAAAATCGAGGGCGAAACGGAAGACCGCCGCTTCGCGGCCTTCAGCAAGAAGGCCCCACAAAGATTGCGCTACACGCACATAAGCACTACGCGCATGCGGCCTTAGCCCGCTTGAAGCCGCTTTTTAAGAAGTGCAAGGCGGTTCAGGGCCTCAAGCGGCGTGAGGGTGTCGACATCCAAGGAGGCAAGCTCGGCGAGCACAAGCTCGCCCGGCGCAAAGAGCGCCGTCTGTCTAGGCCGCTCGCGGCGGACGCCACCTGCGTCGGAAGGTAGCTCGCCGCGCGGAAAGACTCCGCCTGGGCCAGATGCGCTTGCGGCGCGGGCTGGCAGGGACTTTTCCATGTTTGAAAGCTCCGCATGAACCTCGTGGGCGCGTGCGAGAACCGACGCAGGCAGCCCCGCAAGCCGGGCAACGTGCAGACCGTAGGAACCAGCCGCCGCGCCCGGCACGATGCGCTTCAAAAAGACGACCTCACCCTCTTCCTCAAGCACGGCAAGCGAAAGGTTTTTTAGGCGTGGCCGCTCAAGGGCAGTAAGTTCATGGTAATGCGTTGCAAAAAGTGTCCGCGCGCCCAGGTGGTCAAGAAGCGTTTCGCTCACCGCCCAGGCAATCGACAGGCCGTCTATCGTGCTTGTGCCGCGGCCGACCTCGTCCATCACAATGAGGCTTCGCGGCGTCGCAGTATTGAGGATACGTGCCGTCTCGTGCATTTCGACGAGAAAGGTCGACTCGCCGCGCGCAAGATTGTCCTGTGCTCCAACGCGGCAAAACACCCGGTCGACTAAGCCGATATCCGCCTCGAGGGCAGGAACAAAAGAACCCGCCTGGGCCATGAGCACGATGAGCGCCGTTTGCCGAAGAAAGGTCGATTTCCCCGCCATGTTCGGGCCGGTGATAAGGGCAAAGGAAGGCGCAGCCGCCGAATTCTGCTCGGCGGCCGCGTGCTCAGCTTGCGCCGGAAGCATGGCGGCGAGTTCGACGCCATTCGGAACAAAACTCCCCGCGGGAAGGTGGGCCTCCACAACGGGGTGGCGGCCTTCGACGATTACGAGGCGTCCATCCTCGAAAATACGCGGCCGCACATAGCCCCGTACCGTCGCCGCCCAGGCAAAGGCGGCAAGGCAGTCTTGAACCGCGGCGCTACGGGCAAAGGCGAGCACGGCGGGAACAAGCGCCTTGGCCGCCTCGCGCACTTCGAGAAAGAGGCGCCGCTCGAGCTCGATGATGCGCTCGGTCGCACCGTTGATCTCGCTCTCAAGCTCCGAAAGCCGCTTGGTCGTATACCGCTCGCCGTTTACGACCGACTGACGCCGTATAAAATGCGCGGGCACAGCTTCAAGTTTGCCCTTTGACACCTCGAGATAGTACCCGATGATGCGGTTGTAGCGAACGCGGAGGTTCGCAATACCCGAGGCGGCACGCTCTTCCTCGAGGTAGGCCTCAAGGACGGCGCGCGAATCCTCCTTGAGGCCGCGCAGGCGGTCCAGTTCGGCGTCATAGCCCTCGCGGATGAGCTCGCCTTCGCTCAAGAGGATCGAGGGCTCCTCCTTGATCGCGCGGCCTATAAGATCGCGAAGCCCGAGCGCAGCCTTCCGCTCCTCGGCGCTGGGTCCTGAGGCGAGGAGTCCGCCCGCCTTAGCAGTCTCGAGAAGCGAACGCGTCGCCTCACAGGCCGCGATCGAGTCGCGGAGCGCAAGAAGGTCCTTGGCATGCGCCTTGTCCATCGCAATGCGCGATGCAAGGCGCTCGGCGTCGAGAACGCGCGAGAGCGTCTCGCGGAGCTCGCGGAGGAGACGCTGGTCGCGGTAGAGGAATTCCACCGCATCGAGCCGCGCCTCGATCGCCTGCTTGTCTCGCAGGGGCTGGAGAATCCACTGCCGGATAAGCCGAGCGCCCGCCGCAGTGCGGGTTTCATCGAGCACTTCAAGCAGGCTGTAGTTTTTGCCCGCGTCATGGAGGTTCCGCACAAGCTCGAGGTTTTTGACGGTTGATTCATCGACAAGGGCAAATTCTTCCTCGCTGTAGGGCTTAAGCTCGCGAAGATGCGGCGCGGCGGCCTTGGCGGTGTCATCAACATAGCGAAGAAGCGCCGCCGCCGCCGCGAGCTCGGGCGCCCCGTCGGCAAACCCCAAGCCCTTGAGCGTTGCAAGGCCGAAGCGGAGTTTGAGATCCTCGGTGGCGGCATCGGCGTCGAAAGCCCAGTCAGGCAGGCGGTTTATGATGAGCGAGCCGCGTTCGGCGATCGCCTCGGCGATGTCGGGGCGTTCGAGAAGGCGCTGCTGGATGAGCATTTCCCGGGGGGAGAGGCGGTAAAGCTCCTTGCGTAGCCTTTCAGCGTCCGCGCTCGACGCGGCGATGCCCCCCTCGCCCGCCGCGCCCGAGCCCTGCTCAGGGGGCGGGGCAAAGGAAAAGGCGCGGAACTCCGCCGTGGAAACGTCGACATAGGCCGCCGCAAGAACGCCCCGCTGCTCGCAGAGCGCGAATAGGTAGTTGTTCGTAGCCTGGTCGAGAAAATCCTCCTCAAGCGCAGTCCCCGGCGTGATGACCTCGACCACGTCGCGCTCGACGATTCCCCGCCCCTGTCCTGGCTCCGAAAGCTGCTCGCAGACGGCCA
This sequence comes from Spirochaetota bacterium, assembly GCA_029265615.1. Taxonomy (GTDB): domain Bacteria; phylum Spirochaetota; class Spirochaetia; order Treponematales; family Rectinemataceae; genus JAEUJG01. Next base: position 255,481 of record JAJUIB010000001.1, read on the forward strand.
CTTTTTTCCCGAGCTTAAGAAGGCGCGCAATGTAGCCGCGGGCCGCATGGTAGGGAATGCCGCACATCGGCTCGCCCTGACGCTTCGTGAGCGTCAAATTGAGGAGGGCGCTCACCTCGATCGCGTCCTCGAAGAACATTTCGTAGAAGTCTCCGAGGCGAAAAAACAGCACAGCGTCCCGGTGCCGGGCTTTCGCCCGCCGGTACTGATCCATCATTGGGGTGCGCTCGGCCATGGCCGTTGCATTATATCGGCGGCCACGATAGGCTACAAGGCGAAGATCGGTTGTAAGGAGCACGAGCGTGGAAGAGGCGATTTTCATCAAGGAAGAGGCAGAGGCCCTCTATATCAGGGCGCAGGGACATGTGACGGCAACCCTCTGCCCCGAACTTAAGGCTCGCGCCTTTACCCGACTCGAAACAGCACCCGCGCCCAAGGCCGTTTACGTGGATCTGGGCCCCTGCGAGTACATGGACTCCACCTTCCTCGGCCTTCTCGTCGGCCTCAACAAACGTTTCAAACAGAGCGTAGGGAAGCCAATCGTCCTCCTTCACGCGAACGAGACCTGCCTTGGCCTCCTCAAGACGATCGGCGTCCTCAAGCTCGTCGAGCTCTCAAACGAGGAAGTGGCCTTCCCCCGCATGCTTGAGCGCCTCTCCGCCGGCCCCCGCGCAACGGCGGAATTCCTCCTTGACGCCCACGAGGAGCTTGCGGACATCTCCGAGGAGAACAAGCGGCGGTTCTCGACGCTCACCGATGCGCTTAAGGACGCACTCGGGAAAAAAGACTAAAAATGCGGATTCTCAACTGACACAAAGGCCGGAGCACGGGAATCGCACTCCGGCCTATAGCTGCAAAGACGCTTGCGACCTACTGGGCCTTTCCGATGAGGGCTTGAATCACCTTGTCGGTGATGTCGATCATGGGGCTGTACCACACCACCGCGCTTACAACCGAGTCGGCGCTCTTCAAGTTGATAACGAGGGAAAAGCCCTCGGTTTCGGCGATCGATTGGATCTGCGTATAGACCTGCTGGACGAATTGGTTCGAGGCTCCGAGCTTTTTGGCCTGATCGTCAAGTTCGGCCTGTTTTGTCCGGACATACTCCTTGAGGAACTCCGTTTTCCGGTAGAGCTCCGATTCGAACCTAAGCGCGGACTGCTTGTCTCCCGCCCGCTCGGCCTCGACTTTTTGCGCCTGGAGCTTTTTGATTTCCTCGCCCATGCGGTCGATCTCGGTCTGAATCTGCGCCTTTTTCGCCTCGAACTCCCGGAGGCCCGCGCCGTCCTTTGCGTAGGACATGATGATCTTCTGAAGGTCGACGACCGCAATGCGGGTGATCTGTTGTGCACCCGCCACAGCCGCCGCACCGAGCGCAAACGCAAGAGCGATGATGAACGCGTTCCGACCTGTCCGCCTCATTGCCGTACCTCCTTAATTGAGCGGCTGGCTGATACTGATGACAAAGTCAAGCCCCCCCGTCGAGGTTCCCGGCGTCCAGTCGATCGAGGCGCCATCGAAGGTGAAGCGCTTTGCAAAATAGAACCGGAAGGGGAACTGCGGAATGGTGAAGCGGAACCCGAAGCCCGCAGAGAAGGCAAAATGTTTCCAGGCAAGATCCGAAAAACTGGTGCCGTTGTCCGTTGCGGCCGAGGTGGGGATGAGCATGCCCCCTTCGGTCCTGAGCGCGACCGCGTCGAAGAAGCCGTCAAGCCAGAGGAACTGGTCGAATATCGGCATGCGCAACTCGAGCCAGTTGTCCCAGAGCGTCCGACCATCGGTGCTGTCGTAAAGGCTCCGCCAACCGCGCCCGACAAAAGTGCCGTCAATCCTGAGGTCGTCGGCGAGCTTCACCGTGGCAAGGGCGTCACCGGGCTTCGGCAGGATGGCGGAGAAGGCGCTGTGAGCGCCGAGCACCCACTTCCAGTTCCAGCCCTCGAACACGGGGATGTTGAAAAGTGTCGCATAACCCTCAAGCCGCGTATCCGTCTTGAGATAGGACTGCGTCTCGCCGGGGAAGATACCCGCGAAAGTGAAGCGCTCGCTCGCATAGTAGCCGCGCGAGGGGTTGTACCAGAGATCGAGCTTGTTGAGATAGATGCGGCCGATGAGCTTGTTGCCGACGCCCCATACGTCGAGCGCATCTCGGACGCCCTTGTCGTAGGGGCGGTAGAGGGAAGCATCGTAGCTCACCGTGCCGATCGTGGTCGAAACGCCGAGACCGAGCCCCAGATCGCCGATGTCCGTGCGCATCGTGTAGCCGCCTGAGAATCCGAGGGTAAAGTCCCAGGTATCATAGGGCATCTTGTATGCGTCGTCGACGGTCTTGCCCGCGTTCACATACTCCTCATAGCTCGTATAAGGATCGGGAACGCCATAGTCCGCGACGTCGAAGGTGGGGCCGAGGATGTCCTGAGCGATCGACAGGCGCTTGTGGACAAACGAAAGGTCAAGCCCGCCTGAGATACGCTTTCCGAAAAGCCATTTGTCGAGGAAGGAGAAAGAAAGATCCTGAGTGGTCGGCGAGGCGTTGAACTCAACGCCGAAGGTCTGGCCATTGCCAAGGAAGTTTTTGTCGTTCCACTTGATGAGTCCCGAGATGGGGAAATTGCCCGGCACGCCGAGTCCCGAGAGCGTCACGCCGAACTGAATGTCCGCCGTACTCTGCTCCTCGAAGTTGAGGACAAGATCCATGAGGTTCTCGGCGCTGCCGGGGAGCATTTCGGGTTCGATCGCGGAGAAATACTGCGTATTGTAAAGACTTCGTAGCCCTTCGATGATCTTGGCCTTAGAGAAGATGTCGCCGACTTCGAGCGGAAGCTCGCGGGCGACGACATGCTCCTTGGTCTTTTTGAGCCCCTTGAACGAGATGCTTTCGATGTGGGCGCGATCGCGCTCGACGATGCGGATCGTGTAGGAGATGACAAAACGCTCCTCATCGCGGCGCTCGACCAGATCGATGTTGTTGAATATGTAGCCGTTCTCGTAGTAGAGGTCGGCAATGCGCGCCTTGTCCTGCTGGAGTTTCGTCGCGTTGAGGACGGAGCCCGGCTTCTGGTAAACGAGCGAAGACAGCTTCTCGGTTGAAAACACCTTGTTGCCTTCGAAGCTCATGCCGCCGTAGCCCCACTGGCGGCCCTCCTTAATCGCGAACGTGAGGATGAGCCAGTTTTTACCCGCCTTCTCGTCCCGCAAGGTTTCCCGGAGCACGTCGACGACATCCGCGTCGACGTAGCCCCGCTCCCGGTAGTAGGCCGCGATTTTTTGCCGGTCTTCCTCGAGTTTGAGGTCCTGGAAGGCGCCCGCCTGGAAAAGTCCCGCTTCCTTGAGCGAAAGCTTCGACTTGAGCGTCTGCGAACTGAAGGCGACGTTGCCCGTAAAGCGGATTTCCTTGACGGCGACCTGAGAGCCCTCAACAACCGAAAAGAGCACGGTAACGCCGCCCGAAGGCGAGCTCTGCGTCGATGAGCTGACCTGTGCGTCGGGATAGCCCTTCTCGAGATAGAGGCGCCGCACCGCAAGCTCGTCAATCTTGACCTTGGAGGCGTTGTAGATATCGCCCGTCTTCGTCTTCACAGCGTCGAGGATATCAGCGGAGCGGAGCCCCGCGTTGCCTACGACACGGACCGCATCGACTGCGGGCTTCTCGACGACCGTGAATTTTATGACGACCTTCGAACGGCCTTCGTCGGCGGGGAAGGCGGCGGAACGGATCGTTTCGGGCTCGAACCAGTCCAGTTCGTAGACGCGCGCCTGGAGCTCGACCCAGAGTTCCTCGGTAAAAGCCTTACCGAGGAAGGGGCGCATAGCACCGTCGAGCTCGCGCCTATCCGCGCGTTTTACGCCATCCCACTGGACGCCGGCAATGGGCTTGCCCCAAAACCAGTCCTCGGGAACTTCTTCGGCGAAGGCTGCGAAGGCCAGGACGAGGACAGCGGCAAGGAAAAGGGGAAGTCGCTTCATGGTGCTCCTCACGGCGCTCAAAACCTGAGTCTCCAAGTGAGACTTAGGCTCTGATCGCTGATGTAGAGATTCTCAAAGCTCGATGCCGTCGGGGTGACGCTCCAGGTCAGAAGACCAAAGGGGGTGTCGAATTCGAGGCCGAACTCGGAGTCTAAACGCAAAGGTCCTGAGGGGACAAGAGGGTCTGGTTCGCGGAGCCTGAGGGCGCCGTGGGCGAAAATCGATTCGCCCAGGTACTTGCCTGCATAGAGCTCCGTTTCGTCGAAATAGGAGGCAAAACTGCCGGCCTGGGTGGAAGGATCGACGCGGGCAACATCGAGGAGCCAGCGCTGCACCACCTGGCTCCGAAGCGAAAAAATGTCGAGGCCGAGGGCCGAACGGACACGGGATTCGAAGGCCTTGGTGGCGTTGAGCTGGGGGAGGAGTTCGGAACTCGCGATAAGCGCCTTCCGCACATCGATGCCTCCCGTCTCGGATACGCCAAGAAGGCTTTCGCCGAGAAGAGCGGCTATCTCCGCCTCGCTCATGGGCGGATCGGATGCAAGGCGGGGCTTAAAGTCGATAATATCCGCGTTATCCGCACGGAGCGTCACCAGCACAGGCCCCGCATCGTTGCGTTCGCGGCGCTCGGCATAGAGCGTCACGAGGGGGGCAAAGCGATTTTCGTTCTCGTTGAACAGGATTTTTGCAGTTTTTAGAAAGAAATTGCGCTGGATGTAAAAAACATCGCCGCCGCGGAGGTTGGCCACACCCTTGAGCCTGAGCGCCCCCGTTGTCTGGTCATACCCCACGTCTATCCTACTCGAAGGCTCGGCGTAGCCTGAGACGATGGGCAGCTCCGCGCTCGGAAAAAGCACGCGCACACCCCTTCCTATGCCGATTCCGAGATCGAGATCCAGGTATGCCTCCGGCGTGGGCATCGCGCCCTCGGGCTGGAATAGGCCTGGATTGATGACGATGTCCGCGCGTTCGAGTCTGAGGTCACCAGAGAGCCGCGCCACTGCGTCGCGCAACGCAAAATCGAGATTCGCGTAGGCCGAGCCTTTCGCAAAGATGCCGAGGATTCTCGCCTCGAGCGGAAGCGGATAGCCGTTGACCGCGCGGAGCGAGGCGGTCACCTCGGCGGGCACCCAGCCGTCAAGGAGGAGTTCGGCGCGGAGCGTTGCCCGTCCCGTTCCCACCGGCACAAGCGGGGCCAGCGCGTGGAAGCGCTTGCCGTCGGCGACAAGGGGAAAGGTCACCGGGCCTATGGGGCTCGCAATCCACTCCGAGAGGGTAACAATGAGCCCCGAAAGGCTAAGCGAACCCGACAATTCAGGATCGGTAAAGCTGCCACTGACCGCGAGGTTGCCTGCGAGCTCGCCCGCATCGATGCGGAACGGAAGCGGCCCCACCAACCCGAGGATGCCTGGAATATCAAGGTGGATACCTTCGAGGGCCGCTTCGAGCCTGCCTCCCGCACTCCTCCCCTGGGCGGAAAAACGAATTGGGAAAGGCTCGCGCGCAAGCGCGAAAAATCTGCCGTCGGCCCGTAGCGTCAGAGCAAGTTCGCCCGAACCACCATCAAAGGAGAGCCAGTCGGGACGCGACTCGAAGACAAAAGGCCAGCGCGCACGGCTCATGTCCCGATAGCGAAAATCAGTAACACTCCCTTCGATCCGGTAGTTGCCGGCAAAAAGCGGAGCCTCACCCTCCTCGCGCTGCCCGAGCGCTTCGCCGCGCGCCGTGAGCGAGAATGAAAGCGGCGCCTCGGCCCCGAGCGTACGGAATCGCGCCCTAAGCGTGGCCGCGAGGCTTCGCGTGTCGAAACTCGCCGCAATCCCTCCCGCCTCGAGGCCACGCCATGCGATGCGGCCCGAATCGAGGGCGAGCTCGCCAGACTCATAACGCCCGGCAAGCGAAAGTTCAAGGCTCTCGTCGGCAAGCTTCCCCTCGGCAAGGCTCGCCGAAAACCGTAGCCGCGGCGAAGCGATGCTCCCCTCAAGGGATGCGCTCCCATCAACGCGGCCTGAAAGCTGACCTAGGCCCGCAATCGGGCCTTTAACAAAGCGTCCCAGGGGGGAGCCAAAAACGGTAAGCCGCGCCGAAACTTTGTCGTCCCTAAGAGCGGCAACCAGCGTATATCGCTCGCCCCGCGGTTCTCCCGCCGCGGCCTCCGCACCGGCGCTCGCAGGCGGATTCTCGGGCGAAAGGCCCAAAGACAAAACATCTGATGCGCTCGCCTCTGGCGGAGCAGTTTCGCGCATCACCGCCACGGGGGGCTTAGACGCCTGCGCGTCGCTCCGAAGCCGAACGTCCTGTAAAGATGCGAGCGCAAGCTCGACCGAGATCGCCGGTGGGTGTGCACCAAGTTCATAGGAAAGACGGCCAGTCCCCGTCAGGTTCGAAAAAGAATCGGCAAGCGCCACGAGAGGAAGCTCCCCGCCCTGGGGTCCCAAGCGCCCTGCGAGCCGCAGGCGCGGGATCTCGATTGCCGCGGGGCTTATGGATCCCGCTTGAAGCGCTCGCGCTTCAAGCGCGGCGACAAGGAGGCTCCAGTCCTCGGGATCCTTGTACCTGCCGTCGAGCTCAAAGCTCAGGCTTAAAGGGCAGGCCGTCAAGGGCAGAGGAAGCTCACGCGCCCGCGCCGCAAGATAGGTGGTGCTCCCCAAAAACCGGGCTCGTAGCTCAAGGCCATAATCGCCCTGAATAAAGAGGGCATCCGCGGCATAGCTCCCCGAGACAGCGTACGAGGCCTCCCCGACGCCGAGAAGCGCAGAAAACCCAAGGCGCCCCGCTTCGGAGAAAGCCAAGGAACCGGAGAGCTCCACCTCCTCGCCGGAAACCGAAATCGTTGCTTTTTTGAGCTCGAGGCCCTGCTCGCTACCCGAAAGGCTTAAAACCGCGTGCAGGGCCGGTTCACCAGCAAAGGACAGCGAAAATCCGTTGGTCGCATAGGAAATTCGCCGCAAGTCGCTCTGCGCGTAGAGCTCACCTTGGAGGCGGAGCTTCGCAAGGCCTTCCGCGACGGCCTCCGAGGTAAAAATAGACAGGATGCCGCGAAACGGTGCAAGCTCAAGCGCTTCAAGGCCGAGCGCAAGTTCGAGAATAGCCGGAGATCCGGATGAAAGGCTTCCCTCGATCCGTATCCGCGAGGATGCGGCGGCCGTCGCCTCGCCTGAGAAGGCCGTCACCGCCCCCGCTCTGCCTGCTGTCTCCTCAGGCAGAGCCGCTTCGGGCGGGCGGAGCGAAAGCGCAAAGCCTGAGCCCGAGGCGTCGAAGGAGGCATCGATCGCCAAATCTCTGCATTCAAGCCCGGCAACCTCGACACGGTCGGCGTACGCCGCATAGTGTCCCGAGCCGCCTAAGAGCTTAAGCGTGGCATGGAGGGGAAGGCGGCCTTCCCAAAACGCGAGCGAGCATTCAAGCGTCCCATCGGGCGCAAGCTCGTGAATTCCGAAGGATCCGCGATACGACACCGATCCATAGACCGTGTCGATGCGGGCGTTCCGTAGTTCGACGCGCTCAACGTCGCCTGAGGCGGAAACAGCGACACGCTCAAGCCCCGCGATGCCAAAGCCCGTAGCGCCACTAGAAAGATCGACGTCATAGCGCGCCCCTGCGATGTTGAAGGAGGGAAGCTCGAAGGCCATCGTCCCCGAAATCGGGATGTCGAGGTAGGATGCATACCGGGCGATCGCTCCTCGAAGACGGAGGCTCCGTCGCGGCACGAACTCCTCCATCACAAGCGATGCGCTAAGGTCACCCGAGCGCGTGTCGAAGCGCGCAAATGCATCGATTGGCGCCTTGTCTTCGATCTTGCGGAGTTCGGCGACCCTATCGGCGTAGGCGAACTCGAAACGTTGTGACGAAAGCGCAAACTCCGCGGTTTCTGCCGCAAGCCGCACCATGAGCCGCGCGCGGGAAAAATCCCGGGCAAGGCGGCCTTCTATGGCGAGGGGCACCGTGAGACCTTCGCGGGGCCTCCCTCCATCGCTATTGATCAGCGCATGCAGGCGCCCCTCAAGCGAAAGCTCAGCCTCCGCCATGCCGCCGCCGACACGGAAGGATCTCAGTTCGGCGCGTAGGGTGAACGGTGCAAAGCCCGACAGCTCAAGATCGACATCGCTCCCCGAGATCGCAAAACGGGGCAGTTCAGGCGTGGGCGCAGGCCCCGCGCCCGAAAAGCGGCGCGCAAGCGTGGCGAAATGCGCAAGGGCCTCGGGAGAAAGCCGACCCTTAAGCCGCGACACCGCAAGCTCCGAGATGGCAAGTTCGCCTTTGCCGCGGACGAGCGCCGCAAGGTCATACGACAGGAACACGCGATCGGCCTCGAAGATCGGCCGCCCCCGGCGGTCCGCGACCACGACACGACGAAGCGAAATGCCCCTGAGCACGGAGGGACTCATAGCTCCGAACGACAGTCGCAGCCCCGTATCGCGTTCGATCGCGGCAAGAACCGAACTCGCTGCCGCCGACAAACCCGCACGGAGCCGTTTTTCCGCAAGAGGGGCGAAGAGAAGCACGGCCAGGCCGATAAGGACTATCGCGCCAGAGACCGCAGGATGTGCGCGCCGGGCCATGAACATCTACCACCGACTCCTCGCTCTACGATACCACGGAGGACATTCCCTCGTCTTGCCCTTGCGAGCATCCCTTGGGTATGCTCGTCCCTCATGGAAACATGCGCAACGCCGACGCTCCGCCGTTTTATCGTCCTTGAAGGACTCGACGGCGCGGGAACCACCACCCAGCTCCGCCGCCTCGACGAGGCGCTCGGCCAAACGGGTATCGCGCACTGGGCAACCTATGAGCCGACCTCCCTCCCGACTGGCCGCTTTGTTCGGCAGGTGCTCAAGGGCGAGGTAGACGCGAGGCCCGAAACCCTCGCACGGCTCTACTCCGCGGACCGCCACGAACATCTCTACGGCCCAGGCGGCATACTCGAACGCTTGGGCCGCGGCGAGACGGTCATATCGGACCGCTATCTCTTTTCGAGTCTCGCCTACCAGGGCCTGACCTGCGGCCCCGCCCTGCCGAGGCTCCTCAACGCCGACTTCCCTCTTCCCGAGCTCCTCCTCTATTTCGACCTGGATGTCGAGCTCTCCATGGCCCGCGTCGAGCGACGGGGCGAGCGGGACATCTTTGAGCACCGCGCCTTTCAGGAACGTGTGCGGAAGGCCTACGAAGAGGTTCTCGCCGAATACGCGCGCTCCCCTCTCACGATCGTCCGCATCGACGCATCACAATCCGTCGACGAGGTGTGGGCACAGGTCGCGGCGGCTGTGGGCCAGGCCCTCGGCGCGTCGCTTTCGGCATAGAAACCGTTTTCCCGCAAAAAGGTTTCGAGTAGCGCCGATAATAGGGCCATGACGCGATCTAGGCGCCTCTATCTTGCCGTCTTCTTCCTCGTAGCCGCACTCGGCGCTGGCGCCTATACGGTCTACTACAAGGAGCAGTTCTACAAGCTCTACCACCAACATTACATCCAATACCCCGATGACGCGATCGAAAACATCTACTGGCTTGAACAGGCCAAGAAAGCGCCCTTCTGCAATCCACTCTACGCACTCGCGAAGATCGAAAACGAGCGGCAGTGGGAGCGCTACCGCTACCTCTTTGAGATGCACCTCTCGCTCAAGCTCATCGAACAACACCTGGTCCTTGGCTCGAAGTACGACAAACGCGTCGCCTATTTCTATAATGCACCATGGAAAGACCAGAACCTCGAAAGCCTGAAAATTGCCGAAAGCGCCTATCGCGCCGCCCTCGCCTACTGGAAAGAGGCGAAAGACCTCGCCGCAAAGGCAATGACGATGCGCTTTGTCCAGCTCGACGAGGTACAGTATTGGATTGACGAGGCCTACCGCATCAGCGAAGGAACTCTCGACTATGCCGACATCATCGCCGACGAGCTTTCTCGTCTCGAGCGGGTTCGGGCGGCTTTTGAAAAAATGGATGGCGGACGCTACTAGGAACTGCCTGACGCAGCCGCTAGCGGATCAACATTGCGTCGCCGTAGCTGAAAAAGCGGTAGCGGGCGCGCACCGCCTCCTCGTAGGCAGCGAGGATTCGCTCGCGACCTGCAAAGGCGGCGACAAGCATGAGGAGGGTGGACTTAGGGGTGTGGAAGTTTGTAAAAAGCCGATCCACCACCTTGAAACGGTACCCGGGGTAGATAAAGATGCGTGTGCTTCCTGGGCCGGCGCAAAGGCCTGCGGGGCCGTTCTCACCCTCTTTGCGCCAGGCTGATTCCAGCGTGCGCACGCTCGTCGTACCGACGGCGAGTATGGGGCGCCCTTCGGCCTTGGCCCGCATGACCGCCTGTACCGTCGCCTGAGGCACCGTGTATTCCTCTTCGTGCATGGCGTGCGCTTCGACCTCTTCGGAACGGACCGGCAGAAAGGTACCAAGGCCAACATGGAGCGTGACAAAGGCGCGCTCCACGCCGCGTTCGTCAAGCGCGGCGAGGAGCTCCTCGGTAAAATGCAAGCCGGCCGTCGGACAGGCGGCGGAGCCAGATTCCCGCGCGTAAACCGTCTGATAGCGCTCCGCGTCGGCTGGCGCATCCTCGCGCCGGATGTAGGGAGGGAGCGGGATATGCCCCACCCGCTCGAGCCATGATTCGTCGATGGGAGGATAAAAGCGTATGAGACGCGTTTCGTCGCGCCCTCCCTCCGCAGAAGCCCCGACGATTTCCGCTTCGACACCTTCGGGGAAACGGTATCGCCTCCCGGGCTTCTGCCGCTTCATCTTGGTGCAGGACGCCTCCCAGAGTTCCACGCCCTGGCGGCGCAGCAGGAGAAATTCCACGCGGGCGCCTGTGTCGACGGCCTCGCCGTAGATGCGCGCCTTCCGGACCCGCGAGTCATTGAACACCATGAGCGTGCCCGGCTCGACGTATCGCGCAAGTTCGCGCACGAGCGCATGTTCGGCGCGGCCGGTTGCGCGGTCAAGCACGAGGAGCCGAGACTCGCCGCGGCGCTCTGCCGGGAACTGGGCTATGAGCTCCTCGGGAAGCTCAAAAGAGAAGTCGTCCGTCTTCACGCGGGGGCTCCATGCCTAGATGTTTATACGCGGCGGGCAGGGCCACGCGGCCGCGGGGCGTGCGCGCGATAAGTCCCGCCTGGATGAGATAGGGTTCGCAATAGTCCTCTAGACTGTCAACACCCTCTCCGACCGTAATTGCGAGGGTCTCGGCGCCAACCGGCCCCCCGCCGTAGATGCTCACGATTGCGCGGAGGATGTCCCGGTCGAGGCGCTCAAGACCAAGAGCGTCAACCTCGAGGCGGGACAACCCCTCCTC
>JAJUIB010000031.1 GCA_029265615.1 Spirochaetota bacterium
CGAGACGATCACCGCCGCCCATGGCCGGAATCCCCTTCGCTGGAGCGGCAAGCCCAAGGTCTATGCCAGGATCGCCGAGGTGCGGCTAAATACACCCCCGCAGGTCTCTCCCCTCCCTGAAAATTCTCAAAGATCTGGCTATATCATGTGCCAACTATGTTGACAGATTCCGCAGACGCGGAGGCCGACGCGCCGGCCTGCGAACAGGCCGAGAAGGGGAACTAAGACGACGTAGAGGCTGGTGATGAAGCCCGCGTTGCCGGCTGTCGTTGTTACGAGGCCAGCCTGCTGGAGGCTTGCGCCCATGAAGAGGACGCTCCCTGCAAGAATGCCGCCTAAAAGCCTGGTTCGGAGGGTACACCGTGGTGCGTCCGGGGATGTGGGCACCCCGGGGACTGCGGCCTCTCTGCGCCCCTCGGGGCGCCGTGTGACAAGGTAGAGCGGGAGGAGCGAGAGCGCGCCGAGGGCGAAGCGGAGAGCGTTGAAGGCGAAGGGGCCGATGCTTGCCATGCCGACCCGCTGGGCGACAAAGGCGAAGCCCCAAATCGCGGCGGTGAGAAGAAGAAGCGCTTCCGCGCCAAGGGAGGAGTGCGAGCGTTTTGTAGTCTTCATGGTCTGTGCCAGCATATGCGGGAGCTCGCGTTGCGGCAAGCGGCCTTGAACCACGACGTGGCCTTGAGCCACGACGTGGCCTTGAGCCACGAAGGGCCGCGGCCGATAATAAAAGGCGCGCAAGACTGCGACGCGTGCGGGGAGAGGACGGGCATGCTCAGGCGCATCGGCGAGTCCGTGCGGAGGCGGGCGGGGGAGATCCTGTACGGCCTTGGCTTTTTCTACAGTCTTCTTAAGGAGTCCGTCCTCTTTTTTCGCAGACGGCAGGTTGGCTACCGCGTCCTGGTCATGCAGATACTCTTCACCGGCTACGAGGCGCTTCGCATCTCCGCCGTCCTTGCGATGGCGATCGGCGTCGCGATCAACCTGATCGGCGCCTCGCTCCTTGCCGAATTCGGACAGGGAAAGCTCATGTACACGCTCCTCATCATCGTTATTACGCGCGAGCTTGGGCCCCTCCTCACCGCCTTCATCGTCACTGCGCGTTCGGGTACGGCGATCGCCACCGAACTCGGGGGTATGGTGGTCAACCACGAGATTGAGGCCTACGTCGCTGTCGGCGTGAACCCCCTGTCCTACCTCGGTGCGCCTCGGCTCATCGGCGTGGTCGTCTCCATGCTCGTGCTTTCGATCTATTTCAACCTTTTCGGCCTCTTGGGTTCTTTTGCAATCATGCAGGTACTCAAGCCCGTCGCGCTCGCAGAGTACCTGCGCAATCTCGTCGCCGTGCTTACCGTGCGCGATCTTATGTCGGGACTGCTTAAGAGTTTGATCTTCGGGCTGATCATCGCCTCGGTGTCGATCCATCGCGGCTTCGCAGTGGAGCGGGCGAGCACCGAGATTCCCGTCGCCGGCATCCGCGCCGTGGGCGCGAGCTTTATACTCATCATCCTGGCGGACGCTGCGGTGACCGCGGCGCAGTATTTAGGCTGAGCATGGGCGAGACGGTGCCGGTCATCGAACTCAGGGGTGTCAGCGCGACGCGCGGGGGATTTTGCATACTCGAGGATGTGAGTTTCGCCCTTGGCGAGGGCGAGACGAGCGTTTTCATGGGTGGTGCGGGTTCGGGCAAGTCGAGCCTCCTTAAGACTGCGGCGGGCATCGTGATCCCCGATTCAGGCGCGGTGCTGTTCCGCGGCAAGGATGTGGCGCGCATGACGCGCGCCGAGGAGCGGGCATTTCACCGTAGCTACGGCTTTGTCTTTCAGGATGCCGCCCTCTGGGCGAACCAGAGCCTCTACGACAATCTCGCTCTGCCGTACCGCCTCCATGAGCCGCTTGCGGGCGAGGCTGAGGTGGAGCGCGCGGTTTTTCGTGCGGCGGAGACGGTCGGTTTCCGCGAGAGTCTTTCGGCGCGACCCGCGGAACTCTCCACGGGAGAAAGTCGGCTTATTGGTCTTGCACGAGCCCTAGTGCTCGATCCCGAGCTCCTGTTTCTGGACGAACCTGCGGCCTACCTTGATGAGGAGTCCGCGGATCGCGTGTACTCCATCATCGACCAGCTTAAGGCGCGGCGCCGCACGATCGCTATCGTCACGGGGAGTTCGGAACTCGCGTACCGCTTCGCGGACGCCCTCGGCGTGCTCTCGGGCGGGCGCCTCCTCGCTTTCGGGCCCTACGCGGAGGCCTCGCTCTGGCAGGACCCTGCGCTCCGGGGCGTTGCGGGGCGGCTCAAGACGCGAAAAAAAACTGCGGAAGGGGGCGCCGCCCTCCTTGAGGCATGGGCGGCCGCGCTCGCAGATTCCCTCGATGCGCCGCCTGAAGAGCCGACCGCCGAGGGCGACGACGGGGCGGCCGGGCGGGGCGGCCGCTCTGACGAGGAGAAGGCATGAAGTTCAGGATCAAGTACGCGGACCGCATCGTCGGCATTTTCGTCGTTCTTGCCGCGCTTTTCCTCGTGGCGAGCGTGATCGTGCTCGGGGCGAATCAGCGGTGGTTTGCGAAGGACTATCGCTTCGTCTCGCGCTTTGGTTCGGCCGCCGGGATTGCGCCAGGGACGCCGATCATGCTCAAAGGCTTTCAGATCGGCAAGATAGATCGAATCCGCCTCAATGAGGACAACGAGGTTGACGTGGAGTTTTCGATCTACGACAGCTACTACGGCAAGGCGAAGGTCAATTCGCTCCTCGAACTCGTCACCTCGCCGATCGGCCTCGGTTCGCAGCTCCTCTTTCACCCGGGGAAGGGCGAGGAGATTCTCGAGGAAGGCGCCTTTGTCGCGACTGCAAACTCTCCTGAAGGTGAGGCGCTTATCGAACAGGAGCTTGTCGACATCCCTGTCAAGGACGATACCGTCACCCGCCTCCTCGGAAACATCAATCCGCTTATCGAAAACCTCAATAAGACGGTCGTGACGGTGAATCGGACGCTCACCGAGGTGAACCGGGCACTCGCGGGGCAGAGCTCGGGCCCGCTCGGGCGCATGATCGAAGACGCCGCCGATACGGTCGCCGGTGTCGAGGCGCTTGTCGGTGGTGTCCGGGGCGACGCGGAGGCCATCGTCTCCAAGGCCAACGACCTTGCCGCATCGCTCGAACGCATAACGCGCAACCTTGAGGACACGACGGCTGCCCTGCGCGATCCGACGGGCCTTGTACCGCGCCTTCTCGATCCAAAGGGTTCGGTCAAGACACTCCTTGATGACAAAAATGCGCTTTACAACAGCATTCTTGGGAGTGTCGCGGAGATACAGCGGACGCTCAAAAACATCCAGGCGATGACGACGACGCTCAACACACAGATGCCCACCGTCGCGGCGACGCTTGAGGAGACACGCACCGCGATTAGGCAGGCGCAGGACGTGCTTGAGGGACTCAAGAACAACCCGCTCCTCAAAGGCGGCATCCCGGAGCGAAAGGACCAGACGCCTCTCTATCAGAGTCTGCGCGAGGGGGAATTCTAAATGCGAGGGCTGACTCGATCGGGCGGTGTGAGGTGCGTGCCGCATGCGCACGTGTTCGTAGTTTGCGCGCTCGCGGTGACGTTCGCGATGTCACTAGCCGCGTGTTCCTCCTCGCCGAAGAACCAGGCGGAAAGTTATGCGATTCGCAATGAGGCCGCCGATTACGCGCGCCTTGCAGATGGCTTTCTTGCGCGCGGCGACTATGAGGCGGCGGTGAAGTTCTACCGCGAGGCGCTGTCGTCCAACGCGAAGGTGGACAACCTCGACGGCGCGGCGAAGACGCGTGCCTCGCTTGCCCGGGCGTACCTTGCCGCGGGTGCGCGCGAGGACGCCGAGCGCGAGTTCCGCGAAGCGCTCGTGTACGCGGATCTTGCGGGGTTGCGTGCAGTGGCGGCGCTTGGCAAGGCCGGTCTCGGCGAGCTTGCCTATGCGCGGGGCGAACATACGGCGGCGCTTTCGCTCTTCGAAGAGGCGATTGTCCTCGCATCCGGCGACGAGGATGTGCTCGCGGTAGCGCTCCACGACGCGGCGACCGCTAAAGTGGCACTTGGCCGTGCGGTCGAAGCGAAGACCGACCTTGCGCGCGCACAGGCAATAAATCAAAAACTTAAGCGTTTTACCGAGCTCGCGGCGAATCATTATGTGCTCGCAGGCATCCTTGCGAAGGAAGGGGCGCTCGATAAGGCACTTGAAGAGGCGCTTGCCGCGCTTGCGGCGGACAAGGCGGCGGAAAACGGCCGCGGCATCGCCGCGGATCTTGCGGCGGCGGCGAGCCTTTCGCGCAAGCTCGGGCGGCCCGCGGCGGCATACGGCTACTGGCGAAGGTCCTTCGATACGGCGCTCGCCTGCAACGCGGAGGATGGGGTCAGAAAGGCGCTTGCCGCTCTTGCCGAGCTCGCCGCCGAATTAGGGAGGGATGCGGAAGCTACGCGCTGGCAGAGTCTCCTTGCCCGGCTCGATGAGGCGTCTGGGAAGAGCGGCGGGCCCTGATCAGTCGGGGCCGATCGTCGTCCCCACGAAGGGGCGTCCTTCGAGGAGGGCTTCGAGGTTCCCAAGATCGCGGCCGGCAGCGCAGACGACGCGGAGTTTGATTTCGGCGGCGCGGCGCGAGGCGATGGGGTCAAAGGGCGCGTTGGCGCCGGGGGTCCACTCTTCGCCGACAAGCTTGCGGAACTCGGCCCAGGAGATTGTGTCGAGGGGGCGGGCGGACGGATCCTTTCGCGGATCGGCGGTATAGACCTTTTCGATGTTCGACAGGTTGACGACTTCCTCCGCGCCAAAGCGTTCGGCCAGGAGCACCGCGTCGTAGTCGGTCGACCAGCCGGGCTTCCAGCCCGCGGCAACGAGGACGCGGCCCATGAAGAGCTCGACGGCGGTGGGGTCGGTGACGACCGGCTGAGGCGCGAGGCTGCCCATGAGGGCGCGGACCAGCTCCGCGTTGAGGCGGGTCGCCATTACGCCGATCCAGTCCTGGGCCGTAGCGGCTTCTTCGGGGCGATCGAGGAGGGCCCCCGCCGCCTCGCGGAAGGCCTTTTGCCACAGGCGGGCGGGACCGCCCCCCCTGACGACGAGGACGAGGCGTCGTGAGGGATCGGCGGCGAGGTGGCGCTCGACAAGGGCGCGGAAGGCGGCAAGGAAGGCGGGGTCGGGGCCTTCGGGAGCGACGATGGAGCCGCCGAGGGAAAGGACGGTCGTCATGGGAACCTCCAACGCGGATGTTCCCGGCCATGCCGTCCCTTCCGCGGGGCGTGCCGTAGGACTCCGCGAAGCCGATGATAGCGGCCCTGGCGGCCTTGCGTAAAGGGTGCCCTTACGCGGCCTTAAGGAAAAAGTCCGCCGCACACGGCGCCAGGCTTAAAAGTCCGAAGTTCCAAAAAACTCCTCATCGCTTCCGAAAAATTCGTCGCCGCCCTGGCTCCCCGGGAGTCCCGCCCCGCCACCATTCCGGAGCGAATAGAGGAGTTCTCCATAGCGGAAGAGCGCGACGCGCCGGGCAAGCCCTTCGCGCTCGTCGCGCACCCGGCGGAGGAATTCGCTTGCAAGGAGTCCGGGCCTGAGTTCGCGGCGTTCGAGCGGCGTCCCTTCGACGAGCGCCTGCACCTCTTCGAGACGGTAGTAAACGCGTTCGAAGACGACGAGTACCTTGCGGATGGCCAGGAGATCGCCCGCGATGGCCTTTTTTTCGCGCATAACGGCGGGATCGAGGGGCCGGGATTTCACGCCGGCGCGATCCTCTTCGAGCCACTTGCGCAGGACTTCGTGCCGCTGGAAGGGTTCAAAGGCGGCGTTGAAGCGGCCGAGGAGGTCGTTGTAACGCTTTTCGTAGTCGGCGAGGGCGCGTAGGGGTTCGGCGCGGAAGGCGGCGACCTCGTCCGCAAGCCATTTTGCGCGGAACTGCTTGATCGAGGAAATTTGGACGGGGATGTAGCGGAGGCGCTCGCCTTCGCGCTTTTCCACCGCCTTGCCTGCGGGCACGGGCATGGAGTCCGCGCCGTCGCCGCAGGCGACTTCGCCCTCGCTACAGAGGACAAGGCTTGCGCCGTTCACCGAGATCGCTACTTCGAACTCGGTGCCGCGGACGCCCGCGACCGTTGTTCCCGTGCCGACCTGGAGCGAGGGAGAGCCGCCGAGCTTCTTCACTTTGGAGGCGACGGAGCCTGCGAGCAATTCGATCTGGGTGCGGGGTTCGCCCTTTACGGCCTCGAGGCGCACATAGAGGGCGCTTCGGGCGCTCACGGTGAGCGTTCCGCTCATCCCGCTTGCCTTGTCGAGGGCGATGACGAGAACGCCGTCGCCTGAGGTTTTGACGAGGTCGCCTGAGCGGATGGGGTCGTCCGGGGCGGGATCGGCGAGGAGCTTGCCCGCACGGGTGAGCGTTACGCCGCCTTCGACGTAGTCGATGCGGCCGACGAGTGCTCCTTCCGCTGCGAAAGCGGCGATGGTGAGGGAGGCGAAGGCGACGAAGGCGAAAAGGTGGCGCTTCACGGTAAGCTCCTTGCGGCCTTAGGATGGACGAGCGAATCGCGTGTCGGGCGCTCCATCCCACAGCATTGCGTACCCTAGTATAGCGCTCCTCGAGCGCGCTTTCGAGTGGATCGTCCCGCGCGCGCAAGGAGCGGGACGCTACATACGGAGGCCGATAAACCAGCGGGTGTAGGCGGTGAAGCCGAGCCCCAGCCAGTTGTCGGACCAAGCGGCACCGGTTTTGAAGCGCTCGGGCAGTGCGGGTGCATCCAGGAGGTCGAAGTCGATGAAGGCGCCGCCGACGAGCTGGAGGCGTCCAAAAAGCGGCGTGCCGAGGGCGACGCGGGCGCTCGGATACGGAAGGCCCGTTAGGCTCGGACGGCTCCACGCGCCTTCGCGGGCGCAGTCGATGAAATGATTGATGAGAGGGCCCGCCGCGTAGGCCGCGGAGAGTTCGAGGTCAAGATAGGGCTCCCCGCGTCGGCCGCCGAGGCGCGTTCCGAGGCCGAAGGCGCAGGCCGCGTGGTCGGCGCTGCGGCCCCAGTCGCCGCGCGGCGCCGAGGCGCGGAAGACCGAGTAGAAGTGGCGCGAGCCGTTCTGCCATGCGAAGCCGAGCTCGTCGACCGCTGGTTCGTAGTAGCCGAGAATGCCGTTGACGCCGAAGCGGGCGATGTTGATAAGACCGATCTGCATGCCGTCTTCGACATCCTCCGCCACGTTGACGAGGCCGATTTGCAGCCCCTCCACTTTGCGGGCTTGGTTGTATATCGGTGCGACTTGGACGCCAGCCAGGTCGCCCTCGGCGATGGTGAAGACGCCGGCCAGTTGCAGGCCATCGACGTCGCCGCCAGAGACGCAGAAAACGCCTGCGTGTTGGACGCCGCTCACCCCGCCGGATGCCGTCGCGAAGACGCCCGCACCCTGGTAGCCATCAAGCGCTCCCTGGACGGTGGCGAAGACGCCTGCCCCCTGGAAGCCCTGGACGGTGCCGTTTGCGGTTGCGAATACGCCGGCGCCCTGGAAGCCTTCGACGCCCGTGTCTGAGGTGGCGAAACCACCGGCCGCCTGGAAGCCCTCGACGCTGCGTGCATGCGCGGAAACGCCGGCGATCTGGAAGCCTTGCACTTTGCGCGCGCTCGCCGTCACGGCGCCGAGCTGGATGCCGACGTCGAAGTCGCCGAATATCCCCGAGATACCGGGAATGACCTCGATGAGGAAGGGGTAAAAGGGCGCATCGCGCCCCTCCGCCTCGTTGTAGCCACCTGCGGCCGGGGCGGAGGCCGGGCGGTTTTCGGAGGCGGCGCTCCCATGTTCGGCCGCATAGCGCTCGCGCGCTTTTTGAAGCACATAGTCTTCGGAAGGGTCGGAAGCGGTCTGGGCAAAGGCGCCTAGCCCGAGGGCGATGAACGCCGCTAGGAACAACGCGGGCTTCATGGTCATGTGTCTCCCCTTTGGGCGAGAAGGATGGGGCCCCTGCCCCCATGGCGGGGCGCAGGAGGGCCGCATGGAAAAAGCCTATCACGGAGACTGCAAAAAAACCAAGCGCGACCCCTCATGTGGCTCGCGTTCGCGTGCGCGAGCCGCGTACGCGGACCGCGTAGGCCGCGCTCTCGACGAAAGCTGGCGGAGGGGCTATGCTCGCTCCACCATGGGCATATTGTTCCATCTCCGCGAAAAGCGCAGGCAGCGCGCACTCGTCGAGCATCCGATCTCTGATGAGCTCTGGGCGTGGGCACTCGGTGAACATCGCATTTTCCGCGGACTTTCTGTAGCCGAGGTCGCGCGGCTCCGCGCGCTTACGACCGCATTTCTCGTCGAAAAGCGCTTCCATCCCGTGGGGGGGCTTGAGCTCGACGATGAATTCCGCGTGTCGGTCGCCGCCCAGGCCGCGCTGCCCCTTATCGGACTCGCCGAGGGGCTCGATTGGTATCGCGGGTTTTCGACGATCATCGTAACCGCCCGCGAGTATCGCGTGCACAAGCGTGAGTGCGACGAAGCGGGGGTTATCCACGAATACGATGATGAGCTTGCGGGCGAGGCCTTCGACCTCGGGCCGGTTGCGCTTTCGCGCGCCGATGTGGAGGCCTCGGGGTGGGGCGATGGTTACAATGTGGTGATCCACGAAATGGCGCACAAGCTCGACGGGCGCGATGGCGAGTACGACGGCGTTCCGCCGCTTGCGCGCGGCATGGACCGCGGCGCCTGGCGCCGCGCCTTTGGCGAGGCCTTCGAGGATCTTCGCGCCCGCCTTGAAACGCCTGCGGCGCGAAAGCCGCGCCGCGGCAAGCTCCGCCGTCCGGGAGGGCCGCGCCTCGACCCCTATGCTGCACAGTCGCCCGACGAATTTTTTGCCGTCTCGTGCGAATATTTTTTCGAGCAACCTTTCGTACTCGCGGCCGAATATCCGGCCGTCTACGAGGAGCTTGTGCTCTTTTTCGGGCGTGATCCCCGAGCAAGTGGCGCCGTAAGCTGAGGGCGAGCTTATTCGCCCGTTTCGCCGCCTGAGTCTTGGGCCGCACGGCGCGCCTCGTCGTCCAAGGCGGCGAGGAGATTTTCGCCGATTGCGAGGGGGTGCGCCGACTTTCGCCTATAAAGGTCGCGGTCCGATTCGCGGAAAAGCTCGTCGAAGTCGGCTTCCGCGGCGCTGTGCGCGCCGAGGGTGACGGAGAAGGGCACGACGTGGGCGGCGCCCTCCTTGTCGAGGGCAGCCTGGAAACGCGCACGCGCGATTTCCGCGTCCTCGGGCCCCGTCTGCGGCATGACGACGACGAACTCGTCGCCGCCGAAGCGCGCGACCGCGTCGGCTTCGCGCGCTTCGCGCGCAAGGACGCGGGCGACCGTTTTGAGCACCTCGTCCCCCGCCGCATGTCCGTGCTCGTCGTTGATGCGCTTGAAGGCGTCGACATCCGCGACGACGACGGAAAGGTCTCCTGAGTACCGCTTGCGCCGCGCGCATTCGCGTTCGATGATCTTGCGCAGGCCGCGGCGGTTGAGGACGCCCGTGAGGTAGTCAAGCTCAGAAAGACGCCGCGCTTCGGCGAGGTAGTAGCACTTTTCGATGGCGATCGCCGCGAAGTCGGCGATGGTTGAGAGGACGCGCATGTCGTAGGCGGAGAAGCTTCCGCCGTCGAGTCGGTTGATAAGCTCGATAACGCCGAAGACGCGGTCGCCGGCCCGGAGCGGAACGGCGATGATGCTTTTTGTTTCGAAGCCCGAAAGCCCGTCAGCGCGTCGAGAGAAGCGCGCGTCGCTCCTAACGTCCTCCACGACGGCGGGAAGGCCGCGCCGCGCAACCCAACCAGCCACACCCTCGCCGATCGGGATGCGCTTGCCGCGGAGATCGTCCGCGGCCCGTCCTACCACGACGCTAAAGACGAGTTCGTCGCGCTCTGCGTCGACGAGGAGCACCGACCAGTTGAGCGGTCCGAAAAATGCTCCCACCTGCTCGAGCACGCGGTCGAGGACACCGCGGATGCTGTTTTCCGCCACGATGCTCGTGCCAATCGAGGAAAAAACCGAAAGCCGTATGAGATCGTCCATGTCGGCGGCGCGCTCGGGGTCGTGCATGCGTCCCTCCCGGCTTTCAATATTGCTATGCGCGCGGGCGACAATCAAGGCGCCCGGGCGCCAGGCGCCGAGGTAAAACGCCTTAAGGCGCGATTTTCCTAAGGAAAGACGTCCGGAGCGCCTGCGCTAGGCCAGTGCGGCGAGCGCCGAACAGACGTGGCAGGCGGCGCCTGCGAGCACGAAGAGGTGCCAGAGGGGGTGGAACCAGGGTATGCGCTTCGCGAGGTAGAAAACCGCGCCCGCGGTGTAGGCGATGCCGCCTGCGACGAGGAGGCTGAGCGATGTGGGCGGAAGGGCGGCCTTGAGCGGCTTGATTGCGATAACGATGATCCAGCCCATCGCAACGTAGCCGAGCGTCGAAAGGACGCGGAAGCGATTTACGAAAAAAATCTTGAGGATGGCGCCACCGAGCGCAAGCGCCCATTCGAGCGCGAAAATCGTCCATCCGAGTGCGCCGCGGAGCGCGGTGAGGCAAAAGGCGGAATAGGTGCCCGCAATGAGGACGTAGATCGAGGCGTGGTCGAGCACCTCAAGGCGCTTTTTCGCGACGGGATCGTGTGCCGCGTGGTAGACGGTCGAGGCGGTGAAGAGCAGAATGAGCGAGGCGCCGAAAATCGCATAGGCGGCGACGGCGAGCGGCGCGCCGCTTTTTATGGCCGCCGCCACGAGGACCCAGGCGGCCAAGGCCGAAAGCAAGGCGCCAATGCCGTGACTCGCGGCATTGGCGAGCTCTTCGGGCCGGGAGTAGCGCCGTTCATTCGGCGTCGAAAAAGCGGGTGTATCGGTCACGAGGTCCTCCGTTTCTGCCCTTGTAGACACACGAATCCGCCAAGGGTTGCGCGGGTTGCGCTTTATGGCGCCGCCGCCACCGCCGATGATGAGGAAGCGATGAACCTCCTCTCGGCGCTCTCGCTCTTCGCCACCGCCGCCTACCTTGGCTCGGGCATCAAGGTGCTCATCATCAATCGGCGCGCCCACATCAATCAGCTCGCCTTCGCGCTCGACCTCGATCTTGCGCTTTGGGCTTTCGCCGCGGCTTTCATCTATGGGGCGCGGAGTCCCGAAGAAGCCCTGCCCTGGCAGCTTGCCTTTGCGCCGACCTGGCACCTCTGTTTTGCGCTGGCGTTCCATTTTTGCGCGCTCATCGCGGCGCTGCCTGCACCGCCTCATCTCCGCGTGCCGCGCATCCTTGCGATTTATACGCCCGCGATCCTTATGACCTGGCTGTCGAACAGCTACCGCTTCACGGGTTTTGTGCACCGGGGCGGCTACTGGATGCCGACCTATCGCGGGGACTGGTCGTACTGGCTTTTCTTCGCGTACTACGCCGTCTATGTGGCGGGCGGCCTTGCACTGCTTCTCCGCGCCCGCGCACGAAGCGTCGATGCACTCAAGCGGCGGCGCTTCTCGATCATTGCTGCTTCATTCGCCGCGCCCGTCTTGCTCGGCTTCGGAACCGATACGCTTGCGCCCGCCCTTGGCGTCGACGTTCCGAATCTTGGCATACTGTGGATACTCATCTGGGCGCTGGGTATGCGCGTCGCGATGACGCGCTACGGCTTTTTCGCGCCGCTCCATGAGGAGATCGAACGACGCGTGGCCGCGGAATCCAGGCTTGCCGACATGGGTCGCCTCTTCGACGCCTTCATGGAGCACAGCCTCGATGGCATTGCCATCACCGATGGCAAGGGGAAACTTGTCGCCTGGAGCTGCTCGATGGAGCGCGTGACGGGATTGGCCGCCGCAGAGGCTCTCGGAAGGCCTGTCTGGGAGGTGCAGGCGGAATTCGCGGACGTTCCGGATCGCGCCGCACTCTCCCGCATGCTCGAAGCCGAGGTGCGCTCCGCGCTTTCAGGCGAGCACCGGCCCTGGGGGTCGCGGCTCTCCGAGTACCGGATTCTTGACCGCGCAGGCGTCGGAAAATATCTCCAGTCCGCAACCTTTGTCATTCCGCTCTCGGCGGGCGGCGACATCATCGCGGCAATCGTGCGCGATGTG
Source organism: Spirochaetota bacterium (assembly GCA_029265615.1). Taxonomy (GTDB): domain Bacteria; phylum Spirochaetota; class Spirochaetia; order Treponematales; family Rectinemataceae; genus JAEUJG01. The sequence continues at coordinate 12,044 of JAJUIB010000031.1, forward strand.
ACTGCGGAAAAGCGCGCGGAAGCGGCGCGCATGGAGGAGCTACGGCGTCTTGACGACGCGCAACGCTTCGAGGCGGTGGGCACCCTTGCCGCCGGTCTTGCGCACGACTTCAACAACATCCTCACCGGCGTTCGCGGCACGGTTTCGCTTTTGCGGCTCGGCATCGAGGACAAAAGCTATGTACGCGCCGAAGAGCTTTCAGGCGGGCTCGGGCTCGTCGACGCCTCGGCCGCGCGGGCTGTCGAGCTTGCTCGACAGCTCCTCGACATTGCGCGCAGGCACGCCTCCGGGGCGCGGCCCGTGGTTCTCGCCGATGCCGTGCGGCGTGCGGCGAAGCTCACGCAAAACAGCCTCGATCCCTCTGTGACGCTCGACATAGGTCCGCTTGACGAGGAGGCGGTCGCTCTTGCGGAAGGGGCCGAGGTGGAACGCATGGTGATCAATCTGCTTCTTAATGCTGGCGAAGCTATGACATCGATGCGGGCGCCGGGAGAGGCGCGCGGCGGCAGCGTGTGCGTTTCGCTTCGCCGTGCCGAAGCGTGCCTTCTTCGCGCTACAGAGGCTGGGGGTGATGCTATATCCGGATTCTGGTGCATTTCCGTGCGCGACGAGGGCGTCGGCATCAGCGAGGACGTGGCACGCCGGATCTTCGACCCCTTTTTCACCACAAAGGAGAACGGAAAGTCATCGGGGCTCGGGCTTTCGATTGTCTACAATATCGCAAAGCGCAGGGGCGGTTTTGTCGAGGTGGATTCGCGTCCCGGCGCTGGTGCCGAATTCCGCGTCTATCTGCCCGCCTGTCCGCGGTGAGCCTCCTGCGCCCCGGGCCGCGGGCTTAAGCACAAAGGCTTTAGCACAAAGTATTGCTCGCAATGTGCGCACAAAGTGTGCGTAAGGGCGGGCCAGGTCTGATTTTCGCGTTATGCGGTTTCGATGAGGCGATCCATCGCTGCCTGGTTGATCTTGAAGACCGTGGTTTTGAGTTTTTCGCGCTTTGTCTCGTCGAGCGATGAGGGCGAGAACATGACGACGTGGATGGGCCTCTCCGCGCCCTCGCGCCGCGCGGCGATAAAGCCATCGACGCTGAGGCGTACGCCTTTGAGACTAAGCTGAAGGCCCCGTATCACGGTGCCGGGCCGCAGGTCGTGCTCGCCCTCGAAGCTGATCGCGGCGCCTGCCGCGGAAAGATCGCTCACCTCGCCGCGGAGCTGGACGCCGTCGAGCTCCGCGGCCGCCTGGGCTGCGCCCGGCGGGCAGCTAGCGCGGACGAATTTTCTCCGTCCCCGCGCTTCGTTCGCTTCGAGCGTCTTTTCGAGAATTTCGACGGTTTTCGCCGCGCCGATTTTGAGCACGATGAATCCGCAGGGCACGCCTATGTCCATGAGGTATTTTTTCGCAAGCTCCTCGTCTGCATTGAGGCTGATGATGCCAACGCCGACCCCGGCGGTGCGCTCATCCGCGCGGAGCTCGCGCACATAGGACGCCCAGGACGCTTCGTCGAGCTCCGCGTCGATGTTGATGAAGACGATGGACTCGGGGTGCGCGGCGAGGACACGGCGAAGGCGGATGTGGTCCTTCACAAGGTAGACTTCGAATTCCCTGCGGGCGAGTTCTTCGACCACCTCGGTGAGGACGGGAGGCGGGTAGAGGAAGACGATTTTTTTGCCAAGCGCGCCTTGTTCGATCATGTGCTTCAAACCATAGCGCTCGTCCGGCCACCGCGCAAGGCAGCGTCACGGCTGCCGCGTTCGCGAGGATCGCGCACGCGACGCCGGTTCCGCGGCCCATCCCACAGCCTGAGGAGTGATGCGGCGCGCAGGGCGAGTTCCGCGAAGGCGAAGAGCTTTGCGGCAAGGCGCGTAAAGGGCGGCGCGACGCGGCGCTCTATCGCGCGAAGGCGGAGGTCGAAGTAGAAAAAGGCGACAAAATCGAAATTGCGCCGCCCCCGCCGATCAGGAATGGCGCGCGCCGCCTTTTTGAGCGCGTAAAGGGCGGCTCGTGCGACGAGGGCAAGGTCGGCCGCGGCGTAAAGCTCGCCTGCGGCGAGCTGTGTGTAACAGGCACGGCGGGCGGCCGCAAGCTCAAGCCTGCGTGCGGCGATGGCGAACTCGGCGCATTCTGAGTACACAGCGGCTCTCTGAGCCGCTGTGCAGCGATCTTCTCCCTGTATGGCGTCGCACTGCATTGTGCGCGCATTTGGGGCGCCGTTTTCTATGGCGTCGTTTTCTGCGGCGCTCCTCAGGTCCGCAGACATGAAGGCGGCCTTTGCCGCCTCGAGGGCTGCCTCCGCTTTCTTGAGCTCCATGAAGCATTGCGCATCCTGTGCGCAAAGCTCGTCTAAGCGCGCGGGGCTGGCAATCCAGGGGTCTCCCCAGTCGGCGGGAGGCTCTGACACCGCGCGATAAAGCGGCGTGGGCAGGAAATTCTCCGTGTCGCCCGGCATGAGGCCGAGTTCGCCTGCCCATGCGCGCCCGAGCGCCGTCCAGTACGCGAGCATCGGCGTAGCGGCGGGGCCGTAGGCGGCCTGCGCCCAGCGGGCAAGGAGTGCGGTGCTTGCGGAGGCGGAGTCTTCCTCTGTGCCGCAATCGCGTGCGAGGCGGGGAAAAAGCCATGCATTGGGGCGCGGCGCGAGGGGGAGGTGCGTGCCCGTGAGGAGAACGCCGATCGAGGCGGCGCGCGGCGCATAGTGGACGATATCCGCCGCCATCGTCTGACCAAGGGGGGGGACTGCGGCCTTGAAGAGGAGTTCATCCTCATAGTACTCGAAGACCGCGACCGACTCAGGCGCCGATGCGAATGCTGTGCAGGCCGCCTCGAAGTCGGCCGCCCTTTGCGCGTTGAGTGATCCTGAACCGGCGCCCTGGGACCACTCGCGGCGCCGAGGTGCCCAGAGGAGCGTAAGATTGGGGGGAAGCGCGGCGGGGGCGGGCGCGCTCCGGTCGAGGGCTCCCGCAAAGTCCTCGGTGTCGTGGTACGCGAGGAAGGAAAGCCGCGCGCCAGGTCGGACCTCGTCGAGCGCCGCGGCGAGCGCACAGGCGGCCCTGAGCGCCGCCTGCGCAGGTGAAAGGGGGCTAGTTCCCGTTTTGCCTGAGCAGGCGGGGCAGGAGCACCAGCCCCCGCCCGGCAGGTCGTCAGGCCAGACGTGGAACACTTCGACCTCGGGTCGATCGCGCGCAAAGGCTGCGAAGTTTTTGGCGGCGATGGTGAGCGCGCGGGGATTCGAAGGGCAGAAATTCCAATCGGCGCGCCGTCGTCCCTGCGTCATGCGAAACAGCTCTGGTTCGCGGCGGAAGAGTGCGCGCGGCACGAGGCGCGAAAGGAGGTGGCCGCCCTCCTCGACGGCAAGCCCGAGGCGTGAAGCTAGCGCGACGAGCTTTGGCCTTCGCGCCGCAAAGGCGTGGGCAGGACAGGCACCAAGGGCGATGCCACCCTCGATATAGTGGAAAAAGACGCCCGCGTAGCCAGAGCGCGCCGCCCAGAAGAGGTAGTCTTCGGCGCGTTCAAGATAGGCGCCGTGGCCGAGGATGAGGATGGGTCGGACGCGCGGTTCTGCCAATCGGCCGCGCGCGCGAGAGAGCGCAAGCGAGCCGCGCGGCGGCAGGCGTTCCCCGGCGGGGCCGGGTGCGGGCCATGCCGCCCCCGCCGCCTCGAGGAAGTCGTAGACGGCGGCAAGAAGCCCGACAGGCGAGTCGCCATGGACTTCGATGCGCTCTTCAGAGGCCCGCCAGGCAAAGCCGCGCTTCGCCGCGGCGAAGGCGGGGCGAAGGGGTCTGCGATTTGCGCCGACACCCTGGGGGCCCGCATCGAGGACGACGAGCCGTTCGCGCTCTGTGCCATCGCCCGCCTGAGCGGCCAGGCCGGTTTGCCGGCTTAAAAAGGAGGCGAGCTCCGCCGCGGCGAAGCGGGCTGGCTCGGCGGCGCGTGAAGGTTCGGCGAGGATTGCCGCGAGTTCGGCCTGCGGGAGGAGCCCCCCGGGCGAGTCGGAATCGGCGAGAACGAGGTGCCAGGGGCCGCGCACGTCAAGTTCCATGGCGGAAGGGTATGCGGTGGAGGGCCGCCGCGGCAAGGGGCATCGCCTGCAAGGCGCCGCCTGACAGGCGGAAATTCGCCGCCCCGCCCTGCATGCCTGGATAAATCTTCACGCTTTGTTACACTTGGAAGCGTGAGCGGAGCGCTTTGCCGCCACGAGGGAGGATGCCTCGCGCCGCCATGGACGCACTTGACCGCAACGCGCTTTTTGCTGCGTGCAACCTTGCAGCCGCTCTTGTCTCCGTCTTTCTTGCGGCCTACGCCTGGTCCGGAAGTCGGCGCGAGGTCGCACGTCCCTTCGCCCTCCTTGAGTTCGCGATTTTTCTCTGGTGTTTCTGGGGCTTTCTGGGATACCGGGCCGAGAGTTTCAGTGAGCATGTCGTCTTTCTGAAGCTCCAGTACTGCGGCATTGTCGCCGTTCCGGTGGGGGGCTACCTCTTTGCGCGGGCAATGGCGCGGCGCGCGCTTGGCCTGAGCGCGGTGCTGGCGGTTGCGCTCCCCGCTCTTGCGTCGCTCCTTGTCGCGGCGAGCAACGAGTTCCACGGGCTTTTTTGGCAAAGGCTTGCGCTTGTGCCCGATGGGAGCCTTGTCGCTTCGCCGGGGCCCTGGTTCTGGATCCACACGGCCTACAGTTATGCGCTCATACTTGGCGCCTTTGTCGCACTTCTGCGGGGGGCCTTTCTTGTTCGTGGCGCCATCCGTCGGTGGCTCCTCCATACAACCGCTCTGTTTTTTGTTCCTGTGGCCGTCAATTTTGTCTCTGTCCTGTTTGTCCTGCGCGAGAATGCCTATGATCCAACACCGATCGCCTTCGCCTTTTCGGGATTCATCATGGCGCTCGGGCTCCGGCACTACAACGTCTTTGATCTTGTGCCCTTTGCAAAAGATGCGGTGTTTTCTTCGATACGTGATCCGGTTCTGAGCGTTGACGCCGAGGGCTGCATTGTCGGGGCGACGGCAGAGGCGGAGCGGATCTTCCGCACTGCAAAGGGGCTTGCGGGGCGGCAGCTTGCCGAACTCTGCGCCCCCGCCGCCGCGATACTTCCCGCCGGCGAAGTCACCGAGTGGGCCTATGGCGGGCGTTACTACCGCGTCGCCGCGCACGACATCCGCGAAACGGGGCGGCGCTGGTACGGCTCGCTTGTGGTTTTCAGCGACATCACCGAAAAGATCGGGGCGCTTCACACTCTTGCTGAGCGCGAGGAGGTCCTGCGCCGCTACGCCTTCATGGTCAACGCGTCGCTCGAGTCGATGAGCATCATCAACCGCGACCTCGTCTATGAGGCAGTGAACGACGCTTTTTGCCTTTCCAATGGGAGGTGCCGTGAAGAGATTGTCGGCCGCCGCGTCGTCGATGTGTGGGGCGAGGAGAACGCGCAGGCCAACATCCTCCCCGCGCTTCGCGCCTGCCTTGCGGGCGAACGCGTTGTCGTGCGTAAGCGATTTGCGTTTCTCGCCGAGACGGAGGAGCGCGACCTTGAGGTGACCTACAATCCCTTCCGCAACGCCGCGGGCGAGGTAAGCCATGCGGTGGTCATCACGAAGGATGTGAGCGAGTACCTTGCGACGCAGCGCGCGCTCGCCGAGGCGCGCGAGCGGGCTGACGCGGCGAACCGTGCTAAGTCGAGCTTTCTTGCCGCGATGAGCCACGAGATCAGAACCCCGCTCAACGCGGTGATCGGCCTCACGGAGCTTACCCTGCGCGGCCCGCTTTCGGCGGAACAGCGTGACAACCTCGAGACAGTCGGCATAGCCGGGCGCACGCTCCTTAATGTCATCAATGACATCCTCGATCTGTCCAAGATCGAAGCGGGACGGATGAGCCTTGAGCGGATCGATTTCGACCTTCCCGCGCAGGTGGCGCAGGTACTCAAGACCTTTAGGCCCGCCTTTGCCGCCAAGGGGCTTTCGCTTGCGCTGTCGGTGGCGGATGAGTGCCCGCGCTTCGTGGCGGGCGATCCCTTTAGGTTTGGTCAGGTGCTTATGAACCTTGTGGGCAACGCCGTTAAGTTCACCGAACGCGGCGGCGTCACCGTGGAACTTCTGCCCGAGGCATCGCCCGAGGCTCCGCCAGGGCGCCTCGGCGTGCGAGTCTCTGTCCGCGATTCGGGTATTGGCATCCCGGAAGACAAGCACGGAATCATCTTCGAAAGCTTTGCCCAGGCCGACTCAAGCGTGAGCCGGAGATTCGGCGGCACCGGGCTTGGGCTTTCCATATGCCGCAATCTTGTCGGGCTCTTTGGCGGACGTATCTGGGTTGAATCGAAGCCGGGCGAGGGGAGCGTGTTCACCTTTACCGCGTTTTTCGATCGAGGCGACGAGGCGCGCGCTTCCGCCCGAAGCAACCCTGCGCCACTTGCGGGCTCAGGGCCGCTTGCGATCCTCCTCGTCGAGGATAATCCCATCAATGTGAAGGTTGCGCGGCGCTGGCTCGAGGCTGCGGGGCACCGGGTCACCTGGGTGGGGTCGGGTGCAGCGGCCATCGAGGCGCTTGCGGATGCGCCCTTCGACCTTGTGCTTATGGATGTGGAAATGCCGGAGATGGACGGCCTCGAGGCGACGCAGCGGATACGCGGTGGTGCCGCAGGGCTCTCTCGCGCCGCGACGCCTGTCATCGCGATCACCGCGCATTCGGGCGCCGAGGCGCGAGAAAGCTGTGCGCGTGCGGGCATGGACGACTATGTCGGAAAGCCGCTCGATTTTGCCGAGCTTGCGGCGGCCCTGGCCCGCGTGGCGCGGCCCGCATCGCGCGAGCTTGGTGCCGCGGCTCCTGCCTCAGGCGCGCCCAATCCGACCTCCGCCTCCCGGGCAGGGGTGCCGATCCTTGAGGATGCTGAGCCCATGAGGCGCCTCGGTGGTGACAAAGATCTCCTCCTCGAGCTTCGGGCGATTTTTGCCGCTGAGGCGGAGGGGCGGCGCTCCGCGCTCGAGGCGGCCGCCACGGATCGGGCCGAGATCCGGCGCATCGCGCACCGCCTTCGGGGTAGCGCGGCCGCGATCGGCGCGGATGCGCTTGCCGCGGCGGCCGCCGATCTCGAACGTGCCGCAACAGCCGCGACGGGGGAGCCATTTTCGTCCGGGAATTCGGTTGTCGCGCGGCTCCTCGATCTCCTCGATGCGACGGCCGCCGAGGTTCGTGCTCGTCTGCCGCCCGGATATGAAGCGCCGATCGAGGAGTGAGAGCTTGGTGGGCCTGCGCCGGGCATGCGTTTCCCCGTTCCGCTTTGTTGCGGAGACGGGTATACTCTTTCTACACCATGATGGAGATTCTACGCCTTGGTGAGCATGCCCGCCTCGCCTCGCCTACTCGGTCTGCCGCCGCGTCCCTGCCCCCTCCTCCCGCCCACGATGGCGCCTATGCCGCGCGGCTTTTCGCGGAAGGGGCTGTTGCGCTCCTCCTCCTTTTCGTGTTCGCCTTGTTCGCACAGAGTCTCCTTGACGCCCAGGCCGATTTTGGCGAAGACCGTGCCGGACTCATGGGGCTCAAGGAGAGCTGGGGCGGGGTCGCTGCGGGCTATGGGCTTCGCGGCGACCGGCTTTCGGGCATAACCGAGTTCATGGGCGAATACCGCGACTTCCGTTCGCGCCCTTCGGTTAAGCGGCTGATCCGCGCCGATCCCGAGTTCGCCGCCCTTGCGGCCCGGCTTGAGACGGCCTTCGAGCTCCTTGAGACGGCCGAGCGGAAGAGCGACCCCAATGCCGCGCGGGCGGCCTTTCTCCTTGACCAGTACCTTGGGGCGATGGCGGTCCGTGTCGGCGACTACTCGCGCGAACGGCTCGAGGCGTCCCGCCGCTCCTTTGCCGTGCTGATCGCTATCCTGGTCGCCGCGGGCGTCGGGTTTCTTGCCCTGGAACGAAGGCTCCGCATGGCCCGGATCGAAGACGAGCGAAACCGTGCCCTTGCGCGCGCGCTCATTTCTGCCCAGGAGGGCGAGCGTCTCCGCATTTCCCGGGAGCTCCACGATGCCGTCGCGCAGGATCTTGCCGCGGCGAAGCTCTACTGCGGCCTCGCAGGCGGCGGCGATTCGGCCCGCGCGACCGCCCTGCTTGACCGCGCGATCAGCGAACTACGCGAAATCTGCCAAGGGCTTCGCCCCGCCGAGCTCGACCGCCTTGGCATCGCCGAGGCCTGTGCGCGGCTGTGCGCAGAGGCCGGCCGCTCCTGGGGGCTTGAGGTCGCCTTTTCCGCCGTGGGGACCGCCGGCATCGGCCTTCCCCCCGAGGCCGAGATCAATCTGTACCGAATTCTCCAGGAGGCGCTTACCAATGTGCGCCGCCATGCCGCGGCCCATCGCGTCCGGGTCTCGCTTGCCGCGACGGCGGAGCTTTTAGAGCTTCGCGTCGAGGATGACGGTAAGGGGCTAGCAGGGAGTGTTCCCGGTCTCGGTCGCCGAGGCATGGAGGAGCGGGCGCGGATGCTCGGCGGGCGCGTCAGTTTTGGCGCGGGTTCTGGCGGCGGCACCCTTGTAACCGTGATCGTTCCGGTGCCACCGCGCGTCAAGGAGGAGTCATGAAAACCGTTTTTGTCATCGATGACCATACCGCCATCCGTGAAGGCTTCAAGGCGATTCTCGAGCGCACCGGCCGCTATCATGTGATCGGCGAGGCGGCGAGCGCTGAAGAACTCTTAAAGCGCCTTGAGGCGGGGGAAGCCGCTCCCGACTTTTTTGTTGTCGACGTGAGTCTTCCCGGGCGGAGCGGGCTTGAGCTTGCCGCGGTCTTAAGGCGCCGTGTCCCCGAGGCGCCGGTCGTGGTTCTCAGCATGCACCGCCGCTACGACTACATGGCCGGCGCCTTCCGTTCTGGCGCATCCGCCTATGTAGCCAAGGATGCGGGGTCTGAATGCATCGCCGCCGCACTCGATGCGGCGGCGACGGGTGCCTATTACCTCGACCCGGCCTCGCTCAAGCTCTTCGTCGACGAGGCGGCGAATGCGGGTGCCCTCCCAGGGCCGCTCAAAGAGCTTGGGCCGAATCTTTCCGAGCGGGAGGAGGAGGTGCTCCGCCACCTCGCCGCGGGTAGGCGCGCCGAAGAGATCGCCGTCCAGCTCGGCGTAAGCCAAAAAACCGTGGAAAACCACCTTTCCAACATCACCGCCAAGCTGGGTGCCCGTGATCGTTTTGAGCTCTACCGCATTGCTGCGCGGATGGAAGGCGTTTAGGAAAGAATCCTGATTTCTGCGCCGTTTTTTGCGCGGCTCCTTGTGCACGCTGTGGTGTCATATCGTCGCAGGCGGGTGCTACGGTCGATTTGAGCGTTCCTGTTGCTTAAAAGTTAGATAATGCTAACAAAAAACGCCGCGGTATTCGTTTATTGGGCGTTTCTTATTCGTTAAATGACGGAGAATTGCAGAAGTTGTCCGGAAATGGTTTGGGAAATGCTCCCAAACCACTAATGAAAAAATCCTATACAAATTTCCCAAGTCTGGTATACTTAGCCCGAAGCATTAGTCACCTTTACGGAGGCAACATGAAGAAGTCTCTCGCGGTTCTTCTCGCCCTGCTCGCCCTCCTGTCCTTCTCACTCGCTTCGTGCGGGCAGAAGGAGCTTACGGCGGACAAGGCCGAGTTTATCATCGGCAACGGCGCCGAGCCCCAGTCGCTCGACCCCTCGCACATCCAGGGTGTCCCCGAGCACCGCATCTACATGGCGCTCTTCGAGGGCCTTGTCGTTAACGATCCCAAGACCTGCCGCGCCCTTCCCGGCGTCGCCGAGTCTTGGACTACGAGCCCCGACGGCCTTACGATCACCTTCAAGCTCCGGAAGTCCACCTGGTCCGACGGCACCCCCGTTAAGGCCAAGGACTTTGTCGAGGGCTGGCTCCGCACCCTCGACCCCGCCACGGGCGCCGAGTATGCGTACATGATCGGCATGGTCGTGAAGGGCGCGAACGAGTTTAACGGTGGCACGGGCCCGAAA
>JAJUIB010000004.1 GCA_029265615.1 Spirochaetota bacterium
ACGAGTGGCAAGTCTCGCGCCGCTACATGAGCCAGGAAAGCCTGGCGAAGATCCCATCAACGGAGAGGAGGAGGACTACAAGGGCGGCTTAGATCTCGCCAGCGGTGGAGGCGAATTACACCACTTGACGGGACGCTACCCGCGCGGGGCTTCCGTACTTTCGCTCGAGCCAGGCCGCCCAGGCTCTGCGGCAGTTGTCGCACACGCAGTGATCGGAGCCCTCGTGGCCGATTTCATTGTCGATCTGCCAGCCGACGACGTGGGGGTTGTCGGCGAAGTGCGCGGCCGCTTCTTCGACGAGCCTGAGCGCCGCTGTGCGATAGGCAGGCGCGTTCCAGCAGCCCATGCGGCGGGCACCGAAGTCGCGCACACGGCCATCGGGCGAAAGGCCCAGGACCTGGCCCTCGTCAAGGAGCCAGGCGGGGAAGGTCGCGGTCGGCGTCCCGAGAATCGTCCGGATTCCCCGCGCGGCTGCGACAGCGATCGCCCGTTCGAAGAGGGAGAAGTCGTACCGGCCCTTCTCGGGTTCGACAATCGCCCAGGCGAATTCCATCATGCGGACGAGCGTGACGCCCGTCGCAGCCATCTGGTCGCAGTCGCGTTCCCAGCGGGACTCGTCCCACTGCTCAGGATACCAGTCGACGCCGAACTCAAGCCTTGTGTCCATGCCGATTCTCCTAGGTACGCAGAAGCGAAAATTACAGAGAAGCCTTTGCCATGCAGTTCTCGAGGTAGAAGGCGGCGGCCCCGTCCTCGGGCATCTGATCGAGAACGCGCTTGAAGTAGTACATGGCGCCTGCGAAGTCCTTCTGGTAGTACGAAAGCATGCCTTGCTCGAAAAAGGTGTTCGCCTTCATTTTGCGCTCGAAAAGTTCAGGCTCGAGGCCGTCGAATATCTCGAAGACGGACACGGGCGCTGCTTTCCCTTTCACCTTCACTTTGCCGATAAAGCGATACTTGTAGGAGCCCGGATCTTCGAGCTCTTTGAAGGCGCGCTCGGATATGGCGAGGCCGATGTTGAAGGCCTTGGTGATGGCCTGAAGTCGGGAAGCGAGGTTGACCGCGTCCGAGATGACCGTGTTCTCCATGCGGTCGTTCACGCCGACGACGCCGAGCATGAGGTCGCCCGTGTGGATGCCGACGCCCATGGAAATCGGCCGATACCCCATCTTTGCGCGGTGGCCATTATATTCGACGATTTTTTTCTGCATCGCGATTGCGGTGCGGATGGCCGCGTCCGGCCCCGTCTGTCCCGGGAAGAGCGCCATGATCGCGTCGCCCACATATTTGTCGACAAAACCGCCGTTCTCCGTTATGAGCGGCACGACGCGCGAGAGGTATGAGTTGATGAAGGCGAAGTTCTCCTCGATGGTGAGTTTTTCCGAGAGTTCGGTGAAGGCCCGGATGTCGGAAAAAAAGATGGTCATCTCTTTTTTAACGTGGTCGCCGAGCGCGAGGTCGGTGATCTCTGCTTTGTTGAGGTAGTCGAGAAATTCCTTGGGGATAAAGCGCTTCACCGTCGCGGCGACCTTAGTTACATAGCCGGAGAGCGTCTCCACGCTTTCGAAGCTATCGCCGACCCGTTTTACGAGCATGAGCATCGAGAGAAAGGCGAAGGCGATGAGCCCCGCGGGCTCGAGGAAATACGCGGTCGCGAGTGAGGCGGGGGCGATCCAGGGGGCATGCGTGCTCGCCACGACGAGGAGGAGGCCGGGAAGCAGCCAGGCCGCGTGCCGTTCCCGGTGGAATGCGAGGACTCCAATCCAGACGAGGATGGCAAGGCCGAGCGCGGCGTAGAAGATGACCGCTGCGAGGTGGAGTGTCTGCGCGCTCAACACCCTTGCCGTCTCCGGGACGGCAAGGGGGAGGAGAGCGGCGAGTGCGACCGCCGCGGCCGCCGCGCGGATTCCCCATGCAAGGGCGCCGGGGATGCGCTTCCCGAGCGTTGTGGCGACGAAGGAGCCGAGCGCGAGCGCCTGAAGCGCGATTGCTGCCGCGCAGAGCCGCTCGGCCGCGATCGAAGCGGGCGAAATGAGATCGAGGATGCCGGCGTTTTGCAAAAAGGCGAGCGCGGCGGCCGCAGCCATGAAGCGCGCAAAGGCAAGAAAATCGCGGTTTTTACGCCAGAAAACGAAGAGCAGGAAGAGGAAAATGCCACCTAGGACAAAATAGCCGATTTCGAGCGCGGCGCCGCTTGCGAGGAGGAGATGGAGTGCGCTGAGCCGCCGCGCTTCGCCGAAAAGGATGTGTCCGGGAAGAGCGCCCGGAGCCTCCAGGCGCGGACCGTCCTCATCGCTCTGGAGAACGAGGGAAATGGCCGCGGAATCCGAGGTAAAGCGAAGCTCGCGGGGCGGGTCCCGGTCTCGGTCACGTGCATAGAGAAGCTCGCCGTTCGCCATGACCGCGCGGTACTCTGCAAGTTCCGGTATATAGAGTGCGTAGTCGCGGTGTTCCGGCTTTCCGGCAAGTTCGATGCGAAGTCGGTAAGTGAGCGGGCCTACCGGGCGCTCGGGCGGCGCAAAGAGGCTCTGCCGCATGCGTGCGCTCGCCTGGGCGGGTTGTTGCGGCGCGGTGGCGAGGGATGCGTCGGTGACGTAGCCGACGTAGCGCTCCCAGGTTCCAAGGAGGAGGCGGGGCGTCCCCTCGGGGTCGACAAGAAGGCGGCCAAACGAGGGGTCGGCGGCCGTGCAGGGTCTACCGGCTACGAGGGCTAAAGCGAGGGTAAGCGCGGCGACGCGGAGCGGCTGAGGAAGGAGGGGGCGCGCGTGCGGAGACGCGCCATGCCCCGCGTCCCGGCGCCGGGATGCGGGAAGTTCGACCTTACTTTTTGTGTTCATGTCGCCAAGTATACACGGAGAAGCGCAGTTGGACAAACGCGCAGTTGCAGCAATATGTTATATCGACTTAACTTGGTTTCGAATGTTGAAACAGCTCGTTGTCCTCTTGTCAACGACCGCATTCGGGTATATACTGCGAGAAACTAAATATCGATATTTTTTTATCAACCACGGCAAAAGGGGGGCTTTAATGCCAGAAACGAAGATCGAGTTCTCGAAGGAACTCCGTGACTTCATTGAGGAGTGGAAGGACAAGCCGGGAAACCTCATCATGATGCTGCACCGCATTCAGAATGAGTATTCCTACATTCCGCGCGAAGCGGCTGAAGAGCTGTCCCGGCTCATCGGAACACCGCTTGCGAAGATCTACGGCGTTATCACCTTCTACCACTACTTTAAGACGACGAAACCGGGCAAGCACAAGATTTCTGTCTGCCTTGGCACCGCCTGTTACCTCAAGGGTGCCCAGAGCCTCATCGACGAGGCCGAGTCGATTCTCGGCATCAAAGGCGATGAGGTCACCGACGATGGGCTTTTCAGCATCGATCCGGTGCGCTGCCTCGGGTGCTGCGGGCTTGCACCTGTCCTCATGATTGGCAACGACGTCTACGGCAAGCTCACCAAGGACCAGATGCCGGAGATCATCGCAAAGTACCGGAACGCCTAGGGCCCGAGAGCGGCCGCGACGATGCACTACGCGCTGGGCGACTACGTCCTCGACATCACGCAGAACGCGATCGAGGCTGGCGCGGGGCGGGTGCGCGTTGAGCTTGCCGAGTCCGACGAGGCCGTGTCGGTGGTCGTGAGCGACGACGGGATCGGCATGACCGAGGAGGAACTTGCCCGTGCGCTTGATCCGTTCTATACGGACGGGAAAAAGCACGCGCGGCGGAAAGTGGGGCTGGGACTCCCTTTTCTTGTTCAGGCGACGCGCCAGGCGGGGGGGAGTTTCAGGATCGAGTCGCGAAAGGGAGAGGGGACGACCGTCGCTTTTTCCTTTCCGACGGGCAACGTGGATTCGCCTCCTTTAGGCGACATACCTGAGTTGTTCCGCGCGATCCTCTGCTTCCCCGGCGGGCACGAGATGGAGATACGGCGGACGAGGACCTCGTCGCGCGGGGACCTCGCCTACGAGCTTGCGAGAAGCGAGCTCGCCGAGGCCCTGGGAGGCCTTGAGCGGGCGGACTCGCTCGCGCTTCTGCGGGACTTTATTGTTTCGCAGGAAGAAGACTGAAGGATCGGCGATCCGGCCGCAGCGCGCGGACGGACCGAAAGGAGATTTTCATGGCGAAGATGACCCTCGATCAGCTCCGCAAGCTCCGCGAGGAGAAGAAGCAGGACCTGACCCGCCGCGAGGTGGAGGGCAAGGAGATCCAGGTGATCGTCGGCATGGGCACCTGCGGCATCGCCGCGGGCGCCAAGCAGACCTTTGACGAGATCGTGAAGGCGGTCGAGGAGTACGGCCTCGGCAAGGACGTGATCATCCGGCAGACCGGCTGCATGGGCCTCTGCTATGTCGAGCCCACCGTCGAGGTCGTTATGCCCGGCATGCCGACCGTCATCTACGGGAAGATGACCGCCGACGCCGCGAAGGAGCTGGTGCGCAAGCACCTCGTCGAGAAGACCCTCCTCGAGAACCACATCTTCGACCGCCCGGCGGTCGACATCGTGAAGAAGTAAGGGGCGGAGGACCACATGGCCTACAAGAATTTCATCCTGGTCTGCGGCGGCACCGGCTGCGAGTCGAGCAGGGCCGACGAGATCTACCAGAACCTCGTCCGCGAGGCCGAGGCACAGGGCGTCAAGAACGATGTCCAGGTTGTCAAAACGGGCTGCTTTGGCTTCTGCGAAAAGGGCCCGATTGTGAAGGTTCTTCCCTCGGAGTCCTTTTATGTCGAGGTGAAGCCTGAGGACGCCAAGGAGATCATCGCCGAGCAGGTTGTCAAGGGCCGCGAGGTCAAGCGCCTTCTTTATAAAAAGGACGCGAAGGCCGCAGAGAACGTCAAGGTCGAGGACATCGAGTTCTACCAGAAGCAGTTCCGCATCGTCTTGCGCAACTGCGGCGTCATCAACCCGGAGAACATCGACGAGTACATCGCGCGTGACGGCTACGCTGCGCTCGAGAAAGTGCTCTTCCAGATGAAGCCCGAGGACGTCATCAACGAACTCAAGATATCCGGCCTTCGCGGCCGCGGCGGCGCGGGCTTTCCCACCTGGCGCAAGTGGGAATTTTCTCGTGTGCCGCAGGCCGACCAGAAATACGTTGTCTGCAACGCCGACGAGGGCGACCCGGGCGCCTACATGGACCGCTCGACCATCGAGGGCGACCCCCACTCGGTGATCGAAGCTATGACGATCTGCGGCAAGACGATCGGCGCCACGAAGGGCTATGTGTACATCCGTGCCGAGTACCCGCTCGCCATCGATCGCCTCAAGATCGCCATCCAGCAGGCGCACGACTACGGACTTCTTGGCAAGAACATCCTCGGCTCGGGCTTTGACTTCGACCTCGAGATCCGCCTCGGCGCCGGCGCCTTTGTCTGCGGCGAAGAGACGGCCCTTCTCCAGTCCGTCGAGGGCAAGCGCGGCATGCCCATCCCCCGCCCGCCCTTCCCCGCGGTGAAGGGGCTCTGGGGTAAGCCCACGGTCATCAACAACGTCGAGACCTGGGCGAACATCCCGGTTATCATCAATAAGGGTGGTGCGTGGTTTGCGAAGATCGGCACCGAGACATCGAAGGGCACGAAGGTCTTTGCCCTCACCGGCAAGATCAATAACTCCGGCCTCGTCGAGGTGCCGATGGGCACGACGCTCCGTGAGATCATCTTCGACATCGGCGGCGGCATCAAGGGCGGCAAGAAGTTCAAGGGCGCCCAGACTGGCGGCCCCTCCGGCGGCATCATCACCGCCGACTACCTCGACACGCCCATCGACTACGAGAGCCTGACCGCCCTCGGCTCGATGATGGGATCGGGCGGCCTCATCGTCATGGACGAGGATGACTGCGTCGTCAATATCTCCAAGTTCTACATGGAGTTCTGCGTTGACGAGTCCTGCGGCAAGTGCGCCCCCTGCCGGGTCGGTACGAACCAGATGCATGCGATCCTCGAAAAGATCACCGACGGCAAGGGCACCCGTGAAGATCTTGATAAGCTCAAGAAGATCGGCATGGCGATGAAGAAGGCGGCCCTCTGCGGTCTCGGCCAGACCGCGCCGAACCCAACGCTTTCGACGCTCAAATATTTCGAGAAGGACTACCTCGAGCACATCGACGAGCGGAAGTGTGTCGCCGGCAAGTGCAAGAAGCTCGTTGTCTTCGAGATCGATCCTGCGAAGTGCATCGGCTGCGGCCTCTGCGCCCGCCGTTGCCCCGTGAACTGCATCACGGGCGAAAAGAAGCAGGCGCACGTTATCGACAAGATGAAGTGCATCAAGTGCGGCGAGTGCTACAACGCCTGCAAGTTCGGCGCCATCGTCAAGAAGTGAGCCAGAGGAGACTATCGCAATGGTCAACGCGAAGATAAACGGCATTCCCGTCCAGGTCGCCGAGGGCACCACGATCCTCGACGCGGCAAAAAAGGTGGACGTTAAGATCCCGACGCTCTGCTACAGCCCCGATCTTTCACCCTGGGCCGCCTGCGGCATCTGCGTGGTCAAGGTCGAAAAGAACCCCAAGATGCTCCGTGCCTGCTGCACGCCCATCGAGGAGGGCATGAGCGTCATCACCCATGACCCCGAAATCGTCGCCACGCGCAAGACGGTTATTGAGCTCATCCTCTCGACGCATCCGGACGACTGCCTCCAGTGCCCGAGGAATCAGGACTGCGAGCTCCAGCGCCTTGCCGCGGACTTCGGCATCCGCGAGCAGCCCTTCGACAAGCGTCTCCGAAACCTGCCGGTGGACGATTCCTCGGGATCGCTCATCGTCAACGCTGAAAAGTGCGTGCGGTGCGGCCGCTGCGTCACGGTCTGCCAGCAGATGCAGAACGTCTGGGCCATCGAGTTCCTTGGCCGCGGCGAGAAGATGCGCATCGCCCCCGCCGCCGATGTCAAGCTCGGTGACAGCCCCTGCATCAGGTGCGGCCAGTGCTCCGCGCACTGCCCCGTCGGCGCGATCTATGAAAACGACCAGACCCGCGAGGTTTGGGACAACCTTATGAAGGAGGGCCCCGAGGCTAAGAAGTGCGTCGTGCAGATCGCGCCCGCGGTCCGCGTCGCCCTCGGCGAGGCATTTGGCCTCCCGCCCGGGACCAATCTCACGAAGAAGATCTACGCGGCGCTCCGCCGCCTCGGCTTCGATGCGATCTTCGACACGAATTTTGCCGCCGACCTCACCATCATGGAAGAGGGCACCGAGTTCGTAAAGCGCTTCGCCAAGGGCGAGGGCCAGCTCCCGCTCATCACGAGCTGCTGCCCCGCCTGGGTCGACTACATGCAGAAGTACTACCCGGACATGATCCCGAACTTCTCTACCGCGAAGAGCCCCCAGCAAATGATGGGCGCGATGATCAAGACCTACTGGGCCGGGAAGGCCGGTGTCGACCCCGCGAACATATACTCCGTTTCGGTCATGCCCTGCACCGCGAAGAAGTACGAGAACGGCCGCGACAAGTCGATGTGGTCCTCCGGCCACAAGGATGTCGATGTCACGCTCACAACTCGCGAGCTCGCCCGCATGATCAAGCAGGCCGGCATTGACCTCCTCAATCTTCCCGATGAGGAGGCCGACTCGCCGCTCGGGCCCTATACGGGCGCGGGCACGATATTCGGCGCGACGGGCGGCGTCATGGAGGCGGCGCTCCGCACTGCCTATACCCTCGTCACCGGCGAGGAGCTCAAGGACGTCAATTTCACGGGTGTCCGCGGCATCTCCGGCATCAAGGAAGCGCGAGTCAACATCAAGGGCACCGAGGTCCGCGTTGCGGTCGCGCATCAGATGGGCAACATCGCGCAGGTCCTCGAAGAGGTCCGCAAGGCCCGGGCCGAGGGCAAGGAGACGCCCTGGCACTTCATCGAGGTGATGGCCTGCCGCGGCGGTTGCATCGGCGGCGGCGGCCAGCCCTACGGCTGCACCGACGAGGTTAGGAAGCAGCGCATGCGCGGCATCTACGATGATGATGAGCGCCAGACCTACCGCTGCTCGCACCATAACCCGCTCATCAAGCAGGTTTACCAGGAGTTCCTCGGCGAGCCCTGCGGCCACAAGTCGCACGAGCTCCTCCATACGCATTACGAGGAGAAGCCGCTCTACCTGAAGTAAGGAAGGGCGCCGAGACCGAGGAGGCCGTCCCCTGGGGCGGCCTCTTTTTGTTTGCGCGTGGGCGCTTCAGGAAGGGATATGGACAGGCTGTCCCGCGGGGGCGGGGACGCGGTGAGAAATGACGGCCGCGTTACTCCTCTGGTGCTGTGCCGCGGCCTTGCTTGAGCGCGGCACGGCGGCGTTTTGCCGCAAGCCGACGCTCACGCGATACACGAGTTGGCGCGGTGGCGCGGCGAGGCTTCGGCATAATAGCGGCGCCCGCTATGAGGGTGAAAAGCCGCTCGAGCGCAGCCTTGCGATTGCGAAGCTGGTCCCGCTCTCCGCTTGCGGCGACGAGAAGCTCGCCCTCTCCTGTAAGACGCGGTGCGAGGAGCGTCCTAACCCGCGCCTTTTCCGGTGCGGACAGGCCCTCGAGTCTTTCGAGGGCGACGCGTGCAGTGACCTTCGAGCTCACCTTGTTAACATTCTGTCCGCCCGGTCCACCTGAGCGGGAAAACACAAGCTCGCAGGCGGCCTCGATCGATGCACGGAGCCTCTCTCGGTCCATGGACACCGCCTACGGTCGCGGGGCGTGCTCAAGCGTCTCGAGGTGGCTTTCGGGCCCGAGGCCGAGCGGGCACGGCGCGCCCGGGACGGCGTCGGGATCGCCTCGGAGCTCCGGACGGGTTATGCGAATGAGGTCGTACCGTCCGAGCTCTGCGAAGCCCGCGGAGAGCGCGCGGCTGTCGTCCTTCGGCGCTGAGAGCGACCGGCGGCCTTCTGCGCCGCAGATGAGGTAGCGGAGACGTCCCGCCTTGTTGAGCATCGGATCCGACACAACGCGCGCGAGGATGGACGGTTGGCCGCACGTGGTGCCTGCAGTTGCCGTCTCGAGGCCCTGCGGCGGCTGTCTCAGGGCCCCGAGGGCAAACCAGGTCATTTTTACCGATGTCCGCTCGAGGCCCGCATAGGCGGCAAGCGAGGCGAGGGGTTCGGGGGGCGTCCATGGGTAGTCGCCATGGCAGGTGTGGCCAGCGCCGGCTACGAGGGCGGGGCAGGGCGTGTCGGCGAGACAGGGCCCGAGCACCGGGTGGCCGCGCATGACGAGGTGGTCGCGGAGTGCGAGGGCTTCTCGGCTTGTGAGGAGGGGGGCGGGTTCGATGACGAGGAGAAAGCCTCCGGGGGCGAGCCGCGCAAGTGCCGCTTCAAGAAGCGCGCAACGCCGATTGAGGCGGTCGTCGCGGGTTTTCCAGAGCTCATTAACCGCATGGGAGACGAGCACCGCATCGAAGGGGCCTTGAGGGAGTTTCCGTCCCGCCTCAGGCGATTCGAGGTCGATGCGGTGCACGGTGACGCGTGCCGCGGTCGTTGATGACGGCACGAGCTTTGCGGCAAGCCCGAGTGCGCGCTCGCTTGAGTCGACAAGGACGATATCGGTGGCGCCTTTGTCGGAAACTACGGCCGCTGCTGGGCCGGGCCCCGCTCCAAGGTCGAGCACGCGCCGCACCCGCGGAAGGTGCGGAAGGCTTGCCAGCGCAAGCGCCGTCTGCAGATAGGAAACCGGCCAGTAGTAGAGAAGATAGGCGCCAAGGAGGGCCGGATCGTCCATGTAAGAGGCGCCTGCGAGTTTTCTTCCGCCAGTAAGGCCGCGCTGGAGGCGGAGCAGGGCGTTCCCCACGATTTCAAGCTCGGAAGCGGCGAGGGAGGCCTCGCACGGAGCCGGAGAGGAGAATGTGCGGCCTGCGCCGTGCATCCGGCTGTGCCGAGGCTGGGGGGCTCCTGCAAGTTCGGCCCGCCACCTGTCGAGTAGCAGAGGAAGGCGGGCCTCGAGGGCGCGCTCGATGCCGGTGTCCTTGGGGGGGCTCACACGCTGATTGCGGTATAGCCTGAATCGGCGATGCAGGCTATGACCTCCTCCGCGGGAGCCTCGGTTTCGACTTCGACGCGCTTGGCGGCAAGATCAACCATGAACGAGATCGCTTTGCCCCAGGCGCTGAGCGATTTTTCGATGCGGGCTTTGCAGTGTCCACAGCTCATGTCGGCGACCGTGAATACGTGGGTCATCGGGGCACCTCCACGGTAAAGTATGCGTATTTAGGCACTCGCGGCACAAGGGCCTTGCGCGGCGCGGCACGGCGTGGGGTAACCCCGGTTTTGCGCCTACGCCGCGCGCGGGGCAGGCGCGTTCGGTTCGGGATCGTCGTCGCTTGCGGCAAAGCGAAGGGCGAGCGAAAGGCGCGAAAGCGCGCGTGGCAGGGCCGCGTCGAGCGACTGCCGCTCGCCTGCGGCGATGGGATCGAGGCCAAGGACTTCCGCCGCAAAGCTGGGCATTGCGGGCGGCAGTGCGCCAAAGGCCTGCAGTATTGCATCGCCGGTCCAAGCACGTGCACCGCTGTCCGCAAGGGCGGGCATGCGGCGGCATAGGGCGAAGCTCGGCTTGCCCGATTTGTCGATGCTGGCCGAAAAGGCGAAAAGCCGGCAAATGAGGGGCCGGCCTGCGTAGACCGCGCAGTGCGCCTCGGGGCGTTCGGCTTCATAAAACGGACAGGGCGGATTGGGGGATAGCGGTCGACACGCAAGGTCGGGGCGTCGGCCGATGATGAAGGCGGCGAGGTAGGCCGCTTCGATGGGCAGGACGTCGGGCACGAAGCCCTCGCAGCAGGTTCCGCATCCTGCGGGGCAGGTGATCGGCTTCCCCGCGGCGGCGGCGGCGGTACGGAAGCCGCGCTGGGCGAATTCGATGCGTTCGTAGAGCTCGGCGAGGGACGCAAGTTGCGCACCCAAGGCCGAGCCCTGGAGGGGTGGCGGGATAATACCTTCGTCGTTCATGGGAGATTCCGTGCGGCGCTAGCATTATGCGCGCGCGGTCGCCCTGTCAACGGGTCTGCGTCGCCTCTAGCCCGCAAGGAGCTCCCGCGCCAGGATGCAGGCACCGGATGCGGCGTCGGCGACCGGCTCGACGACGGCGAGTTCGGGGAGCGATACGGCGAGGCGCCGCACGAGCCCCTCGCGGAGCTGTCGATCGCCCTCGATAAGTCCTCCGCGGAAGGCAATGCGCTTCCGTGAGAGCTCCGCGCCGATCCGTGCATATACCGAGCGGACGAGACTTTCGAGCGCCGCCTCCGCCTCGTCCAGGATGGCCGAGGCGAGCTTGTCACCCGAATCGCGCCGGGCGCAGACAATTCGCGCGAATTTCGCGATGCGCGTCTTGTCGAGCCCCTCGTAGATGAAGGGCACAAGATCGGAGGGCTCGGCGAGCTGGAAGTAGGCGAGCGCATCGTCGAGAAGGGAGCTTGAAATGTCGCGGCCCTCGTGGGCGCGAAGACCGCGCTTAAGCGCCTCGAAGGCGATGGCGAATGCCGAACCTTCGTCGCCCAAAAGATGACCCCAGCCGCCAGAGCGCACGGAGGTGCCGGAGCGGGTGCGTCCGAAGGCGATGGAGCCGGTTCCCGCGATGAGGAGGATGCCCTCGGTGTCGCCGAGCGCTCCCACGAGCGCCGGTTCGGCATCGTTCGAGGCCTCAAGCCGCGCGTTTATGGGGAGCAGTGCCGCTTCACGCATGAGATCGGCGAAGGGGCGTCGGTCCGCGGCCCGGTCGACGCCCGCCGTGCCAGCAAAGCCGGCACGGCAGCCATCAGGCGTGAGCGCAGCTTCCCGATAGGCGCGCTCGAAGAGCGCGCGCAGGTTCGCAAGGACATTTTCGCGCGGATTCGAACGGGGATTCGAACTTCCCCCCTCGCCAAAAAACAGCAGCCCGCCTGAAACCGCTTCGATTCTGAGCCGGGCGCTCGTGCCGCCGCCATCTATGCCAAAGATCCAGCTGTCGTTCATGGTGGTGTTCCTCGCGTGCGGAAAAAGCGTACCTGGGGACCACGAGGGGCAAGCCGCGGCTAGCCCTCGAGGTGTTTCGTATAATAGCAATAGGTCCTGACGATGCGGAATCCCATCTTCTCGTAGAAGGCGGGCAGGTCCGTCCAATCGATGACCATGGTGCGGACGCCGCGCCGGGCAAGCTCCTCGAGTCCCGCGCGGAGGAGTCCGATACCGAGTCCGAGACCGCGGCGCGAGGCGTCGACACCGATGGGGCCAAGCCCCCCGGGCGCCGCACCCATGAGGCTGCGCCAGTAGACGCCGGGGCCGAGGAGGGGAGACGCCGGGTCGTAAAGCCGCGCAAATCCGACAATGTCGCCGCTTTGCTCCTCTTCGAGGAGGAGGAGGTCCTCCGGCCGCATGCCCGCCTGCGCCGCCTCCTCCGTTTCGATCTCCCAGCGGCCGGGAAAGCAGCGCCTGAAAAATGCCTGAGCGCGCTCGTGCCGGGTGGGGTCGAAATAGCAGCAGCGGTAGCCTGAGGGCCGCGGCGCCTGAGCGGCGAGCGAGGGGAGAGCGAGTGTTCCGAGATCGGCGGCAAGATCGTGCTCCTCGCCGCCTTTCTCGAAGCCGCGGGCTTCGAGAAAGGCCGCAAGGCTCTTCGATGCGAGGCTCCCGTCGAGGGGGAGGCCGGGGAAAAAGTGATAGTAGTCCCGCCCCAGGGCGAGCTCGCGGACGCCGCGCTCGCGAAGCCAGTGTTCGCCCCTCCGCAGGAGTTCGGAGCCGAGTCCGCGCCGCCGGGCCGAGCTTGCGACGATGAGAAAGGAGAGGTGGCCGAGGGCGGGAACGGCGCCGCCTAGGTCCGGATCGGGCCGCGATGCGCGCTTGAACAGCGCGACCGCGGAAAGGGGCGCGCCGGCCCCTTCGCCGTCCATGGCGGCGAGGCAGAGCGATTCATCTTTTTCGAGGCGGAGCTGCTGGAGTAGGAGCCGCTCATCGAGGGGGAAGCGTTCACTGAGTTCACGATTCCAGAGTTCGAGTATCCGGGGTACAAGGCTCTGAGGCACGATAGGGCGAATGGCATGCATGGGCGCATCATATCCCGGCTGCGCGGAGGAAGAAAGCCCATCCAGATGAAAGCATGTGCCTTGCCGCGTGGCGCAAAGCCGGCGTATGCTCACCGCATAGCATGACCGCCGCTCGCGGCCTTTCCGCGCGGGGCGGGGAGGGTATGAGGAATGGCTGTCGCCTGCATCCACAATGGCACGCTCCTATCGGGATACGCTCGCATGGAGAAGTGCGCTGTTCTCGTGGAGGACGGATTTATCGCCGATGTGTTTTCGGAGCGGAGATTCGAGCAGAAGCGTCTGCCCTCCGATGCCGTGGTCCTCGACGCCGACGGTGCCTTTATCGCGCCCGGACTCATCGATACGCACATCCATGGATTTGCCGGCCATGGTACTGAGGACCTGTCCGTCGACGCTGTGCTTGCGATGTCCGAGGAGCTCGGGCGCTATGGCGTCACCGCGTTCTGTCCGACGATCTACCCGATGGCCGAGGAAGATATGCTCGCCTCCATTCGCGCATCGGTCGGGGCGATCGGTCGGGAGCCGGGCGCGCGGGTGATGGGCGTCCACCTGGAGGGCCCCTTTATCTCACCCGCTCGCCTTGGCGTGCAACGCCCTGAGTTCGTGCGTCCTGTCGACCTCGAGCTGATGGAGCGTCTTTTTGCGGCGGGCGGCGGTCACATTACGAACATGACGGTCGCCCCGGAGATCAAGGGCATGCGCGAGCTCGCCCTCTACTGCCAGAAAAAGGGCATCGTCCTCCAGGCGGGCCATACGGATGCCACCTACGAGAATATGCTCGAAGGCATGCAGGCAGGCATCCTCCACTCGACGCACTTCTTTAATGCCATGTCGCGCCTTCACCATCGCGATCCGGGCGCGGTCGGCGCCATCATGATCCACTCCGAGCTCTCCTGCGAAATCATCGCCGACGGCAGGCACGTCCATCCCGACCTCATCAAGCTCCTCATGCGCGACAAGCCCTCGAGCAAGGTCGTCCTCGTTACCGATTCGCTCAAGCCGACCGAACAGCACAAATGCCCATTGTTCGCAAACCGCGAAGAGGTCGAACTCGTCGATGGTGTGTTCCAGCGGAAGGCGGACGGGATCATCGCCGGAAGTGCGCTCACGATGATCAAGGGGCTTGCGAACCTCGCCACCTGGGGCGTTCCGCTCGAGAATGCGATCGAGATGGCCGCATCGAACCCGGCGCGCATCCTAAATCTCGGAAAGCGCGGGCTCATTGTCCCCGGCTACGAGGCCGACTTAGTCGTCTTCGACCGGGAATTTCGCGTGCGTGCCAGCCTTGTCGGCGGGCGGTTTGTCAAGAATGAGCTCTAGCCGCGGATCGCCTGTGCGCCGCGGCCTATGAACGGCATAAGGAGTGTTGCATGCGTCTTGTCGTCCGACCCGATTACGCAGCAGTTTCAACCTGGGCAGCCAACCACGTCGCTCGCCGCATCCTGCGGCATGAAAAGGCCATTGCCGAGGGCGCCCCGCGGCGGCCCTTCGTCCTCGGCCTCCCCACGGGCTCGTCGCCGCTTGGCATGTATGAAGCGCTTGCGGCGCTCTACCGCGCAGGAAAGGTTTCCTTTCGAAACGTCGTCACCTTCAACATGGACGAGTACGTCGGCATCCCCGAGGATCACGAGCAGAGTTACCACACCTTCATGCGGAAGAACTTTTTCTCCAAGGTCGACATCCCTGCGGAGAATCAAAACCTCCTTGACGGCAACGCCGCCGACCTCGAGGCCGAGTGCGTGCGCTACGAAGACAAAATACGCGCGCTTGGCGGTATCGATCTCTTTGTCGGCGGGGTGGGTGCGGACGGACACATCGCCTTTAACGAGCCGGGCTCCTCGCTCTCCTCGCGCACCCGGGTGAAGACCCTCACCCGCGACACCAAGCTCATGAACTCGCGCTTTTTTAGCGGCGACCCCGAAGCCGTGCCCTCCACGGCGCTCACGGTCGGCGTCGGCACGATCACCGATGCGCGCGAGGTGCTCATTCTGGTGTCCGGCCTCGCGAAGGCGCGCGCCCTGCGACATGCGATCGAGGAGGGGGTGAACCACCTGTGGACGGTGAGCTGTTTGCAGCTTCACCCCAAGGGCATCATCGTCTGCGATGAGGAGGCCACGATGGAGCTCAGGGTCGGTACGGTGCGCTACTTCAAGGAGATCGAGGCGGCCAACTTCGACAACGGACTGTAGCGAGTTTTGTGGTATTCCGCCGTGTCTCGTATCTTGAGGGCCGCTCCTGTCGCGGCCCTTTTTTCATTGACAGAACGACTGTGCCGTAGTACCACGTAATTACTTTCACTAAGAAAGTAACACAAGGAGGCGGTAATGGCGGCAAAAGACGGAGCTGCGCAGTCGCTCGACAGGGCGGGTGCTTCGCGCATGACGCCTGCGTACTACAAAACGGCGGTTTTTCTTGGGCTTGGTCTGTTCGCCGCCCAGCTCATGTGGATGATTTACAACACCTACATGCCCATTTTTCTCCAGGCGGGCAATCCCGCCTTTTCGACCCGTCTTGCGACGAGGGGATTCGGCCTCTCCGCGACGCTCACGGGATTCATCATGACGCTCGACAACATTGCGGCGTTTTTTCTGCAGCCGCTCATGGGACCGGTCAGCGATAGGACGCGCTCGCGCTTCGGGCGCCGCATGCCCTGGATACTCGTGTTCGCGCCCCTCTCCGCGCTCTCCTTTGCGCTCATTCCGATCGGGGCAGTCATGATCCCCGCGGCGGCATCGGGCCACATCGAACAGCTTGCGGGGCCCTTCGTGCTCATGGTCGGCGCGGCCCTCGTCATGGTGCTCTGCATGGCGCTCTGGCGCACTCCGCTTTTCGCCCTTCTGCCGGATCTCTTCCCTTCGCCTCTCCGCTCCCAGGCGAATGCGGTCGTCAACATCATGTCGGGTATAGGCGGGATCCTCGCCTTCGCGATCGGCGGCGCCCTTTTTGCGGTGTACGAGCCCCTCCCCTTCTGGTTCGGCGCACTCGCGACGCTCGGCGCTGTCCTCGTTCTCTTTCTTACAATCCACGAGCCGAGCGACCTCGTCGAGGCGGCCGAAGCCCCCGGGGGTCTCAAGGTGCTGGCGAAGCTTGCGTCCATCCCTCCCGAGAACAAGCGAAGCATTGCTCTTCTCATTTTTGTGGTGTTCTTCTACATGCTCGGCTACATGTCGCTCGAAACTTTTTTTTCGTCCTTCGCGGTCGCCCACCTTGGCATGAAGCCTTCCGCCGCGGCGCTCCTCCTTGCGGTTTCCTATGTTTCGTTCCTCGTTTTTGCCATGCCGGCGAGTGCGGTTGCGCGAAAACTCGGTCGCAAGACGACCGTCGGGATAGGTCTTGTTGTTTTTGCGGCAGTGCTTGTGGGCATCCGCATTGTGCCGACCCTGCCTGTTGTCGTTGTCGGGCTTGCCGTGGGCGGCTTTGGCTGGGCGCTTGTCAACATCAACTGCTTCCCAATGGTCCTCGATAGTTCGACCTCCGAGGAACTCATGGGTACCTATTCGGGGCTCTACTTTATCGCGACGACGCTCGCAGGCACGCTCGGCCCCATCCTCAACGGCCGCGTGATCGATCTTGCGGGGCGGGATTACCGTGTGATCTTCGTGATCGGCCCGCTCTTCTTCCTCTGTTCACTGCTCTGCCTGCTCGGTGTGCGCACCGGGGAGGTAAAGACGGAGCGCTAGGTCGGGCGCGGAGGGCGCGGATCTGTGGCCCCGCGCCCCGCCTTAGACGCGGTGTGCCTTCCACGTTCCCCGCATGAATGCCGCGACAAGGATAAGGGCTTCGACGAGGTCGGAGACGAGAAAACTCGCCCAGACGCCGATGATGCCAAGTCGGAGGCCTGCGAGGGGAAGGATGAAGGCGGACAGCGCGAGAAAGGGCACCTGCGCCCCCCAGCGGCCGGCGAGCGAGGAGACAAGGAAGGGGATGTTGTGGCCCGAGCCGGAGAATGCCGATCCGAGGCCGATCGCGAAGCTCACGACGGCGAATGACGCACCCATGATGCGGATCATCGGGACGCCCACGGCTACTGTCTCCGCGGAATCCACGAAAAGTCGGAGAACGGGTTCGGGGAAGGCGATGGCGAAGCCCATGGCGAGTGTCACCGCGCCGCCTCCGAGGAGGGCAGCCGCCTTCGCGGTCTTTTCCGCTCGTCCGACGTTCTCGGCGCCGAGATTCTGTCCCACGATGGTGCCGCCGCCCGAGAGCAGGCCGAAAAGCGGCATGAAGACGAGGCCGCCGAGGCGGTTCCCAATACCGAGAGCCGCGATCGCGGCCGTGCCATAGGCGGCGACGAACTTTGTCGTGACGAGCCCCGCGAGCTGGCGCGCGAGCATTTCGCCGCCCGAGGGAAGTCCGATGGTCATAAGCTTCGCGTCGATCTTCGGATCGAGGCGGAAGAGCCCGCGGATCGAGAGGTGGATGTTGCGTCTGCCGCCCGCGATGAGGCCGAAGCCAAGGGCGAAGGCGACCGATATCGCGATGACGGTCGCAAGTCCGGCGCCATAGACGCCGAGGCCGAGGCCGCGCGCCCCGATGAAGGGGATTCTGTCAAACATGAACAGGGGGTCGAGGACCGCGTTGAGCGTCGAAACGAGGAGCATGATCCACATCTGGCTTGCGGGGTCGCCTGAGCAGCGCAGGGCGGTGAAACAGGAGTAGGTAGCGAAGAAGACGGGAAGGAAGAAAATGCGGATGCGGCCATACTCGAGGGCGGCGCGGACGACCTCCGGATCATGGGAGAAAAATCGGACAAGCGGCTCGAGTCCGAGGAACATGAGGAGCGCGGCGACGATGGCAACCGCGACCTTGAAGACAAGCGTCTGTTCGATGACGCGGTTCGCCCGCTCTCGATCGCCAGCGCCAAAGCTCTGCGTGATGAGGGCGACGGAGGAGGTGCCGATGATCTCGTTGAGTATCTCGGCAAGCCAGAAAATCGCGCTGAAGAGCGAGACACCGGCGACCGCCTTGTCGGATATGCGCCCGATCCACACGAGGTCGACAACGTCATAGAGCGTCTGTCCGAGCATGCCGACCATCGTCGGCACCGACATCGCGACGAGGTTGCCGACGATGCTTCCCTTCGTTAGGTCACGGCGCATAACGTATGTATAGGTTGCGCGCGGAGTGCCGGTCAAGACGGTGCTGTGCTATTCTGTGTTAGGGCGAGGTGCAAGTATATGGCGGTCAAGGGCGGCCCGCCATGTCGGCGGCACCGTCGCCACGGATCCGCCGCCCCGCGTCCCTGGCTACCCCAAGGCGGCCTCTTCCTGATATAGTACCTCCTATGGCAAGCACCTTCGACGACAAGAAGATCATCTACACGATGGACCGGGTGACGAAGCGTCACGGCACCAAGGTTGTTCTCAAGGACATAAGCCTGTCCTACTACTATGGCGCCAAGATCGGTGTTATCGGTTTAAACGGCTCCGGCAAATCGAGCCTCCTCAAGATCCTTGCAGGGCGGGATACCGAATTCCTCGGCGAGACCTCGATCGCGCCGGGGTACACGGTTGGACTCCTTGAGCAAGAACCCTACCTCGAACCGGGAAAGACGGTAAAAGAGGTTGTCTCCGAAGGCGTTCAGGAAATCGTCGACCTCCTTGCGGAGTTCGACCGCATCAATGAGGCCTTTGGCGATCCCGATGCCGACTTCGACAAACTTGCCGCGCGGCAGGCGAAGGTTCAGGAGCAGCTCGAAGCGGCCGACGCCTGGAATCTCGACGCACGGCTCGACCTTGCGATGGACGCGCTCCGCTGTCCGCCCGCCGACAAGGTCGTCGATGTGCTCTCTGGCGGTGAGCGTCGCCGTGTCGCGCTCTGCCGGCTTTTGCTCAAAAAGCCTGACATTCTTCTTCTCGACGAACCGACGAACCACCTCGATGCGGAGACCGTCGCCTGGCTCGAAAAGCATCTGCAGCAGTACGAGGGGACGGTCATCGCCGTCACTCACGACCGCTATTTTCTTGATAATGTCGCCGGCTGGATCCTTGAGCTCGACCGCGGCGAAGGCATCCCCTGGAAGGGCAACTACTCGAGCTGGCTTGACCAAAAGGCGAAGCGTCTCGAGATGGAGGAAAAAGGCGAGTCAGCGCGGGCAAAGCAGCTCGAGCGCGAGCTTGAATGGATTGGCATGAGCGCGAAAGGCCGCCATGCGAAATCGAAAGCCCGCATTGAGCGCTACGAAAAGCTCCTCGCCGAGGAAGGCAAGGAGAAAATCAAGGAGGCTCGCATCGTTCTTCCCGCCGGTCCGCGGCTTGGCAATGTGGTTATCAAGGCCGAGGGGATTGCGAAGAGCTACGACGACAAGCTCCTCTACGAGAATCTTTCCTTCGAGGTGCCGCCGGGGGCCATCGTGGGCATCATCGGTCCGAACGGCGCCGGCAAGTCGACCCTCCTCAAGATGATCACCGGCCAGGAAAAGCCCGACAAGGGAAGGCTCGTTCTTGGCGACACCGTGAAGCTCGGATACGCGGATCAGAACCGTGCGGCCCTTGATCCCGAAAAGACCGTTTGGGAGCAGCTTTCTGGTGGTCTGGACATCATCAAGCTCGGAAAGCGCGAAGTGCCGAGCCGCGCCTATTGCTCGTGGTTCAACTTCTCCGGGAGCGATCAGCAAAAGAAGGTGGGTGTCCTTTCTGGCGGCGAGCGCAACCGGCTCAACATGGCGCTCATGGTGCAGGACTGCGCGAACGTGCTCCTCCTCGACGAGCCGACGAACGATCTTGACGTCAACACGATGCGCGCGCTCGAAGAGGCGCTTGACGACTTCGCTGGCGCCGCCCTAGTTGTGAGTCACGACCGTTGGTTTCTCGACCGCGTCTGCACCCACATCCTCGCCTTCGAGGGCAACTCCGAGGCCATCTGGTACGATGGCAACTTCACCGAATACATGGAATGGCGCCGTAGTCAGCTCGGGGCTGAAGCGGATCGGCCCCACAGGATTGTCTACCGCAAGTTGGAGAGGTAGTGCGGGGCCGATCCTCTCTCCGAAGTTTCCGCGCGGTGACGCCCGGAAACTTCGGTGGCCCGGAGCCAGGTCGGCCCGCGGGCCGGGCGGAGCCGCTCAGGCAGATCGCCCGGAATCCGGGAACAGGCAGGGCTGCCGCTTCTCGTGGCAGGCGGCGGAGGCTATACTAGCGCCATGAATCAGACCTTTCTCTCTGCGACGATTCTTCTTATTCTCATCACCGATCCGCTTGGAAACATTCCACCGCTTCTGGGCATTCTGCAGGGGGTTGCGCCGAAGCGGCGCGTGGTCGTCATCCTGCGCGAGTGCGCCATCGCTTTTTTCGTCCTTCTCGTCTTTCTCCTTTTCGGCCGCGACATACTTGGCATCCTCCACCTCTCCGAGGACACGCTCCGCATCGCGGGCGGCGTCATTCTGTTCCTCATCGCGCTCAATATGATATTCCCGGGCACGGGTGCGAAGATAGCGGAAGCCACGGACGGTGAGCCCTTCATCGTGCCGCTCGCGATTCCTCTCGTTTCAGGTCCGTCGGCGATGGTGACGGCGATGCTCCTCGGGAATTCCGATCCCTCGCGCATGCTCGAGTGGGTGGGCGCGCTCGTCATCACGATCGCGACGAGCGCGGTGGTGTTTCTGCTCGCGAACCGCATGGAAAAAATTCTCGGCAAACATGTGATAAGCGCTTTCGAGCGGCTTATGGGTTTGGTTCTCACCGCGATATCGATCGACATGCTCCTTGGCGGACTCGAGCGCTATGTGCGGGGACTCGCAGGCTGAGCGCGGCGTTTCCGCCGCCATAGGGGGCCCCATGGCCAAGCGGCCCCAGGGCGGATATTATGGGCGCCATGCGCAGCAAAAGCAGGGAAGAGCTTTTAGGCGCAGCCGCGATGGCGGCCTGTGCTTTTTTGTGGAGTCTTGCGGGTATTTTTATCAAGCTCATCGACTGGCATCCCCTTGCGATCGCAGGCGGGCGCAGTCTCGTGGCCGCGGTGTTTATCCTTGCCGTTGTGCGGCGTCCCCACTTCAGTTTCTCGAAAGCCCAGATCGCCGCGGCGCTTGCGAACGCGGCGACGATGCTGCTGTTTGTCTATGCGAACAAGGCGACAACCTCGGCGAACGCCATCCTGCTCCAATACGGATCTCCGGTCTATACCGCGCTCCTTGGTGCGCTTATTTTGAAGGAGAAGCCTCGCGCCGAGCATTGGGCGGCCCTCGTGGCGGTGCTTGGCGGTATTGCCCTCCTCTTCATGGACGGGCTCGGCGGCGGGAGTCTTTCAGGCAATCTCGCCGCAGTCGCCGCTGGCCTGACCTTTGCGCTGTATGTCGTTTTCATGCGCAAGCAGAAGGACGGATCTCCGCTTGAGTCGGTGCTCCTTGCCCACGGCCTTGTCGCGGCGGTTTCTATCATCGCAGCCCTGTTCCTGCCGGCCCCCAGGCTCTCCGCGCGGGCGGTGGGCGCCATTATCGGTCTTGGCGTTCTGCAGATCGGCCTTGCCTCGGTCTTTTTCGCCTACGGTATCAAGCGTGTTCGGGCGATCGAAAGTGTGCTCATCGGCGTCATCGAGCCTGTGCTTAATCCGCTGTGGGTGTTTCTTGCGACGGGCGAAACCCCCGGGCCTCAGGCGGTCGCAGGGGGCAGCATCGTTATTCTCGCGGTCCTTGTGTCTTCGGCGGTTGCGATCCGGCGCGACGCGGCGGCCGCCAATACTGTATAACCCCGTCATCGAGGGAGGCTGTTGATATCAGGCGCCTCCGGCGCAGGGGAACCTGCACTTCGGTGAGCCATTCCGAGGATGATTCGCGGTTCCAGATGCCATCGATATAGGATTCCCGTGGCTGGGCCGCCGCCTCGTAGAATCGCAGGGCCTTCACGCTGAGCTTGCAGAGTTTGGAGAAGGTTCCAATGCGGTACATGGTTCCTCCTTGTCGGATCGGCCTGGTTCTTGCGCGTGTGACTGGACTTGCGCCGAGCGTGCGTGCCGTCACCCTGTGCGAGTACTGACTCGGCGCATGCGATGGAAGGCGCACAGCGCGCCTTCGCTCAATCCCAGCGGAAACTCGTGGCCGCCACAGAATACCCGAGGATAGAGAAGACGAGCAACGCGAGTATCCTGGGGAGGTCATCGACGAGGGGAGTTCCGAGCACTGCGCTCTTGAGGAGCCGAACGCCCTGGCCGAGAGGCAGTATCTCGGCGAGGAATCGGAGGCCCTTCGGCATGATCTCCGTGGGGACCGTGGTGCCGGCCAGGAGGAGCATGGGGAAGTAGAGGAGGCTCGCGGCCGCGTTGGCAGTTTTCATGTCCGGCGCAAGGGAGGCTACGAGGCAACCGAGGGTGTAGACGGGA
This sequence comes from Spirochaetota bacterium, assembly GCA_029265615.1. Lineage (GTDB taxonomy): Bacteria > Spirochaetota > Spirochaetia > Treponematales > Rectinemataceae > JAEUJG01. The sequence goes on from JAJUIB010000004.1 coordinate 22,284, forward strand.
GCCGCGGCCACGAGGAAGGCGAGGATGTAACGGAGCACGCCGCCTTCGACGCGGACGCCGAAGAGAAGGGCCGCGCTAAGCCAGACGAGAGCCGCCGAGATGAGGGCAACACAGAGCTGGGTGAGGCCTTGGGCGAGAAGGAGGGCTGCAGGATCTGCGGGGCTCGCTCGGAAGCGCGTGAGGACCCTGCGGTGGCGGTAGTCGGAGATGGTGAGGGGAAGTCCCATGAGACCGGTGGCGGCTATCCCGACAGCGCCTACGCCACCAAAGCCGAGGCGGGTGGTCTCGGGGCTCGAGACGAGGCCGATGAGTACCATGATGCCAACTGGGAAGCCCAGTCCGAAGAGGAGGAGATCGGGGTTTCTGAGGGCCAGCTTGAACTCGAGGGGAAAAAGTCTTAAAAATCCGCGCATCATGCGACCTCCTTTGCGCCAATTATGGCAAGATATGCTTCCTCCAGATTGAGAACGCCATTCCGCTCTGCGAGTTCCGCGGGCGATCCGAGGGCGACGATGCGCCCGGCCTTGAGGACGGTGACGCGGTCGCAGAGCCGCTCGGCCTCATCCATGTAATGGGAGGAGAGCACGATGCCGACCCCTTTTCCTGTCAGCCCTTCGAGGAGAGACCAGACTTCCCGCCGAGCCACGGGATCGAGGCCAGTGGTGAGCTCGTCCAGGAAGAGGAGTTCCGGGTCAGGGAGAAGGGCGAGGAGGATGGAGAGGCGCTGTTTTTCTCCGCCGGAGAGTTCCTTGGCCTTGATCTTTTCCTTGCCGACCAGGCCGAGTTCGCGACAAAGGGCTCTCCAGTCCCGTGGGCGGGAATAGAGGGCGGATCCGAGTTCGCAGAGCTCACCCACCCTGATGGCGTCCGGCCATCCCGACTCCTGGAACTGGACCCCCACCAGGTCGAAGAGGGCCTTCCGCTCGGTGACCGGGTTCATCCCAAGAATTTCTACCTCGCCGGCATCCCTGGCGCGGATACCAAGGGAGCACTCGATGAGGCTGGTCTTGCCCGCCCCATTGTGTCCGAGGATGCCGAAGGTCTCGCCCCTCCGCACCTCAAGATCGACCCCGTCCACGGCGACCAGAGCGCCGTAGCTCTTTCTAAGCCCACGCACGCGGAGCGCTGTATCCATCGATGCCTTCTTGTTGGGCCGCAAAACACTGCGCGCGTATCCGGCCCTGGATAGAGGCAGACTTGTATCTCCCCTTAGGGGAGAGTCAAGTTAAGAAGGCAAAAACGCTGAAAACTAAAAACTCTGGTTGCCCAGGCGGTAAACTCGGGGGAAAACACACAATATAGTGTGCGCTCGTATGATCTCTCCGTGGAGGGGAAGAGCGAGATGCCCAGCCCTCGGAGCTTGGCCGAGCACGCGTTCGCGCTCTGCATCAAGGCGGATAACACGAGATTTACATGTGACGGTCAAGACGGTCCGAAAATGAGTTCTTCGCTTTAAGGCGCAAAACCAGGACCTACTATGCAGAGCCTCCTGGGGCGGCTCCGCCGCGGGCGCGGAGCTCCGCGGCGCGGTCGAGGAGACCCGCGCGGTAGAGGGTTACGCGGTTTCTGCCGCCCTCCTTCGAGCGGTAGAGCGCCTTGTCGGCGCGATCGAGATAGGTCGAAAGGCCGGCACGCTGGCTGCGTGGTACGAGGCAGCAGCCAAGGCTCGCGGTGACCGAAAGTTCCTTGCCTTCGAAGGGGAGGATGAGGCGCTCGATGCCGCCGCGAATGCGTTCGGCGACCTCGAGGAGTGATCCTTCGTCGCATTCCACGACAAGCACGCAGAACTCTTCGCCGCCGAAGCGCGAAACGATGTCTTCGGCCCGAACCGCGCGGCGGATAGCGCCAGCCATCGCCGCGAGTAGCGCGTCGCCCGCGAGGTGGCCGTGCGTGTCGTTGAAAATCTTGAAGCGATCGACATCGATCATGATAAGGCCGAAGTCTGTGTCGCGCCGCGATGCGCGCGCCGCCTCTTCCTCAAGCCGTCTCAGAAAATAGGGATGGTTGTAGAGTCCCGTCTTCGCATCGGTGATGGCGCTTTCATAGTGGATGCCGTTTTGAATGCCGATCGAGAGAAAGCGGCTCATGCGGTCGATGTACATCCGCTCAAGATCGTTGTACTCGCCGCCTGCGAGTTTTTTCCCAAGGAGCACGGCGCCGAAAAGGCCGTCGATGCCTTGCATGGGAAGGACGAAGTCCGTTTCGCTGGCGTCCGCTGCCTCGAGGAAGGGCGCAAGCCCAGGAATTCCTGCGAGTGTCTCGACCGGCGTGGGAAAGCGGAAGGCCGCAAGGTGGCTGCGGAGGGCCGCATAGGCCTTTGGCGGGAATTCCTCCGCGACCCGTGCAAGGCCGCGATAGTGATACTGCCTGAGGCCGGTACCGCGCTGTCCCTCGAAGATGAAGACAAGGGTTGTGGGGATGAAGCGCTCGACGATCCTCGACATGGCGAACTCGATCATCCGCTCGATGTCGGCTATGGCGAAAAGTGCGGCCGCATCGTTGACAAGCGTGTCGAGTTCCCGATTTTCCTTGCGGAGCTTGGCAAGATCGTCGAGCGCGCCCGATTCGTCGAGGAGCTTAAAACGCGCGAGAAAGGCGGCGTCGAGTCGCTCGTCATGCGGGGGAGCGGGTGCCTGATCCATCGAAGTAAGTATATACCGGAAAGGCGTATTTGCCTTCCCCACAGCACCGGTGCCGCCTCTTTGCCACTCCCCGGAACGCGGATCATGGGGTATAATATGAATTGCCATTCGGCTATTTCCCTCTGGTAGCCCGCTGTGTGGCGTTCTTCTCCTGCTGCGGGCGGCTAGATCGAGAGGTTCACCCCATGTTGACTAACGAGACTCGCCAAAGCTACCTGGCCATTCTCGAGAGCGAGCTCGTGCCCGCCCTCGGTTGTACGGAGCCCATAGCCGTCGCGTTTGCCGCGGCTTCTGCCCGCAAGCTCCTTGGCCGTTTCCCCGAGCGGCTCGAGGTCTGGTGTTCCGGCAATATCATAAAGAACGTGAAAGGTGTCACCGTGCCAAATACGGGCGGGCTTAAGGGGGTCGATGCGGCGGCGATCGCCGGGGTGGTCGGCGGCGATCCAGAGCTCGAACTTCGGGCCCTCGAGTCGCTCGGCCCCGCGGAGCAGCGCGCGACGCGCGAGCTTTTAGCCGCGGGGTTTTCGCGCACCTTTCTTGTCGAGGGGGTGGAAAATCTTTATATCGAGGTGAAGGCCTTTGCGGGCCATGAGAGCGCCGAGGTGCTGGTGAAGGATGCACACACTGCTATTGCGCGGCTCGTCCGCAATGGAGAAACGCTTCTCGACCGCTCGGACAAGACCGCCTGCCCCTCCTGCCCCGGATGCGACCGCTCCGGGCTCAATCTCCGCGACATTCTGGCTTTCGTCGAGGGCGTCGAAGTTTCGGAGCTTGAAGGGACAATCGGTAGGCAGATCGTGCTCAACACCGCCATCGCCGATGAGGGGCTTGCGCGGCCCTATGGCGTTGAGGTTGGCCGCACCCTTCTCAAGCGCTACGGGGATGACCTCCGCACGCGTGCGCGCGCTCGCGCTGCGGCCGGCTCGGATGCGCGGATGAGCGGCTGCGCGCTTCCCGTGGTGATAAACTCGGGGAGCGGCAACCAGGGCATGACGATCTCCCTTCCCGTGATCGAGTATGCGCGCGAACTCGGTGCGGGAAAGGAGCGGCTCTATCGCGCTCTTGCCCTTGCGAATCTGCTTGCCGTCCATCAGAAGCGCTACATCGGCCGACTCTCCGCCTATTGTGGCGCGGTGAGCGCCGCGGCATCTGCCGGCGCGGCGATTACCTGGCTCTGCGGCGGCGATTACGCCGCGGTTGCCCGCACGGTGACAAACACGATCGCGAACATCGGCGGCATGGTCTGCGACGGCGCCAAGCCTTCCTGCGCTGCGAAAATAGCCTCCGCCCTCGATGCGGCGATTTTCGCCCACGAGCTTTCCGCGGAAGGCAAAGTCTTCGGCGAAGGCGAGGGGCTTGTGAAAGGCGACGTAGAGGCGACCATTGCGAGTGTCGGGCGCATGGGCGGGGCGGGCATGCGCGGCACCGACCTCGAGATACTCAAGCTTATGATCGCACCCTAGCCCTCAGGGCCCTTCGTGCATAGCGCCGCGGAATGCCCGCCCTGCAGGCGCGCCGCAGGGCGGGCGCTACCACAAAGCGGGCGCCGCGCAGCGGCACTATTCCCGGATGTAGACCGATCCGAATAGGTTGGTGAGCGCGTAGAACTCCCGCGGATTGCCCTCGATGTCGATGAACTTCACATGGAACTTCGCTTTGTTGTCACCGGGCGCCCAGGGACCGAGCAGGGTCCAGTGAACGGAAAGCTCCTTTGCATTGCCGTAGCGGCTTGCGACATAGTCCCGCACCTTGTCCATGCACACCGCAAGGTTTAAGACCAGCAGAACGAGGCCGATGACGATCGCGAAAAGGAGCATCCTTAAGCCTCCGTGCCGGGCCGCTTGATCATCGCGGCAAGTGCCTCCGCGGTGAAACCGAGGTGTCGTGCAACCTCGTCCGCGGGTCCCGATTCACCGAAGCGCTCGATGGAGAGGATGTCCGCGGGACGTGCGAGCCGCTCCCAGCCCATCCCGACGCCCGCTTCCGCGACGACAACTCGGGCCTTCGCGGGGATGAGCGCTTCGCGGACGGGATCGGGCTGGGCGAAAAAGAGTTCGCGCGAGGGCATCGAGACGATGCGGATGCCATCGCAGGCCCCATCTTTGCGGATGAGCTCGAGTGCATCGAGGGCAAGCGCGACCTCGCTGCCCGTCGCGACGACAACGGTCTCGGGTAGGTCGGCGGAGTTCCGCACGACGTAGGCGCCCAGATGCATCGTGACCGCCCACTCAGGATCGTCTTTCTCGAAAACGGGGAGATTCTGCCTGCTCAGACAGAGCACGGTCGGACCCTGTCGGTGCTCCATGGCCATGCTCCAGGCGGCCGCGGTTTCCTCGGCGTCGGCGGGTCTGAGGACAAGGACATTCGGCATGGCGCGGATGGAGGCAAGCTGCTCGATGGGTTGATGGGTGGGGCCGTCCTCGCCGAGGTAGATCGAGTCGTGCGTCAGTACATAGACGACGGGAAGCTTCATGAGCGCGGCGAGGCGGAGCGAGGGCCTGAGATAGTCAACAAAAGACAAAAAGGTCGCAACAAATGGCCTGAAGCCGAGGAGGGCCAGGCCATTCGCGATGGCTGCCATGCCGTGTTCGCGAACACCGAAGTGGATCATGCGACCTTTCCGTTCGGCGGCGCTGAAGACGCCCCCCGGGATCTGGGTGACGTTGGGGCCGGTGAGATCTGCCGAACCGCCGACAAAACCGGGATAGGCGGCGGCGACCGCTTGAATCGCCTTGCCCGAGGCGTTCCGCGTCGCGATTTTGTCGCCTTTCGCGAATCCGGGGAGATCGAGCGCCTTGGTCGCCCTTCCCTCGAGGAGGGCCGCAAGTTCGGCGGCGAGCTCAGGCTCCTCGTTCTTCCATGCGGCAAAATCCGCCTCCCATGCCTCGCGGCGTTTTTGCTGTTCGATGCGACGCTGCGCGAAATAGGCGTAGGCTTCCGGGGCGACCCAGAATTTGCCTTCGGGGATTCCAAGGCCGACCTTGGCTTTTGCAAGTTCCTCAGGGCCGAGGGGCGCGCCATGGACGCCGTGTGTGCCCTGTTTGGTGGGGGCGCCCTTGCCAATGACGCTTTTGAGGATGATGAGGCTCGGACGCTTTTCGTCCGCCTTGGCTGCCGCGGTCAGGCGCTCAAGGTCGGACCAGTTGTACATGTCGCCCCGCAGTACCTGCCAGCCATAGGCTTCGTAGCGCTTTGCGACGTCTTCGGTGAATGCGACCTCGGTCGAGCCGTCGATGGTGATCGCGTTGGAATCGTAGTAGACGATGAGTTTTCCCAGGGCGAGGTGTCCGGCAAGCGAGGAGGCCTCCGCCGCGACGCCCTCCATGAGGCAGCCATCGCCCGCAAGGACGTAGGTGTAGTGGTCGAAGATGCGGCGCTTTTCTGTATTGAAGCGGGCGGCGAGCATCGCCTCGCCGATCGCCATGCCGACCGCGTTCGCGATGCCCTGGCCAAGGGGGCCTGTCGTCGTTTCGACGCCGGGCGCCATGCCGTATTCTGGGTGACCTGCGCAGGGGCTACCGATTTTGCGGAAGCGCCTGATGTCCTCGAGGGAAATTCCGTAGCCCGCGAGGTGGAGCAGGGAATAGAGGAACATCGAACCGTGACCTGCAGAGAGGACGAAGCGATCGCGATCGAGCCAGGTGGGAGCGGCAGGATCCTGCTTCATGGCCTCACCATAGAGAAAGGCACCGAGTTCGGCGCAGCCCAAGGGGAGTCCGGGATGGCCCGAATTGGCCTCCTGGATCGCGTCCATGGAGAGACTCCGGACGGAAAGGGCGATCTTCTCGAGGGACTTCGTATCCATGCGTGGTGCTCCTTGGGGGGCTCGTGCGGCCCCATAGACAGCATACTACAAGGAATCGGCCCGCCTGCTCAACCGATGCGCGGAGTGCTAAGGATTTGACGGCGTAGCGGGCCGCCGCCTATCATTGACCTGCGTCCTCATGTTCATGCACGCGGATCACGGAGGAGATCGTGAAGAACAAGCCCCGCGCCTACCGCCTCATCATCCTCGCCGCGGCGCTCGCGTTCGTCGCTTTTGCGTCGGTGTTCCTCGTCGCCATGCGGGACGCCGCGGTTTCGCCTGTAGCCCTCGTTCTGCCCCTCGCCGTCGCCGGGAGCGCTTTTCTTCTTGGCGCCCTTTTCGCGGTGGGGAGTCTTGGGCGCAATTTTGCCACACCGCTCACCACGCTCGCCCAGGGCGATGACGCGGAACCGTATGAACGCGCCCTTGCCGCACTCGGCGCCTCGCCGCTCAACGGCCTCATACGCTTCATGCTACTCGTGCTCGCCTATCTTGCGGCCATAGGCTTAGGCGGCGGGGCCTTCGGCCTCTCTCGCGAGCTTGCCGGGGCGGCTCATCTCTTTCTTCTGTCCATCGGGATGCTCGCCGCATCCTTCGCCTTCGTGCTCGCTGACAAACTCGTCCTCACGACGCTTCTTTCCCAGGGGGTGACGCGCTATCCCTCCTCGCTCCGCGAAGCGCGCCAGCGGCGAAAAAACTTCATCATTCCCCTTTTTATGTCGCTCATGTCCCTGCTTTTCGCTTTTTCCCGTTCGCTCATGCTTTTTGCACGGGCCCCCGAGGGTGCCCGCATTGGCTACTATGCGGCGGGGGTCTTTCTGCCAGCGCTTTTTTACTTTTCCGTTGTCATCGTTCTGCTCGCCATTTGGAGTTCGAGTACGGCCCTGCTCTACCGTTCGGTTCACGCGCAGCTCGAGGGGCTTTCTCAAGGGGAGCGCGACCTTCGCTCTCGCGTCCGCGTGGGCTCGGTCGACGAGATCGCCTTTATCGGCGGGATGGTGAATGCGTTCTGCGACGGCTTGGCCGAGGGCATCCGTAACCTTGAGCGACTGTATGCGGAGCTGTCGGCAGTTCAGGGGGAGCTCATCGAAGGAATCGGCGCCTCTTCGTCGGCGGCTGTCGACATCGGCACGAGCGTCGCGGGGGCGATCGAGGCGATCGGCCGTGGGGATGAGGCGCTACAGGCCGTTCTCGCCCAGTCGCGCGAGCTTGCCGCGCTCGCATCGGATCTTGCGGGAAAGGCGCGCGACCAAGCGACCGGCCTTGCGGCATCGCGTGCGCGCATCGGTGAGGTACTCGCGGATGTCGGCAGCCTTGCGAGCCGGGCATCGAGTGCCGCCGAAAAGTCCGCTGAGCTTGCGGTAACGCTCGAGGCGGGCGAGGCCGCGATCCGGGCTTCCGCGGATGCGGCCAACGCAGTGGCGCAGCGCGGCGCAGACCTTTCGGAGATCAACAGACTTATCGCCGCCGTCGCCGCGAAGACGAACCTGCTTGCGATGAACGCCGCGATCGAAGCGGCGCATGCCGGTGAAGCGGGCGCGGGTTTTAGCGTTGTCGCCTCAGAAATACGCGCCCTTGCGGAATCGACGGCGGAGCATACGCGGCGCAACAAGGAGAGTCTTGCGGAGATACTCGGCCTCATACGTGGCGCGCTCGAATCGGCCGAGCGTGCGGGGGCCGCATTTGCCGCGCTCAAGGCCTCCTCGGCCTCGGTCAACACGCTCCAGGCGGATGTTGCGCGCGCGATGGGCGCCGAAGAGGAACGGAGTCGCGAGATCCTTGGCCTTCTTGCGGCGACCGAGGATCTCGGGCGGGGCGTTGCGGACGCGGCCCGCGCGCTCGACGGCATCGCGGAAAAGCTCGCGTCGGGCTTCGAGCGTGCGGCGAGCTCCTCGGCGGATGCGACCCGCCGTGCGCAGGCGATGCGTGAACGCTCCGAGGAGCTTACGCGCGCGACGCAGAAGGCGGATGCGCTCGCCGCCCGCGTCGCCGAGCTCGATGAGCGCATGGCTGCCTTTGTCAGGTCTTTCAAGACCTAATGGGCTTCGGCCGCCTATGTCGCGCCCAGGGGTGGGAGCGCATCATACGCGGGAGTTCCCTCCGCCGCCTCGCCACGGGCGTCAACGGCATCGGCCGGTGCGGGCGCGCCGCCGACATTTTCGCCCCTTTCGCGAAGCGACTCGCGGAGGGCTTCGAGCACGAGGGCGGCGCGCTTTTCACCGAGGCCGCCTGCCTTGGCCAGAGCGGCCGCGTCGGCGGCGGCGACCGCTTCGAGAGAGCCAAAGACGCGCATAAGCCGTGCTGCGCGCGCCTTGCCCAAGCCCTCAATGCTTTCAAGAATGCCGAACTTGAGTTCCGAGGCGCGAAGTCGCTGGTTTAAGCCGGTGGCGAAGCGATGGGTTTCGTCGCGGACGGCGACGAGGACGCGGAGTGCCGGGGAGTCCTTCGGGAGGATGACGGGGGCCGCGCGGCCGGGGAGGTAGAGCTCCTCGTTTTGCTTGGCGAGGCCGGCGAGGTCGGAGTCGACGCAGAGGGCCTCGAGTATCTCGCGTGCGGCGGAGACCTGGCCTGCGCCGCCGTCGACGAGGATGAGGTCGGGAAGCTCCGCTCCCTCGTTGACGAGCTTCGTGTAGCGCCGCGCGACGGCCTCGCGAATGGCGCCGAAATCGTCCACGGCGCCGCCGAGCGAGCGTATCTTGAAATATCGGTAGTTTTTCTTGTCGGGGACGCCATTTTTGAAGGAGACGAGCGAGGCGACTGTGTGTTTGCCATGCAGCTGCGCAATGTCGAAGCCCTCGATGCGCTCGGGTAGTCGCGAGAGCCCGAGCGCGGCCTTGAGCTCCTCGAGGGCGGGGAGGTCGCCGAGTTCACGGCGCCTTTTGGTAAGCTCTTCGCGCGCGTTTTGGAGGGCGAGGGCGAGGGCTGCGGCGTGACGGCGTTCCACCTCCGCCTCCTCGCCGGGGAGTGCGAAGGCGACATCGCGTCCGAACGTTCGGCCGAAGAACTCGGCGACAAGAGAAAGACCTTCGGGCTTTTCGGGGAGGAATATCCGCGCAGGTGGCAGGCGGGCTTCGGAGTAGTAGACGGTGAGGAAGGCCTCGAGGGCCTCTGCTTCGGTGCCGTAGGAGCGACTCCTGAAGACGTCGCGTCCTACGAGCTTCCCCTCGCGCATCTGGAGTACGGCGAAGACGATGAGGTCGCCATCCGCGGCCCAGGCTATGTAATCCCGGGCCGCCGGGTCGAAATCAACGGCGCTCGCCTGGCCGGCGAAGAGTTCGATCGCGGTGACCGCGTCGCGCAGGCGCGCCGCCTCCTCGAAGCGGAGGCCCTCCGCGGCGCTGGCCATACGTCCGCGGAGATCGGCGAGGAGCGCGTCGGTCTCGCCTGAAAGGAGTTTTTTCACTTCCTCGACGTGGAGGGCGTACTCGGTCTCCGTTATGCGGCCCGCGCAGGGCGCACAGCAGCGGCCGATATGGTAATACATGCACGGCGCGGCGCGTTTTTTGAGCGTCGCGCAGCGGCGCAAGGGGAAAAGGCGCCGGATGAGATCGAGGTAGGTGTCGATGGTCTCCGCGCTCGGAAAGGGGCCGAAGTAGAGGCTCCCGTCATTGATAATGCGTCTGGTGCGGAAGACGCGGGGGAAGGGCTCGTTCGTAACGCGGATGCTCGGATAGGTTTTTCCATCTTTGAGGTTGATATTGTACTTGGGCGAGTGCTCCTTGATGAGGTTGTTCTCTATGAGGAGGGCTTCGTACTCCGAGGGGGCGAGTATCCACTCGATGGTCTCGACCCGGGCGAGGAGATGCCTCGTCTTGAGGTCTTTTCTCCCACTGAAGTAGGAGGATAGGCGGTTTTTCAGTACCTTGGCCTTGCCAACGTAGATGATGGTGCCCTCTCCGTCGCGCATGATGTAGACGCCCGGTTCGGCTGGCGCCTGCTTGGCGAGGGCGCAAAGCCGTGTGCGCCGATCGCGCGATGCGGAATCAGGCGGTGGCGGGCCCGAGGGGGCTTCCTTCGCCGCTTTAGAACGAGTCATAGTGTACGATAATAGATATACGAAGGAATGCGCAACAAGGGAATAGCCGTCATCGCCGCCGCGCTTATCGCGGCTTCGCCCCACATGCTTCTCTCTGTCGGGGCTACGCCGATCCAGTCGACAGCTACGTCACCATGGGTTCTCGAGGGGCCCGAGGAGCGTATCGAGCTCGTTGCTGGAGGGGGGGCATGGCTTCTCGGCCCCAAGGGCGGTGTCGCGTATACCGAGCCTGCCGCGCGGCGGCGGGTCCCACTCGTCGGCGCCTGGGAAACCTCGGGGCTTGTCCCCCGTCCGGGCTATCGCGGGGCGAGCGAATACCAGCTCGCCCATGCGGCGTACCGCGCCGACGAGAGTACCGACCTTCTCCTGCACTTCGACGAGAGCTCCGCCCGCGACGAGGCGGGAAGGTATGAGGTCCGTGCTGGCGCCGACTTCTCGATTGACGTGTCGCGGGCACTCCTGGGGCTTGGTGCGGCTTCCTTTCGCGGCAAGGGATCGGGGCTTTCCCTCGTGCCCGGGCCCGGTGCGCTTCTTGGAAAAGATTCGCGCTTCGGCGACTTTTCCATCGAGTTCTGGCTCTATCCCGCCAATGCCGAGAACGGCGAATCGATCCTGCTCTGGCAGTCGCTTCGGAAGGTCCCCGGAGGGGCCGTGTCTCAGCGACTTTCCTGTTCCATCGCGGCGGGACGCATGACCTGGACGCTCGAGAACTTTTTCGAGCGCCCCGGCGCCGCGACCATCGCCGCCGCGGCGACCCGGTTCGAGCTTCGCGCGCGCTCGCCGCTTGTGCCGCGCGTCTGGTCGCACCACCTTCTCCGATTCGACGGCGATACGGGTCTTCTTGAATACGCGATCGACGGCGTCACGGAGGCGGTGGCTTACGCGACGGACTCGGGCCGCGAGGGCGGCGGTGCCTCCGTATTCTCGCCCGCGATGGGCGCTGCGTCACGTCTTTCGATCGGCGAGGGCTATGCAGGGCTCCTCGATGAATTCCGCATAACGCGGAAGTTCGTCGAGCGTCCGACGCTCTCCCCGTACGCACGCGAGGGTGGCCGCGTCGTCTCGCCCGTCGTCGATCTCGGCTACGGCAACAGCCGCATTGTTGCGATCGAGGCGACGGTCCGTGCGTCGTCAAACGCGGGCGTCGAGCTCGCCTACCGCGTGGCGGATGACTGGGCGGGCTGGCGCGATGAAGACCCCGCCTGGGTACCCTTTCGCCCCGGCGAACCTTTTTCGAAACCAGTTCGCGGGCGTTATGTCCAGCTGCGGGCGGACCTTTTCCCCGATGGAACGGGCCGCCTTGGCCCGGGCCTTTCGGGGCTCGCGATCCGCTTTGTGCCCGACCCGCCGCCTCCGCCGCCGGCCCGCGTTCAGCTCGTAGCCCGCGACGGGGCGGTGGAGGTTCGCTGGTCGCGCGTGCCCGAGGCCGACGTAGCTGGCTATCTCATCTACTACGGCGATGCGCCTGGTGAATACCTCGGGACGGGCGCCGCCGAGGGACCGAGCCCGGTCGACGCGGGCAAGGCGCTCTCGTTCACGCTTTCAGGCCTCCCGAACGGGAGGCTCGTCTACGTCGCCGTCGCGGCCTATGATGCGGCCGCCCAGGCGGGGCAGGCGGTATCCCGCGCCGGCGAGTTCTCCGAGGAGCGCTCAGCCCGGCCCTCAAGGACTGCGCAATGAGCGATGCCGCGACGCGAAAATCCGAAGAACTTCTTGAGCGCGCACGATCCGCGCTGCGGCTCCGCGACTTTGAGACCGCGGAGCGCCTCGCGCGGCGCTTTCTCATGGACCGTCCTGACTCGGGCGAGGCGCGGCTCCTTCTCGGTTCGGTCTACCTGCGGACCGGGCGCGCCCAGGATGCGGTCGCCGCGTTTGCGAGCGTCGCCTCGCGCGGCCGTGCCGCGGGCGGCGGCGCGGACAGCCGCCCCGAGCTTGTCGAAGCCCTCCGTGGGCTCGGGGAGGCCTATCTCAAGCTCGCACGGCCCGCCGACGCGACCAACGCTCTCGAACGCGCACTTGATCTTGACCCGGACAATGCGGAAATTCTGTTCGTGCTCGGCAACGCGCACCGCCAGACGGGCGGCCTCAAGGCCGCGGAGATGGCTTACGCGCGCGCGATTGAAAAGGATCCTGCGCACGTGCTCGCCTACAACAACCTGGGCGGCGTCTACCGCGCGATGGGCGATCCTGAGAAGGCGGTCCGCGTGTACTGGCGAGGCCTTCAGGTCGATCCCAATTACCCCTCGTTCCACTACAACCTCGGCTACGCCTACGACACGCTTGGCAAGCACGACGAGGCGCTCAAGGAATACGAGCTCGCTGTCCGCGCCCGCCCCGGCTGGACCGAGGCGATGAACCGCTACGGCCTTGCGCTCCTGCGCGCGGGGCGGCACAAGAAGGCGCTCGACCTTTTTGGCCAGGTGCTCGAGATCGACCCCCGGAACGCTGAGGCGATGAACGACATCGGCCTTGTTCACGCAGAGGAGGGACATGTCGACGACGCGCTCGCCTGGTTCCGGCGAGCCATTGAGGCAGACCCCTCGTTCATCCGCGCCGCGCTCAACATCGAACAGGTCCTCGAGAAGGCGGGCCGTTGGGATGCTGCGCTTGAGGAGATTGTCCGGCTCGTGGAGCTCATGCCGGATAACGACGAACTCCGCGTTCACCTCGCCGAGCTCTACGAGCGGCTCGGCCGGGAACGCGACGCGCGCGCGGCGCTCGAGGAGGTGCTGAGGCGGCATCCCGACGATATGAAGGCCTTGAAGCCCTACGCGGCGCTTCTTGAGCGCTCAGGCGAGTCGGACAAGGCGCGTGCCCTCTACGAGAAAATCCTCAGGCTTGACCCCCGCGAGATAGGCTTCCGCGTCGAACTTGCCCGGGTCGCTGCGGTGCGCGGTGATCTTGCACGGGCCGAGACCGAACTCGTGTCCTACCTCCGCGCCCGCCCCGACGACCGCGGGGCCCGCCTTGAGCTCGCCCGCGTGCGCGCGCGGAGCGGCGACCTCGCGGGTGCTAAGGCGACGCTCGTCGATCTCGCTCGCACCGCCCCTGACGATCCTGCGGTGCACGAAGAGCTTGCCGCCGTCTATCGCGCGCTTGGCGATGACGAAAAGGCCGTGGAGGCCGCGGAGCGCCTCGTGACCCTCCGCGGGACCAAGGGCGACGAGTCGGTTGACGACCTTCTTTCGGGTATCAGTGTGTACGAGAGTGCGGTGCGCAAACTCGGGGCCGGCATGGCGAATGCGTATGCGCGGAACATTTCCGTGTTGCGCGAGGCCAAGGCCGCGGAGCGGGCCCGGGGCGCCTTAGCGCAAGAGGGCGCTTCGTCCTCCTCGCATGCCGAGTCCGCAGCCGATGAGGTTCCCGTTCCGTTTCTGGGCATGGCGACGGCCGAAGCGCTTGCCGTGCCCGAGGAGGAGGAACTGCTTTTTCTCGATGACCGCGAAGAACCGCTTGACGAAGCGCTCCTTGCGGATGCGGAAGAGGAGGAGCCGCTTTTTGAGCTGGCCGAGGAGGAGGAGTCTCCGCGCGGCTTTGAGGCGGCCCTCGTGGATCCAGAGGACCGGCGCGATGCGGAGCCACCCCGGCGTCTCGCCTCTGACGCCCCCCCCCCTGCGCCGTCCTGCGAAGATCGCGAGCCGCCCCGTCCCCCCGAGCCTGCGAGCGGCGTCGCGCCGCATTCTTTTGAAGGGCCGCGCTTCGCTCCCTCTATGCCGCCGAACCAGCCTGCTCCGCTTGCGCCCGTGCCCTTTCAGGTGCCGCCTCTTTACTTTGAGCCGCCGCATTTTCCGGAAGGCCCCGCGTATGCGCCACGCCGGGCGGAAGAAGGGCAAGCGCCTGAGGCATCGCCTACGGCACCGCCTTCCGCGGAGCCCATCGAACTCTCCCAGCCCGACGAAGCGGAATCCGAGCTCCTCGAGGATCTGGGACTCGACGACCTGGGGCCGCCTCTTGAGCCAGAGCCGCTCGAGGAGCTTCCTGAGTACATCGAGGAGCCCGAGAGTGTCTGGGCTGAGGACCTTGCAGAGGAGCTTGCGCCCGAATTCGAAGCGCCGCCCGCTGAGCTCATCCCACCTGAGCCTGCGCTCGAGGCGGGCACGGAGGAACCGCCGCCTCTTGAAGCGTCTGAAGAGCAGCCGGTCGAAGCCCGCGCGGAGCCTCAGGCCGAGGATCACGAAGCTGTCCCGGCGGAAGAGGCCGACCGCTCAGCCGCCGAAGCGGAACTTCTCGGCGAAAAGGCCGCGCGGCTTTTCGAATACCTCAAAAACCTCTCTGAGAACCTGCCTGCCGACAAACGCGCTGAATTCGAGGAGAGCGGACTCCGGGATAAGCTCGACGCGATCATCGACGAGCTTTCCCGCGCCGAGGAAGAGGCAGAGGCCGGTGATGAGACCACGGACTCAGGCCACGCGCTCCGCGGGCTTCTCGCCGTAGCCGAAGCCCTGCGTCCTGCGCGTCCTGATCGCCCGGCACGGCCTCATGACCCGCGGCGCGCCCCCGAGGGGCGGCGGTCGGGCCATGACCGCCGATCGGCGAAGGGAGACCGGCGCGGCTTAGTTGGGGACCGGCGTGTGATGCCCGACCGCCGGAGTGGGCAGGACCGCCGCGCCGGGATCGAGCGCCGCAGCGAGCCTCCGCGCCTTGAGGTGCCGCTCCGCCTGCCCCCCGAGGCGGCCCGCGTCGTCACGGCGCCCGATGGACATCCGCTTGAGATCGCGGGTGTGCCGATACCGCCACGCATCGCGCGGCTCATCGAGATTGTGCGCAGGGAGAAAGAGCATGCCGGGAAGTGAGAACATCCGCCGCGTCCGCGAATACGTTGTGGGCATGCCGAGCCTCCCCACGACGGTCACCAAGGTTCTTGAGGTCTGCAACAACCCCAAGACGAGCCCTATAGACCTCGACAACGTCATACGCCTCGACCCCGTCCTTATGGGCAGAGTCCTTAAGCTCATCAACTCGGCCTACTACGGCCTTGGGACGCAGGTGACGAGCCTTGCGCGCGCGATCATCATGCTCGGCATAAACACGGTGAAGAATCTCGCCCTCTCCACGGCGGTCGTGGACCGCTTTTCCGACAAGGGTGCCTTCCGCGCGATCAATATGGACGGGTTTTGGCGGCACTCGCTCTGCGTGGGGGTCACTGCCAAACTCATTGCGCGTCGCCGCGGCGTCGACCCCAAAGCGGTCGAAGAGTACTTCGCCGCGGGCCTCCTCCATGATGTCGGCAAGATACCGCTCAACAACGCGCTCCCCGACGAGTATGTCAGGACGATGGCACTTGCCGACCGCGAGCGGCTGCCGCTCTTTCTCGCGGAGAAGCGCGCGCTCGATCTCGACCACTGCGAGGCAGGCCGGGTCGTCGCCGAAAGTTGGAAGCTCGGCGGTGCGATAGCCGACGCCATCGCCTTTCACCACACCCACGAAAGCTATCGTGGTGACCACGGCGATGTCGTCCGCACCGTCGCTGTTGCGAACTATTTCGCGAATCGCGAGGGGATAGGCTTTTCGGGCAACCTCTTCCCCGACAAACCGGGCCCGGAGGTCTATGGGCTCCTCGACATGGAGAAGTCCTGGCTCGAAGAGCTTGAAGCGCCCGTCGCCGCCGAGATCGAAAAGGCGAAGGTGTTTTTGAAGCTCACCCACTAAAAGGAGCGTGCCGATGTTCAGCCTGACCATTTGGGGGGATCGCGGTTCCATGCCCACGCCGGGGCCGGATACCGTCCTCTTCGGCGGCAATACCTCGTGCCTCGAGATCCGCGCGAACGGACGTCTTGTCATTGTTGACGCCGGTTCCGGTATACGCCAGCTCGGCGACAAGCTCATGCGCGAGGACATCAAAAAGGGCCCCATCGACGCGGACATCTTCGTCACGCATACCCACTGGGACCACATCATGGGCTTCCCCATGTTCACGCCGATCTATGTGCCGGGAACCAAGCTGCGGATACACGGGCCCATAACCTATGAAGAGGACACGCTCGACAAAATTTTCGGCGCACAACTTTCCTATCGCTATTGGCCGGTCCGCCAGGAGGAACTCGGGGCGAAGATCGAGTATGAGCAGATAAAGGAAACGACGATGGACCTCGGGGGCGGGCTCACGGTGCAGACGAAGTACCTCAACCACCCCATTCTCTGTCTCGGGTACCGCTTCGAATTCGAGGGAAAGTCCATCGTCACCGCGTACGACACCGAGCCGTTCCGCAACGTATTCCCGACCGATCCCGCCGACCCTCAATACGACGCCGATGCCGCCCGCGAGGGCGAGGAGGCTGCACGCGAGGAGAACGAAAAACTCCTCCGTTTCTATCGCGGCGCCGACATCCTCGTGCATGATACGCAGTACACCGCCAAGGAGTATGTCGCGAGCAAGGTGGGCTGGGGGCATTCCTCCTTCGAGTACGCGGTCAACGCCGCGCACCGGACCGGAGTAAAGCGGCTCCTCCTCTTCCACCATGATCCGAATCGGAGTGACGCCGAGCTCCAAGAGCTCGAGATCTTTTACCAGGAGCGCGTCCGGGGCAAAACGGCCCTCGAGCTCGAGATGGCCCGCGAGGGGCGCACCTACATCGCGTAGGCGCTCCGCCGGGCTTGCATTTCCGTGCGCAAGTGACGAACCTAGAAGCCATGGACTCTGCCGGCAGCCCCGTCGTCCTCGTAAGCCTTCCCTCGCGCGAGGAGGCCGCCGCCGTGTGCGCCGCCCTCGCCAAGGCGCAGGTACCGCGCGCCGTGCCCGCACCCGCCGAGGCGGGGGGACGGGCGGGGCCCGCAGAGGCGCTTCGCGCCGTGGGTGCGGAATTCCTTCTCGCCGACGCTCGGGAGTGGCAGGCGATCGCGGAGGCGCTCCCCCTTGGGGCGCGCTCGTATATTGTCGTCCTCCTCGTTGATCCCGCTGACGCCGCCGCCTCGCAGGCCCTCCTTGCGGAGGGGGCCTTCGATTGCCTTGTTCGGGACGGCCCCGGTTGGGAGACCCGCGTCGCGATCTATTTCAAGGCGCTCGCTTCATCGCGTCGCCGCTTCGAGCGGGCCTTCGGGGCGCTCGAACGCCGCTACGAAGACCTCGTCCATGCTCTGCCGGACATCGTGTACGAGCTCGACGCCGAGGGGCGTTTCACCTTCATCAACAACTCGGTGCGCATCCTCGGCTACGAGCCCGCCGATCTTGCGGGACGACATTTTTCCGTGCTCCTTCACGAGGAGGATGCCCGCGCGGTCGATCGCGACGCAGTTCTCGGCCTCTACCGCGGCGTGCGCACGGGACCCGCCCTCGCTCCTAAGCTCTTCAACGAGCGGCGCAGCCTTGATCGAAGGACGGAGGGTCTCGAGGTTCGCCTGCGCCGCAATCCCGAGGCCGGCCCTGGCGACGACCTTCTTGCTTCGGTCATTTCCTATGGTGAGGTGACCGCCGCGGGCGAGTACGCGCTCCGCGAGGGTCGCGAGTCCTTTCTTGGTTCGGTCGGCGTGATCCGCGATGTCAGTCTGCGCCGCAAGTCCGAGGAAATGCTCCGCAAGCTCTTTCAGGCGGTCGACCAGCTCTCCACAGGTGTGATCGTCGCGGATCGCGAATTCGTCGTCGAATATGTGAATCCTGCGTTTCTGCGAATGTCGGGCCGCGGCCCCGGGGAGGTCATCGGCGTTTCGCTGCTCGCTCCCTTTGTTCTTTCGTCTGAGCGGGCAGACGCGATGCGCGACCTTGTCAGGCAGGGCTTTGATGCCCGCGAAGAGCTCGAGCTCAGGCGCCCCGACGGTGGCTCCGTCTGGACCGCCTGCCATGCGTCGCCGGTGCGCTCTCCTTCGGGTGACGTCACTCACGCCATCATGGTCTGCGAAGACATAAGCCAGCGCCGCGCGATGGAGGAGCTCCTCCGCGTCGCCAAGGCGGAGGCCGAGCGCGCCAACCGCGTCAAGAGCGATTTTCTGGCCACGATGAGCCACGAACTCAAGAGCCCCGTCTCGAGCATCCTCGCCGCCGCGCGGCTCATCGAAATGGGCGGCCCCGCGCCCGAACGCCGCGCCGCATCGATTGTCGCGAACGCGCAGGGGCTCCTTGCGCTCCTTGGCGACATTTTTGACTTTGTCCGCTTTGATTCGGGCGAGGTCAAGCTCAAACGACTTTCCTTTCCGCTACGCGGATTCGTGGAGCGTTGCGTCACGCCCTGCCGGGCCGAAGCCGCCGCGCGCGGGCTTTCTTTCCAGATCGGCGAGGTGCCGGATGAGATCGTGGAAAGCGATCCCGACCGTCTTGGTCGCGCCTTCACCGCCTTGCTCGACAACGCGGTATCGTTCACCGAACGGGGATACATCCGGGTCGAGGCGAGTGTGGAGCGCCGGGAGGGGAACGTGCCCTTCCTGCGCCTCGCGGTCGCCGATACGGGCGTGGGCATCCCCCCTGAGGAGCAGGCGCGTATTTTTCAGCCCTTCGTGCAGCTTGCTTCACCATTCAGCGGTAAGGGCGGGACCGGCATAGGCCTTTCGCTCGCGCGCAACATCGTGCGGGCGATGGGTGGCGAAATCCGCGTCGTAAGCGAGCCGGGGAAAGGATCGCTCTTTGTCATCCTCGTGCCGGCGGCGGCGATCGCCCCCGGTAGCTCCGGAGCTGCCGAGGGCACCAAGGATGCCGCCGCCAGGGAGCGGGCGCCGGCGCCACGCGAGGCCCCGTCTGGTGCCCGCGTGTACCGTTTTCTCGTCGTTGACGACAACGAAGTCAACCTCGCCTACATGGCGACGATCCTCCGCAATGCGGGGCACCGCGTCGACGTCGCATCGAGCGGCGTCGATGCGCTGGCCGCGCTCGAGCGGCGCGAGCCCGATGCGGCGCTTCTTGACATCCAGATGCCAGGCATGAGTGGAATCGAGCTCGCCGCCCGCATCCGCTCCTATTCGGGCGACCGATACTCGTCCGAGCTCCCCCTCGTGGCGCTCACCGCCTTTGACGCGGAGGAGGTGCTTCACTCGAGCGCCGACTTTGCGGCCGTCTTCCCCAAGCCGGTCGACGTAGGCCGACTACTCGCCGCCGTCGACGAGGCCGTATCGCGCTTCGACGCCGCGCTCGTCCGGGGCCGCGGTGAGCCCCCGCGCGAGCTCCGCGCGCCCTTCGAGCGCGCGGGGCTCGCGGGCATGGCGGTTCCCGTCGCCCTTGGCCGCCTCGCCGCGGCAGCGGAGGAAGGCTGCGGCGAAGCCTTCCGTGCCATCGCGAGCGAGCTCGAGGCCGCATTCTCGGCGCTCGGCGCCCCGGGCGCCGAGGCGGCGCTCAGACGCCTTGTCCTTGCCTGCCAGGACGAGGACCAGGAAGTCGTACAAAGTCGCATAATGCGCCTTGGTGAGGCATGGCGCGATAGCGCCTGAGGGGGAGAGCTTTGCGCATCGACGGATCATCGCATCCGCGGGGGGAAGCGCTCTTCCGCGTGCTTGTCGCCGAGGACGACGATGCGAACCGCGAAATCGCCGCGCGTCTCCTATCCCGTTTTGGCGTGGAGGTGGCGGAGGTTTCCGACGGCGAAGCGGCGCTCGGGACGCTCCTCGGGGCGGCGGGCGCTGGTGTCTTTGACGTCTGCGTTGCCTTCATCGACCTTTCGATGCCGGTGATGGGGGGGCTCGAAGTGGCTCGCCGTGCGCGCGCCGCAGGCTGCCCGGTGGGGCTCGTTGCGCTTTCCGGCGCGGACAGCCCGGATGAAGCGCTCGAAGCTGGATTCGACGTCTTTTGCCAGAAGCCTTTCACCGGCGCCGAGCTCCGCGTGGCGCTCGACGCCGGCCTCGCCGCATGGCGAAGGCGGATTGCGGCCTCTTAGCGCATCGCCCGTGTCGCATTGAGCGTCGCAAGGAGCGCTACGCCCACGTCGGCGATCACCGCCTCCCACATCACCGCGAGACCTGCGGCTCCGAGGGCAAGGAAGCCCGCCTTTATCGCAAGGGAGAAAACTATGTTTTCGACCACGATCTTGCGCGTGCGGCGCGCGCGCAAGATCGCTTCGACGACGCGCCCCGGCTCGTCGGTCATAAGGACAACATCCGCGCTTTCTACGGCCGCATCGGCTCCGGCGCCCATCGCGATGCCGACGTCAGCCCGTGCGAGGACGGGCGCGTCGTTGACGCCGTCGCCGACGAAGAGGGTGGTCCCGCCTGCGGCGCTTGTCTGTGCGATGATGGCTTCAAGCCGCGTGAGTTTGCCTTCGGGAAGGAGACCGCCCTGCGCTTCGCCGATGCCGAGTTCCGCGGCTGCCGCACGGACGGCCTCTTCGTCGTCGCCGGACAGCATCACCGTGCGATCCGCTCCGAGCCGCTTAAGCTCTGCGATCGCGCGGGACGCGTCGTCCTTCACGTTATCGCCGATGCGGATGCGGCCGGCGTATCGACCGTCGACCGCGACGTGCACCGTGGTGCCCGGTCCCGCGGCGACGGGTGCGGCGACGCCCTCGCGGCCGAGAAGCCGGTCGTTGCCCGCAAGGACGCGGCGGCCGCCCAGGTCGGCGATCACGCCGTAGCCGGCTAGCTCCCGGACGAGTGAGGCTTCGTCCTCCGTGCCGTCGGAAAGGGAGCGTGCGCGCGCTGCTTCACGGATCGATGCGGCGATGGGATGGCGGGAGCGCGACTCCGCGGCGGCCGCAAGCGCAAGGAGCTCGTTTTCCGTGAAGCCCGTCTCAGGCTCGACGGCGAGGACCGCGAAGACGCCCTTGGTGAGCGTGCCCGTCTTGTCGAAGACGACCGTCCTCGCCCTTGCAAGCGCATCGAGGACGGTCGCACCTTTCACGAGTATGCCGCGTCGCGCCGCGCCGCCAAGTCCGCCAAAGTAGCCGAGGGGCACGGACACAACAAGCGCGCAGGGACAGGAGATGACGAGCATGACGAGAGCTCGGTAGGCCCAGAGCGAAAGCGCCTCGCGGAAGAGGAGGGGTGGCACGAAGGCGACGAGCGCGGCGAGGCCGACGACGATCGGCGTGTACACCTGCGCAAATCGTGTGACAAAGCGCTCGGTGCGCGCCTTCGCATGCGCGGCATTCTCCACGAGGTCGACGATTTTCGCAGCGGAGGATTCGCCTGAAAGCCGCGTCGCGCGGGCGCAGAGGGCGCCATCGACCGCGACTGTGCCCGCGAATAGATCAGTCCCCGGCGCGGCGCGGCGGGGCACGGCCTCGCCCGTCAATGCCTGCGTGTCGACGAAGGCCTCTCCCTCAACGACGCTCCCGTCGAGCGGAATGCGCTCGCCGGGAAGGACGAGGTATTCCTCGCCGATTTTCGCCTCCTCGGCGGGGACAAGCTGCCATTCCCCTGCCCGCCGTAGTCGCGCTCGGTCGGGCCTGAGTGCAAGAAGGCTACGCACCGAGGCCCGGCTCCGTTCGGCCGCACTTTCCTGGAGCATCTCGCCGATTTTGTAAAAGATCATCACGCCGACCGCCTCTTCGGCCTGGCCGATCGCGAAAGCGCCCGCCGTTGCGACCGTCATAAGAAAGAGCTCGTCGAAGACCTTGCCCCGGAGGATGTTGCGGACCGCCCCCGAGACGACATTCCAGCCGGAAAGAAGATAGGCGGCGACGTACAGGGCAAGGGGGGCGAGCGGGCCGAGGCCGCCTGCGCCCGCTCCCCACGGGGCTCCGTGCTCAAGGAAAAGCGCGCAGCTAGCGAGGACTGCGGCGACGACAAAGACGGCGAGTTCGCGTTTGAGCGCGTAGCCGCTTGCGGCAGGTCCCGTGGTTCCGGCGCGTTCGGCGACAACCCCTGGTTCGATTCTTGAGACGGCGGCTTCGACGGCTTCCAGGTCGCGCGCTTCGACGCGCATGGAGAGCGTGCCAAAGTCCACGCTCACCGAGGAGACCCCTTCGAGTTTCTTGATGCCCTCCTCGATCTCCCCGGCGCAGACCGGGCAATCGAGGCCCTTAAGGCGGTAGGTTGTCATGATGAGGCTGTCCTTTCCGCAATATGCTCAAGGCCGACTCTGAGAATCTCCTTGACGTGTTCGTCGTCGAGTGCGTAGTAGACGGTCTTTCCCTCGCGGCGGTTTTTGACAAGCCGGGCCGTGCGGAGTAGGGCGAGCTGGTGGCTCACCGCCGATTGTCCTGAACCGAGCACTGCGGACAGATCACACACGCAAAGCTCGCCCTCGGCGAGCGCCGCGAGGATGCGAAGCCGCCCCGGATCGGCGAAGAGTTTGAAGAGCTCACCAGCTTCTCGGAGCTCTTCGGGTAGAGGCGCCCGAGCGATCGCGCGCTCGACCCGGTCTTTGTGCACAACGCGGCAGTCGCAGCGCGGGGCTTCTGTATCAAGCTTTGCACCCTGTGGTTCGTCGGCCATGGAGTCCCTCGGTGATATTTGAGCGTATGAACATATGAACATATATTCATATAATACAGCCGCGCTTCGCTGTCAACTCCTCCCTGCGCCTTTCCACGCCGGGGCGTTTCACGCTACGATACGCACATAGCCTAGGAAGCGAGGAACTTCATGAACACGCTTGACAAACGGACCAAGATCGTCGCGACGCTCGGCCCAGCCTCGGAGAGCAGGGACACGATAAAAGCCCTGCTTGAGGCGGGGGTCAACGTTTTCCGCCTCAACTTTTCCCACAAGGGCCCTGAGGAGGCGAGTGCGGCCATCGCGATGGTGCGCGAGGCTCGCGCGGAACTCGGCCTGCCCGCGGCGATACTCGCCGACATCAAGGGCCCGGCGGTCCGCCTATATGGCTACCGGCAATCCCTCCCGCTCGAGGTCGGCACCGTGCTCAGCATCGAAAGCCGCCCGCCCGAGGGCATCGAGATGCTCGATGCTCCCGAGGGGACCGCGTACACGAACCTCCCCGACATCGACCGCCTTTGCGAAATCGGCCAACGCGTTCTTCTCATGGACGGGTACTTTTCTGGCGAGGTTGTCGCGCGCGCATCGGGCCGCGTTGACGTGCGCATCGACAACCCCGGCTCGCTCAGGCCCAAGGCGCACCTCACGATTCCGAACGTCGACTATCCCATCCCCTTTCTGAGCGAGAAGGACATCCGCGACATCTCGTTCGCCGTCGCAAAGGAAGTAGAATACATCGCGCTCTCTTTTGTCCGCTGCGCCACCGACATCGAGGAGGTCCGCCGGCTTGTCGCGCGGTCGCGCACCGAATCGGGCGCCCGGCCGCGGCCGCTCCTCATCGCGAAGATCGAGAGCGCGCGCGGACTGGCTGCCGCCGATGAGATCGTAGCCGCGGCGGATGGCATCATGGTCGCGCGCGGCGACATGGGGGTCGAGGTTTCGGTGGAGAGCGTTCCCCTCGCGCAGAAGCGCCTCATCCGCACGGGCTACCTTGCCGCCAAGCCGGTCATCACTGCGACCCAGATGCTCGAATCGATGATCGAAAGCCCCATGCCGACCCGCGCCGAGGCGAGCGACGTCGCGAACGCCTGCTTTGATTCGACGAGTGCGGTGATGCTCTCGGGCGAGACCGCGATGGGGCGCTTCCCCGTGAAGGTCGTGGAGACGATGGGGTCCATCATTCGGGCCGTGGAGGCGGAGTTCGACTACGAGGGCTTCCACCGCGCGGTCCCACCCGTGGCGCGTACGGGCGACCTCCCCGCGATCATGTCGTACAACGCGCTCACCGTGGCCTACCAGTGCGGGGCCGCGGCGCTTGCCGTCCTTACCGAGACGGGGCATGCCGCGCGTCTTCTTTCGCGTCTCAGGCCGCGCATGCCGATTCTCGCCTTCACCCGGGATCCGGTCGTCTATCACCAGCTCGCACTCAACTGGGGCGTGTATCCTGTGCTTCTTCCCAAGCCCTACGAGCGCCTTGATGAGGCGGTGGAGCTGGTGAAGGAGGCGGTCGTGGCCGAGGGCGTCGCCGGCAAAGGCGACCGTCTCGTTATCGTGGCGGGGCTCCCCCTCGCCCAGCAGGGCACGACGAACATGATCCGCGTCGAGGCGCTCTAAGGCCCGGTGCTCCGGGGCCGCTAGCGCACGAGGCAGCGCGGCCCCGTCCCAATGAGATCCTGCCGCCCCGCGAGGACGAGCGCCTCGCGGACAAGGTGGCGGTTTTCCGGCTTTTTGTACTGGAGGAGCGCGCGTTGCATCGCGCGTTCGCGGGCGCCGCGCGCGACATGGATCTGAGCGTCGCTCAGCGGGTCGGTGCCTGTCCAGTACATAGCCGTCGAGAGGCTCCCCGGCGTCGGATAGAAGTCCTGGACCTGATCAGGGACGAAGCCCGTGTCACGGAGGTATTCCGCAAGTTCGACCGCCTCTTCGATGCCGGCGCCGGGATGGGCGGAGATGAAGTAGGGCACGAGGTACTGCTTCCGTCCGAGCCGTCGGTTCATGGCCGCATAGCGGCGGGCGAAGCGCTCGTAGACGGCCCGGGGCGGCTTGCCCATGAGCGCGAGGACAGGGTCTGAAACGTGCTCGGGCGCGACCTTGAGTTGGCCCGAGACGTGGAATTCGACAAGCTCGCGGAGGAACGACTCGTCGGGGTCGAGCATGAGGTAGTCGAAGCGGATCCCCGAGCGGATGAACACTTTTTTGACGCCGGGGAGGGCGCGGAGCGCGCGGAGGATGTCGAGGTAGTCCCGGTGGTCCACGGCGAGGGCTGGACAGGGTTCGGGCGCGAGGCAGCGCCGGTCGACGCAGGCGCCTCCGTGAGCGGCTTTTGCGCAGGAGGCTGCGCGGAAGTTTGCGGTGGGACCGCCTACGTCGTGAATGTAGCCCTTCCAGCCGGGAAGTCGCGTGAGGGTCTCCGCTTCGCGGAGAATCGATTCACGACTTCGTGCGGTGACGACGCGGCCCTGGTGGAGGGCTATGGCGCAGAAGGAACAGGCGCCGAAGCAGCCTCGACTCGAAACGATCGAAAAGCGCACTTCCTCGAGGGCCGGGACGCCACCTGCCGCCTTGTAGATCGGGTGCGGGGCGCGTTCATAGGGGAATTCGTAGAGCCGGTCGAGTTCGGCGCCGCCTAAGGGAAAGGCGGGCGGCTCCTGGACGATGAAGCGCCCCTCGGTTTCCTCAAGCAGGATGCGGGCCGATGCCGCCTCGGCGTTCCGGTACTGGATGCGGAAGTGCTCGGCGTACGCCGCCTTATCGGTGGCGACGCGCGCGAACGAGGGGAGTTCTTCGAAGGAGCCTGGGGCAAGGTCGGGGCGGCGGCCGCTCCGCCAGACGCTGCCCCTAATTCCCTGGAAATCGACCTCTTCGGGCGGGCACCCGGCGTCCGCGGCCCCCGCGAGGCGGCGCAGAATTTCAAGGAGGGCGCGCTCGCCCATGCCATAGACGAGGATGTCCGCCTTTGCATCGAGGAGGATCGAGCGCCGCACCTTGTCGGACCAGTAATCGTAGTGCGCAAGCCGCCTAAGCGAGGCTTCGATGCCGCCTACGACGATCGGCACGCCCTTGTAGGCCTCGCGGCACTTGGCGGTGTAGGCGATCGTTGCGCGGTCGGGCCGTGCGTTGCGCCTTTGCGCCGTACCGGGGCCGATCGTTCCGTCCGCGCGGAGGCAGAGGTCTGGGCGTCCGCCTGGGGCGTAGTCGTCCGCGGCGCGCGGTTTGTTGTTTGCGGTGTAGGAGGACACCATCGAATCGAGTGCGCCGGCGGTGACGAGAAAGGCGAGCCGGGGCCGCCCTAGAAGGCGGAAGGCCCCAACATCGTCGGGATCGGGCCGCGCAAGGACGCCGACGCGATAACCTTCCGCCTCGAGAAGACGGCCGAGAAGCGCTGCGGCGAAGGAGGGATGATCGACATAGGCGTCGCCTGAGACGAAGATCACGTCGAGTTCGCCGGGAACGAGCCCCCGATCTGCGAGATCGGCGGGCGAGGCGATGAGAAATGCCATATCGCCTTTAAGTATAGGTGGAATGAGCCTTCTGGCCCAGGCCCCGTTCGCGGCGTATACTCGCGCGCATGAACGGACTTGACCGCATTCCCCTCGCATTCGCCGCGGCGGCTTTTCTCGCGCTCGCCGCCCTCTGTGTCCTTGTGCTCCTTATCGGTCTTGCGCTTGGGCGCCGGGCGGGGCGCGCCGAGATCGAGCGCGAGCTGCCTACGCGCCTTGCCGCGGAGCGCGAGGACGCGGTGCGCCGCTCCCGCGCGGTGCTCGGCGGCCTCGCCGCCGAGCAACTTGCGCCCTTTCTCCCCGGCTTCCCCTACGATCCCTCCGAATGCCGCTTTGTTGGAAAACCCGTGGATTTCATCGTCTTCCGCGGCGCTGCGAAAGGCGCCGTCGAAGAGCTTGTGTTTGTTGAAGTCAAATCGGGTGGCGCGGGCTTGAGCCGCGTCGAGCGCTCGCTACGTGATGCGGTGCAAAGCGGCCGGGTGCGTTTCGAGGAGTACCGCCCCTCATAGTTCGATGTCGCCGAGGCGCTTTTCCGCATACCGCGGAAAAAACAAAGCAAGGCCCAGGGCGATGAGTCCTGCGCCCCCTGCGTAAAGCGCCGTGATGCCGCCAAGACCGAGAGAAAGCCGCGTCGCGAGGTAGCCGAGTCCGCCGAGCGCCGCCATGTCGGCGAGTATGGCGATCACCGCGTTGGGATTCTGCTTGAGCGCGGCGGTCGGCGTTTCCCAGACGAGCCGGGGATACGCCGTATCGAGCCAGAGGGCGGAAAGATCGAAGGCGGTTCCGTAAGTGAGCGCCATGGCCAAGGCGGCGAGGGTCTCGGCGACGCTCAGGCCGAGCGCCGCGGCTCCTGCGGCGGCGCCCAGTACCGTACCTATGCTCGTGAAGACAAGCGCATGGAGTAGCTTGGCGCCGAAAAAGGAGCGCGCGGAGACGGGGAGCGATTTGAGGTAGGGGAGGGCGCGCCCCTCCCGCGAGAGAGCGGTCGCTGCGATGCTTGTCGCGGTGCCGAGGAATGCGGCGAGCGCCGCGGCGATGAGCGCCTTTGCGGGGCCTCCTCCGAGCGCATGCGCAACGCCTTCAAGCTCCGCGAAGGCCTCGGGCGAGGCCGCCATCGTGATTCCGATGATGACCGGAAAGAGGACGATAACGAGGGGGCCGTTGATGAGGTACACGGGCTCGCGGTTCATGAGGCGCCACTCCCGGAGGAAGAGCGCTGCAAGTTGTGGGGAGCGGCGGAAGCTACGCTCGATATATGCCGCCGTGTCGCTTTTCGCGATGCGTTTGAGCCGGCCTTCGCCGAAGGCGGGGAGGCTCGCCGCATAGGCGGGGCCGAAGATGAGGACGACCGCGAGCGCTGCTGCGGCGCCCATGCCTAGTGCGAGCGCCGCGGCGCCTAAGGCATCGAGCTGCCGTCCGGCCGCTGCATGGGCGAGCGCCCGAGCGGCAAGGCCTGCAGGCGGGTAGACGGCGCCAAGCCGTGCGAGGATCGTGTCGGGGCCGGCCAGGTTGGCGATGATCCACGCGGCGTCGCCCGCCCGTGCGAGCGAATTCTGCAGGTAGAAGTTAACGACGAGCGCGGCGGCGGCCCCGAGTATGCCGCCGAGTACCAGGACGACATTGCGGTTCCGCAAGAAGCGCGAAACGCTCATGATCGGCACGAGAAGGAGGTAGGCCAGAGCGAGCGGCACGAGTGGTGAGGCGAGCGCGACGAGGATGGCGTAGAGGTAGAACGACACTGGGGGCCGCTCCCCAAGGCCGTACACGAGTGCGGCGACGGCGAGCATGATGAAGGAGAGCGCCGCGTCGGCAAGGTAGGTCATCGCGAACTTTGCGCCGAAGAGCGCCCGCGGCCCTATGGGGAGCGCAAGAAGCGATCCTTCCGCCGGCGAGAGGCAGTAGGTCGAGAGCGCGGTGACAAAGCCGACGACAAAGGCGATGAGCGCGGCGCTTATCGCGGCGTTGAGGAGAAGGAGGCTCTGGAGGCCCGCGGGCGCAAGGGCCGCGTACATCGCCGCGTAGCTTGCGCCGAAGATGAAGCCGATGTCGCCTACGACGAGAATAACGAGGAGCGCGAGGCCGATCGTCGCGAGGATGCGCTTCGCTCGGGCCGCCTTCGTGCCCGCGGCCGTCCCCGGGGGGAGGGGGACGCGCGCCGCATCCGAGAAACCGTAGAACGCGCGAAGATAGAACCGAATAAGGCTTGCGAAGGGCGCAGTCATACCCGCCCCCCGCTTGCATCTTCGACCAGGTCGAGGAAGAGCCGTTCGAGGGATTCGTCGCCGCCCGAGCTTCGCCTGTCCCGAAGCTCATCGAGGGTTCCGACAAACACCACGCGCCCCTTCGTGATGACGGCGATGCGGTCGCAGAGGCGCTCGGCGACCTCCATCACATGGGTCGAAAAAAAGACGCAGCGTCCCGAGGCGGCGCGCGATCGCATAAGCTCTTTGAGGGTGAAGGCGGCTTGCGGGTCGAGGCCGACCATCGGTTCATCGAGAATCCAGTTTGCAGGATCGTGCACAAGACTTGCGACGAGACAGAGTTTCTGCTTCATGCCGCGGCTGAAGCTCCCGATCGGTGAGGCGAGGGCGTCAGCGATTTCGAAACGGCCTGCGAGCGAGGCGATGCGCTCACAGCGCGCATCGTCGGGGACGCGATACATGTCCGCGATGAAGTTGAGAAACTCGCGCGCCTTGAGCCGGGTGAAAAGCTCTGGATTGTCCCCCACATAGCCGAAACGGGCCTTCGCTTCGAGCGGCTTTTGCGCCATGTCGATGCCATCGATCGCGACACGCCCCTCGTCGGGCCTGAGGACGCCCGAGAGCATCTTGATCGTGGTGGTTTTTCCTGCGCCATTCGGTCCAAGGAAACCGAATATCTCTCCGTCCCGGATGTCCAGGCTGAGTCCGTCCACGGCTTTGGTGCCACTATGCGCATAGGTTTTTGAAAGCGCCTCAAGATGTATCATAAATCCTCCTTGGCGTGTCGGATGAATTCAATACTTCGACAAACATTGAAATGTCAAGCGGCCCTCCGCGCCCCTCCCTCCTCCGGCCTCCAGCGGGCGGGAGTGTGCAGGACTCGATCCCTGCCGCTCCTCTCAAAGCGGGGTGACGCGGCGTTCAGTTTTCAAGGATGATGATTTCAACCCGTCGGTTGCGCGCGCGCCCTTCCTCAGTCGCATTGTCCGCCACGGGGCGTTCCGCGCCGTAACCGGCGACCTGTATCCGATCCGGCGAGCGGGCTCCCGAACGGATTAGGCGTTCGGCGACGGCACGCGCGCGCTCGATCGAGAGCGTGCGCCTGCCCTCCGCGCTGCCCGCGAGCGCGGTGTGGCCGGCGACGAGGATGTCGCGGTCGGGGTAACGCGCGATGAGTTCGGCGATGCGTTCGATTTTTGCAAGCTCTTCAGGAAGGAGAACCGCCGAATCGGGCTGGAATTGGACATTCTCGATACTGATGGCGACCCCTTCGGGCACGGCCCTCACACGGACATTGTCGAGGCCGGCGACGGCCTTGCCGAGTTCCGTGGCGAGCGCCGCGCGATCCATGAGTTCCGCCTCGACGAGGCGCGCGGAAGCGCTTCCCCGGTACTCGATGCTCCGGCCGTCGGACCAGTCAAAGACGAGTTTGAAGCGCTCCTCGTAGGCTGCCGGCTGACCGAGTGCTGGATCCCAGTAGATTTTCTGGTCGGAGAAGCCGGCGATTTCCACGGGGTAGATACTCGTGTAGGCGCGGGGAGGTGCAGGCTGGCAAAAGACCGTGTAGGCGCAGGAGACAAGGAGGAGTTCCTTCCCCTCCCGTAGCACGGGGCCTTCGTAGCGGTAGCGCGCTTCGAAGGGGATGGCATAGGGATCGGGAATGCCGAAGCCGCGTCTGAGGTCATGGCGCTCCTCCCCCGCTGCGGTCCAGGTTTCGCCGACTGCGACGGCGCGTTCCGGAAACACGGGAACGTTTCGGACGACCGGCATGTAGTATTCGGGTCCGATCGTGTAGCGGCCGAGTGCGTCGCGCCGGAACGCTGCCTCGTAGCGTTCGGAGATGATGTAGGCCGATTGTCCTGCGAGCCGCTCCGAGGTGACGAATTCGCCCCGGAGGTCGCCCCAGCTTCCGTCGGAAGCCGCATCGGACACGGCGAAGGCTATCCTGTTGCAGATCTCCGCGCGGTGTGAGAGGCGGCGGTTGACATAGACCTCCTCGTTCACCTCGGAGAGAATGCGGAAGCGGTCGCCCTTTCCGTAAGAAAAGCGGAAGCGGATGGGCGCAGAGCCGGCTACGCCGGGGGCCTCGGCGCAGAGCGGTCCGGGCCCACAGAGGGCGATGCCGACAAAGAGCGCAAGCGCGGCGAGCGACACGGGGACGCGGGGGGAGTGCGGGCGACGGGCGGCGTCGGAATTCATGGCTACCTCTCTCGCTATGTATTATCGGCATGTGGATCGCGCTTGCCCGGGCCTGGCTTTCGCGGCATACTGGCCGTATGCCCTCTGTGCCGATCAGTCCCGACGCGGGTCCGCAGGTCGTTCTTGAACTTCTCTACAGGCTCAAGGTCCGCGACGTGATGAGTGCGCCGGTCATCACCGCCTCGCCGCGCGAAAGCATGCGCGCGATCCAGTTCAGGATGCGCGACAACGGGATAACGGGCGTCCCCATCGTCGAGGAGGATCGACTTGTCGGCCTCGTCGCGATCAGCGATGTCATCGACGCACTCGACAAGGGCAGGATCAATGAACCGGCCGAGGCGCTCATGGCGAAGACGCTCATCGTTCTCGAGGACGACATGCCGCTCGCCTTCGCAACGACCTACTTCAACCGGTACAGCTACGGCCGGTTCCCGGTGCTCGACCGCTCGGGGAGGCTTGTCGGCGTGATCGCCGCTTCCGACATCATCCGCGCGCTCCTCGTTGCGATGAACGAGGAAGTGCAACGCCTCGAGGAGCGCCTGTCCGAGCGGCTTGCCGCGGAGGCGGCCGCGCGTCCGCCCGACGGGATGACGCGGCTTTCCTTCCCCGTCGTCCGCTTCGACTTCGAAAATGCAGGTTCGGCGAGCGCTGCGATCAAGAAGGAACTCAAGGCCCGTGGCATCGATCCGGCGATCGTGCGGCGCGCGGCCGTCGCAAGTTACGAGCTTGAACTCAACGAGGTTATCCACTCCCTCGGCGGTACTATCTCCTGCGCGATCGGTGAAGGGCGAATCGAAATCCTTGCCGAAGACCGCGGCCCAGGCATTCCCGACCTCGAGGCCGCGATGCGCGAGGGCTTTTCTACGGCGAACGAGTGGATCCGTTCCCTGGGTTTCGGTGCAGGCATGGGATTGCCGAACGCGCGCCGCGTCTCCGACGATTTTTCGCTCGACTCGGGCCCCGACCGGGGCACGACCGTCAGGGTCATCATCAACTACTGATTTTGAAGGAGCGCACGATGCTGGTAAGCGATCTTGAGCGGCGGTTCGGCTACCGCGCGGTTCAGGGCGAGTTCGCCGACCGGGAGCTTTCGGGGGGCTATACCTCCGATCTTCTTTCCGATGTGATGGCGAACGCCAAGGCCGATTCGGTCCTCGTGACGATCCAGGCACACAAGAACACCGTCGCGGTCGCAAGCCTCGTGGGCATAGCCGCGGTCGTTGTCTGCAACGAACGGCCGATTCCCGACGACATGATTGAAGCCGCGCGCGCCGAGGGGCTTGCCCTGTTCGTCACCGCCGAGAGCCAGTTCGAGGTTTCGGGGCGGCTCTGGCCCGAGCTCGGTACCGGTTCGGGGCGCTGAGTTTACGGCGCCGTTTCGCCCGAGGATCTGGCGATCGTGACGCGCACACGCGCGTGGCATCTGGCCGATTTTCACAACCACTCCTGCCTTTCGCCCTGTGCCTCGCTTGAGCTTTCGCCCTCGCTCCTTGCGCGTCAGGCGCGAGGCAAGGGACTCAAGCTCCTTGCGCTGACGGACCACAATGCAGCGCTGAACTGCCCCGCCTTTGCCCGCGCCTGCGCCCGTGAGGGCGTCGCGCCCCTTGCGGGCATCGAGGCCAGTTCGCGCGAGGAAGTGCATGTGCTTTGCCTCTTCGGCTCGCCCGAGCAAGCGCTCGCCTTCGGCGAGCGCTTGCTCGGGCTCCTACCCGAATTGCCCTACGATCCGGAAAAACTCGGCGACGAGGCGGTGGTCGACGAGGCCGAGAACGTTCTTGAACTCTGCGATCGCTACTTGGGTGCCGCCCTCGACATCGATTTTGACGCGCTCTGCGCCGAGGCCTGCGGAGCGGGGGCGCTCGTGGTGCCCGCCCACGTCGACAGGCCCATGTTTTCGGTGTCAAGCCAGCTCGGCTTTCTGCCGCCGGGACCCTACGCCGCGGTCGAGGCGATGCGCGAACCTCTTCCTGCGCTGTGCGGGGGGTGCGCCGTCATTTCGGGCTCCGATGCGCATGTTCCCGAGCATGTCGGCCGCCGCGCCTTCGAAATCGACATCGACGGAGAAATTCTCGAGGCGGCGATAGTCGGCGCCGGCGCAGGCGGAGGTGCCGCCTTGCGCGCAGGCGAGGAGCTCCTTGCTGCGGTCCGCGAGGCCTTTGACCGCAAAGCCGTGCTTCCGTCCTGGGCGCGGGGGGGGGCATGAACAGCCACGGCGCCATGGGGGGGCAAGGGAGCGCGCGGCTCCTTTCTGTCTGTGTTATTACGGCCTTCGTAGTGGCCTGTGCGCTTGGACTCGTTCGGGCGGGGAACCTGGCGGCGGATATAGACGCCCGGCCGATCGCAGCCGTCGAGCTACGAGAAGGCGCATCCTGGGTTTCGGTGTACAAGGCCGCCCTGGTCTATGCCGAAGGTGAGGGCGGGGACGCACCCGACGCCCTCGGCTTTGTGCCCGATCCGCGGTATTTTAAGCCGCTGTCCTCGCTCGATCAGCTTTCCCCTCGGTCCGGCGACAAGGCGGTGTGGCTCGCATTCAGCGTTCGGAGTGCGGCATCGGCGCGAAGCTGGCTGCTTTCGGTCGGCCCCCCCTCCGTGCCGCGCCTCGCGTTGTGGTCAATCGCGCCCAATGGCCGCGTGGACGAGACGCTCGCGGGGAGCCATGATCTGCGCGCCGCGCGGGCGCACGGTTTTTCCGATTATGTCTTCCGTCTGACGCTCGCACCGGGCGAGCTCCGCACCCTGTACCTCCGCGTCGCCGCGCGCCCCGGCGAAGGCGTCCGCGCGGCGCTCTGGGACGCGCTTGCGTTCGCGCGCTACGATGCGCTCGGTGCGGCCTTCGCGGGCATTTTTGCAGGGGTCATGCTGGCGCTTTTTGCCTACGCGGCCTTTGTATCGCTTCCCCTGCGCGACCGGGCCTATTATTTCCACTTTCTGTTTCTTGTGGGACTCTTCGGGGAGGCGCTTGTAACAAGCGGGGCTGGGCGCGCCATTTTGTGGCGCGATGCCTTCGACAGCGCCGCGTCATCCCTTTTCGCAAGTCTCATGGCCGCAGGCGGGATGCTTTTTACCCGCGAGTATCTCGGTGAGCGCCTGAAGCCCCGGCTACTGTCTATTGCATTGGTCGCCTACCCCCTCGTTCTGCCTTTCGCGCTCGGCGCCATCCTGCTTGCTGGGCCGCGTTTTGGGCCGATCGGGGCTCGCTATCTCCTCCTGGGCATGCTCGGTCTCTGTCTTGCGGCCGCGCTCGCCTCTGGTCTTCGTAGCGAACGGCGCGCGAGGGTGCTCGCCGCAGCCTGGGCTTCGGCATTTACGGGCGCGGTGCTCTCGTTTCTTCCGCGGAGCCTTGCCTCGGGACCCTACCTTGAGTTCGCCCTGGCGCAGGCGGCGCTCGCCGGCCTCCTCGCCGCGGCGCTCATCTTTATTTTCGGTATCGCTGGCGACCTCGCCCAGGCCAAGCGCGAACGCGAAGCCGCGCAACTACGCTCGATCGCGCTTCTTGAGCGGGCAAATCGGGTCAAAGAGGATTTTCTTTTTCGGATTGGACTCGATGTGGGAGGGCCGCTTTTCGGCATCCTGGGGCTCGTAGAACGCCTTGAACGGCGGAAAGCTCGGCGCGGCGGCGCGGAGGGGGACGAGGAGGATCGCCTTCTTGCTCTCGCACGCGCGGAGACCGAGCGTCTCCTCAATCTCGTACGGAATATCGAGGCCTACGCGCGTATCCGAAACCGCGATCTTGTGCTGAGCGCCGAGCCCATTCCCTTACGCGAGGCGATCGAGGAGATCGTCAATGCGGCATCCTACCTCGCGGCCGAGAAGGACCTCGTAACGAGCGTGGAGGTCGAGGACGCAGAGCTCCTTTCCGATGTGCGCGCCTTCCACCAGATACTCTACACTGTGCTTGTGACCGCTCTCCGCGCAAGCGATTCAGGACGCGTTGCCGTGAGCGCGGGTCTGCGCGGCGACCAGGTCCAGATCGTCGTGCTTGACGCGGCTCCGCCCCTTCCTGCCGAGGTGGTCGCACGTGTGTTTCATGGCCAGCCCGACGAAGCCGAAGAGCTCGGCCCCGGCCTCGAGCTGCTTGTCGCGCGCCGCCTTGCGGAACTCCTTGGCGGGAGTTTGAGCTACCGCTATGACAACGGATCCGGCCGCTACACCTGTGCACTTGCGCGCCGCGCACCATTCGCGGATGCGGCGGCGCCGCGTGAACGTCGGCGCCGCCGCGATGAAGGTCGCGGGCGGTATGCGGCGGTGCCGGCGCACGTGGCGGACGATGCTCGCCCCGGGGACAGGGCGCTTCGCGGCGCCGTCCTTGCCGCGAGCTCCGATCCGGTGTTTCTCGAGGCGATGCGCGGCTATCTCGAGGAGCGGGGCTATGCCGTGACTGCCGTTTCCTCGGTCCGCCGCGCCGCCGACCTCATCGAGGCGGGAAGCGATGTCGACATCGTCATTCTCGACGGTGCGGGAGGCGGCATGCCCGATCTCGAGGCCTTTGCGCGGATACGCCGCGTGCGGCCGCTTGGCGAATTGCCTGTTCTCGCGATGACCGACCGCGACCACCCTGAAGACGCCGCCTTCGCGCTCCGCGCTGGGGCCGACGACTATCTACCGCGCCTTTCGCCGCCTGAAATCCTCTACGCGCGGATCGATGCGCGGGTCGCTCTGAAGCGCGCCGTTGCCGAGATCCTCGAAACGCGCCGCCGCGTCGCTGAGCTCGACAAGCTCAAGACGCTCGGCGTCCTTTCCGCGGGGCTCGCGCACGAGATCAACACGCCGAACAACGCCGTGCTGCGCAATGTGCCGATTCTTGCAGAGGTGTGGCGCGAAATTCAGCCTATGATCGGGCGCTACCGCGAGGAGTATGGCGATTTTAACATCAGGGGCTGGAGCGCCGACGAAGTTCAGGCCGAAGTGCCTGAACTTCTTGCTGATACCTACGACGCCGGCAGGCAGATCAAGAAAATCGTCGAGGATCTCAAGGAGTATGCGCGTGCGCCAGAAAACGCCGAGTTCGAGGAGGTCGACCTCGCGGAGGTCGCCGCCTATGCGGCGCGACTTCTCGGCCCCGCGGTCGAAAAGGCGACGAAGCGTTTTTCCATCGAGGCGGAAAAGCCTCTTCTGCCCGTCCGAGCCGATTTTCGCAAGCTCACGCAGGTTGTGGTCAATCTCCTCGAGAACGCCTTGGCAGCCCTGCCCGGGCCGGAGGCGGCGGTGCGCCTGCGCGTCTACGTCGAGGATCAGTCGCCATCCTCCGACATGACTCCGCGCTCTGCATCCCGGCCTCGGGTCATCCTCGAGTGCTGCGACGAGGGTGTGGGCATACCGTCCGAGCTCCTTGGCCGGATTTTCGAGCCTTTTTTTACGACCAAGCGCGAGCGCGGCGGTTCGGGCCTCGGCCTTCCTGTCTCGCTGGGCATCGTGCGCGAGTGCGGCGGTGACCTTGAAATTGGTCCTGCTCCGGGCGGCGGCACGCTGGCCCGCCTTTCCCTCCCCGCGGCGGTAGAGGCGCCGCAAAAGGAAATGCGATGAGCGAAGAACGCAAAGCCACCATTCTGGTCGTCGATGACGACGCCGACGTGCTTAAACGGATCGATCGGCTACTCCGCTACGAGGGATTTTCCGACTTGATCCTCTGCAAGGATCCGCGGGAGGTCGAGCCGATCGTCGACACGCGCGACATCGCCGCGATGATTCTCGACCTTCTCATGCCTGGCATTTCTGGCCTCGAGCTACTAACATCGATCCGCGAGCGTCACCCCGAAATTCCGGTCATTGTTGCGACGGCGGTCAACGATCTCGACAGCGCGATCGCCTGCATGCGCGAAGGTGCCTTCGATTATGTGCCCAAGAGCGCCGAGACGGGCCGCCTCCTTGCGAGCATTCGGCATGCGCTTTCTATCCGCGAACTGCAGCGCGAGTACGGCGTACTCAAGGATAGCTTTCTTGCGGCGCGCAGGCCCGAATCGCCCGCCTTTGCGAAGATTATCACCCGCAACGAGCGCATGCTGTCGCTTCTTCGCTACGTCGAGACGGTGGCGCGTTCGCCCAAGCCGATACTCATCACCGGCGAATCGGGTACGGGCAAGGAGCTTATCGCGGAGGCGGTGCACCTTGTCTCCGGACGCCCAGGGCCCTATGTGACGCTCAACATAGCGGGGCTCGACGACACGATGTTTTCGGACAGCCTTTTCGGCCACCGGCGCGGCGCCTTCACCGGGGCGGAGACGGAGCGAGGCGGCCTTATCGAGCGGGCGGAGGGCGGTACGCTCTTCCTTGATGAAATCGGCGAGCTTTCGACCTCGTCGCAGATCAAGCTCCTCAGGCTGATCGAGGAAAAGCGCTACTACCCGCTCGGCGCCGATTTGCCGCGCAGTTCGAATGCCTCCGTCGTCACCGCAACGAATCGCGATCTGCGCGAAGCTTGCCGCGCGGGAAGCTTCCGTCTCGACCTCTTCTATCGGCTCCAAACCCACCTTGTCGAGCTACCGCCGCTCCGCGAACGCAAGGACGATCTTCCGCTGCTTCTTGAGCATTTTGTCGCAAAAGCAGCCGAGCGCTTCGA
Source organism: Spirochaetota bacterium (assembly GCA_029265615.1). Taxonomy (GTDB): domain Bacteria; phylum Spirochaetota; class Spirochaetia; order Treponematales; family Rectinemataceae; genus JAEUJG01. The sequence continues at coordinate 59,511 of JAJUIB010000004.1, forward strand.
GCGGAAGACGCCCACCGTCCCCGAGGAGCTCGTGCTCCTTCTTGAAAACTACGACTTTCCGGGAAACGTGCGCGAGCTCGAGTCGATGGTGTATGACGCGGTGGGGCGTTGCAGTGGCGCCGCGCTTTCGCTCGAACCGTTCCGCGCGAAAATCCGCGGGGCGCGGCCTGGGCCGCAGGCCGCGCGGCGCCCCGATACGGGAGCGCATAACCGCTTTGCCTCCTTTGAGCGTCTTCCCACGATTCGCGAGGCGACCGAGGAGCTCATCGCCGAGGCGCTCCATCGCGCGAAGGGGAACCAGGGCATAGCCGCCGGTCTCCTCGGCCTGTCGCGAAGCGCCCTCAATCGGCGGATCGCCCAGCTACGCGAGCGGGATTTGGATGGCGACGAGTGAAGGGAAATCCGCCTCTTGGTGGGTGTGCAAAAATGCACAGCTGTTGTGTTTTGCCCAGATGAGCAATTCTCGCTCCCGTAGCAGAATACGCTAAAATCGCAAATCGTGCTTCTAAAAAAACGCACAACACCTCGATTCAGGCGGCGGGTAAAAGGACCGCAAAGCGCAGGCGCCAAGGGAGCAAGTGTATGTGCTATAGCTTTTTACTGGCCAGGGAATGATTGCGTTGCGTCCTGTGATTGGCACAGACCGTGCTCATATGTTGGTGCTGGTTGCTGTGAAGGTAAAAAAAGAGCCGTGCGGGAATCGCGGGGTTCCTGTCGGGAAGGTAAAAAACGTAGGGAGGTAAAAACGGCGGCTCGTGCCGGGCCGCCGGAATAAGGCCGTGCGGGGAGCTCGGCCTTATTTTTTTATCGTGCCCAGCGGACAGAGCACTCGATTGGTTTCTCGAGCGTGAGGAGGTCGAGGAGGGGGATGCCGAGCATAAAACCGCCTGCGACCGCTTGTCCGCCCGTCTGGCGTATGATGGCGCCGGGTAGTGCAATGCGCATCGTCAGTGCCGCCCCGTCGAGGGCGGGGAGGGCTTTTTCTCCGAGGATGCCTATAAGCATCTGGCGGTATTCGCTTGCGCTTACAGGATCCGAATCCAGCGCGGGGGGGGAAAGTGCGGCAAGTACGTCGGGATTAATGCCCGGAAAAAGATCGAGCAGGGCCGCACCCTGGTCGCGGGCGAGTCGAAGGCGGAATTCTGCCCATCCGGGGCCTTCGCTGTAACGGAACATGTCCGCCGCGGCAAGTTGGGGATCAGCGGCAAGCTCGGCCAGGCTACGCAGGGCGAGCTCGGCCGCCATCGAATCGCTCGTCGGGGCGCTGGCGCTTACGACGCGGAGGGCGGGGCGCGCGGCGAGCGAGCGGCGAAACGCCCCAGGGTTGAACAATGGTTCGTCGGGGCCGAGCGAGCCGAGCTTGCGGAGCTTTGTAGCAACTGTGGCGGGAACTTCGGCTTTGAGCGTGATGCGCGCCCCGCCCTCCGCAAGAACCGCCACCGCGACCTGCGAGGAACAGGCGCCAAGAAGACCGGCCGAGGCGAGCACGGCGCCGGCGATCGCGATTCCCGCCAGCGCGAGAAGAAGGACGCGCTTGCCGCGAAACGAGGATACACCTTCTCCGCGCTTCGTTCGCGGTGATCCGCGGACGACGACGCCGCCTGCGACGACAAGGGGGCTATCCCCGCGCCGTGGAGTTTTCCACGCCCGCTCTTCGTGTTCCGCACTGCTGTAACGCATCGCGATCTCCTTGCCAGGTGCTTGGTCGCTTCATAAGGTAACACGCGCGGTTCCCAGACGGTTACCGGCGAAGCGGAATTTCGCGCTTTTGTGCCGCGTGCATTTGTTTTTTTGCGCAGGCAGGCGCAACCAGGATGCGCATCGTCGGTCTAATAAAAAAGGCGGTCATGCCGTTGTTCCGGCGCAAGTGCGACCGCCGCCCCGAGGTGCGTATGAAGACGAAAGATTCCCCTGAGCCCTGGAAGTTTCTGGATGAGTACCGCGGCACGGCTTTCGAGGGCGAGTGGCCCACCCTGCCTGAGATGTTCGCGATCACGATGAGCCGCTATCCCGATCGGCCCTGTTTCACCGTCTACGAGCCTGAGCGGGTGAGCCTTTCGTATCGCGAGGCGCGCGAGCGGGTGCTCCGCGTTTCCCGCTATCTTCGCTCGCTCGGCGTTGGCCGCGATGCAAAGGTCGCGGTGAGCGGCAAAAACTCCCCCGAATGGGCCATCGCCTATCTCGCCGTTCTCGAGGCGGGTGCCGTCGTCGTCCCGATCGACTACCAGCTTGGTGCGCAGGACATTGCCAAGCTCGTGCGCGCAAGCGATGCGGAGGTCCTCTTTGTCGACGAGGAGAAGGCCGACGAGCTTGGCGCCCTGCTCGACGCAAGCTCTGGTGGCCCGCTCAAAGCCCGCTTCTCCCTTGCCGCAGGAAGGTCTGGCTATATTTACGACCTACCTGACGTGCCCGAAGCGCAGCTACCGCCCCTTGTCCCCGCGCGGGAAGAAGACCTTGCCGCCATTCTTTTTACGAGCGGCACGACGGGTGTCCCGAAGGGCGTCATGCTCTCGCACCGCAACTTCGTCGCGGATTGCTACCTTGCCCAGGGCAATATGAACATCTACCACACGGACGTGTTCTACGCTCTTCTCCCCATCCACCACTCCTACACGATGCTCGCGGTATTTATCGAGGCCATCTCCGTCGGCGCGGAACTCGTCTTTGGTAAGCGCATGGTTATCAAGCAGGTCTTCAAGGACCTCAAAGAGGCCAAGGTCACGATGTTCCTCGGGGTGCCGATGCTCTTTAACAAGGTGCTCGCGGGCATCGAAAAAGGGGTGAGGGAAAAGGGCCCGCTCGTGCATGCGCTCATTGCGGCGATGATGGCGATTTCCGGGTTCGTGAAAAAAGTGTTCGGCGTCAATCCCGGCAAAAAGATGTTCCACGCTCTTCTCGACAAGGCAAGCCTTGCTACGAACCGCATCTGCATCTCAGGCGGCGGCCCCCTTGCCCCATCCGTATTCAAAAAGTACAACGAGCTCGGCATCGACTTTGTGCAGGGCTATGGCCTTACGGAAACCGCCCCGATCCTCACGCTCAATCCGATTTACCACTACAAGGAAACGAGCGTCGGTAAGGTGCTGCCTCGCGTCGAAATGCGCATCCTCAATCCGGACGCCGAAGGGCGCGGCGAGATCGCGGTGAAAGGGCCGATGGTGATGCTCGGCTATTACAAAATGCCCGAGGAGACCAAGGCGGTCTTCACCGAGGACGGCTGGTTTAAAACGGGCGATGTCGGCTACCTCGACGCCGAGAACTATCTCTACCTCACGGGACGCGCTAAAAACATGATCGTCACCGAGGGTGGCAAGAACGTCTATCCCGAAGAGATAGAGAATGCGTTCCAGCTTTATGACGAGGTCGAGCAGGTGCTCGTCCGTGGCTACGAGCTCGATCGCGAGCGGCGGAGCGAAGGCATCGAAGCCTGCCTCTACCCGAACAAGGAGCTCTTTCTTGCGGGCGAAGCGGGTGGGGTGCGGGCCGAGGCCGGGTGGGCAGCCGCCGAGGCGCGCATGCACGAGATCGTCGACGAGGTCAACCAGGGGCTTTTGCCTTACCAGCGCATCTCGCGGGTGATTGTGCTCAAAGAGCCGCTCGAGATGACGACCACGAAGAAGATCAAGCGGATCGCAGCGGCAAAGTAGCGCTATCCCTGATCATTGGCCGCTTTGCGCCGCTTGGCCGGCACGATGAGCTCGTAGCGGGTCGGTCCCGAAGCATCGATGTTGAGTGTGGCGCCGAGTTGATGCGCGAGCGATTCAATGAGGACAAGACCGAGGCGGCCGCTTGCACGGGCGGCCGCAAGGTCGAAGCCGGGACCGTCATCGGTTATGCTAAGCCGATAGCCGCCTTCGAGCGGCTCGAGGATGAGCTCGACCTTGGGCGGCCGGCCCCCGCGGCCGGCGTATTTGAGGGCGTTTGAGAGTATCTCGTTGACGATGAGGCCGACGGGGATGGCGCCCTCGATGTCGACCCGCAGCCCTGCCGCCTCGCCCGCCGTCCATCCTGCGGGGCAGGCTGCGCCGAGGACGTTCGCGTAGATGTCGCCAAGATACTCCCCGAGGTCGACGGTGGCGAAATCCGAGGATCGATAGAGCTTTTCGTGGACGAGCGCAAGGGTGCGGACCCGCTCTGAACTTTCGCTGAGCGCCGCCTCCGCCTCGGGCGAGAGGTCCCGTCCGCGCTGGAGCGAGAGCAGGCTCGCGACGATCTGCAGGTTGTTTTTTACCCGGTGGTGGAGCTCCCGCAAGAGCACCTCGCGTTGGGCGAGCGCCGCTTCGAGCGCGGCCTCGTGTTCGGTGACGCGCGCGCGCATGTGGGAAAAATTCTCCGCGAGCTCGATGAGTTCGAGCGCGGCGGGTTTGTTGCGGGGGATGCGGGGCGCCTCGAGGGAGCGTGTCGCGGCGAGGAGGGCCGCAACGGGCCGCGTGACGCGTTCGGACAGGGTGCGCGCAAGGGCGAGTGAGGCGACAAGCCCCAGAAGGGATGCGAGCGCGAGCGCAAGGCGTTCAAAGTTGAGCGTTGCGGCGATGGAGGCCTCGGGATAGGAGGCGATGACCTTCCACGGTGTGCACGGCACCTCGGAGAGGAAGCAGCGGAGCGCATCTGCACCGAAGCCGTAGACATAGCCTTCGTTGGCCTGCGCCGGGTCAGGAGCCGCAAGCGCAAGCGGGCGCAGATTGAGCTGCATGGCGACCTCGCGCGGATCGTCGCTTGCGATCACCGTACCGAGGCCGTCGAGGAGCCGCACGCGCGAGGCAGGATCGGCGGGAACCACCGCCGCGGAAAGCCCAGAGAGCCTGAATGCGCCCGCGATCCTAAAGCCCGAGGCGCTTTTTACCGCGATGAAGGCCGAACTTTTGCCCGAAAAGGGCGACACGAAAGCGTTGCCGTAAAAGACCCTCGTCGTGGCATCAGGTGCCAGAAAGAGGGGGAGGTCCGAAAGGTCGAGCCCCACGTACTCCGATCCCGCCGTTCCGGTGAGATCGACGCGCCCTGTGGGATCAAGGATGAGGATGGCTTCAAAGGAGGGGAAAGCACTCACCTTGGCATCGATGGCGCGGGAGAGACTTTTTCGGTCCGTCCCCGCCTCGACGAGAAAGGCGAGCTCCTCAAGCGAGGAGCGCGCCAGTGTGAGCGCGTATTCCGCGGTGTTCGCTGCACCGCGCGCAAGGCTCGCGGCGCGCGCCGCAAAGTCGCGTTCAAGGCGCGGCTGTACGACGAAGTCGTTTGCAGCAAGGAGGAGGACGGGGGGCAGAAAGGCGACCAGGACAAAGGCCCTGAAGAGGGCGAATTTGAGGCGGACGGGCTTTTTGTTCATAGTTGCATGGCCCGATCCCCCTCGAAGCGATAGACGCGGGCGGGGCGCAGTGCATCGCCGTAGGCATCGAGCGACCAGGGCTCCTGGAGTCCCGCGCGCTCGCTTCCGTCAAGGGCCGCGGCCTTGAGCCGCTCGATGGGGGCGTCCGGACCGGCCTTTTTGAGCATGTCGATGGCAAGGCTCGCGGCTTCGTAGCCGTAGGCCGCACTGAAGCTCGGCGGACGGCCGAAGCGCCGCTCGTAGGCGGCCGCGAAGGCCGTATAGCGGGGGGCTTTGGAATTGTAATAGTACTGGTGGGCGAAGTAGACCCCGTTACAGGCCTCGCCGCCCTGTGTGGCGAAGTCCGAGGTTATCGTCCAGCCTGAAGCGATGCGCGCGCCCCTGTAGCCGAGGCGCGAAAGCTGTCTAAAGAGCATCGCTGCGTCGGGACCCGCCGCGATGACGAGGAGGGCGTCGCATGCGCTCTCCATAATGCGCTGGGCGAGTTCGAGAAAGGAACTTCCGCTGAATCCCTGGGCAGAGATGCGGATCGTTTCTGTGCCTCCCGCGGCGAGGAATGCTTCGCGGAAGAGCGCCTCGTAGTCGTCGGCGTAGGCCGCGTTCGACTCGTCGCGGAGTATGGCGACGCGCCGGGCGGCCAAGCCCTGCGCTGCGTACTGTGCGATAGCGCGCGCCGCAGTGGCGTTCGAGGCCATAAGGCGAAGGAGGGGGTCGTCGCGCCCGGCGAAACGATTGGCGCTCACGGTCGGCGAGATGAAGAGGACGGGCTCCTGCGAGGCCGCAGCAAAATCGCCCGTGGCGCTCAGGAAGGGCCCTATGATGAGACGTGCGCCGCGCGATCTGAGGGTGGCGACGGCCTGGTTGAAACCTTGGGTGCCCTTCCCCTCGTCTTCTGCTTCGAGGAGTATCTTTCGGCCGCGGATGTCTCCGCGCGCATTTTCCTCCTCTATGCGGAGTTCGGCGCCGTTTCTGCCTGCAATTGCAAGCTCCGATTGGCGCCCGGTGAGGATGCCGACGACACCGATGACGACGGGTTCCCGACTACAGGCGCCAGCTACCGCAGAGAGGGCGAGGGCGCATGCAAGGCGTGAAATGGTTCGTTGCATGCCTTCATGCTAATACACGCCTTCGCGTAAGGCAAAGGCGCACAAGGGGCGCGTCCCCGGTTATTTGATTCCGTACACCGGCACCGGCTGGGTGCTGTTCCTGAGAAGGACCTCGCCGATGCGGAGGAGCTTCGCCTGGCTTTCAAGCCCGAGTTGGCGGAACACCGGCTGAGAGAGAAGGAGGTCCTGCTTGAACTCGCGACAGAGCGAATCGAGCCGCGACGCGACGGAAATTGCATCGCCGAAGACGCCGAGGCGGCGCTGACCCGGGAGCCCAAGATCTCCTGCGATGATGGGACCCGCATGGATGCCGATGCTTACCGCATCGAAGGCGGGAAGCGAGGCGGCGGCGAGGTCGGCGCGGAGGCCCGGTAGCTCCGCCTGAAAGCCGAGCGCGCAGGCGAGCGCCCGCTCCGCCGCATCCTTCTCGCCCATGAGGCCGAACACGATGAGCACCGAGTCGCCTGAGATGCCCGCGATCCGCCCGCGGTGCCGCTCGGCCATGACAGCCCACAGCGAGTAGTAGCGGTTGAGAATGTCCACCGCCCTCCCTGGCGGCACCCGCTCGGCGAGCGAGGAGAAGTTGAGAACATCCGCCGACACGACGGTGACGTTTGCTTCCGCGGCCTGGGCGTATTCGGTATCGGGTACGGGGCCCTGGAGCCTCTGTTCGCCGAAAAGGGCGGCGATGCGCGCGCGCAAGGAGATGGCGCCGACCTTGTTTGCAAGGAGCATGAAGCCGAAGGTCGCCGCGCCGAAGGCGAAGAATGCATGCTGAGGCGATTCGATGAAGCGCGTGAAAGCGGGCGCAAAACGCCGCACATCGAGCGCGGCCTTGTATGTCTCAAGTTCAATCGCGCCGCGTTCAAGTTCCCGCGCGAGCATGAGCCGCAGATCGAGATAGAAATAGAAGAACACGAAGACGAGGACGGCGCCGAGGGCGAGGAGCGTCTCTGCGAGCCGTTTCGCCCAACGTCCCCGCGCCGCGATGGCGATCGCCTGGAAGAGTCCGACATAGAGCGCAGCTGCCCAGAGAAACACGTTCGCCATGTCGTAGGGCTCGAAGACGCCGCCAAGGACGCGGACCAATGCGTAGCCTGCGGGCGTGATAAACGAAAAGAGGAAGCGCAGGATGGGCCGGTGCCCCTGCCCAACGAGGAGGAGGATTTGGATGAGGAGGAGGCCTGTTACGATGAGGATTGCGGTAAGACCGAGCTCGTCTGCTCCTGGGGACAGAAAGAGCATGAGGATGAAAAAAACGACGAATTGGCTTGAATAGAGGAAAAACTCCTCAAGAAATCTCTTTGTGTAGAAACGCATGGCGGCTCCGATGGGGCGGCTATGCGCTAATAATAGTCGGGAACCTTGTCTCTGGAAAGACCGGGGGTGATTGAAGCGGTTTTTCCCTCATTTTCCGCTTGACCGCCTGAGGCCTCAGGCTACAATGGTCGCAAAGCTTCATTCATGCCATTTAAGGAGGCACCATGAAGAAGATTCTCAGGGTTGCGGCGATCCTCGCCATCCTCGCCCTCGTGGCGGGCGGTAACGTCTTTGCCCAGGCCAAAGCAAAGTTCCACATCGGCGTGGTGACCGGAACGGTCTCCCAGTCCGAGGACGATCTCCGCGGCGCCGAGGCCCTCATCAAGGCCTATGGTGACGTCAAATCCGGCGGGATGATCCAGCACATCACCTATCCCGACGACTTTATGTCCCAGCAGGAGACCTACATCTCCTCCGTCGTCTCCCTTGCCGATGACCCGCTTATGAAGGCCATCGTTGTCAACCAGGCGATCCCCGGCACCACCGAGGCGTTTAAGCGCGTGAAGGCAAAGCGCCCCGACATCCTCCTCCTCGCCGGCGAGCCGCATGAGGATCCGCTCGTTATCCAGAGCGCCGCTGACCTTGCGATGAGCGCCGACTTCGTGTCCCGTGGCTACACCATCATCTGGGCCGCCAAACAGCTGGGTGCGAAGACCTTCGTCCACATCTCCTTCCCGCGCCACATGAGCTATGAGTCCCTCGGCCGCCGCCGTGCCATCATGGAAGAGGCCTGCAAGGACCTGGGTATTAAGTTCGTGTTCGAGACCGCCCCCGACCCGACCTCCGACGTCGGCATGGCGGGCGCCCAGCAGTTCATCATGGAGAAGACCCCGCAGTGGATCCAGAAATACGGCAAGGACACCGCCTTCTTCTGCACCAATGACGGCCACACCGAGCCGCTTCTCCGCCAGCTCCTCGCCTACGGCGGCATCTTCGTCGAGGCCGATCTTCCCTCTCCCCTCATGGGCTATCCGGGAGCGCTCGGCATCGATCTTTCCAAGGAGGCTGGTAACTTCCCCGCCATCCTCAAAAAGGTCGAGGAGGCGGTCGTCGCCAAGGGCGGCGCTGGGCGTTTTGGCACCTGGGCCTTCTCCTATGGCTACACTGTGACCGCCGGTCTTGGCGAGTTCGCCAAGATGGTGATCGAGGGCAAGGCGAAGAAGGATAGTCTTAAAGACCTCTACACCGCGCTCGGCAAGTACACCCCCGGCGCGAAGTGGAACGGCGCCTACTACACGGACATGAACACGGGCGTCCGCGCCAAGAACCAGGTCCTCGTGTACATGGACACCTACATCATGGGCAAGCCCGGCCGCTTCCTCCCGACCACCCAGCAGAAGGTCCCGGAGAAGTACTTCACGATCAAGAAGCAGTAATCCTGCGTCTATGGGCGGCCGCCATGCGCACGCCGCCCTCTGGCGCCTTGCTCTCGGCGAGGCGCCGCGCAGACGGCCCGCGACGAGCGGGCCGTCTGCGATACCTGCCCCGCGAGGAATTTATGGGACAAGACAGTCCGCTACTCTCCATCGAGCATGTCTCGAAGGAATTTTACGGCAACGTTGTGCTCCACGACGTCAGCTTCGATCTGAAGGCCGGCGAGATTCTCGGCCTGGTCGGCGAAAATGGCGCCGGCAAGACGACGCTCATGCGCATCCTGTTCGGCATGCCCGTCATTGCGGAGACCGGCGGCTACAAGGGCCGCGTGCTCATTGACGGCGCCGAGGTCCGTTTTTCGAGCCCCTTTGATGCCCTCGACGCGGGCATCGGCATGGTGCACCAGGAATTCAGTCTGATCCCCGGCTTCAGCACTACGGAGAACATCGTCCTCAACCGCGAGTCAATGCGCCCCACCTTTCTCAATGAGGTCTTCGGCGACAGGATGAGCGTCCTTGATCGGCCGGACATGCGCCGCCGCGCGGAGGGCGCGATTGCAAAACTTGGCGTGAAGCTCGATCCTGACATGCTCGTCTCCGAGATGCCAGTCGGTCACAAGCAGTTCACCGAAATCGCCCGCGAGATCAACCGTGAAAAGACCCGCGTCCTCGTCCTCGACGAGCCGACCGCGGTGCTTACCGAGAGCGAGGCCGAGGTCCTCCTTGTCGCTCTTCGGAACCTTGCCAAGCAGGGGATTGCGATCATCTTTATTTCGCATCGCCTGCACGAGGTGGTCGCGGTCGCTGACCGTATCGTCGTCCTCCGCGACGGTGTTGCGGTAAAGGACACGCCCGCCTCCGGAGTATCCGTCCGCGACATTGCCTCGTGGATGGTCGGGCGTTCCGTGCAGACGGATCGCGTTACCGAGGGCGAGGAGCGAAGCTTCGGCGAGGAATTTCTCATAGTGGAGCACCTTTGGGTGGATATGCCCGGCGAGACGGTGCGCGACGTCAATCTTTCGGTTCGGAAGGGTGAAATATTCGGTATCGGCGGTCTTGCGGGGCAGGGCAAGCTCGGTATTCCAAACGGCATCATGGGCTTGTTCCCCGCGGGCGGTTCGGTGAGCTTCCATGGGAAGGAGGCGCCTCTCAACGACCCTCGGCGCGTCCTCGAGATGGGCATGGCTTTTGTGTCCGAGGATCGCCGCGGCGTCGGCCTCCTTCTCGACGAGAGCCTTGAATGGAACATCGCCTTCACCGCGATGCAGATCCAGGGCGGCTACCTCAAGCCCCTCTTGGGCGGGCTTTTGAAGCTCCGCGACGAGGCGGGGATGCGCAAACTCACCGAGGAATACGTCGCGACGCTTGACATCAAGTGCACAAGCCCCGCGCAAAAGGCGAAGGAGTTATCAGGCGGCAACCAGCAGAAGGTCTGCCTTGCCAAGGCCTTCGCGCTCAAGCCGGACTTGCTTTTTGTCTCCGAGCCGACGCGCGGCATCGACGTGGGCGCCAAGAAGCTCGTGCTCGACACGCTCCACAAGTATAACCGCGATTACGGGACCACCATTGTCATGGTTTCGAGCGAGCTCGAGGAGCTCCGTTCCATCTGCGACCGCATCGCCATCGTCGACGAGGGCCGCATTGCCGGTATCCTCCCCCCGTCCGCGGAGCTCGCCGAATTCGGCCTCCTCATGTCGGGCGAAAAGGCGGAAGAGGCGAAGGAGGCCGGACGTGCGTAATTTGAAGCAATTCATCACCGATTTCGGGTGGCCGCGGATCATCATTTTCATTTTCCTTGTGGCGCTTTTTCTGGCGGCACCGCTTGTCAACGTGCGCCTTGATTCCTCGCTGTCGGACGTGATCAACCGCTTCGGTCAGAATGCGGTGTTCGTCCTCGCAATGGTGCCCATGATCCAGTCAGGCTGCGGCCTTAATTTTGGCCTCTCGATCGGCATAATCGCCGGACTTCTTGGCGCAACGATCTCCGTGCAGCTCGGGCTTACGGGTTTTTTGGGTTTTTTCGGTGCACTTGTCATCGCGACCCCCTTCGCGGTGCTCTTCGGCTGGCTCTACGGCAAGCTTCTCAACAAGGTGAAGGGCGAGGAGATGACGATCGCCATGTACGTCGGCTTTGCCGGCGTCATGTTCATGTGCATCATGTGGCTCGTTCTGCCGTACACCGCGCCGACCATGATTTGGGGCTATGCGGGCAAGGGGCTTCGTACGACGATCACGGTCGAGGGCTTCTACCGCCGCGTGCTCAATGACTTCCTCGCTGTGCGGATCGGTGAGAACTTTGTTTTCCCAACGGGCGAGATACTGTTCGTTGCGGCTGCAGCCTTCTTGCTCTGGGTGTTCATGCGGACGAAAACAGGCACCGCGATCACCGCCGTCGGTTCAAACCCCGATTACGCGCGGGCTTCCGGCATCAGCGTCGACCGGATGCGAACCATCTCGGTCATCATCTCGACGATACTCGGTGCCGCGGGTATCCTCGTCTACCAGCAGAGTTTTGGCTTTATCCAGCTCTACACGGCGCCGCTTTCCATGCCCTTTGCAGCGGTGGCTGCTATCCTCATTGGCGGCGCCTCGGTCAACAAGGCTTCCATGGTGAACGTGATCGTGGGAGCCTTCCTTTTTCAGGGCCTCCTTACGATGACGCCCTCCGTCATCAACTCGGCTCTGCAGACGGACATGTCCGAGGTGGTGCGCATCATCGTCTCGAACGGCATCATTATCTACGCGCTTACGCGGAAAACGAAGGTGGCAAAATGAGCGGCAAGAAAAGCCTCGGCCGCTTCTTCACGGAGAATGCGGTTGTCATCATCTTTCTTCTCATCACCATAGCCGCCATCCCGCCCTCGGGCTTCTCCATTCAGTACATCGTGCAGGAGATGATTACGCGGCTCGGGCGCAACTCCTTCCTGGTGCTTGCGCTCCTTTTGCCGATCTACGCAGGCATGGGGCTCAATTTCGGCATGACGCTCGGGGCGATGTCCGGTCAGATTGGTCTCATCCTCGCGATCAACTTCAACGTGACTGGGGTTGAGGGGCTTGTCTTTGCGGCCCTCGTCGGCACGCCGATTTCGGTGCTCATGGGCTATGTCTGCGGCGCCGTGCTCAACAAGGCCAAGGGCCGCGAAATGGTGACGGGTTACATCCTTGCCTTCTTCATCAATGGTATCTACCAATTCCTCGTGCTCTACATGATGGGCTCGGTAATCCCCATTCGCTCGCCCGCCATCCTCCTGTCGCGCGGCTACGGCATTCGCAATACGCTCAACCTCGAGGGCGTGAGGCAGTCGCTCGACAACGCGCTCCTCCTCAGGCTCGGGCCGTTCACGGTGCCGATAGCCACGGCGCTCGTCATCGTGGCGCTCTGTGTTTTTGTCGTCTGGTTCAAGAAAACCAAGCTCGGCCAGGATATGCGGGCGGTCGGGCACGACATGGCGGTTGCCGAGGCCGCGGGCGTCCCCGTGGACCGCACCCGCATCATTGCGATCATCATTTCCACGGTGCTTGCCTGCTACGGCCAGATTATCTTTCTCCAGAACATGGGCAACATGGCGACGTATAACGCGCACGACCAGACGAGCTTTTTCGCGGTGGCGGCCATCCTTGTGGGCGGCGCCTCGGTCAAGAAGGCGACGATCCCCAACGTCTTTATCGGCGTCATCCTTCTTCACGTCCTCTTCGTCGTCACGCCCCGGGCCGGCCAGAACCTCTTCGGCTCGGCGATGATCGGCGAGTACTTCCGCCAGTTCATCGGCTACGGCGTCATCGCCCTCTCGCTCGTGCTCTACGCATGGCGCGCCCGTAAGGACGCCGCGAGAGCGCGCGAGGGACTTCGCGGCGCCGCCGCCTAAGGGAGCATCCAAGTGAACGGCACGAAAACGATCGATCCGAAGGTACGGGCGCGGCGTCTTGGCATCAGGCTTGCACTCCTTGTCGTATATGCGGTGGCCCTTGTCCTCTGCTTTTACGGCGGAAAGGGGCACGCGATTCTCGTCGACAACAAAGACGCGGAAGGCGCGCCCGCCCTTGAGGGTATCATGGTGTCTGTGGACGGGCGCGAGGCGCTCGAGCTGTATGCAGGCGACCGCGATCGCGTCAACGTGAAGTCGCAGCGGCACAAGGTGCGTGTCGAGGATTTTAACGGCACAATCCTCGCTGAGCGGAGCTTCACGGTGGATGTCGACCACGACATGGTATTGCTTTCCGTTCCGAAACTCGTTGCGGGCCTTGAGCCCTTTATCGAGAAGTTCAAGCCGCTCGACCAGGCTCTTCCCCCCGAAGAGCCCAGCACGGGCGAAGCCTTCACCTCGCCCGAGGCCGGAGCGGAGACGCCGTCTGCGCCGCCCGCGGCGCCGTAAGCCCGCGGTGCCGTAAGCGGCACCGCTTTGCAAAACGCTCTGCGCCTTGTCTGCCGCCCGGACTTCCCGGGCGGCTTTTTTTTCGCTATCGTGCCCGAGCGGCCCGTCCGGGAAAGGCGGCCGCCTTGCGGAGGTGAGGTATGGAACGCTGGCGCAAAGCGGCGATATGCGGTATGGCGGCGGCTCTTGTGCTCGGAGCCTGTTCCGGCCGCGGACACGACACGGCTAGCGAAAGTTCGCAGGACGTCGCTACGGCAGAATCTCGCCGTTCCGATCCGCCTTTCCATGTCCTCATTCTCGACCCGCGTGTTCCGGATGCCGCTTTAGCCCTCCCCCGCTCCGGGCCGCTCACCGATCCGGTCTTCCTCTGGCGCGGCCTTTCGGAGGGCAAGGCGCCGCGCGGAGAGCGGCTTGCCGCGCTGCTTGCCGAAGCGGCCGCTGATCCGCGCATCAGGGCGGTCGTTGTATGCCCCGCCGTATCCGGGACGGCGGAGGCATTTCGGAAAGCTAAGGCGGCCCGGCCCGACCTCGTGCTCCTTGCGGGCGAGCCTGAGGAGGAAGCGCTTTCGATCCAGGCCTCATCCGACCTCGTCCTTGGGACGGGCGGACGTCTCGAGGCTTGGCTCGGCGCGATGACTGCTAACCGGCTTGGAGCCACGGCCCTGGTGCGGATCGGCGAGGCGGTGACTCCGGACTCCCGTGCGGGACGGCGACATGCGGCCGAAAAGGACTTCGCCCTGGAACTTGGCCTCGACTATGAACTCATTGTTATTCCGGCCGACGCACTCTCGCGCGGCGCCGGGGCGCCAAGCCGACCTGATCGGGCCCGCACCTTTGTGGAGACGGCGGTCGCCACGGCGCTCGCCGTGCGGGGGCAGCGGGTCGCGTTTGTCCTCGACGACGAAAGTCTTGCCGCGTCCCTTGTTACGTTGCTCTCAGGGCGGGGCGGGTTATATGTAGGCGGTCCGGCTTCGGCGCCGGGGCGCGCCTTCCCCGAGGTCTTCGGGCTTGCTGCATCTCCCGCCCCCTCGCTTGGCGCCATTGAAGGCGCGATCGCGAAAGCGGGCTGCGCCGGCCGTTTCGCCGCATGGTTTCAGCCCGCCCACGAGTCGTTTCAGGCGGGGCTCGCCCTGCTTGCGCGGCGCACGCTCGAAGAAAGCGCAAAACTCGAGCGGCTTGCGGACCTTAAGGCTGCGCTCGGGGCTGTGGCGCCGGGCGCCTATTGGCGGGTCGAGTACCTGGTCGATGCGGCAAGCGGCGTGCGTGCGGGAAACTATATCCTCGCCTACCCCGACGCCTATGTCTTCGGTCGCGGCTATTTGTCGCTCAATAAACTCGAGCCGCCTGCGCGCGCTCTTTCAGGCGAATAGTCGCGGGGCATCCCGCAGCTCCAGAGGGGATATTTCTCTTTTGCATTGACACACCCCTGCGGCAAGCTTGCATTCGCGCGCGCTCGCGGTATATCATTCCGCGAAACCGTGGCCAAAAGTTCCGGCTGCGGAGCGTCGCGCGGGACTCGTCGCCCGCGCCCCGAGGGAGCAGCATATGGCGAAGTATCCGTTCACCGAAATCGAGAAAAAGTGGCAGGCCCGCTGGGAAGAGCGGAAGACCTTCCGCGTTGTCGAGGATCCAAACGTCCCCAAGGAGAAGCGCCGCTACGTCCTCGATATGTTCCCCTATCCCTCTGGCGCAGGCCTGCACGTCGGTCATCCCGAGGGCTACACCGCGACGGACATCTATTGCCGCTATCTTAGGATGAATGGCTACAACGTCCTTCACCCCATGGGCTTCGATGCCTTTGGCCTTCCTGCGGAGAATTATGCCATCCAGACGGGCACCCATCCCGCCGTGACGACGAAGAAGAACATCGACCGCTTTCGCGAGCAGATCAAGGCCCTCGGCTTTTCCTACGACTGGGACCGCGAAGTTTCGACCTGCGATCCAGACTACTTCAAGTGGACGCAGTGGATATTCCTCCAGCTCTACAAGCGCGGACTGGCCTACGAGGCGGAGATGCCGATCAACTGGTGCCCCTCCTGTCAGACTGGCCTTGCGAACGAGGAAGTCAAGGACGGCGAATGCGACCGCTGTCATACGAAGGTCGTTCGCAAACGCATCCGCCAATGGGTGCTTAAGATCACCGCCTACGCCGACCGCCTTCTTGAGGACCTCGAAGGCCTCGATTGGCCCGAGGCTGTTAAGCTCATGCAGCGGAACTGGATCGGACGCTCCGAGGGCGCCTCCGTGCTCTTCGAGATCGAGGGGCTTGGCGAAAAGCTCGAGGTGTTCACGACCCGGCCCGACACGCTCTTTGGCGCAACCTACATGGTCATCGCGCCCGAGCACCCCTTTGTGGGGCGAATAACGACGGCCGCGCAGAAGGCCGCCGTCGACGCCTACGTCGATGCAGCCGCGCGGAAAAGCGATCTTGAGCGCACCGATCTTGCCAAAGACAAAACGGGCGTCTTCACGGGCGCCTACGCGATCAACCCTGTGAATGGGCGACGCATCCCCATCTGGATATCTGACTATGTGCTCGCATCCTACGGTACGGGCGCTATCATGGCGGTTCCCGCGCATGATTCCCGCGACTGGGCCTTTGCCAAAAAATTCGGCCTTCCTATCGTCCAGGTCGTCGCCGCCCCGGGCGCGGCGGCTACTGCGGAGGAGCCTGCGGAATACTTTGAGTCGGAGGGTGTCGCGGTTAATTCGGGCCCCTGGAACGGCATGACGACTGCTGAATGCAAGAAGGCTATCACTGCCTGGCTTGCGGAGCGGGGGCTCGGCAGGCTCGCGGTCAACTACAAACTCCGTGATTGGCTTTTCAGCCGCCAGCGTTATTGGGGCGAACCCATGCCCCTCGTCCACTGCGCAAAATGCGGCGTCGTCCCCCTGCCCGAAAGCGAGCTCCCCCTGCGGCTCCCCGAGGTCAAGAGTTATGCGCCATCGGGAAGCGGCGAATCGCCGCTTGCGAACATCCCTGAATGGGTAAACACGCGCTGCCCCTCCTGCGGAGGACCCGCACGGCGCGAGACAAACACCATGCCGCAGTGGGCGGGATCCTGCTGGTACTACCTGCGTTACCTCGATCCGAAAAACGCCACCGCGCTCGCCGCGCGGGACAAGATCGAATACTGGATGCCTGTTGACCTCTATGTGGGCGGCGCCGAGCATGCCGTGCTCCATCTCCTGTACGCGCGGTTCTGGCACAAGGTGCTTTACGACCTTGGCGTCGTGAACACCAAGGAGCCCTTCCTCAGGCTTGTGAACCAGGGCATGATCCTCGGCGAGGACAACCAGAAGATGTCGAAGAGCCGCGGCAATGTCGTCAATCCCGACGATATCATTCGCGACTACGGCGCGGACGCTATGCGCGTCTACGAAATGTTCATGGGGCCGCTCGAAGTTTCCAAGCCCTGGGCGACCGCAGGCCTTGTCGGCGTCTCGCGTTTTCTGGAAAAGCTCTGGGCGCTCGGCGAGAAACCTCTTATCGAGGCGGAGCCCGAGCGGGGCGAACTCAAGCTTCTTCATAAGACAATCAAGAAAGTCTCTATGGATACGGCATCGCTCAACTTCAACACGGCGATTTCGCAGATGATGATCTACGCGAACGAGCTCGCTCACCTTGAGCGCCTGCCTCGGCGTCTTTTCGAG
Organism: Spirochaetota bacterium; assembly: GCA_029265615.1. Lineage (GTDB taxonomy): Bacteria > Spirochaetota > Spirochaetia > Treponematales > Rectinemataceae > JAEUJG01. The sequence continues at coordinate 76,660 of JAJUIB010000004.1, forward strand.
CCCCTCGTTCTCCTCTTTGCGCCGTATGCGCCCCACCTCGCCGAGGAGCTCTGGGAAAGGCTTGGCCATGTCGAGGAGCTCTCCCGTACAGCCTGGCCCGTCTGGGATGAGTCGCTTGCCGCCGACGAGGAGAAGGAGATCGTCGTCCAGGTGAACGGTAAGATCCGCGAGCGCTTTGCGACGGCCGCAGGCACCGCCGAGGCGGAACTCGAAATGCGCGCTCGCTTGCTCCCCAAGGTCCAGGAATGGATCGCGGGCAAGGAGCTTGCGAAGGTCATCGTGGTCAAGGACAAGCTCGTCAACTTCGTCGTGAAGGGCTAGTGGCATGACCGCGAAACGCCCCCCTGTGAAGCGGCGGCGCATGAGCATTCTCGGCCGATTCTTTCTCCTTGCCGCATGTTCATTCCTCGCATTTGGCGCCATGTACAGCGTGCTCTCCGGCTCGATTGCCTCGCTGTCGGCCGAGCTTTCGCGGGTTCAGAACATCTTCGGCGTACTTTCGCGCGCGAGCGCGACGCTCGCGCGCGACGCCTATGCGATCGAGCTTTCGCTTTTCCGCGGCGTGGGGCAGCTCGGTCTGGGGGAGACGCTGCGGTGGCGCGTGTAGCATTCAACGAGGCCGAGTCGCGCCTCGGCTCCAGCAAGGGCACCATCGGCGAGCTCCTGCTCATTGAAACCGGCGACAGGGCGACCGCCGACGCCGTTCTCGAGGTCTCCAAGGCCTTTGAGGACTATGCCGCCTCCGCCCGAAGGCTCGTCGAGGCTTCCGCGTCTTCCCGCGAGGTGCCGCCGATCCTTGCCGAAACGGAGACGGCTTTTGCCGCGCTTGTGTTCCGCCTCGCGGCGCTCGACCGGGTCGTTCTCGAGGCGGGGGACGCCGCCTACGAGCGTGCGACCGCGACGCGGGATGCGGCGCGGACTGCGGTGTCGGTCGTTGCGGCTGCTGCTGCGCTCGTTATCGGCGGTATGATCCTCCTCACCACCCGTGCGATCAGGCGGCCAATCCGAAGCCTTGCAGCGTTCATTGAAACGATGGGATCGGGCGATTTCTCTGGCCGTTACAATGAGGCGCTTGGCGCCGAGCTCGGGAGCATCGCTGCGAGCGTTATGCGCCTTACCGACGACCTCCGCTCTCTCGTTGGCACGGTGAAAGACCGCGTCGCTTCACTCGAACTTCGGGGCGAGGAGCTTGCGGCTAAGATGGCCGAAACAGAGGCGAACGCCGATCGGGTCGCCCGCGATGTTGAGGCGGCGACGCGCGGTCTTCAAGATCAATCGGTGGCCGTTGGCGAGGCCTCCGCGACGATCAGGAGCCACGCGCGCGGCGTCGAGGAGCTTTCTCGTCTCATCGGCGGTCATGGAGAGGTGCTTGCCGAATCGGCCGCCGCCGTCGAGGAGATGATTGCCCAGGTCGACGCTGTCGCCTCAGGCGCCGCCGAGGCGGCCAAGGCGAGCTCCCGTCTCAAGGCCGAGGGACTTGCCGGCAAGGAGCGCGTCGACGAAACACGAGAGGCGGTCGCCTCGATCGTCCGCTCGCAGGAGAACCTTGCGGAGGCGATTGGCCTCATCGAGGAGATCGCCGATCGGACTAACCTTCTTGCGATGAACGCCGCCATCGAGGCGGCGCACGCGGGTGAAGCCGGCAAGGGCTTCGCTGTTGTTGCGGACGAGATACGCAAGCTCGCCGAGCAGTCCACCCAGCGCGCGCGGGATATCGGTGTCGACCTCGGACGCGTCGCCGAGGCGATCGGCGCGGTGCGACGTTCCTCCGAGGCAGTTGTCGCTGCGTTCGGTGTCATCGTCGAGCGAGCGGGCGCCGTTGATGAGGAGGTGGGGCGCATTTCGCTCGCGATGGAGGAGCAGCGCAAGGGCGGCAAAGATGTGCTCGAGGGCCTCGACCGGCTCAAGGGAATCGCTATGGAGATTGCGAAGGGCTCGGCGGAACTCGATTCGGGGAACCGCGCCGTGCTCGACGAAGTCGAGCGGCTTAAGGCGGCGAACCGCAGCGTCGTCCGGAGCAACGAGGACATCGCACGTGGGGCCGCCGAGATACGCGCCGCCGTCGTCGCCGCGGCGGATCTGTCGACGCGGAACGCCGCGCTTATCGCTGAAGTCGGCGAGGCCATTGACCGCTTCAAGCTATAGCGCCGCCGCCTAAATGGGGGCGCCTAAACAGCGGCGCCGGCGCATCAGTCGGTTTTGAACGCCGCCATGTCCATCGCGAGGGCGCGGACGCTCTCCGCGGCATGGCTTGAAAGTTCGTTGGTCTGTGCCGCCGCCGTTCTGATTTGTTCGGCGCCTGAAGCCATCTCGTTCATGCCCGCATCGAGTTCCGAGGTGATGCGGAGGAGCTCCTTGGTTTCCGTGAGTATGGCGGCGCTTCCCTCTTTCATCGCCTCGGCCTCGGCGCGCACGTCGCGGGTGATGCCGTTCATCTCCGAGAGTGCTTCGAGTATCTGCGCGGAGCCCGCGCTCTGCTCCTGCATCGCGAACTTCACCTCCTCCTCGAGGTGTGAGAGATTCTCGATCTGTTCGTAGATTTCACCGAAGCCCCGCTCCGCCTCGACCGACGAACCCACGACGTCGCTGATGCCGCGCCGGATGTCTGCAAGGTCGCGCGCGACCTTTTTCGATTGCGCGGCGGCGTTTTCCGCGAGCTTGCGTATCTCATCGGCGACGACGGCGAACCCGCGCCCCGCCTCGCCCGCGTGCGCCGCCTCGATGGCGGCGTTCATCGCAAGCAGGTTGGTCTGCGCGGCGATGCCCGCGATGAGCGCATTCGCCTCCTGGAGGGACTCGGAGCGGCTGTCGATGTCCTTGGCTCGCGCTGCGACCTTGGCGATCGAGTCGCGGCCAGTGCCGCTCTTCGCGAGGAGTCGCGTGTAGTACTCGCCCATCCGCTCGATATTGGCGGTGACGGATTGCACATTGGCGACCATCTCCTCGATGGACGAACTTGAGACGGCAAGGCCCTCGGCCTGGCGCTCGATTGCGCGGAACAACGTGTCGACGCGGCCCGCCATCTCCTCGACGGTCGAGGAGGTTTCGGTCACGCCTGCGCTCTGGGTGAGGGCGCGTTGCCTGATCGAGTCGATGGTCGCGGCGATCTCCACGACGGCGCTCGCCGTCTGGCTCATGTTCGCGGCGAGGCTTTCAAGATCGCCACGGAGCGAGGCCGCCTGAGCCTTCGCGCGCGCGACGGTGCCGCAAAGTGATGCGGCAAAGGCGTTGTAGTCCCGCGCGAGGGCGCCGAGCTCATCCGCATCGCCCTCATTGACCTGGCGCGTGAGGTCGCCCTCGCCGCGTGCGATGAGGGCGAACGCGGCGCCGAGCGCGGTAAGCCGACGGTTGAAGCGCCTGAGCACGACGACGGCGACGCCGAGAACGATCAGGATGACGGCGAGTGAGCCGATTCCCGTTACGAGTATGCCGCGGAAGGCCGCGGCGCGTTCGGCCGGAAGGGCCTCGCGTGCTCTTGTAAGCTCGCGCTCGATCGAGGACCTCAAGCCTCCCATCACCGCGCTTGCGTCGTCGAAGACACGCTGCGGATCAAGGCCGTAGCCGCCGAAGCTCGCCATATCGACTATACGGAGTATCGAGGCGCCAAGGTCGGTGAATTCCTCGCTTGCGAGAATTTGGCCGAGTTCGGCCGCACTCGTTTCAGAGATGCGGAGCGCTTTCGAATCGAGCGCGGCCCTAAGTTCGCCGAGGCTCGACACGGTTTCAAGGAGCCGTTCCCTGCTTATCGGCATGTCAGAGGCCGCGGCGCCCGCGGTGAAGGCGCGGAGGCGGCCCGCTGCCTCGCCCGCTTCCTCGAGGCGCACAATGGCGCCAAGGCCATCGGCGCTCACGCTGGATACCCGCCGCGCCGCACTGCTTTCGTAGATAAGTAGGGCGCTGATGGCGCGGCTATAGTCGACGAAAACCGGATCCGCGCCCGCCTCCTTGCCCGGCACAAGGCCGCGAGTCGAGGCTAGGGTGGCCATAGCTTCCTTTATTGCCGCTTCGCCCTCAAGCCGTGCCAGGGGCGCGGTCTTGGCCCATTCTGTGAAGGCTTGCGTTGTCTCCGCGCCAAGGCGGCCAAAGTCATCGGGCGCCGTGCCGCCTGAGAGGATGACGTAGGCGGCGCCCCGCTCGCGCTGCACGGCGGCGATGAGGCGGCTCGATGCTTCGATCGCATCGAGGACCGCCGCGCTTCGGTCGAGCGCGGTCAGGCGCTGCGAGAGGCTTAAAAGAAAGAGGAGGTTGAAGACATTCGCGAAGACAAGGGGTATCGCGACGAGGAGCGTTATTTTTGTCCGCAGTTTCATGGTCCTACCTCGCTGTCATGCCAAGCACAAGGGCTCCGTACGCCGCCACCACCGCAAGTCCCGCGATGACAAAGCCGCAAACGCCACGGCGCTGCCGCGCTTCAGGGCCGCTTGCTACCGCGGCGCCTGCTTCCTCCCATATGGCGAGCATGAACGAGTCCGCGTCTTCAAAAAGGGTGGCGGGGCGCAGCTTGCCCCGGTATTCAACGATCCGGTCATAGTACATAAAGGCCCGTGCGACAATGGAGCCGAAGCGTCCAGGGAGTCGCAAGCCCGGCCTGATTGTTGCTTTGGAAATGTAGACGAGCCCTTCGAAGGTGAGGGCCTTGTCGATGCCCTCGCGGAGAGCTCCTTCTGTGATGATGAGGGGCCCCGCGCGCCACAGGACGCGCCCCAGGGGGACAAGGAGGTTGGCGGCCAGGATGCCGAGCGTCACGAAGAGCGTGGTTGCAAGCGAGACGCGCTTTCCCGAAGCGAGGGCCGCGGTGAGGAAGACGCACAGGAGCGCCGCCTTTACAGATAAAAGGGGCTGAAATAGAAAGGCGAGCGAAAGGAGGATGCCCGTGGCGGCAAGCATCCAAGGGGCGAAGAGCGCATCGTAGCGCGCGGCCCGAGCCTGGCGCCGCGCCCCCGCGCGCCCCCGCGCGGCATCGGTGTCACGCATCGGGCCTCCCTGCGGCGCGGGCGTACCAGCGCGAGGATGCGGCAAAGCGCTCGGCAAAGAGACCGAGGACTGCTCCGGTGACAAGCCCCATACCCAGAAAAAGGGGGGCGATGAGCCGCGCCGCATCGCCGAAAACCACGTATTTTGCAAGGAGCACCTGGGCGGCGTTGGAGGCGACCGCACCGAGAATGGAGACACCGACCGATGAGATGAATCTTCCACCTATCCGCTTTGCCGACCACATGACGAGCGCGGCGACGAGGGTGCCCATGAGCGAAAAAAGCGCGATGTACGAGAAGAGCGAACCGGAGATCACGCTCATGCCCACCACTTTTACGAGGGCGAGCACGAGGAACCACGGCAGAGGGAGGAGCTCGGTCGCGAGAAGGAGGGGGAGGTTCGCGATGCCGAGGCGCATGAAGGGGAGCGGTTTCGGGATCATGTATTCGATGGCGGAAAGAAAAAAGCAGAAGGCACCGAGGAGGGCGGTGAGGTCGGCCCGATCCGGTCTTACAAGGGGTGCATGATTTTCGTGCTCAGTAGGCGCCGGCGTCGATGGTGTCATTGGTGGCATTCCCTTCCACGCGCACAAAGACGGCATTGGGCATACAAGCTATCCACTGCCCCGCCTGCGATATGGCGCCTGCCGCGACGCAGGTCTGGTTGGGGCAGGGGGAGGAATGGATGTGGACACGGCCGCCTTCGATCGCCACAATCGTTGAGCCGAGGGGACCATCCACCTCGACCTCGCGATCCTTGTCGAGCGGATACACCCACTCACCGCCTTCGCCCGAGATGAAGACCGAAAGCTCGCCACCGCCCGGCTTGTACACCGAAAGCGCCGACAGAGCGACAAGGGCGGTGGCGGTGGCGAGAACCAGCCAGTCAAGGAGACGGAGGCGGGGGAGGCGGCCCGCCTCCCCCGCCGTCCGAGAGCGGGGGCGCGTCAATCCCCGCAGCCGCAGCCACACCCGCCTTCGCCGCAGCCGCATTCCTCGTCTCCGCAGTCACAGTCCTCGTCATCGCAGCCGCAGGAGCAGCCGCCATGGACGTGACCGTGCGCAAGTTCCTCGGCCGTGGCCTCTCGCACATCGACGACATTGACGTCGAAGTGGAGTGTCTCGCCCGCGAGGGGGTGGTTTGCGTCGATGGTGACTTCATCGTTTTCGACAGCGACGACGGTGACGAGCTGGGAACCATGTTCGCTCTGCGCCTCGAACTGCATGCCAGGCTCCACCGTTGCACCCTCGAATTCCGCCTTGCCGACTTTGAAAATGAGACTTTCGTCCTTTTCGCCATAGCCTTCGGCCGGTTCGATCACGCAGCTGACACGGTCGCCGGCTTTTTTCCCCTCAAGGCGCTTTTCCAGGCCGGGAATGATGTTCCCGTTGCCATGGAGGTAAACGAGGGGCTCGGAGCCCTCGGAGGAGTCAATGAGATTGCCTCCATCGTCCTTGAGCGTATAGTCGATGCTGACCACGCGGTCTTTCTCTACGATCATGCTCGTCCTTTCGAGTGTGAAGCTATCCTAAGATTGTACCTGGGAAAAAGCCAGCTCGGCAAGTAGAGATTTCTTATATAAGTAAAATTGTCGAGAAAGACAAGGGAGCCTGGCCCTTCCGCGCCCTCGGCATGGCATAGGAGGCGGGCCCCCGAGACGTGCGCCCTCGCCGTGGGTATACTACGCGGCCGAGGAGTGTTCCATGACCGTGCTGCAAGCCTGTGTTCTCGGCCTCGTCCAGGGGCTCGCCGAATTCCTGCCTGTTTCTTCAAGCGGGCATCTTGTCCTCTTCAAGGATATCCTCGGTCTTTCCGATGTTCCGCTGCTTTTCGATGTGGTTCTTCACCTTGCCACGCTCGCCGCGGTACTCATTGTTTTTAGGCGCCGCGTGTGCGGCATCCTCGCCTCGTTGTGGCGCTGGGTGCGACGACGAAACGGCCGAGAAGACGCGGCGAATCTCGCGATCGTTGGCCCCCTTCTCGTAGCGACGCTCGTTACCGCCTGCATGGGATTTGCGATTCAGAAGTTTCTTCCGACCGAAGGCCCGCGGCTCGTCTCCATCGAGCTCCTCATCACCGCAGTGGTGCTTGCCGCTTCTGCTCTGCTAAAACCCGGATCGAAGGGCTACGCCAACATCGGCCTCGGTGAGGGGCTTGTGGTGGGTTTTGCCCAGGGGCTTGGCGTGTTTTCTGGCATAAGCCGCTCAGGCTTTACGATCACCGCCGCGCTTGCGGCTGGGCTTAAGCGCGAGGAGGCGGGCGAGTTCTCGTTTCTTCTCGCAATTCCCGCAATACTGGGTGCTTTTCTCCTTGAACTCAAGGATCTTGGGGCGCTCAAGCAGACGGTCGAACCGCTCCCCCTTGCGGTCGCGACGCTCGTCGCGTTTGTAAGCGGCCTTGCGGCGCTTACGTTCCTGCTCCGCATTGTGCGCAAAGGTAAGCTCGCCTGGTTTGCGGTCTACCTTGTGCTCGTCGGTCTTGCGGGTCTGTTCCTCCTCTGAAAAAACGCCGATAGGGTAGGGGGAGCCTTCCTCGATGAACGATTCGCCGTCTGCGTCCCTCGCCGCCCGGCTTTTTGGCTGCGCGCTTGCCATTCTCGGTCTGTATTGCGGCCTTGCACTCGCTGCTGTGGCCTTTGCGTCCTCAGGTCCTGCGCTTTTTACCGCAGTGGGAGAACGCCTTGTGGACGCCTTTTCTTGGGCCGCGGTTTTCGCGCCCTTGTGGCTGTTCGCGGCGGCGTTCATCGCCTTTTTGCCGGGCTTTCGGCCCGGGCTTGTGTTTGCGCTCGCTGCCTCGCTTGCTCCTTTTGTGCTTGTTGCTGCCTATGCCCGTTTAGCCGCCGACCCAAGCGCGGCCTTTGCGGCTTTCCCCCTGCTCGAGGCGCTCGGCCTCCCTGCACTCGGCCTGGCGACCGGCCTTCTTACGCTCTTTTGCGCCCTTGCGATCGCGCGCGTCGCCCTGCTTTTCGATGCGTCGCGCGCGGATGAAGCGGAAAAGCTTACGAGCGCATTCGCGGTGGAAGGAGAGCGGCGCTCTCCCACGCTCCTTCTTGCGCCCGCTGCGCGGGCTTTCGCCGCGTCCCCGCCTGTCACGCCCTCCCCCTCCGGCGCAGCGGAGCGCGAAGCTCAGCCTGAAGGCTTCGCGTTTCGTGTCCCCGATATTCCCCCCCCACCGCGGCTTCGCTGCCTTGAGCCTCACTGCGAGGTGGCGGCTGTGCCCCCCGCCACGGAGACGGACGGGGATGGCCTCGTTGCGCCTGTGCCTCCTCAGGATCCTGCGGAGGTTCCAGAACGAGGTGTGGTGGCAGAGAATGCACCCGCTCAGGTGACCGCCGATGCGGACGAGGCTTCGACCGATGTACGCGCGGCTGATGCCTCAGCCAGGCCTGTCCCGCTGTTTTTCTCGCGCACCCGCGGTGCCGCGGCCGAAACCGGTGCCGCGGCGCCTGCCGAATCGGCACGGCTCATCGAGCTCGGCGGCGGCCGCCCCGTCGAGGTAGTCTCGGTGCCGCCTGCCCCTCCCGCGCACGACGAGTCCGAAAAAGAAGCGGCCATTGCGCGCATTTTTGCGCGGCGGAAGGATCGTCCCTATGCGGTGCCGGTGGATGAGCTCCTCACCGTCTATCCCGATGGCCAGTACTGGATCGTCGACGAAAAGACAAAGCGCTCAGCAGAGGTCTTGCGCGACACGCTCGCCGAGTTTGGCATCGAGGCCGAGGTGACGGGCATTCGTAAGGGGCCGGTTATTACAATGTTCGAGATCCTCCCCGCCCCCGGTGTCAAGCTCTCAAAGATCACGAATCTCGCCGACAACATCGCGCTCCGCCTCGCGGCGTCGAGCGTCCGCATCGTCGCGCCCATCCCCGGCAAGCACGCTGTCGGCATCGAGGTGCCGAATGAGCGCCGCTCCATCGTCTCTTTGCGCGAAATCGTCGAGAACGAAGCCTTCCGCACCGCAAAGATGGAGGTCCCCGTCATCCTCGGCAAGGACATCGCGGGCGAGGCGCAATTCATCGACCTCGTCCAGACGCCACACCTGCTCATCGCCGGGGCGACGGGTTCGGGCAAGTCGGTCTGTGTGAATTCGCTCATCCTTTCCATCCTCTTCCGTCGCTCTCCGGAGGAGGTCAGGCTCGTGCTCATCGACCCGAAGATCGTCGAACTCAAGCTGTACAACGACATCCCCCACCTCCTCACGCCCGTCATCACGGAGCCCAAGCGCGCGTTCCAGGCGCTTCAGTACTGCATCTGTGAGATGGAGCGGCGTTATGCGATGCTTGATCGTGTGGGCGTGCGCGACATCAAGAGTTACAACCGCAAGGTTCGGGAAAAGGGGCTTGCCCAGGAGCGTCTACCCTACATCGTCGTTGTTATCGACGAATTCGCCGACCTCATGGCGACGACGGGCAAGGAGCTCGAGTCGACACTGGCGCGGCTTGCCGCCATGTCCCGCGCGGTTGGCATCCATCTTGTTCTTGCCACCCAGCGCCCCTCCATTGACGTCATCACGGGTCTCATAAAGGCGAATATTCCGAGCCGCATCGCCTTTATGGTCGCTTCGAAATTCGACAGCCGCATCATCATCGACATGGTGGGCGCGGAAAAGCTCCTTGGCAAGGGCGACATGCTTTTTGCAAGCGCCTGGGATCCCTTTCCGATCCGCATGCAGGGCGCCTTCGTTTCGGAAGAGGAGGTGGAGCGCTCGGTGGAGTTCGTGAAGACGCTGGGCGAGCCCGACTATATCGACGAGGAGATTTTCATCGACGAGGAGGAGGACGAGGCCCCTTCGCTTTTCGATGACGGCGACGGCGATCCTTTGTTTGAACAGGCGCTCGAGATCGTCCTTTCGCAGGGCAAGGCCTCCGCATCGTTCATTCAGCGCAAGCTCAAAATCGGCTACAATCGGGCGGCCCGCCTTGTCGAGCTCATGGAGGAGAAGGGTATTGTCGGGCCCGCCCAGGGTTCGAAGCCGCGCGATCTTGTGCGTAACCCCGAGATTTCTGGACGTGTGCCGAGCCCGCCCGCTGGCCGCGGCGAACGGCAGCCCAGCCTCATTGCTGGACTCGAAACCGCGCCCGGCGCGGGCGTTTCGACGAAGGGCGCCGCGGCCTCGGGCGGCGGACTCGCCGAGGACTAATGGGTAGGCCGCGCGGCTTTTTTCCGACGTGTGGAGGCGCGCGGGGCTGAATGCGCCGTCAGCCGCTCTGCGAGCCCCTCCCAGTCGGGCTCGGGTAGCCATGCAGGAAAGAGCCGGTCGATCCGTAGCATTACAAGTCCGTGGATGTAGCCCCATGCCGCCGCCGCCTCGTTCGCGAAACGCCGCCCTGCCTCGCCATCGGCTCCCAACTTCCAGCCCCCCGCGCGCGCAAGGCTCTCACCGAGGAGCTGCATTGAGCGCCGCGCTTCCGTAAGCTGCGCAGGGGCTGCATTCGCCAGGAGCTCCGAGTGCATGAGGCGGTAGAGGGCCGGGTGGGCTGAGGCGAAGGCCATGTACGCCCTGCCCATCGCGGGGACGGCTCCCCCTTCGGCGAGCACTCGTTCAAGTTCCTGCGCAAGAAGGCGGAAACCCTCATTTGCAAGCGCGACAAGAAAGGCGTCGCGATCGGGAAAGTGACGATAGGGCGCGGTCTTGGATACGCCTGCCTCGGCGGCAAGCGCGCGAAGGCTTAAAGAGGCTATCCCATCGCGTTCGATCGCCACACGTCCGAGGCGGATGAGCTCTTCTTTAAGTTCTCCGTGATGGTAGCGTTCGAGGCTGCGGTCTTTCATGGAGATAGTCTATCACAATATGTTGACGCTGCCAACATATTGGCGCTATTATGTTGGCATTGCTTACATTAAAGGAGCCTATAGTGATTCGTTCGTTTCGTCGGTGCGCAGTTCCGGGGTTGACGGCGCTTGCGCTCGCCATCGCTCTTCTGTCGCTCGGGGCCTGCGGCGCCACCCCCAAGGCGCGCGATACGACGGCCATGCCGCAGACGGGTTCCCGGCTTGAAGTGCGTCTTGTTCCCGGCCCGCACTACACGGCGCGGCGGGGCTTCGGTCCCTTTGGCTACACGGTGCAACCGCAGGCCGCCGCTTGGCTTGAGACGGTCGATGGGCGCTACCTCGGTACGCTGTTCGTCACCGAAAAGGCAAAGACGCGGCGCTGGATGGCCGCGCCGGCTAGAGGGAGGCCCGAGGCCCTCCCTGTATGGGAGGGCCTGCGGAATGCCGAAGCGGAGGTCGTGAGCGCCGCCACGGCCAAAGGCGAAACCCGGATTGCCTCGTCCCTCGGTTCGGCGCTTCCTCCCGGGCGCTATGTCGTCATGCTCGAGGTGAATCGTTCCTACGATTGGAATGAGACCTATACGAAGAGCAATTCCGGCGTGAATGGCCAGCCATCTCTGGTCTATCGCGCGGAAGTTCTGACCGGATCCGCAGCGGCCGAGGCGGCGTTCAATCTCGTGGGACAGGGAGCGGTCGATGGCGCCGATGGAATCATACACCCAGTCGATGCGGGGATCACGACGGCGCTCGCGCTCTACTCCGCGATGACGGTGCGCTGGCTTCCGGAGTGAGGCCGCGCGGCCCCGCTCGACGCGCAGGGCCGCGCGAGGCTAGGATGCGCGCTTGAAACGCCGTGACTATGCGGGGGTAAAGCGTGCGGAGGATTGGCATCATCGGAGGCGGCCAGCTCGGCCGCATGGCGATCGAGGAGGCGGGGAAGTACGACGTGGAAGTCGCTGTCCTTTCGCCCGAGGCTGATGCACCGGCCGCCGCGCTTACGAAAGGCGCGACCATCGCCTCGCTCATGGATTACGACGCCATTGTCGACTTCGGCCGTGGCCTCGAGGCTGTGTCCTACGAAATCGAACATGTGAACGTCGCGGCGCTCCGCGAGCTTGAGCGGCAAGGTGTTGCGGTGCTCCCCTCCGCATCGGTCTTGGCCCTCATCCAGGACAAGGGGCGGCAAAAGGAAGTCTGGGACGCCGCAGGTATTCCGACGGCGCGCTGGGTGCCGCTTTCCGAGGATGCACAGGCGCGTTCAGGCCCCGCGCTCGAGGCTGCGGCGGCCGCGCTCGGCGGGTTCCCTGTCGTTCAAAAAACGCGACGCGGTGGCTACGACGGCAAGGGTGTGCTCATCCTCACACAGGCGACGGATGTGCCGCTCCCCGGTCCGTCCCTCCTCGAAGAGCGGATCGATTTCGAAAAGGAGCTCGCCGTCGTCGTCGTCCGGGGCGAGGACGGAAGTTCGGCCGCCTATCCCTGTGTTGAGATGGTATTCGATCCCCGCGCCAATCTCTGTGACTCCGTTCTCGCTCCCGCGCGCGAAAGCCCCGAGCTCCGCGCGCGGGCCGAGGAGCTCGCGCGCGCCTGTGTCGAGGCGCTCGACCGCGCCTCGCGGAAGGAGGGCGGACGCGGTGCGGTCGGCGTCTTCGGCGTCGAACTCTTTCTGACCCGCTCCGGCGAGATTTTAGTCAACGAGGTCGCGCCTCGGCCGCATAATTCGGGGCATTTCAGCATCGAGGCCTGTCCCTCGAGCCAGTTCGACCAGTACCTCCGCATCCTCCTGGGCCTTCCCCTCGGGAGCGTCGACTTACTCAGACCCGCGGCGATGCTCAATCTTGTGGGCGATCCAGGCTGCGGTAGCGGCGCGCCCCGCTACGAGGGGCTTGCCGCGGCTCTCGCGCAGCCCTGTGTCGCCGTCCATATCTACGGAAAGCGCGAAGTCCGCCCTTTCCGCAAAATGGGTCACCTCACCGCGCTTGGTGTAAGCGCCGAGGAGGCCCTTGCGCGCGCGGAGGCGGCGCGTTCGCGGATCAGCATCGTCGCGGCGCCGCTTTCTTTTTGCGGCCGTTCCGGCTAGGATGCAGGCATGGAACAGTCACAGGCCGGAGGGCCGCTTGTCGGCATCATCATGGGCTCAGACTCCGACCTCCCCGTAATGGCGGAAGCGGCCCGCGTACTCGAGGAACTTGGCGTTGCCTGTGAGACGACCATCGTGTCTGCCCATCGGACGCCGGCTCGGCTCGTCGACTATGCGCGCGGGGCTGCGAAGCGGCAGCTCGAGGTTGTCATCGCGGGCGCGGGGGGCGCCGCTCATCTGCCGGGCATGCTTGCGAGCATGACGCGGCTACCGGTGATCGGCGTGCCCGTGCGGAGCAAGACCCTCGACGGGCTTGACAGCCTTCTCTCCATCGTGCAGATGCCGCCCGGTATCCCCGTCGCGACCGTCGCGGTTGATGGTGCGCGCAACGCCGGCCTCCTTGCGGCACGCATCCTCTCGCTCGCCCGGCCCGCGCTGGCTGAGCGGCTTGAGGTCTATACTGCGCGGCTCGAAGGCGAGGTGCTTGCGAAGGCCTCGCGTCTCGAAGCGCTCGGCCCCGAGGCCTACCTCGCAGGGATGTAGCCGTCGCCGCCCCGTTGCCGCGCGGCGCATTAAGGGGCTATCATCGCCTTCGTCCATGGAAATACTACCGCCCACCGATTACAACATTCGCCGCGCGGGCGAGGCGCTCGCGCAGGGCCGCCTTGTCGCGATCCCCACGGAGACTGTCTACGGCCTTGGCGCGAACGCCTTCGATCCCCGCGCGGTCGCGCGGGTCTTTGAAGCGAAGAACCGGCCGAGCTTCGATCCCCTCATCGTCCATGTCCACGAACAGGCGATGGTCGAAGAGGTTGCCTTTGTCCCCTCGCAGAAGGTGCGCCTTCTTATGGCGCGCCTCTGGCCGGGCCCGCTCACGCTTATCCTTCCAAAGCGTACCGAGCTCCCCGACATTGTGACGAGCGATCTTCCGAGCGTGGCGGTACGGCTTCCCGCGAACGAGATCGCGCAGGCGGTGATCCGCGCCGCGGGACTACCCATCGCCGCGCCTTCGGCAAATCCCTTCGGCTACCTTTCGCCGACCCGGGCCGAGCACGTCGCCCGGATGCTCGGCGACCGCGTCGACTTTATTGTGGACGGAGGGCCCTGTCCGATCGGGGTCGAGTCGACCGTGCTCGACGCGACGCGCGAACCATTTACGGTTTTGCGGCCGGGCGGGATGCCCGTCGAGGCTATTGAGGAGCTCGTGGGAGCGGTTGAGATCATCGATCGCCGGGTCGCGAAGCCGACGAGTCCGGGCCAGCTTCCGAGCCACTACGCGCCGCGGACGCCGCTTTATTTATATGCACGAGGCGCTCTTGCCGGCCTGCGGCCACGGGGCAGGGCAGCTGCCTTGCTCTTCGAGCCTGAATCCCTCGAGGCGCTCGAGGCCTCAGGCTCAGCGGCCGCCTTTGCGGCGACGCGGGTCCTTGCGCCAAACGGAACTGCGCTCGAAGCGGCTGCGGCGCTCTTCGCCGTGCTCCATGAGCTCGATGCAGGCGGGTTCGATGCGATTTATGCGGAGCGCCTGCCCGATGCGGGCCTCGGCCGCGCGGTGAACGATCGCCTCTACAAGGCCTCGGAAAAGTAGCGAACGCTAAACTCGGCGGCCCTTCGTTCCGAAATTCTGGACAGGAGGGTGCCATGACGGCAGCGGTCGCATCGAGCTACGTTCCTCTCTCCTATGCCCACACAGTCGTGTCGGCGAGCGGAAGGATCAACTTGCCGGTGCCCGCCTCCCAGGTGCTCTATTCGAGCTTTAGGCATGTCGCGGGCGTGGCTGCCGCCGAAGGAGGCCTTTCCCTCAACGTGGACCGCCTCAAGTTGCTCGACATCCTCATCGAGCGCCTCTCGAGCGTCAAAACAGAGCCCCTCGCCGCGCGCGAAGCGCCGCGTGACCTCAGCCCCGGCCGCATCGACGCGCTCATCGAGCAGTACGGCGCGGAGCTTCACGCTCTGGCCGCCGCGCCGGTTCTTCCCTACGCGCCCCGCCCCGCCGTTCCGGCGGGGACGCTCTTCTCCTTCGCGGCCTAACCAGGCGCGCTGGCGGCTCTCAAGCCTTAGCGCCGGCCCTTCGCTTCGCCACGCATGCCCTCGACCGCATCCCTCGCGCTCATCCCGTAATAGAGCTCGCCGTAGAAGACGCCCGCCATAAGGATGTTGCGGCCGTACTGGCGTGTTTCTTCAATCGTGAGCGCCTCGAGAAGGAGGTCGTCGGGGAGTTCGCCCAAGTCCTTGAGCCAGCGCTTGAGCCTTCCGCGGCCCGCATTGTAGGCGAACATCGCCTGCAAGGGATGGCCGCCCGTCTCGTCGAGGAGCTCGGCGAAATGCGCGGCGCCGAGGCGCATGTTATCGGTCGGCCGCGTAAGATCGTAGCTCGGCATGCTCAGTTTGCGCGCGATCTCCGCCGCGGTCGCCGGCATGAGCTGGGCAAGACCAATGGCGCCTGCCCGACTTTCGACCTCGGGCCGGAAAAAGCTCTCCGAGCGGAGAAGTCCATAGAAGATGTACTCGGGAAGCTCGGGACGCGGCTTTATGGCGCGGTATTCCGAAAGAAAGGGGCGCGGATAGAGGAGTTCGAAATCTGATCGCTGAGGATCCCAGTCGGGGCGTTCCTGGAGAAGGAGGATCGTCCGCATCGAATCGGCATGGCGGCCTGCTTCCGACAGTCGCTGGGCGAGGCGGCGGAGCGCCTCGCGGTCGAGTTCGCTTGTGCGGGATTTTGTTTCGGCATAGACGAGGTCTGCAAGCCCGAATTCGAAAAAGCCGTCGAGGAAGACTTCGACCGCGCTGCGCTGTGCGGCCCTTTCTCTCTCCCCGCTCCGAGCGGGCGGAATGCGCGTACTGTCCTCGCCGAGGCGATGGGAAGCGAGGATGCGATAGTAGAGCGATGCGTCTGTTCGGTCACGCACGAGGCGGTACAGATCCTTAGCGCGTTCCGCACTCGCGCGTTCCGCACTCGCGCGTTCCGCACTCGCGCGTTCCGCGCCTGGCGCGCCTTTGCCCGCCGCAGGGACATCCTGAACAAGGCCGAGTTCGAGGGCGCGCGCGGCGATATAGGCAACACGCGCGCCCAGCGTCGGCGTAAGACGGGATGCAAGACGCTCGGCGAAATCGACGACGAGCATCCAGTCGCGGGCCGCGATCGCCTCGCGAAGCGCGCGGTCGGCGAGGTCAGCGAAGATCGACGGATCGTGCCACTGCGCGGCGGCTTCGGCGAGCGCCGCAAGGCTCTTGCGCCGGAGCTCCGCCTCGCGTTCGCGGGCGGCGATCGTGCGTGTGTTTGAGGGAAGCCGCTCGGCCGCCTTGGCGGCCGCCGCCGCATCAAGCTCCGCCCTGCGCCGTTTGCAGTCGACGAGGTAGTAGAGCGCGGCATCGCGGTCTTCGGCGCTCGGCGCCCGGGGGGCGAGAGCCTCGAATGCGACCGCGGCCTCGGACCAGCGTTCGAGCGCACGGAGAAACCGGGCGCGGTAGAAGGCGGCTACCCAGAGGGTTGCGGCGTCAGCACCCTCGCCCGGTGTGCCAAATGCGCTTTCGAAGCGCGCAAGCCCTTCTTTCGCGCTTGCGGAGTAGAGGTAGGCCTTGCCCGCGTCGGCGACAAGGTGGCTGGGGGTGGAAGGCGTAAGGATGTAGTCGCGGCAGCGCGCGAGGGCCCGATAGGCGGCGCCATAGTCGCGGACTCGCACCGCCTCGCGGAGCTCCGCCGCAGAAAGCTCTGCGGGATTGAAGGCGTGTGAGAAGGCCTCGCTGTTTGCGCGCGCAAGCTTAAGCGCGCGGCCCGTCCAGACCGATGCGCTTCGTTCGAGAAGGAGCGCGCGAAAGGGAAGGGCCCAGGCGCGGCGGTCGAGGGCGAGGGACGCAAGCCCCTCGTAGTAGCTGAGCGCGTCGGCATCGCGCGCCCCTTCCGCGGGGAAAGCCGCACGGAGCTCTTCGACCTCGCGCAAGAGCTCGGCGTGGCGGGCGAGCATGACGAGGGCTTCGAGGCGGGGGCGTTCTACGAGATAGTCGGCGCCGAGCGCCTCGGTATAGGCCGCGGATGCCGCGAGGAGCTCCTCGCTTCGCGCACGGAGAAGGGCCTCAGGTAGGTCGCTAGCCGCCATCCGCTCGGAAAGCCGCGCGACGAGGGCGCGGCCAGCTTCGCGTTTTACTGTGCCCGAGGCGTTTTCGAAGGCAAGTCTGAGGAACTCGAGGGCTCGCGCGCGGGGCTCGAGATCCGACCCTGTGGGCTCGGCGGGCATTCGGGATTCGGACGGCGCGCCAAGCCGCTCAAAGACCGCGGGCTGTCCGCCCTCCCCGCGCGGCTCTTCGGCGAGGAGCGCTTCGGGTTTGGGGGGCGGTGTCGCGGCGGCGTTCCCCGTAGCCGGGACGGGCGCATGTTCCTCAATCCAGCGTGCGAGGTAGTATAGCGTCTCAGGCGATTCGCGCGCTGTCGTGCGTATCGCAGAAAGTGGAATTCCCATGAGGGCGGTAAGATCATCCTCGTGGACGATGCGCGCAAGTTCCGCGCGGGTGACGCCCCTTTCTTCCGCACAGGCGGTGAAGACGAGCAGCGCAAAGGCAAGGATGCAGACAACAAGGGCGCGCGGCAGCGAGGTCCGCGCGGTGTGTACAACGGTCATTGCCGCCAGACTAGCATCGAGACGGCCCTGCAATCCAGGGTGGGTCTAGCGGGGTGGTATGAAGATCTTTCGTCCTGCGATGATGTGGTCGGGATTTTTGATGCCGTTCGCCTTGGCGATCTTCGAGAAAAGCCATGGGTTTCGGTAGTAGGCGTAGGCAAGGTCCCAGAGCGTGTCGCCCCAGCGGATCGTGTAGTACACGCCGGGCTTCCGGGGCGTTTGAGCCTGCGTCGTCGCGGGCGCCGCAGGTGGTGGCGTTGCGGTGGCGGTCGTTTGGGCTGGCGGTGCAGGTGTTGGCGCGGGCTTTTGCGCCGGCGCCGCGGGCGCTGTGGCGGGCGCCGCGGCAGGAGCCGCGGCAGGAGCCGCAGGAGTTACGGCGGGCGCCGCTACTTCCGCCGGGACGACTTCGATGACCGCCGAGGATCTGGGCGCCGCCGCAGTAGGCGCCTCTACCGTTTGCGCAGGCGGTGGATTTGTGTCGAATTCGGCTATCGCCGTACCTTTGCGCGCCACGGAGAAATAGTAGACAAGATAGGCGAGGCCGAGCGCCACAAGGATCGCCGCAAGCACAACAAGGGCGACAAAAAAGGGTTTTCGGGGGCGGCGGGGCTCAAGCCCCTCGTCGGCGGCATATGCGCTCGCGCGGGCAAGGAGCCCTTCGGCCTCGTCCGCCGCACCGACTGCAGAGGCCCGCTCCCCTTCCTCTACGCCGCTTTCGTCCTCGAAGTCGGCGGCAAAGGCCTCGTCGGGGAGCGAATCTGTTGGCACCTCGATGTCTGCTGATACCTCGAACCCGGCGGACTCTTCGGAGGCGGCAGGCTCTTCGGAAAAGCTAAAGTCGGGAATCTCGTATTTTTCTTCTTCGGCGAGGGAGGTAAGGGAGACTTTAAGACTCTGCCGCTCGTGGGATGCGGCGTTCTCCGCGGAGGCCGAAAGCGTCCCCTCCGCATCGAGGGCGAGCTCAAGCCTTATGTCCGGCTCCCCCTTGGGGGCGAGCGGGATATTTTCAATGACAAGGCTCCCCACATAGGAGGCCTCGAGCGTCGTGGGGCCGTGGCCTCGATACAGGTCGATCTGGACGCTTCGCTGGCCATCTTGAACGGTTGTGACGACGAGGCGCTTGCGGGAAACGCTCCCCTCTTCGAGAACCGCATAAAACTCGCCGTTTGCGAGCTTAAGGCCGATTTTATTCTTCGTCATGGCGCCTTCCGATCGGGATGGGGCTCGGGGTCAGCGCCCCTGTGCGGAGCGTCCTTAGGAACCCATGGGCATAAGCATATACGCTTGCCGCGAAAAATCAACCGGCGCGTTGTGCGCGCACGACGGCCCAGGCTGCGCTAGGCCGAGGCGAGGGCGACGAGGCTTGCGGCCTTTTCGTCGTAGGGGGCACCATCGAGGCTCCCGAAGAGCTTGACGGTGGAAAAGCCTGCGCGCAAAAGGGCATCGCGGAGTTCGACGGCCGAGTAGAGACGCTGCACAAAGGAACGGTCGATTCGTTCCGCGCCGCGGATGAGTACCCAGCGCGTCGCAAGCCCCTCCCAGGCGCCATGGACTGAGAATTCGGTGAGTACCGTCCAGCCGTCGCGCTCGAACCACTCGCCCTCGATGAAGTCGCGGACGGCGGTCTCCTTGCCGATCGTCTCGAGGACAAGCTGCCCGCCGGGCGCAAGGGATGCGCGGAGATTCGTGAGGGCGGCAAGATCCTCCGCGGGATCCTCGAAGTAGCCGAAGCTCGTGAAGAGGTTGAGTGCAAGATCGAAGCCGCCGGGGCGCCGGAAGCGGCGTATGTCCTCGCAAAGCAGCTCGGGGTCGACCCCCTCTGCCCTGGCCGTCTCGCGCGCTGCGTCGAGGAAGGGTCGGGTGAGGTCGATGCCGGTGACGCGATAGCCGCGCTTTGCAAGTTCGATCGTGTGCCTGCCGGGTCCGCAGCATGCGTCGAGCACCGCGTCGCCCGGTTCAAGCCCCGCAAGGCGCTCAATTGCGTCAATGACATCAGGTGTCTCCGCCCAGCGCTTTTCATCGAACATAAGCGGCGCATAGGCCGTCCAGAAGGATTCGTCTTCGAACCAGGCGCTCACGCTAGATGGCTCCGTGGTCGACGACAAGCGTCAGCACGTAGGACAGAAGATCGAGGTCTATCTCCCCCTGCTCGAGGGTGATCGCGTCCCGTATCTCCGTCCACTCATCGCGGGAAAAGGGCGTGCCGTCATAGTCCATGAGAAGGAGACTGCCGACGCCCGATAGCCAGGCGAGCGCGCGCTCCTCGCCTTTCTGCCACTTGCTGAGGAAGGCGGTGAAGAGGTCGGCGAGCGTCTCCTGGGGGACGGTCCGCGCGAAGGAGCCGTAAAAAAAGGCACGGATCGCCTCAAGGCGCGCTGTTTCCGTGCCTGAGCCCACCCGGGCGAGCGCAAGATCGAGATCGGAGCGGAACTTTTCGGTAACTTGCATGCCCTTGAGTATAGTCCGCGCGGCGCTCACTTGGCCAGGGCCCTGCTTTAAGCGCCCATATAGAGCGCTGCGGTGAGGACGCACAGGTCGTAGAGCGCGTGTCCGAGGGCAATTTCGTGGAAATTCCGCCCCTTTTCCCAGCGATAGGCGAACCATGCGCCAAGGAGGCTCGCGCCGAAAAGGCCAGCGAGACCCTGGAGCCCATGCGCGCCGCCGAAGAGGAGCGAAGAGACCGCCAGTGCCCAAGGGGGGGGTAAGCCTGCCTGCTTGAGCCGCCGCATGAGGTAGACCCGAAAGAACAGCTCTTCGCCGTAGCCCACCGCAAGCGCCGAGAGGGCAAGCGCGACGAGCGCGAGGGGAAGGGGAAAAGGAGGCCGCGCAAGCGAGGACAAAAGGGGGTTATGCATCGGCGCGCCCGCAAGGCTCCCTGCGAGGCTCATAAGCGCGATGATGCCGATTCCCGCCGCTGCGGTCAAAAGAGCGCGCATCGCGTCGTGGGCGCGAAGCCGCCCGATGCCGAAGGCCGAAAGCCCCTCGGCGCGGTCCATGATGTAGGCAAGGAGAAGCGCGCGCGGCACGAGCTCGAGGAGGAGGGTGAGGGTGTAGCGCGGGTCGCCGAATTCCGCTAGGGGCGAAGTGCTTGCCGCGGGGAGATATGCGGGAAGCCAAAATGCCGCGAACACGAGGCAGGCCTCGCGCAAAGGATACGCCTGAGCGTTTTTTGCGGAAGGAGCGGGGTCGAGCCCCGGGCAGACATCACTCATCGTCGTTCCTTTCTCGGGTTTTGCACACCCTTGCGTTTTGACGCTCCCGCGTTTCATTGTATAATGAAGTCCACGCCGCTGTGCGACGCAACTTTCACGACGGAGCGCCCATGCCGATCCTGCTCGCGGCCATCGTCTTTGTCCTCGCCCTCGTTTCGCTTTCCCTGCTTGCGAAGGGCGGCAAGCGCTATTCCTGGTTCGAGTTTTTCCTCAAGGCCCGGGACGCAGGCTTCACTCTAGCCGAGACGCGGTTTTTCCGCGAGACCGCCCTCGAGCTCCGCCTCGCCGATCCGACAAACGTGTTCTGGTCGCCCCGCGACCTCGACCGCGCGATCGCGCGTCTCGTCGAGCGCCTTGCCGCCGATGGGCGCGAAAGGACGCGCGAGGGCATCGCCTTCATGGACAAGGTGTACGCGCTAAGACGCAGGATCGAGTTCGATCAGCCGCGCTACACCCATGGCATACGTTCCTCGCGTCAGATCTCGCACGGTCAACGGCTCCGCCTCCTCGTGCACGGGCTCGGGGTATTCGGCTCCACGGTGATCGACAACAACGGTCGGTTTCTCGTCCTCTCCTATCCCTCGGGCGCGCGGGTACCCAAGGATTTCATCTGGAAGGGCAAAAAAATCTCGGTGTATTTCTGGCGCCGCGACGACGCAGGCTATGTGTTCGACACCTATGTGATCGATGATCTCCGCATCCGCAATGTGCCCGTTCTGCACGCCGCGCATTCGGAATCCCTCCTTCGCACGCAGAAGCGGAAGTCGGTGCGCAGCCGGACGAGCATCCCCGCCTATCTCTATCTCCTTAAGCGCATCGAGGGGGCCTTTGAAAAGCCCGAGCGTGAGCCGGGCCTCCGGAGCCGCGTGGACGACTTGTCCGAGGACGGCTTTGCGGTGACCATCGGGGGCAGAGCCAAGCCGGGCCTCCAGGTTAAGGTGCAGTTTTCGCTCGAGGGGCGACAGATCGTGATGAGCGGCATCGTGCGGAACGTCGATTACGATGTCGAAAAAAACCGCTCGACGCTCCATGTCGAGGCGGTTCAGCCGAGTCCGCGCACGCGCAACGCGATACGTTCTTATGTATATAGGATCCGTGCCGAAAATGGCAGTTCCGCCCTTGCGTCTCAATCAGGCGGGGCGGAGGGGGGCGTCATATGAAGGGGGTCGGTTTGAATCGTCGTCTGTGTGCGCTTGGTGCGTGCTTCGCCTTCGCCTCCGTTCTCGCGCTCTCGGCCCAGGATAGAGGCTCGGTGCTCCTCACCTACCAGCGGAATTTTGTGCGTTCGAGCCTCGGCGCCAAGCTCGAGCTCCTTAAGGAGGCGGGTGCCCGCCCCGCCGTCGAGCTCGGTCCGCTCTATGACACGGCGCTCCGCTTCGCCGCGGAAAACGCGCCCCTCCTTGGGGTCGCGGACAGCCAGCTTCGCGAACTTGCGCTCGTTGCGGTGCTCAAGGCCGGCGAGGCGGCTTATTCTGAGTCGGCGGACAAGCTCTGGCGGCTCTTCGAGCTCTACGAGGGCGATGTCGAGCTTCGCGCGGCGGCGATCGGGGCCATCGGCGCCACGGGAGCGGGCAACGCGCCCATTATCGCGCGGGTCGGCGAATATCTTGCGGGGCAGAATGCCCTGTTTCGGGCGGGGAGCCAGCCCGAGTATCCGACGCTCGAGGCGGCGGTGGATGCGCTTGGCCGCATCGGCGATGGGGCCTCCTTCCCGGTGCTCTTTTCGACCTATGTCGCCGGCTACAACCCCCGGGTGACGGCAAAGGCCTCGGCAGCGCTCGGCCGCATCAAGGGTGACTATGCGGGCTACCTCGCCAAGGTGCTTGCGATGAGCTCGCCGCTTGAAAAGGCCGCGGCCCTCAAGGCCGGCCTTGAGAACCCCGCCTTCGGTCCCGAGGAGCGGGGAGGGCTTGCGGAGGCGGCTCTTGCCGCCGGTTTAAGTTGGCCGGGGGGGCCCGCGTACGAGGCGCAGGCGATCCGCGAACTCAATCTCAGAGCGGTGCGCACGATCCGCGAACTCGCCTGGCAGCGCGCATCTCCCCTCGTGCTGCGCTACTTCCGTGCGCTTCTTGCGGAGTATGCGCGCGGCGCCGCGCCGCGGTCCGATCTTGTGGAGACAATCGCGTGCCTTGGCGCCATGGGTTCCGCGGAAGCCGCGCAGGCGCTCGCGATTCAGCTACAACTCATCAATGCACAGACCGAGCTCGGCGGTTCTTTCGATGAGGAGATTATCCTTGCGACCATCGAGGCGCTCGGCGCGCTCGGCGACAAGGTCGCCTTCGACTATCTTTTGTATGTGGGCTACCTCCGCTATCCGGACAACGTGAAACGCGCCGCAAAGGAGGCGCTCCAGCGGCTTAAGTGGTAAGCCGCCTTCCTTGCGCAGGCCTTGCGCGCTCGAAGCCTTTAGCGCGGTCTTCCGACCCCCAAGGGAGGCCATGTATGCAACATCCTATCCCTGCACCTGAGCGGTTTTCGCCGCCCTGGGCATTCGCGCTCGGCCTTGCTGCGGGGTTTTATCCGCGCTTCCTTCCCCTCTGGTTCGTCCTCCTCGGCGCCGTCTTTGTGGCCGCATTCGCGGCCACACTGCGCGGCCTTTCTGGGCGGGGCGCAGGGCTTAAGGCCTGGCTTGCCGTGGCGCTCGCCTGCGGCCTTGCCCTTGGCGCGGGGCTGCGGCGCGACGAGGCGGGTAAGGCCGTGGCGCCGCTTCCCCGCGGCGATCTTGCTGTGACCGGCCTTTGGGGAAGGCTCCATGCGGATGCCGCACGTGGCGCTGGCGGCCTCTGGCGCTACCCGCTTGCACTCGAAGGGCTTAAGCTTGCCGCGCCGGGGCTCCGGGGGAGCGTGTCGGCCCGCGGCCGGGTGACGCTGCTCGTGCGGCCGTCCGCGGGGGAAAGCGTTCGCCGTGTAGGCGAGCGCCTCCAAGGCGAGCGCCTTGCATGCGATGCTCAGCCTGCGCGGCCGCGCAAGGAGGAGGCCGCGCCGCAAGGGGCCGCGCCGCAAGGGGCCGCGCCTCCTGAGACGTCGCCGCACACGACACTGTTTTTCGCCGATGAGGCTAAGCTCGTCCGGCTTGACGATGAGGGCCGGGGACTCGCCCAAGGGCGCGCCCATGTGCGCGCCCTTGGACAGTGGAGGGCACGCCTGCGGACGGCTTTTCGAGATGCGCTTTCGCACGTGGGCGGGGACGAAGCGACCGCCGGCCTTCTTGTCGCCCTCCTCCTCGGCGACCGTACGGGGCTCGAACGCGACGAGGCGGCAGTCTGGAAACGCGCCGGCTGCGCCCACGTGCTTGCGCTTTCCGGCCAGCACCTTGCCCTCCTTGCCACTCTTGCCGCCGCGCTCTGCCGACCGCTCTGCGGACCGCGACGCGCCCGCGGCCTTGCGCTCCTCTGTGCCGCCGCCTTTGTCTTTGTTGCGGGCTTAAGCCCCTCCCTTCTCCGTTCGCTCCTCATGTATGGCATTGGTGTCTGTGCGTTTTTCGCCGATCGGCCCGTCGAGGGGCGCACCACGCTTGCCCTGGCCTTTGCCATAGCCCTCCCCCTCGACCCGGAGGCGGCGCGCGGGCTTTCGTTCTGCCTTTCCTATCTCGCCCTCGCAGGCCTTGTTGTCTTTGCCCCGCGCATCGAGTTCGCCCTGCGGCCTTGGCTGCCGCCTGCACTTGCCACGGCGCTTGCGGCGAGCCTTGGCGCCCAGCTTGCGACCGGCGCGCTCCTCGCTCTGGTCTTTGGCGCTCTGCAGCCCATCGGCATTGTCGCCTCGATTGCCACGGCACCGCTGGTCGCGGCCTTTCTCTGGTGGGGGCTGTGTGCAGGGCTATCGGTCGGCCTCGTCCCCCGACTTGCGCCGCTTGTCGTGGGTGTATCGCGCTTCATCTATCGTCTGCTCGCGGGCGCTGTCAGCCTGTTTGCGGCAGCGCCGCCGCTTGTGCTTCCAGGAAGGAGTGCCGCGTTTGCGGCGGCGGTCGTTGTCCTTGTCGCCTGCCTCGTGTATGCTCTGCCCCATGTCCGATACCGGCTCTGGCTTCGTTCCCGGCAGTGTGGGGACGAGACCCGCCTATGATTCGCCCGCAGCGCTCCGCGCCCTCCTCGAGGCGGAAGGGCTTGCCATGTCCAAGCGGCTTGGGCAGAACTTCCTGGTGAGTCCGCGCGCCCGGGAGCGCGTTTTTGCGGCCCTTCGCGACC
Organism: Spirochaetota bacterium; assembly: GCA_029265615.1. Classification (GTDB taxonomy): domain Bacteria; phylum Spirochaetota; class Spirochaetia; order Treponematales; family Rectinemataceae; genus JAEUJG01. Next base: position 101,494 of record JAJUIB010000004.1, read on the forward strand.
TTGTGCCCGAACTGGGGCCTCGGGCGCGGCTCTGGGAAATCGGACCCGGCATCGGGGCGATGACCGCGATGGCCCTCGATGCGGGCTTCGAGGTCGTCGCATTCGAGCTTGACCACGGGTTTTCGCGGTTACTTGGGCGCGTGTTCGCTGGCGAGGCAGGCTTTCGCCTTGTTGAAGGCGATTTTCTTAAGACCTGGAGCGGGGAGCTCGTAGTGAACGGCCCTCCCCTCGCGGTCTTCGGCAACCTTCCCTACAACGTGGCCAACGCGATGGTGGCCGCGCTTATCGAGCGCTATCCTGAGGCCGCCGGGCGGGCGGGACCGCCCCCCATGGCTTTCACCGTGCAAAAAGAGGCCGCCCACCGTATCTGCGCGCGACCGGGATCGAAGGACTACTCGGCCTTTTCGGTGCTCTGCGCCTCCGCCTCTAGGCCGCGTCTTGCATTCGATCTTGCAGGTGCTTCGTTTTGGCCCGTGCCCAACGTGACAAGTTCGGTGGTGCTCCTTGCTCCGCGTGCCGACCCCCTCGTCGCGGACGACCGACTTGGGTTTTCCGCCTTCGTGCGGGCGGCCTTCGCATCGCGGCGCAAAACGCTCAAGAACAACCTCAAGGCGGCGGGTTGTGATGAGGCGGCAGTCGAGGCCGCCCTTGCTGCCCTCGGGCATGCGCCTGCGGTCAGGGCCGAAGCGCTCAGCCCCGAGGAACTTGCGGCCCTCTACGAACGGCTTGCCGAAAGGCGGAAGGCCTGAAGCCTCGCGCGCGTCCTATGCGCGTGTCCTATGCGCGTAGGACGCGCATGCACTTGCCAACCCCCGGCGCCTCGCCCTATTATCAGGGCCATGACCGACGTGCAGATTAGCGCGGTCGACGAGGAGCAGCTCGACACCATCCTCGCCGCCGATGTTGAGTTTTCCGGCTCGATGAGCCTCAAAAAGCCGTTCATGATCCGGGGCAGGGTGAACGGGGTGATCCGCTCCGAGAGCGAGCTCTATATCGATGAAAAGGCGGTGGTTGAGGCCGACATCAGGGCCGCCGTCGTTTCGGTGAAGGGGCGAGTGAAGGGCGACATTGCGGCGCGCGAGCGGGTCGAACTCTTTTCGACGGCTGCGGTCGACGGCGATGTCGTTGCGCCGCAGGTGACGATGGAGACGGGCTGTCGCTTCAACGGCGCCTGCCGGATGAGCGCCCCTGATCCCGATGGCCGCTAAGGCGGCGTCCGCCCCGCGCAGGTTTGTCCTCGTCTGCGTGCTTCTTTTCGCGGCGGAGGGCTTGGCCGCCGAGCCTGAGGGGCTTTCGCTCTACCTTGCGGGGCGCTACGAGGATGCCCGTGCCGCAGCGCTCGAGGTGACGCGCGTGGAGCCTTCCAACACCGAGGCCTACCTCGTCTTGTGTTGGAGCCTCCTCGGCCTTGAACGCTGGGCGGATGCGGAGAACTACGCATCCAAGGCTTACGCCATCCGCCGCGACCCGCGCTTTCTCGAGGTGCTCGGCGAGACCGCCTACCGCCTTGGCCGCAACGAGGCGGCGCTCAAGCACTTCCAGGCCTATGTGAGTGCGATTCCCGAGGGGACGCGCGCCGGAACGGCCTACTATTACATGGGGGAGATTTACCTGCGCCTGGCGCGCTACGCGCACGCCGACATGGCCTTTACGGCGGCTCTCGGCTTTATTCCGGACAATCCTCGGTGGTGGGCACGCCTCGGCTATGCCCGCGAGCGGGCGGGCGAACTATCGTCCGCCCTGTCCGCCTACACGGAGGCGCTTCGCCTGGATCCCCGCCTCGAGGACGCCCGCCTCGGCAAAGAGCGTATTGCCTCCCGGGTGCGCTAACGTGGAACTCCGCGTCGCCGTCCACACCCTGGGCTGCAAGCTCAACCAGCTTGAATCCGAGTCGCTTGCCGACGCCTTTAGGCGCGCAGGCGCACGCCTTGTGCCCTTTGCGGCGGATGCCGAGCTCTACCTCGTCAACACCTGCACCGTGACGAGCAAGGCGGAACAAAAGGCGCGCCGCCAGATCCGCGCCGCGCTTGCCGCGCATCCCGGCGCGGTCGTCCTTGCGACGGGCTGTTACGCGCAGCTCGAGCCTGAGGCCCTCGAGGCCCTGAGCGAGCGCGTGTTTGTCCTGCCCGGCGAGGAGAAGTCCGCCCTTCTTGCGCTTGCAGGCTATCTTGCCGAGGAATGGCAGGGGCACGGCGACCTTGCCGAAGCCTTGCGCGAGTGGCGGCAGAGGCGCGCAGAAGGCGGGGCGACCCTCGACCCCTTCGCTTTTACGCCTGAGCTTTTCAGCTTCCATTCGCGGCCCGCGCTCAAGGTCCAGGACGGTTGCAACAACCGCTGTAGCTATTGCCGCGTCTGCATCGCGCGCGGCCCCGCGCAGAGCCTTTCTGCGGACGAGGCGCTTGCGCGGCTTTGCACCCTCGAGGCCTCTGGCGCGCGCGAGGTGGTCCTTGCGGGGGTGAACCTCTCGCAGTACCGCGACGGCGAACGGGACTTTCCCGGCCTGGTGCGCCACCTCCTTGCAGGCTCGCGCCGCGTCGCGCTCCGCATTTCCTCCTACGAGCCTGATAAGGTGGATGCGGCCTTTGTCGAGCTCTTTGCCGATCATCGGGTCAGGCCGCACGTCCACCTCGCGGTCCAATCGGGCTCCGACGCCGTTCTTGCCCGCATGGGGCGGGGCTACCGGCGCGCGGCGGTGCTTGCGGCCGCAAAGGCGCTACGCCGCGTGCGCCCCGAGATCTTTCTCGCCGCTGACCTCATCGTCGGCTTTCCCGGCGAGACCGAGGCGGATTTTGCTGCAAGCGCTGCGCTCTTCCACGAGGCGGGCCTTGCCTGGGTGCACGCCTTTCCCTTTTCGCCCCGCCCCGGAACCGCCGCCTTTGCCCTTACCCCGCGCGTGCCCGAACGCGTGGCGGGTAAGCGGGCCGCCGTCCTTGGCGGCCTTGCGCGGCGCGCAAAGGCCGCCTATGCGGAGCGCTTTTGGGGCGCCGAGCTTGAGGCCGTGCTTGAACGTGGCGCCGCGCTTTCAGGCGGGCAGGACGAGGAGGACGCGGAGGAGGAGCGTAGCTCCAATGTCCTCGGCTCAGGAGAGCAACTTGCGACCGCCGAGAACTACCTGAAGCTCGCCGTGTACGGCCTTCCCGCCGGGGCAGCGTCCAAGGCCCGGCCCGGGACGGCCATCCGCGTGAGGCTCGAGGGCCCCGGCTCAGGCGGCACCGACGCGCGAGCGTGCTTTCGTGCCTTCCTCTAGCCTGCCTGTAGGACTGGCCTTGATAAAGCGCCACAATGCGATACATTCATAGGTACGGTTAAAGACGAGTAACCTGGATGGGGATTCTTTTCGATCGGTAAGGAGGCGGTATGAAACCGAACCTGCGCACGACCCGCACGACCCGCACGCCCTCGGCGTCGAAAGTCTTTGCGCTTGTGCTCTGCGCGGCCCTTGTGCTTTCGTCCTGCGAGGGTTTTTTCTCGACCAACCTGTTTACAAAGCTCCTCCCGCCTAAGGACTACACAAGCCTTTCGAGCGCGGAGCTTAGGGGCGAGGCCTACACCTCGGAGGGCCAGCTTGCGGCAACCTTTATCGCGGAGCTTAAGGCAGATCCTTCTGCGCGAACTGCTGTTCTTACCACGCTGGAGTACACGATGTCTTCTTCTTCTTCTTCTTCTTCTTCAGCAGCAGAAAAGCAGGAGGCCCTTGCCCTCTATGTCGACATCCAGCTTGCGACGACCGATGCCGGCACGGTGGTCAACAACGTGGTAGCCGCCATCACTGCGGGGCTTCCTGATTTTGCGAACAGCTCAGACCCAGCCGAAGATGCCGTTGCTTTTGTCAAATCCCTCCTCCCCGCGGCCCTCCTTACGGACGAAACGGCCTTTAAGAGCATGATTACGGCACTCACGACGGTTGATAAGAAGGTTAATGCTGTGGTGGAGTCGAGCGTCGAAGGGACCTACAACGTCGGAAACCTTGCCCAGGCCGCCCTGGTCGCCGCCCTGGTCGCGGGGGTGCAGCCTAGTAACAGCTCCACAGGGGAGACCGCTATTGCCGACGCCCTCTGGGATGCCATCAATGACACTACGGGTGCCATTTCGGGCATCACCCCGCCTGTTTTTGACGATACTTTCGACACGTCGCTTGAGTTGCTCCTCGCAGCCGCCGGCATCGATACGAGCGCGCTCAACAGCAATTCCTAAGGAGACGGCCATGAAACGCATAGGTGGCATTGTCATCATCGCCCTTGTCGCCGCCTCGCTTGCGGCGGCAGAGCCCCTTTCAACGCTCTCGGCGAAAGATCCGCGGAGCATGGCGCTCGGCGGGAGCTTTATCTCCCTTGGGACGGGCTACGAGGCCCTTGCGGGCAATCCCGCGGCCTTTGCCCGCGACCGGGGCGAGCTCAGTATCGCGGACCTCTCCGCCTGGACCTACATAAAGCCGACTGAAGAAAATATTGCAAAGCTCGCCGAGCTTTCGGGTAGCGAGGAGGAGGTCGCCGCGACGCTGAACGACTTTATCACCGACAACGGCTTTGGCGGCGGTCTTGCCCTCGGCATCGGCTACACGGGCCGCGGCCTTGGCATAGGAACCTACCTTGTCGCCGACTCCGCGATCGCAGGCACTACGCTCATGGGCGCACAGATGCGGAGCGCCGCCGCCTTCAATGCGGTGCTGGGCCTTGCCGCGCCGATCAGGCTTGGCGCGCTCAAGCTCTCGCTCGGCGGCGATGTCCGCCCCTTCTTTCGCGCAGATTCTGACGGGCCTTGGGCCTTTTCAGAGATTTTCGGCGCCCTTATGGGTGAGGGCGCCGAGCCTGTCTCAGTCCTCGAGGGCCAGAAGGTGGTCTCGGGCTTTGGGCTTGCGATGGACTTTGGCGCGCGTCTTGAGCTTGGAAAGAGCCTGAGCATCGGCCTTGCCCTGCGCGATCTAGCGCCAAGCTATCTCCTTACGGCGGGTACGCTCAGTGACCTCCTTGATGCGCTCTCCGCGGGGACGATCCCTGAGCCTGATTCTACGGATTCGGAGCGGCGCGCCGAGCTTACGCCCTTTCTTACGGCGGGGATCGCGCTCACGCCGCGCCTCATCCCCTATGTGCTTGAGCCTGCGCTCTATGTCGAGCTTCAGGACCCGATCGCGGTTATCAAGGACAACGCCTCCTTCTGGACCATGCTCCATGCGGGTGCCGAGCTTAAGCTTTTGAGCCTTATCTCGCTCCGCGCGGGACTTAACCGCGGCTGGCCTTCCGCGGGTGTTGGCCTTGACCTCCTCTTTGTGCACATCAGTGCCTCCGTCTTCACGGAGGAGCTGGGGCGCCGGCCGGGCGACGCCCCCCGCTCGGGCGCCTCGCTTGGCGTCGCGATTCGCTTCTAGGCCTCGAGCAACCCCTCGGCTCGGCCGATAATGCGTAAAGGGTGGCGCCGCCCCGCCTGCGGGGCGGCGCCTGTGTCGAGGCCCAGGAGGTACGCCATGCGGCGCCCCGCGTTCTGTCCGCTCTTTGTCGCCTGCGCCGTCCTTGCGACGGGCTGTCAGCAGCTTTTTACCACCTCGCTCGGAAGCTGGGCGGCACGGGAGGCGCCGCCCCTCCCTGCAAGCCTTACACAGGCCGATGCCACCCGGTACGCCGAGCTTGCGCTTACAAACCGGGACACTAAGCTCGCCGCCGCCCTCATGCCCGCGCTTAATGCCCTTGTTGCGGAAAATTCCGGCGACCCACAGCTCCTTGCCGCCGCGGCGGCGACGGCGGGCGTCGCTACGGGCCTCGACGACGCCTTGGCGACGGCGCTTAATGTGGTGGGACTTCAGGCATTGACGAGCAGCGACGGGCTTACGTCCGAGCAAACTGATGCGCTCGCCGCCGCCCTTGCCAGCGTGTCGGTAAGCGAGGATGCTGCGTCTATTTTCGGCGCGCTTGCCACGGCGAACGCGAGCGACCTTGCGGCGGCCGGCGCGACGGCAGGCACCTTTGTCGTCGCCGCCGCGGCGCTGCTCATCGATGCGGCAGGCGGCCAGGAGGGGATCAAAAAACTTCTCGATGCCGCCACAGATAATGACCCCTCCATCGACCAAAACGTACAGTCGCAGGTTAAGCGCCTTCGTGATGCGGCGAGCGGCCAGTGGCCGGGGGATCCGCTCGTTCAGGCGCTCACGGGCCTCCTTCCGGCCCTCAGTTCATGAGGGGGCCGGTGATGCACCGAGGGCGTATACTTGTGGCCTGTGCCTTCCTCCTCCTTGTATCGGGGGCGGCCTGGGGCGAGGAGCTTGAAGCATTCAGTTTTCGCGATGCCCGCGAGATCGCCCTTGGGGGGCGGCATGCGGCGCTTTCTGGCGGCGCCGAAGCCTTTCTTGCCAATCCCGCAAGCCTTGGCGCGGCGCGGCCTGAGTTTTCGGCGGCACGGCTCGGCCTTGTCGCCTCGGGGCCGGTGTTCGACCTTGCAAATCTCGCGCTTGGAGCCGAAGGCGACATTGTTGCGGCGCTTTCCTCCCTCCTTGCAAAATACGACTACAAGCTCTACGCCGGATTTGAACTTTCTGGTCCACTTGCCTTCGGGTATGTCGGCGAAGGGCTCGGCTTCGGTCTCTACAATCGGACGAGCCTTAAGGTCAATGCGGCGAGTATAGCGAGCGTGACGCTCCGCGCGCGCGAGGATGTCCTTATCGCGGGGGGCTACGCCTATCGCCAAGCGCTCGGCGGCGGCCATGCCCTCGATCTTGGGCTCCTGGCCAAGGGCTTTGTCCGGGCGGAACTTGGAATCACGACGACACTCCCCGGTCTCGAGGCGATCCTTGCAAACCCCCTCGCGCTCCTCGGCGAGCCCGTTGATCTTACGACCGGCATCGGCCTTGATGCGGGACTCCGCTGGAATTGGAACGAGGTTTTGGCCGCGGGCCTCGTCTGCCGCGACGTCTACAGCCCCGCCCTTGTTGCCACCTTTGCTTGTCTGGACACGATCGGCGGGACGGCGAGTGCAACGAGATCGGCGCGCATCGCCCCCGACCTTGCCTTCGGTCTTGCCTGGTCGCCTCCCCTTAGGCGGCTCGGACGCTACCTCGACGGCATAAGCCTTGCCCTCGACTATGGGGATATGCTCGATCTTGCACGGCCCGTCCCGCGCAACGCCCTCCTCAACCTCGGTATCGGGCTTGAAGTTCGCGCGCTTGACATCCTCGCCTTCCGCATTGGCCTCTCCGAGGCCCTCCTCGCCGCGGGGCTGTCCTTTGATCTTGGCGCGCTCAGGCTGTGCGCTGCGGCCTGGGGCGACGAACTCGGCATCGAGCCGGGTGACCGGCCGGTCTACAATCTTCTTGTGAGCTTTGATTTTGTGTACTAAAAAGCGTGCGGGGTGCGGTTGACAGAGAGGCCGCCCTCCCGCTACTGTACAGCTTATCCGGGCCGCTAGCTCAGTAGGTAGAGCAACGCCCTTTTAAGGCGTGGGTCACTGGTTCGAACCCAGTGCGGCTCAAAGGGTTTCTTTGTTGTATATGTGCGTACGCTATGAGCCTTCCGTAAACATAGCCGTGCTCCTCTTTCTCGCACGTTCGAAGTAGCGGTCGGCGATTCTTGAGCTCGGCCTCAAGGCGTGCAATCGGTGTGACGGCTTCTACCCCGTCGCGCGTGTTTACGGCAATGCGATGAACTGTGCTGCTTGTGGCAAAACGGCGGGCGACCGATTGAACTCCGCCTCGTCGAAAGCCGTGTAATTAGTAACAATAAGCCGCTCGATCATTTTCCCGGCTCCGTGACCGTCCCGGAAGCCGCTCCCGCTGCCGGCTCGGCGGGCGCCGTTCCGGCGGGCGCCGGCGCAGGCGCCTTGCCTGCCGCCGCTTTTGCCTGCGCGCGCAAAAGCGCGGTGTCGAGCACAATGCCGAGGCTTGCGTCGAAGATAAAGGCGTCGGTCGCAGGCCCGCGGCCGGAAAGCGCCTCAAGGCCGAAGACGAAAAAGCCGCTATGAAGCTTTCCGCGCAGAGTAACGCCATCCGCTACGCGAACGTTCGTTTCTATGCCGAGAATGAGGCTCCCGAGCGCGTCGGTTGTGTCCGCGGCCTCGTAGTACTTGGAGCGGAGTTCATAGCCCGCCAGGGCAAGCAGGTTATAGGGGACGTTCTTTTTGAACACATCGACCGCGAGGCAGTAGCGCGACAGAGCGTCGACGATGCGTTTGCCCGAACTATCGGTTTCACTGAAGCGTTTTGCGGTCAGCCGTGCAAAGACGATGGCGTTCGGCACGTAAAAGCCCGCCTCGAGCTCGGCAAGGGCTTGCGGTTCTTCGGCGAGTGAGTCGGCGAGGACGCCGACGGCAAGGCCGCCGTCGGAGCGCACGGCGGCGAAGGCGATGCCGGGGAGCTGGAAGCGCACCTGGGTCGAAAGCCCCGCGCTTAAGGGGGTGAGGGGTGAGTTGAAGGCGCCCACAAAGGGGCCGACGGAAATGCGTGCGGGGCCCCGTTCGAACTGAATCTGCGCGTCGACGCGGTGGCGGAGCACGGGGTCGGTTTCATAGCTCACGCGGAAGGCCGCCTCGTCGCCGAGGGGGGCGCTGAGCCAGGCCGAGCCGCCGCCGAAGTAGTTGGTCGCCGGAAAGTCACCCGTGATCTGCGTTTGCGCCGACCAGGGAAAGTGAAGGTTGCCCGCGCGCCCCTCGATGCCGATTTCGAGCGCGTGGAGGGCGGGAACCGTCGTCATGACCGCGAAAAGCGAAAGAATGACGCTCCGGCCGGGCTTCCTAATTTGCTGGGATTCGTGCCGCATCGCGCGCTCCTTTTGTGCGTCCCGAGCCTAAAACGAGGTTTTGGCCCCGATGAAGGGCCGGAACATGCCGTACCAGGTTGCGGGAAAGGGGAAAACCCGGAGATCGAGCTTGAAATTCCACTCAAGGCCCGAGGCGATGGCGGAGAAGTAGGGCGCTATGTCGACGGCGAGCGTGGTGTCGCTTGTGCTGGCGGTGGGGCGAAAGGCGAGGATGCTCTCGATGCCAAACTGCCGCGCCGATTCGAACATGTTGCCAAAGCGGAGGTTGAAGCCAAGGTCAAGGGCGCCCGTTTCCTGGGTGGGTTTTTGCCGGTAGACGGAGGGGTGGTAGAACACCGTGATGGCGAATAAGCCTGCGCCGAAATTCACGCGCGGTTCGAAAAGGAAGTAGAAGTTCTCGGCGGAGAGGCCTGCTTCAGGGTCGATGCGGGGTGCGCCCACCTGAGCATAGAACTCGCCTACCGATCCCGGGGCGTAGTAGAAGAGGAGGCCACCGCGGTAATAGCCGTACAGCGAACTTGTTGCATAGCTTGCACCCGCGAAGAGTTCGAGCTTGAGGCGGCCTGAGTCGAGCATGCCGCGGAGGTCCGCCGACCATTGGCCGGGGCCGAGATCGGCATCCTGGTACACGTAGAGGTAGCTTGCGGCGCGTGGCGCAACAAGGCCGATGCGGAATCCCGTGCCGTAGATCCCGTGGATGCCGTCATAGTAGACGCCGGGATTGCCCAGAATGCCTGAGGGGTAGACCATGGGCCCGCGCATCGCCGTCGTGAAGGGGGCGGCGCCGAAGAGTTCGATAAAGTCATCGCCGGCGCAGAGCGTGCCGAAATTGCCGATAAAGTAGCTTGCCTCGAGACCTGAAATGCCGAAAAGCCGCCGTGCGGTCAGGGCGACCGTGCGGAGGCGGAGGCCGGGGGCGTAGATGCGGTCGAGGAGGGCCGTCTTTTTTTCGTCGGAGTCAGGCCAGTCCGGTTTGACGCCCGAGAGCGTCGCAAGATCCTCTTCGACCTTGCTTGACAAAAAGTCGAGCTTAAGGAGGCCTGCGAACTTGTCGCCGCCCTTAATCGAGAGACCGAAATAGAGGCGGGAATCGACCGCATAAAGCCCCGTTCCCTCGTCGAGGCTCCCGTGGCTCAAGAGTTCAAGCTGGTCGACGCTGAGGCTTGCGGCATGGGCCGCAGGCGCAGCGGCCGCCGCAAGGGCAAAAAGGACGAGCTGGCGAAGGTGGGCTTTTCCGCGCATGGCCTTGGGGCCTCCTCTGTGGTGCGTGGCGCGCTGCATACCTAGGAATTTTAGCGCTCCGGCAGGCGAAATGCACAGCCTCCGAGGCGGGATGCAAAAGCCGCCTTTTCATTATCGGCCATCGGCGCGCGGGGTGAAACGCGAAAGCGCACATATCCTCCCCTCATGCGGCGGCGTTTTCGGAAGGGGCATTCGCGGCCTTGACGGAACGCCGCAACTATATAATGCTGGAGGAACGATGAGCGACTATCTCGACCCCAACAACGAGGAGCTCCTTAAGGACTTTTTCGCCGAGGCGACAAGCCAGGTGGAGACGCTTGAGCAGAGCGTCCTCGTGCTCGAGAACGACCCGGGCAACCGTGACGCCGTCGACGAGATATTCCGCGCGGCGCACACGCTGAAAGGCGGCGCGGGCACCGTCGAAATGACGGAGCTTGCGCATTTCACCCACCTCGTCGAGGATGTCCTTGACGGAATCCGGTCGGGGAAGGCGGCGGTCGGCGAAGCGCTCATCGACGCCCTGCTCGCCTCGATCGATGTGATCAAGGCCATGCTCGATGCGCGCGCCAAGGGCGAGACCTACCACGAGGATGTCTCGGCGCTTCAGGCGAAGCTCGCGTCCTTTTTGCCCGAAGGCGCTTCGTCTAAGGCTGCGGCGAAGATCGCCGCTTCGGCGAACGCCGCTTCGGCGAAGAGTACCGCCCCGGCGTCGAACGTCGAGACAGTGCAACAGGCGGCTCCTGCCGCCTCCGCTCCGCCTGTGTCCACGACCGGGGAGCTTTCCGAGTACGAAATGCTCGAGCTTCGCGCTGCCGCAGGTGAGGGGAGGTCGGTCTACAAGCTTTCCCTTGCCTTTAACCCTGACAATGTGATGAACACCGTCTCGGCGATCCATGCCTTCGCGGCGCTGCGCGATGCGGGTTCGATTCTCAAGACGGTACCCGATTTCGAAAAGCTCTACGAGGATGCATTTTACCCCAGGGTCGAGTATTTTATCGCCACAGAGCTCGGCCCCGACGCCCTCCGCAAAAAGGCGCTCATTCCCGATGTCGTGAGCGCGGTCGAGATCGAGGAGCTTAAGCTCGGCGGCGAAGTGCAAAAGCCGCGCAAGCCCATCGACATCAGCGCCGAAGAGCTTGAGGCCGCCCTCCACGCCTCCTCCAAGGCGGGGTCGGGGCCTGCGCCTGCAGCGCCTTCGCCCGCGGCGAAGCCCGCTACGGTGGAGCGGCACACTGCGGCGCCGCAAGCTACGTCACAAGAGGCGCAGGTGACTCCTCCGTCTTCCGCTCAGGCGGCCTCCGCCTCTGCCGAGCTCGCCGCCCCGCGCGAGGACGAAGCGCATCCCAAAGAGGCCGAGGCGAAAAAGGGGCAGGTTCAGCAGGGCTCGGTGCTCCGTGTCGACTCGCGCCGGATCGACAACCTCCTCAACCTCGTGTCCGAAACGGTCATCAACAAGGCGACCTTCAACCAGATTTCCACCCGATTCGGCGATCTCATGGGCCAGCTTGGCCAGGCGCAAACCCGCTTCCGCGAGGGGCTCAAGGATCTTTTCGACGAGCTTCCCGAGCTCCTTGCGGCGATTCAGGCCGGCCGCTCGGCAAAGGAGATCAAAAAAGAGATCGCCGACAAGTACGGCTACCTCTATCAGATTTTTGACGGCTTCGAGGCCGACCTCAAAAACGATGTCGCCAAGTTCCGCTCCACTGCACAGAACCTCGGTCGTATCACGGGAGAGCTCCAGGAAGGCGTGATGCGCATCCGCATGGTGCCCATCAGCCAGATTTTCAGCCGCTTCCCGCGCCTTGTCCGCGATCTTTCGAAGACGCTCGACAAAAAGGTGAACCTTGTCATCGAAGGCGAGGACACCGAGCTCGACAAGTCGGTCATCGAAGACCTGCTCGACCCCCTCATGCACTCGGTGCGCAACGCACTCGACCATGGCATTGAGAGTCCTGCCGAACGGCGCGTCGCAGGCAAGAGTGAAGAGGGCACCGTCCTCCTCAAGGCCTCGAACGAGGGCAACATGATCATCATCGAGATCGCCGACGACGGGAAGGGCATCGACGTCGAGGCGGTCCGCGCAAAGGCGGTCGAGAAGGGGCTCATCCACCCGAACAAGATCCTCACCGAGGTCGAGGCCTTCAATCTCATCTTCGATCCGGGCTTTTCCACGGCGAAGGCTGTGACGAACATTTCCGGCCGAGGCGTCGGCCTCGACGTGGTGAAACGGCAAATCGAAAAGCTCAACGGAACTGTCACCGTGGCAAGCCAGCGCGGCAAGGGCTCGCGCTTCACGATCAAGTTGCCGCTCACGCTTGCGATCATTCAGGGGCTTCTTGTGCGGGTGGGCAAGGAGATCTACTCGATCCCGATCACGAGCGTCATCGAGAGTCACCGTATCAAGCCCTCCGACATCCGGATGATCGACAACTACGAGGTATTCAACATCCGCAACGATGTCGTCGCCCTCCTCAGGCTGAATCGACTTTTCCGCATCCAGGTTGACGAGCAACGCGAGCACTGCTTCGTGGTCATCGTCGGTACGGCGGACAAACGGGTCGGGCTCATGGTGGATTCGCTCATCGGCGAGGAAGATGTGGTCATCAAACCCCTGCGCGACCAGTTTACGGTCTCGCCGGGCATTGCGGGTGCCTCGATTCTGGGTGACGGTTCCGTGTGCCTCATTATCGACGTAAGCCAGCTCCTTGAGCTCGGCCTTAAGCGCGAACTCGAGGAGCGCAGGCGCCTCGAGGCGACAATCCGCTGACCCTAGGCGAAGGAAGTTGAGCATGGCAGCGCTAACGAGCGAACAGAAAACCGAAGCCGCCGAGGTCAAAAAGGAAAGGGTCGACAAGGTCGACTTCAAGATGGTCACCTTTTCTCTCGCGGGCAAGGAATACGGTATCGACATCATGAGCGTGAAGGAGATCGCCAAGGCGGGTCGCTTCACCTATGTGCCGAACGCTGCCCCCTTTGTCCGGGGCGTGTACAACCTCCGCGGCGAGATCATCTCGGTCATCGATCTGCGCACCTTTTTTCATCTGCCCGCCGAGCGCAAGGATGACGAGGCGCTCGAGAGTCTCCTCATCCTGCGAGTGGGGGATCACGTCTTCGGCGTCATCGTTGACCTCATCGACAAGGTCGTCGGCATCTCGAGCGCCGCGATTCAGCCTCCTCATCCGATATTCGGTGACATCAACGTTAAATACATCAAAGGCATCGTGGAAAACGGCGGCAAGCTCTACATCATTCTCGATGTTGAGCGCATTTTCGCTCCCGAGCGCGAGGAGGAGCGCGCTGCCGAGGAGGCCGCCCCGGCCGATATGGCAGCGCCGCGCGCCCCCGTGGCGGCGCCCGCCTCTTCGTCGCTTGCCACCGCCGAGGCGGCCTCTGGCGGGGCCATCGACGTGGCCGCCGATTTCATTCGCGAGACGCTTGGCGCCCTGCGCGGCTTCCATGTGACCGGTCTCAACGAGGAGTGGTTCCGTGCGCGCTACGAGGTCTGGAAGGGCGAGCGAAAAGGCGGCGATGTGCAGCTCCGCGAGCTTGCCGATGCCGAGGCCTTTCTCGAGGGCTTTCTGTCGCCTTGCTCGGGGCGGCTTTGGGATGAGGACTACGCCGACGCTTTTATCGCGGCGCTTCCCGAAATCACGACGAAGAACATCAACGTCTGGAACCCCGGCTGCGGAAAAGGCTACGAGAGCTGGTCGCTCGCCTGCGCGCTTAAGCGGCGCTACGCGGATGCGCGCGTGAAGGTGTGGGCGAACGATTCCGACCTCCTTGCGATCTCCATGGCGCCCAACATGATCTTCCCCGAAAATGGCGTTCCCGCCTGGATGGAAGGCTTTATGACCAAGGGGCGGAACGGGCTCAGCTTCTCCCAGGTTATCCGCGATTCGGTGTTTTTCGAGTTCCACGATGTGCTCAATTCGAGCCCCCTCCCGCCCCTCGACGTGGTGGTTGCGCGGGATCTTCTCTCCTTCCTCGCGCCGACGGACCAGGTGCGTCTGTTGGGCGATTTTGCCGAAAAGCTTAAGCCTGCGGGCATCCTCGTCCTTGGCGCGAACGAGCGTCCGGGCAAGGGCTGGTCCGCGGTGTCATCGGGGGCCGTGACGGCCTACCGCAAGGAATAGCGGGCCCGCGAGGCTCGGGGATCGAGGAGTGCGCCATGAGAGTCGAGTACATTAACCCCTTTGTTGAGGCTGCCTTCAACGTCCTTCGCGAAGTCCTTCAGTCGGATGTGCGCCGCGGCGAGCTGTACCTCAAGTCCACTTCGATGCCGGTCATGGGCGTCGCGGCGATCGTCGGTCTTGCGGGCGACGTCGAGGGGCGCGTGCTGTTCGATATGGACAAGCCGACGGCGCTTAAGATCGCAAGTTCGATGAACGGCGAGGAGCTCTCCGTGATGGACGACCTCGTGAAGGCGACCATCACCGAACTCGCCAATATGATTACCGCCCAGGCGGTGACCAAGCTCCACGACCTCGGTTTTCGCTTTGACCTTACGCCGCCTGCGATTTTTACCGGCGAAAACATGGAAGTTTCCGACGCCGATGTGGAGGCGCTTATCGTGCCCATGGAGACCGTTCAGGGTAAGATAGAGATCAATGTCGCCATTCGGGAGCGCGCATAGCGCGCGGATGAGAAGAATAACGCAAAGGGCCGCGTAAAGCGGCCTTGACATGCACGGAGAGTCTTTGCTATAAGTATGTCCACGCGCAGGGGGTGCTGCCTTGCGCGTCCTGCGGGTTTTAGCTCGCGCTCGGGTTTTTGCCCGTGGTAAGGGAAGGGGGCGGTTAGCTCAGTTGGCTAGAGCATCAGTATGACACGCTGAGGGTCGCAGGTTCGACTCCTGCACCGCCCACAAGAAACACCCATCCGAAAGGATGGGTGTTTCTTTCTAAACGATATGGTGCCGCCCATCTATCCTATGCGGCGCCGGCCCTGGAACGTAAGGCTTAGGGGATGACAAGCCCCGCGTTTCTTATCTCCGCGAAGGTGGGACCTGCGGGATCGAGGCGCGCCTTCGCGATAAACTCGCCGATCGCTTCGCCCTCCGGGCCGCTTGCCGCTTCGATGGCTGCATGGAGGCTGCGGGCTTCTTCCGTCCGTAGCGTGCGGCGTACAAGCTCGCCGCGGTAGGCCCACCGCAATTCCGCATGCTCCCCGCGAACGTCGATGCGGGGGCGGCCTGCGATCCAGTAGGCCCGTGCCGCCTCCGCGCGCGGGGGACGGCGGCGCGCCGCGTCGAGTTCGGATTCGGCTTTGGCAATGAGGCTTTCGATGAGCCCCTGCGCCACGGATGAAGGGGGCATGCCGAGCGATCGGGCGGCTGGGCGCTCAAGGCTTTTGCCTTCGAGCCAGCGCGTGAGTAGTGCTTCGAGTGGCCCTGAAAAGGCGTCAAAGACCGATTCCCCTGCGAACTCAAGGTCATTCGTCGCAAAACTGCCGCCGCGGTCGATCGGCCTGAGCATGGGGCGCTTACCCGCGCGCCATTCGGCCATGAGTCGCGAGCGGCGGGTGAGGACAAAACGATGCCAAAACGCCGAATCGATGAGGCCCGCCGTGACAAGCTGGCGCAGCGTTTCGGCGGAATCGACGATGTCTCTGGCACTTTGGCCGGGAAAGCCGTAGATGAGGTAGGCATGGACGAGGAGGCCGTGCCGCTTCATCGCGACAAGGCGCGTGACAAGGCCGGCAAGATCGAAGCCCTTGCCCGTGAGCGCAAGTCCCCACTCCGTCGCGATTTCAATGCCCCCCGATACGGCGACGAGTCCCGCCGCCGCAAGGTACTCGCAACGATCTTCCGTCCAGGATGCGTCGAATCGCGCGTTGCCCCAGAAGGAAAAGGGCCGCTCGCCCCTCAGGGAGCGTTCGCGGTTGGCGCGAGCGAATGCGAGGAGGGTCCTCATCGGCATTGCTTCGTCGACAAAGTGGATGCCATAGAGGCCGAGCCTGCGGCTCGCCGTATCGGCCGCGCGGGCAAGCGCTTGTACGTCTACGGGGCAATATCGTGCCACATAGTCGAGTTCGACGTCGCAGAATGAGCACTTTTTCCAGTAGCAGCCGTGAGCAAGGTGGTATTTGAGCCAGGGGGATTCCGACCACAGGCGGTGCATCGGGTTTGTCGAATCGAGCACGCGGAGGTAGCGGCCTGATTCGACTTCGCAATAGTCGGGGAAACAGGAGCTGAGCGCCTCGGTTTCGAGATCGGTAAAGCGCCTAAGATCGGCTTCGCCGATCGTGCGTGACAGAATGCATGGTTTGTCCGGGCCTTCCGGGAAGCCCACCGCGACGACGCTTCCTGATTCGCGGAGCATGGTGCGATAGAGGGGCGCCGCGTCGCCCCGCGGCGCCGTCTGCGGCTTAGGTGGCGGCGCTTCTTCGAGCCCCTCCGCCTCGAGGATCGAGGCGAGGCTTCCATAACCCGCATCGAAGGAGAGATAGTCGCAGAATTCGAAAAGGCGGGCGTCGACGAGGCTGCGAAGTTCGGTGGAAACGTAACCGCCGCCGAAGATGACGCGGAGTTCCGGGCCGAAAGCGGCGCGTGCAGCCTGCGCGGCGGCAAGGGCGCCAAGCAGGCAGCCCGGGAAGGGGATTGTGATGAGGAGCACCTGAGGGGCGCTGCCCCAGGCCGCTTCGAGCGCGGGGAGGCGCTCATCAAGATAGGGGCGATAGAATGCGGTGATGAGATACGAATTGCGGAGCCCTGAGAGCACCGTATCGAACGAAGCATGACTCTGGGCAAGGCGTTCGCCGTAACGCACGGTGCCGAATTCGGGGTCGAGGGTGAAGCGGATGAAGTCGGCGAGATCCTCGAGGATGGCCGTGGCAAGCCCGCGCGCCTCGTCGGGGCCGGGGCGGCCGTCCCGCACTTCGAGATAGGCTGTCGCGCGCAAACCGCGGGGGAGCTCGGCCGCACTCGAAAGGCGGTGCGCGAAGGCGGGATCGCCGCCTGAAAGAAAGTCGACGAGTCCCTCGATCCACGCATAGTAGAAAGGCTCATAGGAGAAATAGCGCTCGATCTCGGCGGCTTCACTTTTTCGCAGGTGAGGGGCCTTTGATGCAAGTCGCACTCGTGCGTCGTCGAAAAGGCGCATAAGCCCCGCCCGCGAAAAGACTCGGCGGTAGAGCTCGATTGAGTGGTCGAGCGCCCGCGTGTCGTGGCCGCGCCCGCGGAGAAACGCCGCAAGGTAGTGGATGGCGGGGTAGGGGGCGTTGAGCTGGACGAATGGCGGCTGAATGAGAAGGGCGCGCATGGGGGGAGTATAGCCCCCCCGCAAGACGGGCGGAAAGCCTCGTTTCGCCTCTTGACTGTTTTGCGGGCTTCCAGTATAAAACTCTACGTCGCATGCCGCTGTAGCTCAGTTGGTAGAGCAGTGGACTGAAAATCCACGTGTCGTCAGTTCAATTCTGACCGGTGGCAGGCTGTGAAGCCGATCCCTTTTCGGGATCGGCTTTCTTTTTATGCGCGATCCGTTAGAATCGATCGCGCAGGCCCGTCGGCATCGGCGTGAATGGACCTGCATTCGAGGAGGCCTTCGGTGACTGTCGAACTTTTCGCGCTCTGCGATTTTGCCCAGGAGGAAGGTGGCAAGCTGACCGTTCTCGGGCTCTTCGACACGCTCTGCGCGCGCGAATTCCCGGCGGTCCATCCCCTTTTTTGCGTCGCGGCGCGGCTACGCTTCCCCGTCTACGAACTTGGGCGTCACGCGGTTCGCTTTTCCATCGAGAATGCCGAGGGGCAGGAACTCATCCCGGCTTTCGAGGGGGGCATCGCGGTCGAAGGCATCGGCATCGACTCGGCGAGTTCGAATATCGCGCTCAGGCTGTCCAATGTGCCGCTCCCCGGCGAGGGAATATGGCGCGCGAGTCTTTCTGTTGACGGTACCGAGGTTGCACAGGCGCCGCTCTACATCCGCATCCAGCGCTCCTAGGGCCGCTGCGCGGCGGTTTTACGGCGCGGGTGGCGCGACAGCGCGGCGCATTCGCGCTATACTGGGCCTTCCACGGGTTCGCCCCTCGCGCGGCGAAAGACCCGGCAAAGGAAGGAGTCCAGCATGAAAATCCTTGTCATCGGCGGCGCGGGCTACATCGGGAGCCATGTCACGCGCGAATTCCTCGACGCGGGTCACGCCGTCACCGTTTTTGACAACCTCTCTTCCGGTGTCCGCGAGAACCTCTTCCCCGAGGCGGAGTTCGTACACGGTGATATCCTCGATTATCCCAGCCTGCTGCGCGCAATGCGCGGAGGCTTTGACGCCCTCATCCATCTTGCCGCCTTCAAGGCCGCGGGCGAATCGATGCTCAAGCCCGAAAAATACTCGCTCAACAACCTTTCGGGCACGGTCAACATTCTCAATGCCGCGCTTGAAGCCGGTGTTATGAAGCTTGTGTTCTCCTCGTCCGCCGCGACCTACGGTGAGCCGCAGTACCTGCCCATCGACGAAAAGCATCCGACTGTGCCTGAGAATTACTATGGCTTCACCAAGCTCGAGATCGAGCGCATTCTCTCCTGGTACGACAAGCTCAAGGGGCTCCGCTTTGCCGCGCTTCGCTATTTCAATGCCGCCGGTTACGACGTTGCGGGCCGCATCCAGGGGCTTGAGCGCAATCCCGCGAACCTCATCCCCGTCGTGATGGAGGCCGCCTGCGGCATTCGGCCCGAGGTGCAGGTTTTCGGGAACGACTATCCGACGAAGGATGGGACGGGTGTGCGCGATTATGTCCACGTGAGCGACCTTGCGCGCGGCCATGTCGCCGCGCTCGAGTGGATCGAACGGCACGACGCGAGCCTCGTCGTCAACCTCGGTTCCGAGGAAGGGCTTTCGGTGCTCGAAATCATCGAGGCGGCGCGGCGGGTGACCGGTCGGACGATTCCGGCCAAAATCGTCGGCAGGCGACCGGGCGACCCTGCCAAGCTGGTCGCTTCCTCGGCTCTCGCGAAGGCGACGCTCGGCTGGGAGGCCCGGTATTCGGACGTGGAAACGCTCGTGCGCACGAGTTGGGAAGCCTACCGCCGCGCGGGAAAGGCCTAAGGACGCTATTGATTGGCGCCGGGGGCCAGGCGGCGCCATGAGAGCCCCCACGCGCTGTAAAAAGGAGCAAAAGGACATGACGAACAAGGAACGGGCTTTCGCCTACCTCGACGGGGCAACGAGCGGCATCGTCGAACTTGAATCCCTTCTCACCGCGATACCCGCCCTCGCGCCCGAGTCGGGCGGTCAGGGTGAGCTTGAAAAGGCCGAGGCGCTCGAAGCCTGGCTTGCGCGGCGCGGCATCACGAAAATCGAACGCTTTGATGCGAAGGACCCGCGGGTCGCTTCGGGCCTGCGGCCGAATATCGTCGCGACCATCCCGGGCGCCCGTGACGATATTGGGCGGGTGTGGATTATGACCCACACCGATGTCGTGCCCGAGGGCGACCGTGCGATGTGGAAAACCGATCCCTACAAGGTTGAATACCGCGATGGACGCGTCTACGGTCGCGGCGTCGAGGACAATCAGCAGGGCCTTGTCGCCTCGGTCTTCGCCGCGCTTTCCCTTGTCGAGCAGGGCATCGTCCCTCCGCGTACGGTTAAGCTGCTTTTTGTCGCGGATGAGGAGGTGGGCTCCGAGTTCGGGATCAAGCACCTCCTTGCGACCACCAAACTTTTCCGCAAAGACGACCTCATTCTCGTCCCCGACGGCGGTTCCGCCGACGGTTCCGAGATCGAGGTCGCCGAAAAGAACATCGCCTGGATCAAGGTGGTGACCAAGGGCAAGCAGACGCACGCCTCGATGCCCGACCAGGGTGCGAACGCTTTTCTTGCCGCGAGCGATCTTGCGCTCAGGATCCATGCCCTCGAGCGCGAGGTCTTCACCGCGCGCGATCCATTGTTCCATCCCGACCGTTCGACGATCCACCCGACGAAAAAAGAGCCCAACGTGCCGAACATCAACACCATTCCGGGCGATGATGTCTTCTATTTTGACTGCCGCATTCTGCCACAGTACCCCATCGACATGCTCCTTGCGGAGTTCGACAAGCGCGCGCGTGCGGTAGAGCGGGACTACGGGGTGCAGATATCCTATGAGCTCGTGCAGCGCACCGAGTCCAAGGCGACGAGCCCCGAGGCGCCGATCGTGAAGTTACTCGCCAAGGCCGTGAAAGAGGTCTATGGCGTCGAAGGGAAGGCCATAGGTATTGGCGGCGGGTCCGTCGCGGCCTATCTCCGGAACGAGGGGCTTGATGCCGTCGTCTGGTCTAAGATGATGGAAACAGCCCACCAGCCGAACGAGAGCGCGGAGATTGCCAACATCATCGGCGACGCGAAGGTGTTTGCGAGCGTGATGCTCGAGGAATGAGCGGGGGGACGCGGGAGCGCGGCTAGCGCTTCCGCGTCTCCTGCGTCGCATCGAGCACGACGAGCACCCGGCCCTGGGCGATGAGGGCACGGTTCGCCGCATTGCCGAGGATCTTGAGCGCATCGTCGCGGGCGATGATGAGATCGGTCCGCTCCGTGCCGAAGATCCCGGCGGCGACGATCTTGAGCGGCTCGTCGCCGACGCGCGTCTCTGCCGCCCCGTCGAGGGCTTCCGTGTATCCGAGTTCCCCCCAGCGCCTCAGTGCCTCGGGCGAAACTGCGTTGCGCTCGAGGAGGAGGGTCATCTCTTCGTCGAATATCCGTGGGAACAGGCAGGGGCGGAGCCGTTCTTCCCCCGCTTCGCCGTGGAGGGGGAGCGGCCCCTTTGCGTAGATGACGATGCCCGTATAAGGCTTGGTCGGGCGGAAGCTCATCGCCGAGGAAAGCGGTGTCGGGCTCGAGTGGCGCACATACAGCCGGGCCGCCGCGAGGAGCGGTAGCTCGTAGGTGGCGCGGAAGGTCGCAAGATCGCGCGAAAAAACCGCATCGCGTCGCAATGCGGCATCGGCGAGGCTGAGAAGCTCCTCGATGTCGATGCTGCCGTCTTCGACGGTATCGCCGAGCCTGCGCTGGGAATCCACCGCAAGATCGATGAGCGCGTCTTTGAGGATGCCGGGGAGATCGTGCTCGATCATGCGCTCGGCATCGAGCCTTCCAGCCGGGAGCCTGAGTCCCTCCGCGCCGATGTCAAGTTCAATTGTGAGGGTGAGCCGTCGTGCGGCCCAGTCGGTGGTCGAGGTTATGCGGTAGCGCTCAGGCGCCTTTTGGACCTCCGCGCCTGCGGTGAAAGCGAGCATTGTCAGGGCGAGGGCGAGCCCTTTACGTCGGACATAGTTCATCTTACTCGAGTATCGGCACGCGGAGGCTCATACCTTCGCGGATCACGCTGTCGAGCCCAAGCCCGTTTATTTCTGCAAGAACTTCGGGCTGCACCTCGTGGCGGAGGGCAATGCTCCAGAGTGTGTCGCCTTTTTTGACCACATAGGTCCCGTTGAAGGAAAGTCCAGCGCTCTCGGGTTTTGGAGGCGAAGGCGGGGGGCCTATGTCCTTGAGGGCGGGTATGACGATGACCTGGCCGATTTTGAGGAGGTCGGGACGCAGGCCGGGATTGGCCTGGGTGATCAGCGCTAGCGGTGTGCCGTAGTGGCGCGCAAGGGCGGAAAGCGTGTCGCCCGAACGGACCTTGTGGAGATAGTAGCGGACGAGTTTTCGGGCCGGGTCGTCGAGGAGCGCGCGCGTTGCGGCGGCCTGGTCTGCCGGTACCTTGAGCTTGTAGCCCGCATAGGGCGGCGTCACCGTGTAGCGGAGCTCGGCGTTTGCGGTTTTGAGGAGCTCGAGCGGGATACCGGTCTCTTGCGCGAGAAGGACAAGGTCGACGGGGCGGGCGGTTTCGAGTGCTGCCCACTCGGTCGGCGACGGCCAGGCGATCGAAAGGCCGTGTCGTGCGGGGTAGCGCAGAATCGAGGCTGCGGCGAGAAACTTGGGCACATAGTTCGAAGTCTCTTTGCTTAAGAGGCCTCGCTCCCTGAGAAGCCAGTAATCGACGGAGCCGCCGCCCGCCTTTTTTATGGCGCGGGAGATAGCGCCGAGGCCGGCGTTGTAAGCGGCGAGCGCGAGGTGCCAGTCCCCAAAATAGGCGTAGTTGTCGGCGAGCTTCCTGAGCGCGGCATCGGTGCTTTTCATAAAGTCGCGGCGCTCATCGACCCAGTCATCGATGTGGATGTTGTATCCGCCTATGGAGTTCTTCATGAACTGCCAGAGACCGGTGGCGCCGCTCCGTGAGACAGCCTTGGGCGAAAATTCGGATTCGATAACGGGAAGAAAAGCGAGTTCCTCGGGGAGGTTGTAGAAGCGGATACGCTCCATAATGTAGGGGAGAAAGGCCTCGGCGCGCTTCCTGATGGCCTCGAGCCAGGAACGACCGCCTTCGGAGAGGTAGGCGGCGCGAAAGGACTCGAAGCGCGGCTCGCCCCAGGGCATGGCGATGCCATAGCGCGCCTCTTCAGCGTGGCCCTGGAGCGCGAGGGAGGCAGGCGGGGTGATCTGCCGCGAACGGACGAAGAGCTCTGCCGGCATTTCGCTCTGATCCTGCGTTTGTGCGACTGCGCTGACCGGGATTGCGGCGATGCCGCGCGATGATAGTGGCTCTGCCGCGACGCGGGGGACGAGGGCGGAGAGAAGAGCCGTCGCTCCAAGCGCTGGAACAAGGCTGCGGCTATGGCTCATTGCATCTTGTCTCCGAAGTAGATGCCGGCCCACTCCCAGCGTCCGTGGATTTCGGGGTCGGCCGGAAAGTTGATCTTCCGGAAATAGAGGTACCAGGTGGACAGGCGCTCCGACCAGCCCCAGGTTTTGAGGTAGGCTTCCTTGGGGCCTGAACTCGCATCGAGCGTTTCCGCCGCGTAGACTCGGCCACCCGACATGAATTCGGCAAAGTCGAAAAGCACCTGGCTGTTCACATCGGTCTCGTCCTGGTGCCAGGACATCGCGAAAAAATTCACCTTGGCGCGGTAGCGCCTGAGCTTGTAGGGGTCTCCGGCCTGGAGCGCTGCCTTGATGTTGCCCACCAGGGTTTGGAGGTCCTCGTAGGCCCAGTCTTTGGGACTGTTGTAGAACTCGATGACGTTGCGCGCGTACTGAAATGCGTCGGGGTAGCCGGGTATTGTCGCGCCGAAATAGGGGAGGAATTTTGCGTAACTCTTGACGGCGAGGTCCCATTCGCCGACGCGTTCGTATTCCTTTCCGAGCAGGAAGAGAATGCGTCCCGTGTCGACGCGGTCGGGGAAGCGCGTAAGAAGGTCACGGTAGTATTCGATACGGCGCTCAGGCGCCCGTTCCGTCTCGATGAGGCGGAGGAGGCTCTGATAGTGGACCGATTTGCCGTCCACCTCGAGGTCGGGGTAATTTTTCACGACGCGATCGTAGTACAGCGCCGCAATGGGCGCGGAATCCGCAAGGTCATAGACGTAGGCGGCCGCAAAAAGGTACCACGCGGCATAGGGATCGGCGGGCCGTTCCGCCGCGATATCCGTGAGGAGCGCGGCAAGACGCGCATATTCCCGTTCGCGGATGAGTATGGTCGAAATTTGCCGTACGGCGGCAAAACGCTCGACGGGGTCGGTGGCGTCGGCGTCCAAAAAGCCGAAGAGTTCCTTGAGCTCGGCTCGCCGCGCCGCATCGCCGACAAGGTAGTGGGAACGAGGAGAAGAGCACCCCGCGAGGCCCGCGGCCGCGAGGGCGAGGGTCGCAAAGGCCGCGAGGAACGCGCGCTTCGGCGCCCCTGAGCGCAGTCCCGCCATGGTGGATGAGCATAGCATGCGCTCTTTCATGTTGGCAAGATCGGCCGCTTCGGCTAGAATCGTAAGCCTGATGAGTCCGAAGCGCTCCCACAGCGACGATTTTCTCTTCATTGGTGCGCTTGCCGCCGTCCTTGTGGGCATCGCACTCTTGTTCAAGACGACGGGACTTGCGCCCGGCATGCTCCGTTTTTGGCCGCTCTTTGTTCTGGCGACAGGCGGAGTGCTCCTCTATCTTACAATTGTCCGCGGCTTTGCCTCTCCCTTCTTTTTTGGCGGACTCTGTTTTTGCCTGTTCGGTCTTCTGCGCATTCTGGGCTATCTGTGGGGCTGGACCTTTGCGCGCGCCTGGCCGCTTCTCATGGTGGCCGCGGGAATTTCCTGGTTTGCCGCAGGGCTTCGTCACCGTCGTGCTATTAAAGCGGGCTACGCGGTCCCCGCGCTTGGGTTTGTCGCCCTAGGCGGTCTTTTTTCGGTGTTTTCGTTCGACCTGGTCGGTGTTTCGTTTGCACGCTTTGTGACCATGTGGTGGCCGAGCCTGTTTATTGCTGGCGGCGTCGCACTCTTTATCGCCTACGGTGTAAGCTCGCATCGGCGCGGCCACCGTCGCCGCCCAGGACGTTCATGACGCGGCACTGGCGGGACGATGCGCGTTCCGCCCCATTATGTTGTGTACCGTTCGTCACACGCTTGCTCGTGGCGGGCTTGTGTATCGCCTGCGCCGGCGCTCCTGCGCCGAGCGCTCCTGCGCCGAGCGCTCCTGCGCCGAGCGCTCCTGCGCAGGCGCAGGGAGAACCGCTTGCGGACAAAACGAGGGGCGCCGCCGCGGCGGATGCGGGCACGGCGCTCAAACCCACCGCCACGCCGCTCAGTCCGGCCCTTGCCGAGCGCCGTGCCATCGAGTTCGCTATCGTTCTTGCCTCGCCCAAGAGCCTGTCTGAGGCGTTTTCACTCATCGGCACCTCGAAGGCGCTCAAGCTCGACGAGGCGCGGAGCCTTGCATGGATTGCGGCGCGCATCGCCGGCCTTGTGTATCCCGAAGCCGCGGAAGAGTTGGTGCCTGCCGACCTCCGCAACCAGGGCGAAACGCCGGCGACGCCGCTTGCGCGGTTTGCAGGCGAGGCTGCCGCGGGACGCCCCGGCACGCCCGAGCCCGCCCTCGAAGGCCAGCCGCTCGCTGAACTTGTGCCTGCGCTCGCGCTCTTTCGCTCTGAAAGCAGGGAGACCGCACGCCGCGCCCTTGAGGGGCTAGAGCGGTTCGCGCGGCTCGGCGCCGTTTCCGCGCTGCCAGGTATCGTGCGCGGCCTCGACGCCGAGCGGCGCAAGGATTGGCAGGGCGCGCTGGGCTTCTATGCCGAGGCGCTTTCAGTCGCCGGCGATGCCTATCCTGCCTCGGCGGGGCGCGCGCGCGCCTTTTTGGCGACGAACAGACCCGCCGAGGCGCTCGCCGAGCTCGATGCTGCTCTGTCCCTGCGCCCCTCGGCATCAGACTACGCCACCCTGCGGCGCGCGCGCGCCGAGGCCTATTACCGGCTCGGGCGCTTTGCCGAGGCCGAGCCTCTCGTCATCGGCGTGCTCCGCGAGGACCCGCTCGACTCGGGCTTTGTGCTGATGCGCGCGCATCTCCTTACGCGCGCGCGGGCATACCAGCAGGCGCTTCCGCTCCTCGACGCCTATGCCACGGTCGATCCGGGCAATCGCCGTTATCTTCTCCTCCGCACGCTCGTCGCCGAAGGGCTTAAGAGCCGCGATGAGGCGCTCAAATGGGCACGTCGGGGGCTTACAGCCTATCCCGACGACCCCGAATTCCTCGCCGCTGCGGCGCGGCTTCTGTTTGCCGCCCCCTTAAGTCTCAAGCTTGAGCTTCGCGACGCGGCACTGGCGGAGGGTCGGGAGCTCGCCCGCCGCACGCTCGATGCCGGAAGGGTCGAGCCCGGCTCTACACTTGCCCCCCTCGAGGCTCAGCTTAAGGGCGAAGCGATCGCGGAGGCGGCTCGGCTCCTCCTCCTCGATGCGGTCGCGCGCTACGACTGGACTACGGCTTTAAGCCTCCTCGACCGTGCGAAAACAGCGCCCGGCTTCGACGCCCGCGCGCTTTCGGGTTTGGTGCTTCGCAAATCGGGTGAATGGGGCCGCGCCCTCGAGGAAGCCGCAGCCTGGTATCGCGAAGCGCCCGAGTCGGAAGAGGCTATAGCGGCATACGCTCGCGCGCTCATCGGCGCCAAGTCCGACAAGGCCGCGCAGGAGCTCATCACGCGCCACCTAGCGGGAAAGACTTCTCCCTCCTTTCGCTCGACGCTCTTGTACCTTCAGGGGGTGCTTGCGAAAAACGAAGAGGCGGCGCTCGGTTTTTTTCGGAGCTCCCTGGTGGAAAACGCCGACAACGGCGAGGCGCTTGTCGCGATGTATGACCTGTACTACCGACGCAAAGAGTACCAGCGCGCGCGGTTCTACCTTAAACAGGCGCTTGCCATAGCACCTGAGGATCCCGAACTCAAACGGCGCGCGCGCGAGCTTGAGGCCGCGGGACCGTGAGCGGGACTCCCTGTTACGATCCCCGCATCGCCACCTTTCTCGATGCCGTTTATGCGTCCTGCGGCGGAGCCGAACGGCTTATGCGCGACCCCCTTGCCCTCGTCGCGCCCTTCACTGACCCACGCGATCGCGAGATCGCTGGCTTGTTTGCCTCGACGCTCGCCTTTGGCGCCGTCGACCTCATTCTCCGCGCCGTGCGCTGCGCGCTTTTCCCCCTTGGTGCGCACCCTGCCGCCGCCCTTGCCGCGATGAATGAAGGCGCGCTCAAGGACGCGTGGGGGGACTTTCAGTACCGCTACTGTTTTTCGAAGGACATCATCGCTCTTGCGCGTGGCGCACGCCGCGCGCTCCTCGATGCAGGAAGCCTTGAGGATTTTTTCCTTCGCGGGGATCCGGGTGGCGGCGATGTTGTTGCGGCAGCGGCTTCGTTTTCCTCGCGGCTTTTAGCGCTCGGCCTACCGCCAGAGGGCGGTAGGGGTATGCGGATGGGATTGCTCCCCGATCCCGGGCGAGGCTCGGCCTGCAAGCGGCTTTTCCTCTATCTGCGGTGGATGGTTCGGCGCGACGCCGTCGATCCAGGCGGCTGGGAGCGCATCGGGCCCGAACGGCTTATCGTACCGCTCGACACGCACATGGCGCGCATCTCCGCTACGCGGCTTCGTTTCATCCCCTCGCCCCGGGCCGACCTCAAAAACGCCCTGGCCGTGACCGCAGCCTTTCGGCTCTATGCGCCTTTCGATCCCGTCAAGTACGATTTCGCCCTTACGCGGCTCGGTATCGACCCCCTGCCGGGCGACGAGCGCTTTTCCTGTCCATAGGCGCCGCGCGTGGCATTCGTAAAGGGGGTGCATAAGCCCTTGACCCGACTTTGGCGCCCGTGCTATGGTCAATCCGCTCTCCGTAAGGAAGCGATCGGGCAATAGCGCAGGTGGTTAGCGTACAAGTCTGGGGGACTTGGGGTCCCCGGTTCGAGTCCGGGTTGCCCGACGGGCGGCTGTCAGCAATGACAGCCGCTTTTTTTATGTGCATGCATTGTGCGCTCATCGCGCGGCGACCAGCGCTGCCGAGGCGATCGCGAGGGCGATGCCTGCGATGCGCGCCGGCGAGGGCGAGGAGGGGTGGCTTTTCGCCACCTAGGATGCCTGCGAGCATGGGCACGAGTGCTCCGACGAGCGCCGAGGTGGGTGAAACAACGCCGACAAGGCTCGCCGCAAGGCCGTGGTAGAGCGTGAATAGCCCTGCGGTGCCCGCCACACCAGCGCCGACGCCCTACAGAAGGTCAGTGCGGGAAGGGTTGGGCGTCCCTTCGACCGCAACGAACGCGATGGCGAGCAAGGCGCCAAGGCATTGGGAAACGACGACGACGGACTGGGCGGGGCTACACCGCGCGGCGTAACCGCCTGAGAGATCTGCAAGGCTGTAGGCAAGTGCCGAAAGTGCAGCAAGCATGAGTGCCATGAGGGGAGTATGCCTGCTCGGGGCTGATTTTTTTCTACTGTTGCGGGGCGTATGCCCTGGGTATGGTTCTGTTCTTCTTGCCGGCCGCGCCCAATGACGCTACAGTCGGGGCATGGCAATGCTCTCCGACCGTTATGCACGGAACCTTGGCGCCCTGAGCGAGGCGGAGATGGCGAAGCTCCGCGCAGCCTCCGCCTGCGTTGTTGGGCTTGGCGGTTTGGGCGGCCATGTGGCGATGCAGCTTGCGCGGCTCGGTATCGGTCGGCTCGTGCTCGTCGACCACGACCGCTTCCAGGAAAGCAATCTGAATCGCCAGCTTTTCGCAACCGAGGCGAACCTCGGTGAGAGCAAGGCGCGCGAGGCTGCGCGGGCCCTGGCTACAGTGAACTCAGGCGTCGCATGTCGCGTCGTCGAGGAGCGGCTCGAGGTGCATAACGCCCTGCGCATTCTTTCTGACTGTGATATCGCCATCGATGCACTCGACAACCTCGGCGCCCGCCTCGTCCTCGAATCTGCCTGCGAGGAGGCTGGCATCCCTCTTGTCCATGGGGCGGTGGGCGAGTGGGTCGGCCAGGTGACGACGGTCTATCCCGGCGATCGAAGCCTGAGCTTACTCTACGCGGAGGCGCCAGAGCCTGATCCGCCGAGCGTGCTTGCGTTTGTGCCCGCGGCTGTCGCGGGCTTCGAGGTCGCCGAGGCGGTAAAGGTGCTTCTGTCCCGCGAAGGTACGCTCAGGCGGCGCCTCCTTCTCATCGACTTTCTCGCGGGGCGCTCCATGGTCGTCGAACTAGGCTAAGAGGCCTTCGTGGACGCGGCGTATTCGTGGGCGCCGCTGTCTCAGGAGTGTGGCGCGCAACTTTCTGCAAGCCCCTGTGCGCAGAGCCAGTCGCAAAAAAAGCAGATATCGCGCGTCTTTCCGGGGAAGACGACCCCCCCCGCCTCGAGACGGGCGCGAAGCGCGCCGAGTCCCTCGTCGTAGGCCGCGCGAACATGCGGTTTTTTGCGCGCGGCAGCGGTGAGCCGCTCGACACCATCCTCGATGCGGCCCGCGATGAGCTCGGGGCGTTCGTTGGCGAAGCCGCAGCAAACGGCGACCTGTCCGTCGGGGTGAACATAGAACACGTTGCCTGGTCCCGCGCACAAGTCGTCCTCGAACCACGCCGTATCCTGCCAACCTGGACTGGCTACGCCCGAGGTTTTGGCCACTTCGCCCGCCGCCGAATAGGGGAAGCGGATGATGTCGATGCGGAGCGTTTCGCCGTCTGCGGCGGGGCGCCGGGATCTTCTCGTGCGCGGTTCAACGATGGCGCAGGGCTCGCCGTCTTGGATCGCGAGTTCACCGCCGAGGCCTCGCGCAAGTTCGCGGAAATCCTCAAAAAGCGGGGCGTCTTCGGGCGAGCGGACCGAGAGTATCTCCACGGCATCGCGCCTGCCAAACGCATCGCTCGCCTTGCGGATGAAGGTCGTAAGGCGCTCGGGCGCCTGGCCGTGGTAGCGGTCGAAGGAGAGGCCGATGGTGCCGTCGAAGCCCGCGGACGCGAGGGCCTCGAGCGCCGCGGCAAGCTCGCCTTCGTCCTTCCACCACACGCCGTTTGTCATGAGGCGATCGAACAGCATGCCGCGCGCGCATGCCGCTTCCGTGACCGCGACGAGGAAGTCGAGCCTGAGAAATGGTTCGCCGCCTGAAAAACCTACCCGCTCGATGCCCTGCGCCGCTGCGTCCGCGAGGAAGTCGAGCGCGGCGGGGAGCGGAAGTTCCTCGGGGCGGCGCTGCACGCGGCAGTGTGCGCAGGCGAGGTTGCAGCGGCTTGTGGGTGCAAAGATGAGCTCTTCGGGGGTGAACATGCCTTGGTCATCCTTTCTCCAATACTACCGCGGCTGGCGGGTGAAGAGAAGGTAGTGTTACGAAGCTTGTGGCGGGAGCCGGTAAAGGGCGGCGGCCATGCCCGAGGCGGCGCGATCGGCGGTGGAAAAGGCTGCCTGAAGGTTGTAGCCTCCCGTTTCACCATCGAGGTCGAGGAGCTCGCCGGCGAAGAAAAGTCCGGGGACAAGGCGCGACTCCATCGTCCGGGGGTCTACCTCGTCGAGCGCGATACCGCCCGCCGTCGCCATCGCCTCGTTCCAGGAGCCGAGCGCCTCCACTTCGAGCGGAAAAGCGCAGGCGAGGCGGCGGAGTGTTTCGCGTGCGGGGCGGGACAGTTCTGCGGCCGTGAGTGCAGGATCGAGGCCTGAGAGCGCATACAGGCGATCGGCAAGACTTTTGGGGAGGCCGAGCTCGCCGAGGGCGCTACGGGCAAGGCGCCGCGGGGCGGCGGCGAGGCTGCGGTCGAAAAGGGTTCTGAATTCCCCGCTCCCGACCGCGGCGAAACGCAGGTCGATATGATCGCCCGGCTTCATCCATCGTGCCACATCGAGTATGAGCGGCCCTGAAAGTCCCTCGTGGGTTATAATAAGCTCGCCCTCGCGTTCAAGGGCCTTTTCTCCGTCGCGGCGAAGCACAAGGCCCGCGCTCCGGAAGGAGAGTCCTGCATGATCGCGAACGGGTAAGTCTTTGTTGCGCACGGGGGCAAGCGCGGGGCGGGGGGGCACGATGCGATGGCCGAACGCGGCGGCGAGCGCATACCCGTCGCCCGAACTTCCGGTGCGGGGGTAGGATGCGCCGCCTGTCGCGAGGAGGACAGTGCGCGCTCTGAGAACTTCGGTCGCGGGGGACGCTGGTGCGGCGCCGCTTGCCTCGGTGAGGAGGAGGAATTCGCCGGTCGCCGGATCACGCGAGAGTGCGCGGACGCGTCGCCCAGACTCGATGTGGAGCCCAAGCCGATCTGCTTCGGCAAGGAGCACGCCAAGCACGGAGGCGGCGCGGCGATCGCGGGGAAAATACTTCCCCGCTTCGGTGCACTCAAATTCAAGGCCGCGCGCCTGAAACCAGGCGAGGAGCGCGCCGTTGTCAAAGCCATAGAGCGCCGGTTTGAGAAAACGCGCGGCCTGGCCGGGTTTTGAGCCGCCTGCGTAGTGGCGAAGGAATTCTTCGGCGCTCCCCTCGTGCGTGAGGTTGCACTGGCCCGAGCCCGAGAGGAGTAGCTTGCGCGCGGGACGGTCGCGACGTTCGAGGATGCGCACGTCCTCGCTCCGCCCGCTGTCACGGAGCGCCGCCTTGAGCCTGAGCGCGGCGAAGAGGCCGGCGGGCCCTGCGCCGATAACGGCGGCGCCGATAACGGCGGGGGCCCGGTCGTCTGCGGCTTGCGCGCTTTCCATGGAGGCATCCTAGTGTTCCGCGTGGGGAGGGTCAACCGCCTCTCGCATCCGGATGTCT
Organism: Spirochaetota bacterium; assembly: GCA_029265615.1. Lineage (GTDB taxonomy): Bacteria > Spirochaetota > Spirochaetia > Treponematales > Rectinemataceae > JAEUJG01. Next base: position 132,482 of record JAJUIB010000004.1, read on the forward strand.
TTCTTCCGAACAGTCCTGCGCGGTATACTCCCCGCCGATGGCAAGGAGCTTTTTTTTCTACGACCTTGAGACCTTTGGTCTTGAGCCGCGCTACGATCGGATTGCCCAGTTCGCCGGCCTTCGCGTCGATGAGGAGCTGCGGCCTGTCGGTGACAAGCTCATTCTCTACTGTAGACCGACGCCTGACTATCTGCCGGCGCCCCAGGCCTGCCTTGTGCACGGCATTACCCCGCAGGCGGCACGGGAGGAAGGTGTCACCGACTACGAGCTTGCACGCCGCATCCGCGCCGAGCTCCTCGAGCCGGGCACGACGACGCTCGGCTATAACACGCTCCAATTCGACGACGAGTTCCTTCGCAGTCTTTTCTATCGCAATTTCTACGATCCCTACGAGCGCGAATGGCGGAACGGCAATTCGCGCTGGGACCTCATCGATCTCATGCGCGCGGCGCGCGATTTGCGGCCCGAGGGGCTCGTGTGGCCGACGGGCGAGGACGGCCGGCCCATATTCACGCTCGAGGCGCTTGCGAAAGCGAACGGCGTCGCCCATGGCACGGCCCACGACGCACTACATGACGTTCTTGCGACGGTTGGCCTTGCACGCCTTGTGCGCGAGCGCCAGCCGCGGCTCTGGGATTGGTACTACGGCCATCGAACGCGCGATTCGCTTCGCCCGCTCATCGATCTCGTCGATCGGACACCGCTTCTCCATACCTCGGCGGCGTATACCTCCGAGCAGGGCTGCACGACCCTCGTTGCGCCCATATCGCTCGATCCTGAGAACCGCAACCAGCTTATCGCTCTCGATCTTCGCTTCGACCCTGCCGAGGTGCTTGATCTGCCGGTCGAGGAGCTGCGGCGCCGCGTGTTCACGAAAAGCGAGGAGCTCGAGGTGCCGCGTCTGCCCCTCGCCCGGCTTAGGCTCAACCGTTGCCCCTTTCTCGCGCCGCGCTCGGCCCTTTCGCCGGAGGCGGCCGAGCGGCTCGGCCTCGACCTTGTAGCCTGCGAGCGGCATCTTGCGCTCGTGCGGCGCGAGCCTGAGCTCATCCAGAAGCTTGTTGCCGTTTTCGAGGGCCCGATCGCTCCCTCAGAGGAGAGCGACCCTGAGCTTCGCATCTATTCGGATGGGTTTTTCTCCGAGGAAGACGCCGCGGCCTTCGCAGCGATTCATGAAGCGCTCGACGCGGCACTTGGCGCGGATGCAAACGGTGGAGCGCTTGTCGCGGCAAAGGCGCGACTCTACCGCATGAAGTTCCTCGACGATCGGCCTCCCCAGATGCTCCGCCGCTTTTTCGCGCGGAATTTCCCCGAGACCTTGAGCCGGGAGGAGGCGCGACGCTGGCGGAGCTTTTGCGCGGGACGGCTTCAGTTCCCCCCGGTGGAAGGAGCCGCCGATTTGGGCTCCTACGCGAAGTTTGTCGAGCAGCGCCTTGCAAGTCCGAGTCTGCCCGCGCGCGATAAAGCTATCCTCCTCGCTCTCCTTGCCTATAAGACGGAGCTCGAGCGCGAGGTGCTCGACTATGTGCCACGCGGCGCGTGCGCTAAAGGGGACGAGGGGACGATTCAGGCTTGACAGCATGGGAAAGCGGCCCTACCATTCATTAACTTACTTTGTGAAAGTAAGTATAGGAGGCCTCGATGAAAGGTATTTTCAAGCGAGCGCTCGGCGTCGTGCTTGTCGCGCTCCTTGCGCTCCCCGCGCTTGTCGTTGCCCAGTCGCCGTCCAAGTCCGGCGAGATTGTCCTCAAGTGGCCGTGCATTTGGGTCGGCAAAGACTCCAAGGCTCAGGCGGTCGCCGAAATCGTCGAGTCCTTCAACACGGCGAATGCGGGTAAGATCCGTGTCGAAATCGAGCCGCAACCCGATTACAACGCCTACGAGCAAAAAGTGCGCACCTCGCTCGCTGCGGGTGTCGCGCCCGGTGATATTTTCACCATCAAGCTCAACGCGACGACCAAAGAGTACTATCAGTCCAAGCTCCTCATGGAGTTCTCGAAGGAACTTTCCGGCGCCTGGAAGTCCTCGTTTGATGCAGGAGCTCTTGCCCAATCGACGGTTGACGGCAAGCTCAAGACCCTGCCCTTCGAGACCGCAATCCTGCCGATCTGGTACAACATGGATGCGCTCCGGAAGGCCGGAGTCGCGGCGCCGCCTGCGACGATGGCCGAGTTCTGGACTGCACTTGACAAGCTCAAGGCCTCAGGCGTCTATCCGATGAGCCAGATGACGGGCGATGTCAATGCATGGACGTCGATGATCTGGTTCTCTCACTTCGCGGTATCCTTAGGCGGTCAGAAGGTCTGGGAAAAACCCTTTACCGATAAGGCCTTTGTCGAATCAGCGAAGCTCATGCAACGCATATTCAAGGACTACACGACGCCTGACGCGGTGGGCGCCGGCGCCGGCGTTTCGGGCGGCCACTTCCTTGCAGGTCGAACGGCGGTTTTCGCGAACGGCCCCTGGTATGCGGGACGTGCCGATCTCCGCGCGACGCCCTTCTTTCCGAGTGTGACGATCGCTGCCGCGCCCTCCGCCGGTCCCAACAAGGGCATCATGATCAGCCGCCTGCAGGCGAACATCGCGGCGGGCGAAACGACGGACAAAGCCCGCCGCGCGGCGATTATCAACTTCCTCAAGTACCTCACCGCCCCCGAGAATGTCGCCAAGATTGCGAAGAGCTCGGGCGCCATGTTCGCCGTGAAGACGAACTACCTTCCCGAGGATGCGCTTCAGAAGCAGTTCTACACCATCGCCGCAGCTTCCAAGACGACGGCCACCGATCTTGAAGCGGCGCTCGGCGCCGAGGCGACACTTGAATTCGCCCAGCAGCTCGGCGCGCTCGTGCTCGGCCAGATAACGCCTGAATCGTTCTGCGCCGCGGTCGAGCGCAAGATAGACCGTTAACTCCTTATAAGCGCGCACGCCGTCCGGACCGCCTGCCTAGGGCGTCCGGACCCCACGCGCAGGCGGTACGGGAGTCCGCCCTCTCCGCATCCATCCCCACGAGGAGCATGATGAGAAAGCGCCGCAACCCCAACGCTGTCAAGATTGCACTTTTTCTAACGCCCGTGCTCGTGCTTTTTACGGCGTTTTTCGTCTACCCCTTCGTGTTCACCTTTGTCGCGAGCCTGACGAGATGGCGCGGCATCGGCGCAATGCGGTTCATCGGCTTCGCCAATTTCGGGAAGCTCCTTGGTGACCCCACGTTCCGCCTCGCCATTCGCAACAACGTCATCTGGGCCCTCGCTTCGGGCTTTGTCCAGGTGCCTCTGGCCGCCCTCGTCGCGCTCATCTTGGCCCGCGAGCCGCGCGGCTGGAAGGCACTCCGCACTATCTACTTCCTGCCGAATGTCATCTCCACCGTTGCCCTTGCGATGGTGTGGAGCGCGCTCTACAACCCCCAGTACGGCGCCTTCAATGCGATCCGCGGCCTCATAGGCCTTGCGCCGCGCAATTACCTCGGAGACCCTGCGACGGCGCTCGTGTCGGTGATAATCCAGGGCGTCCTCTACATAGGCTACTTCATGATCATCATCCTCGCGGCGGCGATGTCCATCCCCCGGGAGCTCTATGAGGCGGCCGAAATCGACGGCGCCACGACGCTTCAGCAGGAGTTCCGCATTACCATTCCGATGCTACGCGGTACGCTTGTCACCGCCATCACCCTGGCCATGGCCTACGGCATGCGCCATTTCGAGTCCACCTACCTTATGACGGGGGGAGGCCCCGCCTACGCGACGACCACGATGGGCATCGACCTCTTCAATAAGATGGACGCGCTCCGCTATAGCGAGGCGAGCGCGGCTGGCGTCATCCTCATCCTGCTCGGCACGCTGGTCATCGTCGGCATCCGCAAGGCCCTCGGAAAGGGCGACCCCATGGCCGAGGCCGGTCAGTAAGGAGGCGTGTCATGCGTAGAACCAAGGGCTTTACGGCGGTCGCCACATCGATCCTCAAATGGGCCGTACTCGTTTTCTTCCTCCTCGTCGCCCTTCTTCCGCTCTGCTGGCTTGTCCTCAACTCGCTCAAGACGAACCTCGAGCTCCAGACCTCCCCATTCGCTTTTCCCGCGCGCCCCGCCTTCGAGAATTATGCGAACGCTATGGCGATGGCGAACCTTCCGCGGCTCTTTCTTAATTCGATCATCGTCGCGGTGGGAACGGTATTCCTCAATTTGCTGGTTTCCTCGATGGCGGGTTTTGTCCTCGCTCGCGAGGAGTGGCGCGGGCGTGACGCAGTCAGGACCGCGCTCGAGGCCGGGGTCCTCGTGCCGATCATTGCGTTTATGGTTCCCTACTTCACCCTCGTTACCAAGCTCGGCCTCTACGACAAGCTGTACACGCTCATTCTCGTGTACGCGGCAATCAACATCCCCGTGTCGATCTTTCTTATCACCTCCTTCATGCGGGCTATTCCGAAGGAGCTCGAAGAGGCGGCGATCATCGATGGCTGCGGGTTTTTTCAGCGCTACGCGCGGGTGATCCTTCCCCTCTCGCGCTCGGGGCTCGTGACGGCGGGTACTTTCTGTTTCATCTACGCGTGGAACGAGTTCGTCATGGCAATGCTCCTCACGTCAAGCCTCTCGTCAAGGACTATCCAGCTCGGCATCCGCTTCTTTACAAGCCAATTCATCACTGATTATGCAGGCATGTTCGCCGCCATCGTCATCTCCATGGCGCCGAGTGTAATTGGTTATGTCTTTCTCCACAACAAAATTATCGCGGGGCTCACCGCCGGCGCGGTCAAAGGCTAGGTGCGCGATGGGCGATCTTGAAATTACGGCTGTTCCCGGCGGCTTTGAAGCGCGGCTCCGTGGCCGCCTCGTGCTCGCCCATAGACCTGGAGAGCCCCTTTTGCGCGCAGGGCTCGGCGAGGGAAAGTTCGCGATGTATCGCGGCAACTTCGAGGTCTCGGAGCGCCTCGACGAGCTTGTCGCCCTCACCGACTGCAGGCTCGAAGTGGGAAAGAATGGCGCGGAGGCTCTCCTTTCGCGGAGGGGGCTGTACGCCACGAGGCTCTCGCTCGCGCTTGAGGACGGACGACTTGTCTGCGTCATGACCGCGGTGGGGGATGACTCGCGGAAGGCCAACAGATGGCGGATAACGCTTCCAGCCCGTCCTGACGAGCGCGTATACGGCTGCGGCGAGCAGTTTTCGCACTTCAATCTTCGGGGGCGCGTCTTCCCGCTCTGGACGAGCGAGCAGGGCGTTGGGCGCAACAAGACCACCGAGATCACCCGTCTCGCCGACCTGCACGACAGGGCAGGCGGCGACTATTGGTGGACGTTCTTCCCCGCGCCGACCTTTGTGACGAGCGCGCGTATCTTCTGCCACCTTGAGACGAGCGCCTATGCCGCCTTCGACTTCCGCGCCCCATCGCGCCACGAGCTCTGCGTCTGGGCGTTGCCCGCACGTCTTGTTATCGGCGCTCAGGAAACGATGTGCGACATTGTCAGCGACCTTTCGGCGCTTCTTGGACGGCAGCCCGAGCTCCCCGACTGGGTCTACGACGGCATCATTCTCGGCATCCAGGGCGGTAGCGCGGTTCTTTTGGGCAAGCTCGAACGCGCCCTTGTATCGGGCGTGCCCGTCGCCGGCGTTTGGGCCCAGGACTGGGAGGGCATCAACATGACGAGCTTCGGCCAGCGTCTGCGGTGGGACTGGGTCTGGGACCGCGAGCGCTATCCGGGGCTCGACGAAATTGTGGCGAGCCTTAAATCGCGCGGCATACGGTTCCTCGGCTACATCAATCCCTATGTGGCTGCGGGGCGCAGCCTATTCGCCGAGGCACAGGAGCGGGGCTATCTTGCTCGGCGCGCCGACGGCTCAGTCTACCTCGTCGACTTCGGCGAGTTTGATGCGGGCATCGTCGATTTCACCAGTCCCGCCGCGGTCGATTGGTACAAGGGCATTATCAAGCGCAATCTCCTCGGACTCGGCCTGTCTGGCTGGATGGCGGACTTTGGCGAATACCTTCCCACCGACGCCGTCCTTGCTGATGGGACGCCTGCCGAAATTGCGCACAACGCGTGGCCGGCCGTCTGGGCGCGCGTGAATCGCGAGGCCGTGGACGAGGCTGCGGTAGAGGGTGGCACTGCCGCCCTGTCTGCCCGCGATGCGGTATACTTTATGCGCGCGGGTTTTACGGGGAGCCAGCGCTGGTGTCCCCTCATGTGGGCGGGTGACCAAAACGTCGATTGGTCGAAGGACGATGGCCTGCCTTCGGTTATTCCCGCGGCTCTCTCGCTCGCGATGACCGGCCACGGCCTTCATCATAGCGACATAGGCGGATACACGACCCTCTTCGGGATGCACCGCACGAAGGAACTCTTTCTGCGCTGGGCTGAACAGGCGGCGTTCACACCCTTCATGCGAACGCACGAAGGAAACCGCCCGAAAGATAACTGGCAGTTCGATTCCGATGAGCAAACGCTTCGCGGCCTTGCCCGCATGGTGCGCCTTCATGTGGCGCTCAAGCCCTACCTCAAGAGTCTTGTCGCCGAGAACGCGCGCACGGGCATCCCTGTGATGCGGCCGCTCTTTCTTCATTATGAGGACGATCCCGCGGCCTGGGCGCTTGAAGACGAGTATCTCCTCGGGGCTGACCTTCTCGTCGCTCCGGTTGTCGAGGAGGGGGCGGTGAAGCGCCGGCTCCACCTCCCCCCGGGGGCGTGGGTGCATCTCTGGTCGGATCTGCGATTCGAGGCTCCTGAGAGGGAGGGCGCGTGGATCGAGGTCGCGGCGCCGCTTGGCGAGCCGCCCGTTTTTTACAGCGAGGACTCGGTTTATGCCCCGCTCTTTGCCGCGGCTATCCGCGCCGCGCAGGACTAGGGGCGCTCCGGCGCAAAGGCGTTGCATGCGAAGGCGCCTATGAATTACCATTCCGGCATTATGCCCGCCTCCGACAACCCCCTGCGCGCAGCCGATGTGCGCGAACGCAACGAGAAGATCGTTCTCAAGCTCATCCGTGCCGCGGGGCCCCGCGGCCTTTCTCAGTCAGAGGCCGTCGTCGCAACAGGGCTCCGCGCGCCGACGATCTTCCGTATTTTTACAAGCCTTGAGGAGTCTGGCTACATCGAGCCGCGCTCGGGCGGATGCAGTGAGCGCGGAACCGCCGATCGCGAGCGGAAAGGGCGTCCGCGCGTGTCCTATGTGGTTCGTGCGGAGGCGCTCTACTCCTTTGGTGTGGAGTTCTGGGTTGACCGCGTGTCGCTCGGGCTCTTCGACTTCTCAGGCAGCCGCGTCGACTCGTGCATCGAGCCCTTGCCGCGCGGTGCGGATGCGGAGGCGGTGCTTGCGACGATTGCCGGTCTTGTCGAGCGCTGCGTCGCCGCGCACGGGCTTGACCCAGCGCGACTCCTCGGTCTCGGGCTTGGGGCTCCTGGCCAGGTCAATGTGCGAAGCCGCGAAGTCGCCTTCTATTCGCGCATTCCCGGGATGCGCGACTTTCCGATGGCCTCCCGCCTCGAAGGCCTCCTCGGCATGCCCATTCTGATCCACAATAACTGCTCGGTCATCGCGCTCGCCGAGTACCGCTATGGTGGTCTTGCCGCGGAGGGCTCCGCGTTCACCTTCCTTCTCCGTTCGGGTGTGAACGGCGCCTTTGTCGACGGCGGCCGGGTCTACCTTGCCTCCGACGGCAGCACGATCGAATCCGGCCATGTGGCGGTCGATTCTGGCGGCGAAGCCTGCGCCTGCGGCTCGCATGGCTGTCTCGAGGCCTATGTGACGGCGCTCGACCGGCCCAACCTCGAGGCCGGGCGCTGGCTTTTCGAGGGGCTTGAGCCTGAGCTCGCCGCGGGCAATCCCTCCGCCCTCGTGACGCTCGATGAGGCGTCGCGGTATCTTGCCGCCGCTTCGCGCACGGTCGCCCGGCTGTTTCGCCCACGTGCTTTTCTCGTCGTCGCCGCGAGTCTTCCCGTCGCCGAGACCCTTGTGCGTCTGCTACGCGACCGCTTCGCACGCGATGCTTCCGGATTTGACCGTCCGCCGCCTTCCTTTTATGCCCGCGCCTATGACGAGAGTCTTGCGCAGCGAGGCGCCGCCGATCTGGTCATCGACGACTTTCTCGAGTAGCTGTAGCCGGGCTGCGCACGGACCTGTGCGCGCTTCACAAGCTTCGTAACACCCGTTTCGGCCTTGACGCTTTTGGGAATGTGGTATTTACTTACTAAAAGAAAGTAAATCGGCCAACCAAGGAGCGTCCATGAAATATCCGGTGAAGCTCGGTCTTGTCTGTCTTGCGCGCGAGACCTTTGACTTTAAAGCCGCCGCGGAGATCTATGAGAGCATTAAACGGGATGTCGCCGCGCTTGAACGCGTGACCTGGGAGATTATCCCCGAACTCGTTATCTCCGTGGAGGATGCGCGCAAGGCGGCGGAACGTCTTGCGGCCGCTTTGCCCGACGGCGTCGTCTGCATCTCCGGCACCTTCCATCTCGGGCACCTTGCCCTGGAGATCAGGAAGCGCGTCCAGAAACCGTTTCTTCTCTGGGGGCTTGATGAGCTCCCCTACAACGGCGGAAAGATACGCCTCAACTCTGTCTGCGGCGTTAACCTAAACGCCTCGAATCTGTACAAGGCGGGGGTCGACGATTATCGCGCCTCGATCGGGCCGAAGATCGACGAGACCTGGGTGGACGCGATACGTGCGCTAGCCGCCCTCGAGCGCTCCCACATCGGCATCGCGGGGTACCGGGCGCACGGCTTTTTCAACCTCTCGGTCGCCGACCCCGAGCTCTACGCCGATACGGGGCTCCTTGTCGATCATTTCGAACTGTCCGAGCTTTACGGCGAAGGTGTTGAGCAGAACGCGGTCACTGCGCGTCGCGAGCAGATTCGTGCGACGTTCGACGTCTCGGGCTTGAGCGACGCCCAGGTCGGCAAGGTCGCCGAGCTTGCGGCGCGCATCGACGCATTTTGTGCGCGGAACGGGCTTGACGCCCTCGCTATCCGGTGCTGGCCCGAATTCGCGCGCGACTTCGGCATTTCGCCCTGCGCCGCGATGTCCCTCCTCCAGGCGGAGGGCCGCCTCCTTGCCTGCGAGGGCGATCTTGAGGGGGCCATTTCCATGCTCCTCCACAAAGCGGTCGGCGCGGAAACACCCTACCTCTTTGATTTTTCGCAGGTGGACCTTGCGCGGAATTTCGCGCTCTTCTGGCACTGCGGTGTCGCGCCCTGTAACCTCTGGGACGGTAGGTCGTGCCGCTCGCTCGACAGTTACTTCGCAGGCGGGAAGGGTGTCACGGCGGACTTCGTGCTCAAGCCGGGCGAGCTTTCCATCGCCCGGCTCGACTCGGCGCGCGGGGCGCGCAGGCTCTTCCTGCAGCGCGCTCGTGCGGTGCCGATGGAGAAGGAACTCAAGGGCACCTATCTCAAGGCGGTCTTCGACCGGCCCGTCCGCGAGGTTCTCGACCTCGTGATTGGCAAGGGCATCGCGCATCACGCATCGGTCGCATACGGCGACTTCATGGAACCGCTTAAGGTCGCCGCGCTACTCAAGGGCTGGGAGATTGTCGAGTAACCGCCTGGTAGGCGTTAGGCGAAATACGACGAAGGGGGGCGGTATCGTGATGACGAAGGAAGAGGAGGCGGCGCTTGAGGCCGCGGCGAAGGAAATACGCGCAAGGACCATCGACGCTATCGGGTTCCTCGGCGTCGGGCACATCGGCGGCGCGCTGTCCGTGGTGGAGCTTCTTGCGATGCTCTACTTCCGGCACATGCGTGTCGATCCTGCGAACCCGCGGTGGCCAGAGCGCGACAAACTTGTGCTTTCCAAGGGGCATGCGGGCCCCGCGCTCTACGCGGCGCTCTCGCTTCGGGGCTTTTTCCCCGAAACATGGCTCCACACGCTCAACAAGGGCGGTACGATGCTGCCGAGCCACTGCGACCGCAACCGCACGCCCGGCGTCGACATGACGACGGGGTCGCTCGGGCAGGGACTCTCTGCGGCCTGCGGATTAGCCCTCGCGGATCGCCTCGACGGGCGCGCGTCGTTTGTCTACGCGGTGATCGGCGACGGCGAATCGAACGAAGGTCAGAACTGGGAGGCCGCTCTGTTCGCCGCGCATAAAAGGCTCGGGCGGCTTATCGCCTTCACCGACTACAACAAGATGCAGATCGACGGCCGGACCGACGAGGTGCTTGCTCTGGGAAGGCTCGAGGAGAAATGGGCCGCCTTCGGTTGGGAGACCGCGCGGGTTGACGGCCACGACCTTGCGGCGCTTGACGCGGCGATCGAGGCCGCGAAGCGGCGCGCCGATGCGCCTGGCTCCAAGCCGACGATGATTGTCCTCGACACGGTCAAGGGGAAGGGCGCGAAGTTCTGCGAGGGCTCCGTGGCTAGCCATAACATGCCATTCGATTACGAGACCGCCAAGAAGGCGATCGCCGAGCTCGGCTAGAGCAACGAGGAAGGACACCATGGCAACCCCTGTCAAAGAGATGCGCGCCGTCTACGCGGAGACGCTCGTGGAGCTTGGCGCTCGGAACCCCGCGGTCGTGCTTCTCGAGGCCGATCTCATGAAGGCCTCGGGGACCGGTCCCTTCGCGGCCGCTTATCCTGAGCGCGCGTTCAATGTGGGCGTCGCCGAGGCGAACATGGTCGGCGTCGCTGCCGGGCTCTCCGCGGGAGGCAAAATCCCCTTCGCGACGACGTTTGCGTGTTTTGCGTCGCGGCGCGCCTACGACCAGTTTTTTGTGAGCTGTGCCTATGCTCGGCTCAATGTGAAGCTCGTCGGCACCGATCCCGGCGTCTCCGCCGCGTTCAATGGCGGCACGCACATGCCCTTCGAAGACCTTGCGCTCATGCGCGCGGTGCCGGGCATCGCGGTGCTCGAACCCTCCGACGCGTCATCGCTTCGGGCGCTCGTCGAGGCCGCCGCCGCGCGCGAAGGCTCGGTGTACATCCGCCTGCACCGCAAGGCGGTGCCCGACATCTATCCGCAAGGGGAGCGGTTCGCGATCGGCAAGGCCAAGCTCCTCCGTGAGGGGCGCGACGTCACGATCGTGGCCCTCGGCGCGCTCATGGTGGGCGAGGCGCTCAAGGCCGCAGAGCTCCTTGCTTCCGAGGGGCGATCCGCCGCGGTCATCGATGCGCTCTCCCTTAAGCCGCTCGACACCGAGCTCATCCTCGCCGAGGCGCGGAAGACGGGCAGGGTGGTTACCGCTGAGAACCACCAGATAGCGGGCGGACTCGGCTCTGCGGTGGCTGAGCTTCTCGCCGAAACCGGTGCGGCCCGTCTTGCACGGGTCGGCATCCGCGACGAGTTCGGCGAGGTCGGTACGCAGGAGTATCTCATGGAGCGGTTCCATCTCACGGCACCGCACATCGCCAGCGCGGCGAAATCGCTGTTCTAGGAAGAAGGAGCGTTTCCATGGCTGACAAGATCAGGCTCGCGATAGCCTCGGACCTTTCGGGCTTTCCGCTCAAGCAGGAGATCGTGAAGCACCTTGCGGAGCGGCATCCAGAGATCGAGGTGATGGACTACGGCATCGACGACGCGGAACATCCGCAGCCCTACTTCATCCAGGCACCCAAGGTCGCGCTTGCGATCCACGAGGGGCGTGCCGACCGCGGTATTCTCTGTTGCGGCACGGGGCAGGGCATGGCGATTGTGGCGAACAAGCACAAGGGCGTGTACGCCTGCGTGGTGGATGACATCTTTTCAGGCGAGCGTGCGAAGATCGTCAATGACGCCAATGTCATCACGATGGGCGGCTGGATCACGGCGCCCTTTCTCGCGAAGGAGATTGTCGACGGGTGGCTTGCCATGAGCTTTGCTCAGAAGATGGAATTCAAGCGCGACTTTCTCGCCAATGCGCTCAAGGAAGTCAAGGCACTCGAAGAAAAGAACTTCAGGTAAGGAGATAGGCCGATGCTTTCGTCGCTCACCTCGCCGACGCGCTTTGTCGTTCGCGATTCGCTTTCGCCCGAGGAATTCGCCGATGCCGTGTTCTACCTCTCAGGCGGCGAGGTTCGCGTCGCAGTGGTGGTCGATGGCCGCGCCTTTGCCGAGCGCGACGCCCTCGTGGCGGCGCTTCGCGCTCGTATGGACACGATAGTCCTCGACCGGGTGCGGCCAGATCCCCGTGCCGCCGACATCGACGCGATGCGTGCCTCCATGGGCTCCGTGGGGGCGGTGGTCGGCATCGGGGGCGGGAGCGTGCTCGATTCGGCCAAGGCACTCGGGATGCTCGCCGCGAACGGCGGCTCGCTCGGGGAGTATCTTGGCGCCGCGCCTGCGCGCAGCATCGAGCGTAAAGGGCCGCCAGTCCTCCTCGTTCCAACGACCGCGGGCACGGGATCCGAAGCGACGAAGGTGGGCGTCTACACCGCAGACTCAGGCCGCAAGTACACCCTCGCCTCGCCGTTTTTGCAGGCGGACGCCGCGCTACTCATAGGCGAGCTCGCCGCGGGCATGCCGCCATCTCTCGCCGCCTCGACGGGCTTCGACGCGCTTTCCCACGCGCTTGAGTCGCTCTGGAACAAGAACGCGACGCCGCTCACCGTCAAGGCGGCGACGGAGGCTGCGGTGGCGGTTCTGTCTGCGATCGGCCCTGCCTACGAGGCTAGCGCGGCGAAGGCAGCGGGAACGCCGCTTCCCGACGCAAATGCGCGCTCGCGGCGTATGCTCGAGGCGGCCGCCATGGCGGGCTTTGCCTTCAGCCGCACGGGCACCGCGATGGTGCACGCGCTTTCCTTTGTGCTCTCCGAGGAGTGGCATGTGCCGCACGGCGCGGCCTGTGCCTTTACCCTTGAGGATGCGTTCCGTTTGGCACTTGCGGAACCTGTGGTTCTCGGGCGCCTTGCTCATGTCGCGGCCCGTGCCGCCGCATCGGGCGCGCTCGCGGGCGCCGAAGGGCTCGACCCCACCCGGCCTGCAGAGGCGCCGAAGCTTTCCGCCGCGCTCTTTGCGGCCGTCCTCCGCATGAAGCGCAACATGCGCCTTCCTGCGAATTTCAGCGATCTTGGCCTGAGCGTCGATAGGGCGGACATCAGGCGGCTCTTCGATCGCGCCTTCGATGATCCCAAGATGGCGAACACCTTCCCCGCGGTCGACCGCGCCGCGGTGCTTGCGTTCCTTGAGGCGAAGGCGTGAGCGCCCTCGCTCTCGGCCTTTCTGGCCTCGTCGTCTTTGTGACGCACGCGCTCGAGGCGGTTACCGGCTTCGGCTGCACCGTCCTCGCTTTGCCCTTTGTCACCGCGCTTCTCGGCCTCAAGACGGGTGTCATGGTGCTCACGATCCTCGCCTGGCTCCTTGCCGCGTACATCGCGATCACGAAGCGCCGCGACATCGACTTTAAGCAGTACGTGATCATCCTCGGCTTTGTGCTATGCGGGCTTCCTGTCGGCATGTACCTCTTTCGGACGATCGAGGTCGGCTCTCTCAAGCGCGTGCTTGCCATCTTCATCGTCCTTGCAAGCGCGCTCCAGCTCGCAAAGCCGCTTCTTGCGCGGCGTGCGGCCTTGCGGCGGGGGGCGGACGCGAAGCGCCGCTGGCCGTATTACCTCCTCCTCGTCGCAGGCGGCGTCGTGCACGGCATGTTCTCTTCAGGCGGGCCCTTCGTCGTGCTTTACGCCGCGAAGGCACTTCCAGACAAGGGAAGGTTCCGCGCAACGCTCTGTCTTTTGTGGACGACGCTCAATACCGTCATTATCGGCTCGTATCTTGCAGGCGGAAGCCTTGGCGCGCCCGCGCTCAAGGCCACGGCCCTCATGCTGCCCTTCCTCGGGGCGGGAATCGTGGCAGGCGAAAAGCTACACGACAAGGCAACGCCCGCCGTTTTTTCGACGCTCGTCTTTGCAACGCTCTTTGCGACGGGCCTCGTCATGCTACTGTTCTAGGAGAGGACATGGACGCCGCCACGCTCGCCGCGAAAAACCCACGCCTCCGTTCGATCGCCCTGGAGGACGCCGCCCTTAAGCGCTATGCTCGCCCTGTCCGCCTCGGGGGGGTGGGGTCGCTCGTCGATGCCGCGGATCAGCTTGTCCCTGCGGGGCTCGAGGCGAACGCCTATGTCGCTTCGGTCCCCGAACTCGAATCCCGTGCCGAAGCCGCCGCCTTCGCGCCGCTTTTCGGCTTCGTCGAGCTCCAGATCGGATGGAACTCAGGCCCGAATTCCCGGCTCAACGGGCTTGAGTGGCACAAGACGCCCGAGGTCCTTGTCGCGGTGAACGATCTCGCCCTCCTTTTCGGCCGTGTCGAGGACTTAGAGCGTCGCGTCGAGGGCCTGTGCTACGACGCTTCGCGCGTTGTCCTCGTCTATGTGCCGCGCGGCGCCGCTCTCCTCCTCGAACCCGGGACGCTCCACTTGGCGCCGTGCCGGCTTAGCGAGGCGGGCTTTAAGAGCCTTGTTGTCCTGCCCCGCGGCACGAATTCCCCCTTAAGCGAAGCCGAGCGCCGCGCGGCGCGCGACGCCCTTGCCCAAGGGGAGGAAGAGGCCGCTTTCCTTTTTATGCGAAACAAGTGGCTCATCGCCCATCCTGAGCGCGCCGCGCTCGTCGAAAAGGGCGCGCTACCCCGCATCTATGGGGAAAACCCCGAAGTGCGGTTCTAGACCTGTGGAGCGGAAAGCCATGGTCGACCTTGCGCGCGAAGGGCGGGTTTTGGAGCTCAGGCACAATGGGCGGACGGTTCTCCGTCACGCGCCGCACGATCCCGCAGTTCGTCTCGGCCATAGCCGGGTTTTGTTTTTCCATTTCAAGGGTCGGTTCCGCATCCTCGATCTGAGCATTCTTAGGCCGCTCCGCATGGAGGCCGCCGCCTCTGATGGCGAAGGCGCGACGCTCGTTTTTATGCGCGGGCGGCGCAGGCTCATAATCCGCGCGCGCGAGCACGAGGGGCTACTCCGCCTCGAGCTCGAATCCTGCGATCCCGGCGCGGCGATCGCCCTGGCGCTGCACGCTACACCCGAGGAGCGCATCTACGGTTGCGGCGAGCGCTTCACGCGGCTCGACCTACGCGGCGAACGGGTAAGGAACTGGGTTGAGGAGCACATAGGCTTTTTCGAGGCGGTCCGCAAGGTCCTTCTCCTCAAGTTTGGCATCCGGCCCCGCGTCCGCGCCTTTTCGCACTACTCGACCTACTTTCCTCTTCCGACCTTCATTTCCTCGGCTGGCTATTTCTGCCACGTTGACGCCGAGGGCTATGGAACGTTCGATTTTAGGCGCCGCAATCGACACGTTATCCGCTTTCACGGTGTTCCGCATGCGCTTGTGATGGGCGGAGCCGAGAGGCGTGACGGTGAGCCAGTCTACCCCTCGCTTTTGCGGAAGCTTTCGGCCTTTGTTGGCCGTCCCTCGCCGCTTCCGTCCTGGGTCTATGGAGGTATGGTGCTCGGCATCCAGGGCGGCACGGCGCGATGCGAGGAGAAGCTCAGGCGGCTGTGCACCGCGGGTGCCTGTGTCTGCGGAATTTGGGCCCAGGACTGGGAGGGCCAGCGAAAGACCTACTTCGGAACCCAGCTCCGCTGGGATTGGCGCTGGGATGCTGCGCTCTACCCGGATCTTGCAAAGTGCATTACGCGCTGGGAAGAGGAGGGCGTGGCGTTTCTTGGCTATGTGAATCCCTACCTATGCGAGGACGGGGTCCTCTATGCCGAGGCGTTCGAGCGCGGATTTCTTGCGCGGCATCCTCGGGGCGGACCCTACCTTACGGCGGCGACGAGCTTCCCTTTCGGCATCGTCGATCTTACGAATCCAGCTGCCTACGACTGGCTTAAGTCAATTATGAAGAAAAATATGCTCGAGCTCGGGCTCAAGGGCTGGATGGCGGACTTCGGCGAATACCTCCCCGCCGATGCGATTCTTGCGCGGGGTACGGGTCGCGAATGGCACAACCGCTGGCCCGTCCTCTGGGCGCGTCTCAACGAGGAGGCGGTCGCTGAAGCGGGCTGTGCGGGGGATGCGCTTTTTTTTGTCAGGAGCGGCTACACGGGCGTTGCGGCACATGCGGGGCTCGTCTGGAATGGGGACCAACATGTGGATTGGAGCGAGGATTACGGGCTAGGTTCGGTCGTCCGTGCAAGCCTTTCGCTCGCAATGAGCGGCGTGCCGCTCTGTCATGGCGACGTAGGCGGTTATACCACCTTGCCGGGCGTGACGCGCTCAAAAGAGCTCTTCCTGCGTTGGCTTGAGCTCGCGTGCTTCTCGCCTGTCTTCCGCACGCATGAGGGCAATCGGCCGGAGGCGAACTGGCAGTTCGATTCTGACGAGGAGACTATTGCCGCGGTTGCGCGCTTCTCGCGGCTCCACGCCGCGCTCGCACCCTATCTCCGCGATGTTGTGGACGAGGCCGTGCGCGAGGGGCTTCCTGCGATGCGGCCGCTGTTCTTCCATTACGACGAGGATTTCGGATTCGATGCGGACCACGCATTCCTTTTGGGCCGCGATATTGCGGTTTACCCGGTGCTGGCCCCGAATGCCCGCACAAGGCGCTTGCGGCTCCCCCGCGATGCATGGATTGGACTTTTTGATGGCCGCGCATATCCCGAGGGAGGCACATGCGAGCTTGCAGCGCCCCTGGGCCGCCCTCCAGTATTCTTCCGCGCACAAAGCTCGCACCGCTCCCTCTTCGCGCGGCTTTCGGCCGAGTTTGGCGACACAAACTAAAAGGCGCAGATTGCGGACACAGCGTACGCATGTACGCGGTTGCGGCACACGCACGAAGCTCTTGCCCAAGCTCGCCCTTTCACGGCATGCTCCAGCCGCATATCACGGCAATGCGAGGTACTAAGCCATGCCTTCCTTTCTCGAACAGCAGTTCGGCGGGCGCCCGCTCTCTCTCTGGCTCACCGCGGCGCTCTACATCGTGGGCGGATTTTTCGCCGGCATATTCGTCAAGTGGATTTCCGCCAGCCTTCTCAAAAAGGTCTCCGAAAAGACCAAGAACCGCGTCGACGACATTATCCTCGCGGTCACCGAACGCCCCCTTGTGTTCATCCTCATCCTCGCGGGTGCGCGGCTTGGCGTGGAGGCGCTTAAGCCCGGTAGCGGCGCCGAGGCCTTCATCGATAAGGCCTACTACATCCTCGTCTCTCTTGCCGTAGGCTGGGTGTGCGCGCGCATCATCGACGCGGTTGCGGAGGAATATGTGAAGCCGCTCGTTGAGCGTACCGAAGGTGATCTCGACGATCAACTTCTTCCGATCGTCCGGCGGATTCTTAAGGTGATTGTTTGGACGCTTGCCACCCTCATCGGCCTTAAGAATGCCGGCTACGATGTTGGCGCCCTTATCGCCGGCCTCGGCATCGGCGGTGTCGCCGTCGCCCTCGCCGCCAAGGACACGCTTTCGAACCTCTTCGGGTCTTTCACCATCTTTATCGACCGGCCGTTCAAGCTCGGCGATCGGATCAAGGTGAACGGCGTCGATGGCACGGTCGTCGATATCGGCATTAGAACCTCCAAGCTCAGGACGCTCGACAACCGCATTGTCACCATCCCCAACGCGAGCTTCGCCGCGAGCCCCATCGAGAACGTCGCCTCAGAGCCGTCGACAAAGATCGTCGAGTACCTCGACATCACTTATGCCTCGGGGTCGGCGGGCGTCGAGCGCGCACTTGCCATCTTGCGCGCCATGCCTTCCTCCGTCGCCGACATTGAAGAGGAGATCGTCTGCGGGCTTTCGAGTTTTGCGGAATCCTCGCTCCGGCTCACCTTCGTGTTCTACATCAAAAAGGGCGCAAGCTACCTTGGCACCATCGATGCGGTGAATCGCGCGGTCCTTGCGCGGTTTGAGGCGGAGGGCATCGAATTCGCCTTTCCGACCCGCGTCGTTGTCTCTGGTCGCTCCTCCTAAAGCGAATGTCCGCGGACGACGCCCATTCCTTCGGCCCCGACCTCGCCGCATTCGCCCATCTGCGCGAGCGCGACCTCTGCGCGGAAGGGATCGTCGTGGCGGAGGGGCGCCTTCTTGCGGAGCGGCTCCTCGCTGCTGCGCCGCGCTTTTCGCCCCTCGGCGTCTTATCGGTGCCCACGCTCGCGCCGCGGTTCGAAGCGCTCGCCGCGGGGCGCTGCCCCGTCGTGACCCTTCCCGAACCCAAACTCGCGGAGGTCGCAGGGTACGCATTCCACCGCGGTGTCATCGCGGCCGCGCGCCGCCCCGCACCGCGCTCGCTTGCGGAGGTCCTCACCCCGCGCGCTGGCGGTGCCGGGAGACCATCGCCAGGGCGGGTCCTCCTCCTCCCCGCGACCGCTGATCCCGAAAATCTCGGTTCGCTTCTCCGGAGCGCCGCGGCGCTCGGCTTCGAGGCGGCGGGCCTCGGGCCGCTCTCCGCCGATCCATTTTCGCGGCGCGCCCTCAGGGTCTCCATGGGCGCCGCGTTCTCACTCTGTCTGTTCACGGTCGCGGGACCTGATGCCTTGGACGAACTGCAGGCGCTGGGCTACGCCCTCGCGGCGGCGGTGCTCGATCCGGAAGCCCGCCCCCTCGCTTCGTGGCAGCCGCCAGAGCGCCTCTGTCTCCTCATCGGCAACGAGTACGAGGGACTTGGGCCCGAATGGCTCACTGGCGTGGTCGAGCGGCTCACCATCCCCATGGCGGGAGGTGCCGATTCGCTCAACGCGGCGGTTGCGGGCGCGATATTCATGCATGCGGCGTCCTTTCCGCACGGCTGATCCCCGCGTGCGGGGCGCTCTTGCCCCGTGCCTGCGCCGCGAGTAGAATTCCCCTCTATGATGGATCAAGCGGTGCGGACTTTCGAAGCCGGCGAAGTTATTTTCCGCGAGGGCGAACGCGGCGATACGATGTATGTGCTCCTCGAGGGGGCCGTCGAACTCAAAAAGCGCGTCGAGGGCGGCGAGGCGGTTCTCAAGGTCGTCGACACGCCGAACGACTTCTTTGGGGAGATGACGCTGCTTGACGACCGGCCCCGATCGGCAACCGCCGTCGCTGCGCGTCGCAGCCGACTCCTTGCGGTCGATCGCCCGAGTTTCGAGTCGATGATCCTCCAGAACGGCAAATTCGCGCTCAAGATCATCAAAGTGCTTGTCGAGCGCATCCGTCGTTCAAACGAACAGGTTTCCGAGCTTATCGAGACCCAGCCCAAGGAGCGCTTCTGCCGCGGTGTCGCGGACTATGCCCGTCGTACGGGGGAGCGCATTCACGACGGAAGTTACAAGATCCCTGTCGCGGGTCTCGTCGAATGGATCAACGGCCACCTCGGCGTTCCGCGCGACGAGATTGACGCCGCCTTGTCCCGGCTTGCGCGCGGACAGACGCTTTCCTTTTCTAAAACGAAGGAGCACCTCATCGTCCCCGAGGCATTCGTCCGCTCCCACGACCGTCGTGAGCCAGAGGAGCGTAGGCCCTGAGTAGTCTTGTGCACGCCTAGGCCGTCCACGCCTGGAGTGCCCCTCGCGCGAAAGGGGCGTTTTGAGCTATCTTGTTCGGCATGAAGCGCATCGCCCTTCTTGCGATCCACGTCGAGGAATCCCCTGAGGCTGTCGCTCTCGGCGCGGCCTCGGTCGGGGTGGCGCTCCGCGCGGCCGGCTTCGACTGCCACATCGTCGAAGGGTTCGTTTGCGAGTCCGCCGCGGCGCTCGCGGATCGGCTGTTCGCTCTTGCGCCCGATGCGGTGGGATTTTCCATCTATTCGTGGAACCGCGGACTCGCTGCTGCGGTAGCACACGAGATCGGAGCTCGATCGGCTAACGTGCTGCTTTTTGCAGGGGGACCTGAGGCGACGGCCGATCCCGAGGGAGTGCTTTCCGAGGCACCGCTTGCGTTCGTCGTCCGGGGCGAGGGCGAGGTGCTTGCGCCGCGTGCGCTTGAGCTTCTCGCGGGTATATCGCCTTTAGCGCCGCGGGGTGCGCGACGCGCCGACTCCGTGCTAAAGGCGCTTGCTGCGCTTCCTGGCATCGCGATCCGCGGCGCGGATACTGGCGCCTCCTGCCGCGCCCCTTCCGAGGATCTTGCGCGACTTCCCTCGCCGTGGACGGGCGGACTCCTCGACCCGGCGCAGCATGGTGGGGCGCTCTGGGAGCTTGCGCGCGGCTGCCCCTTCCGCTGTGCATACTGCTACGAGGGAAAGGGCGAGCCGGGGGTACGGCGTTTCCCGCGCGAGCGCATCGAGGCCGAGCTTGCGCTTTTCGCCCGCGTAGCGCGTGAAGCGCGTGAAGGCGTGTTCCAGGTTTTTGTCCTCGATCCGACCTTCAACGCCGATCGGGCGCGCGCTCGCGCCGTTCTTGACCTTCTTTCCGCACAGGGGCACAACATCCATTGGAAATTCGAGCTCCGTGCCGAGTTCATCGACCGAGAGCTTGCGCGGAGATTTGCCTCTTTGGACTGCTCGCTCCAGATTGGCCTGCAGACCGCCGACCCCGAGGTTGCGGCGCGCGTGGGACGCCGGCTTGACCCTGAGGACTTTGCGCGTAGGATCGGCTACCTTGACGAGATGGGCGCGATCTACGGTCTCGATCTCATGTATGGGCTTCCCGGCGACTCATACGAGGGCTTTGCGCGTAGCCTCGATTTCGCCATCGGTCTTGCACCAAACCATCTCGACATCTTTCCTCTGGCGGTGCTACCGGGGACCGAGCTTCGCGAGCGCGCTGTGGAATTTGGACTCGAGTACGACCCCCGCCCTCCCTACCTTCTCCGTTCGTCGCCAGGCTTCCCCCCTGTGAAGCTCGATCGCGCATCGCGCCTCGCCCTGGCCTGCGATGTTTTCTACAGTAGGGGGCGCGCTGTGTCGTGGTTTCTCCGCGCGCTTAAGCCACTTAAAATGCGGCCTTCGACATTCCTTGCAGGGTTCGCAGATTTTCTGACTACGCGGAAGTCCGGGCTCCCTTGCGCTCATGCCGCCATAGAGTCACTGCAGCTTTCGTTTCTCGAACGTGAATACGCAGGACGCGGCCTTGAACGTATTCTTCCGGCGCTCAAAGACGTTGTGCGACTTAATGGGGCCTACGCGCGGGCGCTCGCGGAGGGGGAGAGGTCAGAGCTTGAGCTTTCCTACGACCCCGACGAGGTCTTTGGCCCCGCGGCGCTCGATCTTGCGGCCTTCGTCCGCGGCGCTCGCAGGCGGCCGTCCCGTGTCGCCGTCGTCCCGGGGGCGCATGGCCCGCGCATCGTCCGCAGGGATAACCGGCCGAGGTAGCCGCACTATGCGCGGCGCCGGATCTTAGGCCTCTTGACCAAGGGACACCCAACGGCTCCGGGCTCGGACAGCCTCGACGCCGTCGCCGCGCAGGATCGAGTGGACGAGGCCGAGCTCGTCCCCCGAGGTGGGTTCTTTGGCGGCGCGAAGCTCGACCCGGTCCGGATAATGCGTCTCCGAGAGAAAGTGTATCTCGATGCGGGAAAGGCGCCGCGTTGCGAGAATGTCGATATTCGCGGACTCATAGAGCCACTCGAGGTAGCGAAGATTGTTCACATGGCCATTGAGGTCGAGATCCGCGGCGCGCACCTCGAGCAGACGGGATGTGAAGTCGCCTCCGGGGAAGTCGATTCGCCCAGGTTCCTCGGCTCCCGAACGCTTCTCGGGAGCGTGCTCGCATAATGGCTCGTACTCGGCGAGCCGTACGGGTTTCCGCGTCGCAAGGTCGATGACGAACCAGACGCTCGTCGCGCGTGCGACCATACCTCCGTCCCCGCGGCGCACGACGAAGTCGCGCGTCGCGATGGCGCCCCGGTAGCCGCGCGACCAGGTTTCGACGCAGAGCTCGTCCTTCCATCCAGGTCTTCCGCCAAGATCGACTGCAAGGCGAGCGAGCACCCAGGTGCGCCCTTGCCGGTTCAGGTCGGGGATGGACATGCCCCAGGTGTCGACGTGGTGGGCGGCGCTTTCCTGAAGCATGAGCGCGATCGCGTCGGCACGGACTCTGTTCTGCGGGTCGACATCGCGGGCGGTGACGGTAAAATTTCGTCCATAGATGAGCATGATGGCCTTCCGGCGGATGATGCTATACCCGTAAGGCTCCTTTGGGCAAGCGTCGCGCGCGACCTTATGGGCGGCGTCCATGAGACGGCGTCCATAAGACGGCGTGGAGTCTCAGTACGCGTGCTCGAGAAGCGCGCGGCAATCGGCGATGTCTGCCTCTTCGGGGTTGTACGCTAAGGAGGCGTCATCGACCGCCGAGCGGGCGATCTCGTCCAAGTCCTCCCGCTTCACCTTACCGGTTTCCGAAAGTCTGCGCGGAAGACCCGCCAGTGCGGCAAGCTCTTCCTGGAGTGCCCTAATGCGTGCGATTGCCTCATGCGGTCGTTTACCGTCGGGTGTCGAAAAGTATGCCTCCGGTCCTGCGAGCGGCAGGAGCAACTTGCCGATCTCTGCGCCGCGCCGGTTCAGGTTGTATTCGAGGACATGGGGGAGGAAGATGCTCATCGCGACCCCATGGTGCACATGGCACACGGCGCCCGTCGCATGGCCGAGGCTGTGGACGAGTCCGACCATCGAATTCGAGAACGCGATGCCTGCCATCGTGGATGCGAGCGCAAGTTCGAGACGACCGTCAACATCGCTCGGCGTGCGCGTCACCGCCGCGAGTCGCCGTGCGACGATTTCGATCGCCCTCTCCGCGAACGAGTCTGAAAGCGGGTTTTTCCCGAGGCAGTACGAGGCTTCGATCGCATGGGTGAGCGCATCCATGCCGGTCGCCGCGGTTACGAGTGGAGGCAGGGTGAGCGTCATGCGCGGATCGATGATAGCGGCATCGGGGAGAAGCGAAGCGGAGACAAAGAGGAGCTTCCGGCCACGATCGTCGTCCCGGACGACGGCCACGAGTGTACACTCACTTCCCGTGCCAGCTGTGGTCGGGATAACGATGAAGGGCGACAGTCGGCCCGTTATTGCACCCGCGCCGGAGTAAGCGACCAGATCGTCGCCGCCCTTGGTTACAAGCACGTTGACCGCCTTTGCGGTGTCGATGACGGATCCTCCGCCGATCGCGACAATGCCGTCGCAGCAGGTTTCGCGGTAGAGGCGCGCGGCGGCGGCGGCGGTACGCGTCCCCGAATCCGGCGGCACCTCGTCGAAAAGGGCGGCGGGTTCGAAATTTGACTCGCCTGTCGCCTTCATGACAACGTCGATGAGGCCTGCCGCGCGCACGCCCTTGTCCGCCACGATGAGCGGTCTATGTGAACCAAGACGTTCGAGTTCGTTCGGAAGCGCATCGAGGGCGCTCTTTCCCGCGAGGATCTTAACGGGGTTGTGAAACTCGAAATAATCATTACGCTGCATAATCGTGCTCCTTTCGCGGCCCCGCGAAGGGCAGGGCGAGGTAGATGGCAAGCCGCTCCGCGTGTTTCCGCAAGGCGGGGATCGGAGGAACGCGCTTTAAAACGCGCCGCACGATCGCGCGCGGCAGGAGAAGGGTCTCCACGAGGCCAAGAGCCCTGATTATCGCCATGGTCGCGGGCAGGTCCCCCGAAACGGCGAGGCCGTTCCGTGCATAGACCTCGAAGGCGCTCTTTGAAAACGTGAGCACCGCCAACGCCGATGACATGTTCTGGAGGCGCATGAGGACGTCGGGGCGCTCTGGAGCGGGGCCCGTATACGAGAGGCGGCCCTTGTCGCCCATACGCAGGCAGATAGAAGGACCGTGCGGGTGCACCGCAAGGGCGAAGGAAAAGCCCCGGGGAAGGCCTGAGAGTTCGCGACGTACCTCGGGGTCTATGCGCTGTGCCACGGCAAAGGCCCTGCCCACGAGTCCGAGAGCAAGACGTGCATACGAGCGTGCGAAGGGGCGCCTTCGTGGTTTTGGCGCGTTGTGCGATGTTTGTTTAATGCTGTTCATCGAATTCCGCCTCCTTTCTCCGCTCGACCGCCTGCGCAAGGAGGCGGGCGATCTCGCCAGCCTCCTCATGGCCGCCGGGGCCGCGAACCCGCCGCTGTATCACAAGTCCGTCCAGGGCGGCGACGACGAGCGCTCCCGCCGCTTCGCCGCATCCCGTATCGATGCCAATTCGCGCGAGCTCTTCGGCGACCATGCCGATCCACCGCGTGTAGCTTTTTGCAAGCCGTTCGCGCACGGCCTCGTTGCCCTCGAACGCGCACTGGACGAGGTGGATGTGCGTGGCTGAGCGCATGCCGTCGCCCAGCACCTCCCGTTCGAGCGCTTCGAACATGCCCGCGAGCCCAACCGCGGCGCCCGAGCGTGCAAGACTGAAAAAACGTGCGGTGAGCGCGGCCATGTGCCGCTCGGCGATGTCGAGGATGAGGTCGTCCTTGGATGGGTAATGGTAGTACAGCGTTCCGCGCGAGACGCCTGCGACTTTTGCAATGTCGGCGAGGCTCGCGGCGGCGACGCCGCGCTCAGCGACGATGGCTTCGGCTGCGGCAAGGATGAGTTCGCGACTGTCCGCATCTGGGTTGACTGCCGCCATGGACTATGCCCCGCTTTTAGTCGCCACCACAGCGTCCGGCTGCGCCCCCGTTGCGCGGGGGGCTTTGATGCCGAGGTCTGCGAGGGTGCGCGCCGTAGGCACTCCGTCGCTGTCGTAGCCCTTGCGTCGGTAGTAAGCACGGACAAGGGGCTCGATTGGCACGACGCTCTCATCGGGGTGCTTTGTCTTGGCTTCCGTGAGGAATCTTGCCGGGAGGGTATCGTCTCGCGCACGAACACCGCAATGACAGTTCATGAGCCGCTCAAGGACGTGGGTTCTGCGACCCGCGCGGCGGAAGTCCTTAGGGGGCATTCGCCTTCCGGTGATGGCTTCGAAAAGCCCCGAGAGGCACGACCAGTCGAGGAGGCGTTGTGCGATGTCGGGCGCAATGGTCATGGCGATTTTGAGGAGCGGCCGTGGCGTGTACTTCGCGATCGGCGGTTCGAGAAGGTAGCCGAAGGCGGAAAACTGGCAGGTCTGGGTCGAGTTCACCGCGGAGAAAAAGTCCTCGAAGAAGTCGACCCAGCTCGCCTTGCCGTGGACCGAGTACTGCGGAAGGTAGCGGAAGATCGCCTCGAGTGCTATGGGATAGGCATTGAGGTGGCAGCCCCCGCGATTTGCGACGGCGTAATTGAGGCCCTGGCCCCAGCCCGCGCGCGGATCGTAGGCTGCCATCTCCAGACCCTTCACCTGGGCGGCGAATTCGAGGCCGCCGTATTTTTGGGCGAGCCTCCGCGAGCCGAGGCCGAGCTCTTCGCCTTCGCCGTGGCGATAGCCGATGTCGTCGAGCATGGAGATGATATTGTCCGTTTTTCCGAAAGCGAGAGCACTCGGCCGTATGCCCCTTTCCGCGGCTTCCATCGCCCAGCTCACCGTGGCGCCACAGCTGATCGTGTCGAGTCCAAGTTCCCCCATGCGGTCGTTCCAGACGGCAACGAGGTCGGGGTCGAAATTCATGATGTTGCCGCCCCAGAGCCCAACCGTCTCGTATTCGGGAATGTGGCGGACTTTTCCGTCGGGATACGTTCCCTTGTGGCCGCAGAGTACCGTACAGGGGGCGCATGCCGCGTGCGTTGTGCGGTATCGCTCGGCCATCGCCTCGCCAGAGAGGGCTCGGCAGCGCTCATCCGTGCGGTCGCGGAAATTGCGGACCGGCGCGTAGCCCCGATCGACGCCAGGGTTGACCCCGTAGTTTGTGCCGTAAGCGCGGAAAGCGCGGATGAAGCCGTTGCGGTTGATGTAGCGCCGCGCCCGCTCGTTGAGGCGCGCATAGCGTTCGGGGTCGGCGGGGCGGATTTCGTATGAGCGGCCGAGCGCCACGACCGCTTTTAGGTTTTTTGCGCCCATTACCGCGCCCATGCCGCCTCGACCGAGATAGCGGTGCCCCGAGCGGATGTTTGCGTAGAGGACGCCTCGCTCGCCCGCGGGCCCGATGACGAGCGCGCCCAGCCGCGGGTTGTCGACAAGCTTTTCCTGCGCGGGGCCGGTTTCGAGTCCCCAAAGTTCCGCGGCAAGTTCGATGCGCGCGCCGTGCTCGTCGACGCGGAGCACCGAGGGGCGGTGCGCTTTGCCGGTGACGAGGATGCCGTCCCAGCCTGCGGTTTTGAGCGCCATCCCGAAGGGCCCGCCGCAGGAGGATGTGACCATAAGGCCGGTGAGCGGTGATTTCGTAACGCCGGCAAAGCGCGCCGAACAGGGAGCTCCCGTTCCCAGAAATGCGCCCATCATAAAGGCGAGGATGTTCTCCGGCCCGAGGGGATCGACCGCTCCGAGCGCCGAACCGTCCTTACCACCCAGTCGGTCGTATATGAACTTGAGGCCGAGCCCTTTGCCGCCGAGGTAGTCGTGGAGCTCCTCATCATCGGGCATG
Source organism: Spirochaetota bacterium (assembly GCA_029265615.1). Lineage (GTDB taxonomy): Bacteria > Spirochaetota > Spirochaetia > Treponematales > Rectinemataceae > JAEUJG01. Next base: position 158,677 of record JAJUIB010000004.1, read on the forward strand.
ACAACACGAACAGTGCCTGAAGAAAGGTCGACCTCGAGGTAGCGGCGTGATTCTCCGATGATCGTTTTCATGTGCGGGGCTCCTTCGTGCATTCAGGTGGCGGTGTCGCGTTGCATTTCGCCTCCGAACGGGGGTGCGTGATGACGACGCAGGACATGGGGCAGTAGAAGGCACAGTAGCCGCAGGCGACGCAGGCGTCCGGGCGGGCGAGTCGGGGCCAGGATTCAAAACCGCCCGGCTTTCCATCGCTCATTTCGATGCAACCTGCGGGACAGTGTTCCGCGCAGGCGCCACAGGAAATGCACCGCGCGAGTGTGAACGAGGGCTTGGGCCAGCGGCTTCGGGGAAGGAGCCGATCTATTTCCCGTCCCTGCTCGTCGCTCACCGCGGCTTTCGGACACAGGCGGCCGCATGCACCGCACTCGATGCAGCGGGCGGGGTCGATTATATGCATCGCCCCCCGTTCCCCTGAAATGGCCGTGACAGGACAGACGCGGACACAGGCACCGCAGCCGATGCAGGTCGGGCCGATGCGATAGGCCATGCAAGCCTCCTTGATACTTATTCAGTCGGTCGATCGACCGACTGAACCTAGTCTGAGACTATGGTGCAGTGGCTACGCTGTCAAGGAGGCAAATCGAGCGAACGGCGTCTGTTAATTTTATATAACTTGCAAAGGGGCGGATCCGTCGTAAGCGCTAATTATTCCGCGTTTAACGTATAGCTTGACGGATTGAGTCGATAGGGAAGCAGCGCTTCCTGTTCGGCCTCGGTGCGACAGGTCGGTACGGCATCAAAGAGGTGGCAAAGATAGGCATATGGCTCGTGCCCGTTTGCCTTGGCTGTTTCAATCAGGCTGTAAATCCCCGCGCGTGCATGCGCACCACGCGGGCTTCCCGAAAACAGCCAATTCTTGCGCCCCACAACAAATGGCCGTATCGTATTTTCAACCGCGTTTGTATCCGGCGTGAGAAGCGGGTGATCAACAAATCGAACCGCTCGATCGAATACCTTCTGCGCGTAGGCGATAGCCAGGCCAAGTTTGCTTTGTGGCGCCTACCGTGGCCTCTTTGGCTCCAAACTACGCATGGAGCTCGTCAAAGTGCGGTGCCATGCGCAGCGCGCGGAGGCTTGTAAACTGATCCTCGCTGACTGACTTTTTCTCAAGCCTTCTGCGAAGCTCAGCCTCCGTTGCATAGATCTTCGCGATGATATCAATGGCTTCCTTCGCCCCCC